>JBHJOA010000011.1:0-114449 GCA_050330205.1 Kiloniellaceae bacterium
CCCGAGTTAGGAAGCAATGCCACACAAGAAGGTCCGTGTCATCGTCACCCGCCGTCTGCCCGACGTCATCGAAACGCGGATGATGGAGCTCTTCGACTGCCGCCTCAATCTCGAGGACAAGCCGATGAGCCAGGCCCAGCTGATCGAGGCGGCGAAGGAAGCCGATGTGCTGGTGCCGACGGTCACCGACCGCATCGACGCGGCGGTGCTGTCGCAGGCCGGCCCGCAGCTGAAGCTGATCGCCTCCTTCGGCACCGGCGTCGACCACATCGACCTGAAGACGGCGCGCCAGCGCGGCATCACCGTGACCAACACGCCCGGGGTGCTGACCGAAGACACCGCCGACATGACCATGGCCCTCATCCTCTCGGTGCCGCGGCGCCTCGCCGAGGGCGAGCGCCTGGTGCGCGCCGGCGACTGGCAGGGCTGGGCGCCGACCGGCATGCTGGGCCACCGCATCAACGGCAAGCGGCTCGGCATCATCGGCATGGGCCGCATCGGCAGCGCGGTGGCGCGCCGCGCCCGGGGCTTCAACATGTCGATCCACTACCACAACCGGCGCCGGGTACAGCCCGCGCTGGAGGAAGAGCTGGAGGCGACCTACTGGGAGAGCCTCGACCAGATGCTCTCGCGCATGGACATCGTCTCCATCAACTGCCCGCATACCCCGGCCACCTTCCACCTGCTCTCGGCGCGGCGCCTGAAGCTGCTGCGCGAGGAGGCCTACATCGTCAACACCTCGCGCGGCGAGGTGGTCGACGAGAACGCCCTGACCCGCGCGCTGGAGGCCGGCGAGATCGCCGGCGCCGGCCTCGACGTCTTCGAGCACGAGCCGGCCATCAATCCCAAGCTGCTGCGCCTCGACAACGTGGTGCTGCTGCCGCACATGGGCTCGGCCACCATCGAGGGCCGCCTCGCCATGGGCGAGAAGGTGATCATCTCCATCAAGACCTTCGTCGACGGCCACACCCCGCCCGACCGCGTCCTCGAGACGATGTTCTAGGAGACGATGTTCTAGGAAAGGTCGCCCTCGGCGCATCCTTCGAGACAGCCGCTGCGCGGCTTCCTCAGGATGAGGATGGAGACCTGAAGGTTTGACCTGATGGTGAGGGGGCGCGAAGCGCCGTCTCGAACACGAGGTCAATCTCGGCAGCAACCTGCGTTCAGCATCCGCTCACTTCACCGGGCAGGGGCCCTGGGTGGAGGCGTCGTGCACCGCGATTCCGCCGCCGGAGATGCCTTCCTCGGCCGCCAGTGCGGCTTCCTCCATCTCCGGCGTCACGAGGGCGGCATTGTGCTCGTCCAGTACCCAGTCGAGGCCGCCCTCGGCGAGCCCGAGGACCTGCACGCCGGGTCGCCAGCCGTCTTCGCGCGCCGCCGCGAAGTTCTCGTAGACGGCGACGTCGACGCGCTTGCGCATGGAGGTGAGGATGCGGCCGGGATGCAGGCCGTTCTGGTTGGAATCGGTGCCGATGCCGAGGATCCCCGCGTCGGCGGCGGCCTGCAGCACGCCGATGCCGGTGCCGCCGGCGGCCTGGATGATGACGTCGGCGCCCTGCTGGATCTGCGAGCGGGCAAGCTCGGCGCCGCGCCCCGGGTCGGTCCAGGCCGCCGGGGTCGGGCCGGTCATGTTCACCAGCACCTTCACCTGCGGGTCGGCGCTGCGCGCGCCCTGGATATAGCCGCAGGCGAACCTGCGGATGAGCGGGATATCCATGCCGCCGACGAAGCCGATGACGCCGGACTTCGAGGCCATGGCCGCCAGGATACCCACCACGTAGGATCCCTCCTGCTCGCGGAACACGATGGACTGCACGTTGGGCGCCTCGACCACGGCGTCGACGATGGCAAAGCGCGTCCGCGGGAACTGCGGCGCCACCTCGGCGAGGGCGCTGGCGTGGTTGAAGCCGATGGCGACGATCGGCGAGAAGCCGCGCTGCGCGAAGACGCTCAGCGCCTGGCGCGACTGCGCCGGCGAGGCGATCTCGAATTCGCCGTAGGCGGCGCCGGTCTCCTCGCGGAAGCGTTCGGCCCCGGCGAAGGCCGCCTCGTTGAAGGAGCCGTCGAACTTGCCGCCGACGGAGTAGATGACGGCCGGCTGCGCCTGGGCGGCGGCAGAAGCAACAAGATGTAAGAAGATGAAAGCGGGTGCGAAGCCTCGATAACGGAGCATGAATGATTTCAGCCTAAGTTGGAAATCAATCGCAAGCGCGGTCGGCTCGGTCCTCTGCTATTAATGTCTTCTAATCCGTACATAGATGCGAACTCATCTGGAAGTGTTAAAAGAGCATCTGCCAACTCAACAGACGAATATCCAAGCTGTTCTATGTGAATCGCAATAAGATCGTTTGTCAGCTTTGTGGACTCTTGCTCGATATCGAATTCTGCAGGTTCTTTGGTCCGATAGCCAAATGAACTCATCTGCTTCCAGAGTGCGGTCGCGTCATCGCCTTGAATGGCTCCAACTGCCTTTGCTCGGTAAAGAATTGCAGACATTGCAACCCGCCACTTCAGCTTCAATTTTCCAAGGTATGGAATCGAAATGCGTCGCCGCAGATCAGGCAAAATTGATCGCCTAGGCATTAACAGCTCGGCTGCAAATTCATTCGCTTCTTTTTCCATTTCTTCGTATGGAAAAGGATGAAGAACAACATGGGCAAACTCATGCGCAAGGCTGAAGCGCATTCTGTCCGCTGGGCGATCCTTGTTAAGAAAGATGACTGGACGCATGCCGGACGGTCGCAAAGTGAGTCCATCGATGTCCGCTGCGCCAAAATCCGAGATGACTACAACAACACCACTCGCTTCAATGTATCTTGTAAGATTGTAGATTGGGCCTTCGGGTAGCTGCCAAGCAGCTCGAATCTTCTCTGCGGCTTCTGAGGCGGAGCTAACAGATCGCGCGTTTTGTCCAGACAGATCTTTATCTGTAACAACTTCAAACTGAAGTAAGTCGAACTCTGGCTCGAGCTCGACTGCGTTTACCAAGCGGCGCAGTTGGATAATGTAGTGATTTGAAGATGCTACAACGGCATCTGCATCTTTCGCTGAGACGGATGCTTTCTTCCGGAATGCGGCACCATGAAGGCTTATCGGCCGTCGATAAAGCGGCTCCTGCTCGAAGAAGAACTTGACCGGGAATCGAAGTACATCCGCAATCGCCTGAATCTCATCAGCCGAAAGCGAATCCTTAGTTCCGTTCTCAATGCGGGAGATAGCAGCTTGTGGAATAGCTGCTTCCCTCGCTAGATCAACCTGAGTCTTGCGTCTCTTCTTACGTGCTAGGAGCAGCATCTCCCCGTTTAGTTGGTGCCCTAACATTATCGCGCTCTTCTCCCTTACCCCTGTACCTTGCTTTGACGGCGGTGCCTCTCGGACCGGTACGTTCTACGGCAACACTGGGCATCTTATTCTCTGAGACACTCAGTCGGTGTAGCTGGATCTTCTTTCGGTCAATGCCGTCGGCGAACATTAAGAACAGCTTATCCACAGTGGTCCGGGTTGGGGTCAGGCTATAGCTAAGGAATACCAACAGGTCCTGTGGAGCTTCGACGTGAAAGTTGGGCAGCTCGGGTTCGGTCTCAACGTCATGCTCAGCAAACTGGTGCTTCGCCTTACTCGTGCCGCCACGCGGCCCGCAGTAATGAAGCTCAACGCTGACACGCCGAAGTACCCCCTCGATCGGGACAGCAACAATCAGTTTGTTAGACGGACCGTTTTCGTAGCGTACGCACGAGACTTGCGCCTCATTCAACCCGATCGAGTGCAGGGCGCTTGGCAGACTAGAGTGGACCGCCGCACCAATTGCGGTGGCATCTTCACAGTCGAAATGCTCGACTTGAACAAGGTCTCGCAGAGACTTCTCGACCTCCGCCATCACCGCCCAAAAATTCGCCTCCTGGTGATCGCGGATAGCGATAAGGATATCTTGCCGATCCATCTGGGAGCGCCTCGCGCCGCTGATTTCAGTCGATACGCGAGCAAAGTGCCCCAATTCCATGTGCGATGTCAACAATATTCAAAAAAATATTCACTGGTGAATATTTCCGCCTAAACCGCGCAGAGCGCGTCGCCGGTACGGTAGTCCATCGTCTTGAGGTCGCGGATGGTGGCCTGCGGGCCGCAGAGCGCGCAGTCGGGATCGCGCGGCACCTTCACCTTGCGGAAGGTGGTCTCCAGGGAATCGAACAGGACAAGGGAACCGGCCAGCGACGCGCCGATGCCGAGCAGTTCCTTCACCACCTCGTTGGCCTGCAGCGCGCCCAGGGTGCCGGCCAGGGCGCCCAGCACACCGACGTCGGCGCAGGACTCCTTGGGGTCGCCGGGCTGCGGGCCGAAGAGGCAGCGATAACAAGGCGTTTCGCCTTCGTGTGCCCTGAAGGTGGAAAGCTGGCCGTCGAAGCGCATGATGGCGGCCGAAACCAGGGTCTTCTTCGCCAGGTAGCAGGCGTCGTTGGCGAGGTAGCGGGTCGGGAAGTTGTCGGAGCCGTCGGCCACCAGGTCGTAGCGCGACACCAGGTCGAGGGCGTTGTCGGGCGAGAGGCGCAGGTTGTGCGCCTCGACTTTCACCTCGGGATTGATCTCGGCGATCCGCCGGCGCGCCGACTCCACCTTGGCCATGCCGAGGTGGGCGGTGTCGTGCAGCACCTGGCGCTGCAGGTTGGAGAGGTCGACGGTGTCGTCGTCGACGATGCCGAGGGTGCCGACGCCGGCGGCGGCGAGATAGAGCAGCAGCGGCGAGCCGAGGCCGCCAGCGCCGATCACCAGCACCCGGGCCCGCAGCAGCTTCGCCTGGCCTGCCTCGCCGATCTCCGGCAGCACCAGGTGGCGCGCGTAGCGGTCGATCTGGTCGTCGCTGAAATCCATGAGGGATATGTTAGCGCCCCCAAGGGTTTACACAAGGGGCGGGAACCGGGCACAGCGTTCCCGGCCCTTTCCACCCGTCATCCTCGGGCTTGACCCGAGGATCCATTTCCCGGCGCGCTCGAGCTTCGCTGGTCGGTCCGGGTGCCAGCTCGGGCATGGATTGCCGGGACAAGCCCGGCAAAGACAGCAAAGAAAGGGAGCTACATCCCCTCGAAGAGGTCGGTGGAGAGGTAGCGCTCGGCGAAGGAGGGCAGCACGACGACGATCAGCTTGCCGGCCATCTCCGGGCGGGCGCCGACCTCGAAGGCGGCGGCCAGCGCGGCACCGGAAGAGATGCCGACCGGCAGCCCCTCGACCGCCGCCGCCTCGCGCGCGGTGCGGAAGGCGGTGTCGTTGCCGATGCGCACGGTCTCGTCGATCAGCGTGGGGTCGAGATTCCCGGGCACGAAGCCGGGGCCGATGCCCTGGATCTTGTGGGGGCCCGGCGGACCGCCGGAGAGTACCGGGCTATCCTCCGGCTCGACGGCGATCATCTTCAGGCCCGGCTTGCGCGGCTTCAAGGCCCTGCCGACGCCGGTCAGGGTGCCGCCGGTGCCGACGCCGGAGACCACGGCGTCGACGCGGCCCCCGGTGTCGCGCCAGATCTCTTCGGCGGTGGTGCGGAAGTGGATCTCCGGATTGGCCGGGTTGTTGAACTGCTGCGGCATCACCGCGCCGGGGTTCCTGGCGAGGATCTCCTCGGCCTTGGCGACGGCGCCGTTCATGCCCTTCGACCCTTCGGTCAGCACCAGCTCGGCGCCCAGCAGGCGCAGCATCTTGCGGCGCTCGACCGACATGGTCTCCGGCATGGTGAGGATCAGGCGATAGCCCTTGGCGGCGCAGACGAAAGCCAGCGCGATGCCGGTGTTGCCGCTGGTCGGCTCGACGATCATGCCGCCCTGCTTCAGGCGGCCGTCGCGCTCCAGCGCCTCGATCATGGCCAGGCCGATGCGGTCCTTCACGGAGGACAGCGGGTTGTAGAACTCGCACTTGCCGACGATGTCCGCCTTCACGCCCTGGGCCGCGGCCAGCTTTGCCACGCGCACCAGCGGCGTGGCGCCGATGGTGTCGAGAATGGAGTCGTAGATCCTGCCGCGGAACTCGCCGTCCGTGCTGGCTTCGCTGCTGGCATCCATGGCGCGCTTTCCGTCTCCTGCTTCCCGCGACTTGTTCTGTCCGGCTGGTCTAGATGGTGAAGTCGGTGATCTGCCGGGCCTCGCTGGCGATGCCCTTCTCGCGGGCGCGGTCGCAGAGTTCCTCGATGGTCAGGCTGTCGAAGCGCGTCATCATCTGCTGCTGCATGTCCTGCCAGATCGGCCGCAGCACCTTGACGCCGATCTCCGAGCCGTCGGTTTCGGCGGCCGGATCGCCGGTGCCTTCCAGCTGGCGGACGATACGGATGATCTCGCCGACCGAGATGCGCCGGCGTTCGCGCGCCAGGCGGTAGCCGCCTTTGGGGCCGCGCTGGCCGGCGAGGATGTCGTGGTGGACGAGCTGCTGCAGCACCTGTTCCAGGTAGCGCCGCGGGATGCCTTGGCGCCGCGAGATGTCGGTGGAGCGCACCGGTCCGGCGCCGGCGTGGTAGGCGATGTCGACCACCGCCTCGATGGCGAAGAGCAGTTTCTTGGAAAGCCTCAGCATGACCGCTCAGTCCCCCGCCGCGCCGGCTTTCGCGGCGACCGCGCCTTCCGGCGCGAAGCCGGTGGAGCCGAAGCCGCCGGCGCCGCGGGCGCTGACCTCCAGGTCGGCGCTGGCCTGCCAGGCGACGCGGGCGTAGGCGGCCACCACCATCTGGGCGATGCGGCTGCCGCGCTCGATGAGGAACGGGCGGTCGCCGTGGTTGACCAGGATGACGCCGACCTCGCCGCGGTAGTCGGCGTCGATGGTGCCCGGGGCGTTCAGCACCGTGATGCCGTGCTTCAGCGCCAGCCCGGAGCGTGGGCGCACCTGCGCCTCGCTGCCCGGCGGCAGGGCGATGGCGATGCCGGTCGGGATCAGCCGCCGCTCGCCCGGCGCCAGGCTGACCGGCGCGTCGACGGCGGCCAGCAGGTCCATGCCGGCGGAGTCGGCGGTGGCATAGGCCGGCAGATCGAGGTCGGCGGCGTGGTCGAGGCGTTTGATGGCGACGCTGAGGGCGGTCATGGGCTGCTTCGCGGTCCCTGGCTTGGTGTCGGTTATTGGATCTGGGGGCGCCCGAGGCTGGCGGCGATCTGCCGGCAGAGGCGTTCGGCGACCTCGGTCTTGGTCATCCGCGGCCAGTCGTCGACGCCCTCGGCGGTGATCAGGTGGATGCGGTTCTCGTCGCCGCCGAAGGTGGCGCTGCCCGGCGCCACGTCGTTGGCGAGGATCCAGTCGCAGCCCTTGCGGGCCAGCTTTGCGCGGCCCTGTTCGACCACTTTCTCGGTTTCCGCGGCGAAGCCGATGACAAGGCTGGGGCGCCGGCTGCCGGCCTGCGACAACTCGGCCAGGATGTCCGGGTTCTGCGTCAATTCCAGAGCGGCGGGACTGCCGTTGTCCTTCTTGATCTTCTGCTGCGCGGCGTGGGCGGCGCGCCAGTCGGCGACGGCGGCGGCGCAGACCGCGACCTCGACCGGCAGGGCGGCACGGCAGGCGGCCAGCATCTCCTGGGCGGTCTCCACCTGCACGGTCCTGAGGCCCGGCGGGTCCGGCAGCCGGGTCGGGCCGGAAACCAGCGTGGTCTCGGCGCCGTGGCGGGCGAGCGCAGCGGCGATGGCATGGCCCTGCTTGCCGGAGGAACGGTTGGCGATGAAGCGCACCGGGTCGATGGGCTCGTGGGTCGGGCCCGAGGTGACCAGGGCGCGCAGGCCGCTCAAGGGGCCCGGCAGGCCCACCGCCGCCTCGATGGCGGCGAGGATCTCCTGCGGCTCGGCCATGCGACCGAAGCCGTACTCGCCGCAGGCCATGTCGCCCTCGTTGGGCCCGACGGTCAGCACGCCGCGGTCCTTCAGCACGGCGAGGTTGGCCTGGGTCGCGGCGTGTTCCCACATGCGTACGTTCATCGCCGGGGCGACCAGCACGGCCTTGTCGGTGGCCAGCAGCGCGGTGGACGCGAGGTCGTCGGCGCGGCCCTGCGCCATCTTCGCCAGGAGGTCGGCGCTGGCCGGCGCCACCACCAGTAAATCGGCGTCGCGCGACAGCTGGATATGGCCCATCTCGGCCTCGTCGGTGAGGTCGAAGAGCTCGCCGTAGACCTTGTCGCCGCTGAGCGCCGAGAGCGACAGCGGGGTCACGAACTCGGCGCCGGCGCGGGTCAGGATGCAGCGCACCGCCGCGCCCTTCTCCCTCAGGCGGCGGATCAACTCCAGAGATTTGTAGGCCGCGATTCCCCCCGAGACGATCAGAAGAACCCGTTTCCCGGTCAACAAGGTGGTTCGATCCATATTTCACGCTGAACAGACGTGAATAACGTAGGGACTTGTCCGTAGGATGGCAAGCGAAGCTGATTTTCCGCGGTTTGCCTGGCGCCCGGTCCCCGGAGGGGACCGACGCATTCCCGGACCGCCCGTCTCCCGACCGGTCACATGGTGTAGCGGGCGATCACCTGATCGTGCAGATCCGGCGTGATCTCCGTCCGGATCGCCTCCTCCACCCGGGCGACGATGGCCTGCGCGTCGGGATAGGTCTTGCGCAGGCCGAAGCTCATGGCGCCCCTGTGCCCTTTGGTCACATAGTCGGCAGGGATACTAAAGAACCTGTCGAGCAGGCCCAGTTCGGCCATTTGGATCCACGTCACCAGTGGGTCGGCATAGTAGAAGTCCGCGCGGCCAGCCAGCAGCATCTTGAGAATCTGTTGGATGTTTCTGACGGTTAACCGTTGCGGGTGGTCTTTCCAGATGTGTTCGCCGGAACTGTTTCCGATGAAATCCACCGCGCTGAAGTCGTAAAGGCCTTCTTTGGAACGGACGGCACGAAGGGCATCGGCGCGGGGATTGTCGACGGTGACGAATAAATGGGCTTCTGCCAGCGGGGTCACGATCGTGGGGGCGAAATAGACGTATTCCGATCGTTGCTCGGTAATGGGGCAGCACAAAGCATCCGCAGCATCGTTGGCTACCATGTGTTGCGCGCGCGCCCAGGGGAAACCCTCGTGCGTCATGGCATAGCCACAGGCCTCACCGAGGACTCCCATCAGGTCGATGAGAATGCCGCGCATCCTTCCCTCCTTCTCATCAAAGAAGGAGTAGGGCCGAAAATCACGGTAATAGACCGCGCGCAGCAGGATCTGATCCGACGCCCGAACAGGGGTCCGGACAAAGGCCAAAGCTGGCGCACTGGCGAGAACCGCTGCGATGACAGACCGGCGGGACAACATCTGCATTGCCCTCTAAACGGAACTGAACGCCGAGACTGGAAAAAGATACCGCGTTTCAGCAAGCGCGACAATACTGAGAGCCTGTCGGCAAGTCGACCGGGTCAGTTAAACACCAGAAAGGCGAAATCCCGGTGTCCCATCGCCTCAGGCGTGATTTAAGCAAACCAAAGTAAGGTCAGACCGAAGACTTGTGTCGTCGGACACGCCTTCGAAGAACAGGCCGTTTCCTTCTGTCGCACCTTCTCGAAGACGGAAATGGTTCGAAGACGGAAATGACGAGCCGCTCTAAAGCAGGGCGGCCAGGGCGATCACCAGGGCGAGCAGGGCGATCGGCAGGGCCCAGCGGCCAAAGTAGCGGTCGCGCGGCGCCAGCTTGGCGATACTTTCCGGGTGTATGCGGATGCGCCCGGCGGCGAGTTCCTCGGTGGCGCGCTCCAGGTTGTCGGCCAGCGCCGGCAGTTGGCGCAGGCCGCGCAGCACGTCCTCGACCCCCTCGCGCAGCCGTGCCTCGGGGCCGCGGTTCTCGCGCATCCAGGCGTCGATCAGCGGCTGCGCCAGGGTCCAGATGTTGAGCGTCGGGTCGAGCCGCCGGCTGACCCCCTCGGCCATCAGCATGTTCTTCTGCAGCAGCAGCAGTTGCGGCTGCACCGGCAGCTCGAAGGATTCGGTGAGCCTGAGGAGCTGGGCGAGCAGCCGCGCGAAGGAGATCTCGTTCAGCGGCCGCCCGGCGATCGGCTCGCAGACGGAGCGCAGCGCCTGGGCGAAGGTGTCGAGGGCGCGGCTCTGCGGCAGGTAGCCGGCCTCCATGTAGACCGCGGCGAGGCGGTGATAGTTGCCGTCCAGGGTGGCGATCAGCATATCGGCGAGGTGGCGGCGGGTGCGCCAGTCCAGCCGGCCCATGATGCCGAAGTCGACGGCGACGATGTTGCCCTCGGCGTCCACCCACATGTTGCCGGGGTGCTGGTCGCCGTGGAAGAAGCCGTCGCGGAACACCTGGTTGAAGAAGATGCCGGCGGCCTTGGTCAGCACCGACGCCAGGTCGTGGCCGGCCGCCAGCAGGGCCTCGCGGTCGTCCATCGGGATGCCATTGACCCGCGACATGGTGAGCACGCGCCGCGACGAGCGCCGCCAGTCGATCTCCGGCACATTATAGGTGTCGTCGCCGGCAAAATTCTCGGCCAGCTCGGAGGCGGCGGCGCCCTCCATGCGCAGATCCATCTCCAGGCGCACGGTGTCCTCGAAGACGCGAACCGCCTCGACCGGGCGGAAGCGGCGCAGCTTGGGCTGGGCGCGCTCGACCCACTCGGCCAGCCAGTAGAAGAACTCGAGGTCGCGCTCGAAGGCCTTCTCGATGCCCGGACGCAGGATCTTCACGGCGACCTTGCGCGGCTCGGCACTCGATCCCGCTCCCGCGTCGGACGCGACCTGCGCCTTGTGGACCTGGGCAATGGAGGCGGCGGAGACCGGCACCGGGTCGAACTCCAGGAACAGCGCCTCCACGGGGCTGCCCAGTTCCTCCTCGAGGATGCGGCGGGCGATGGCGCCGTCGAAGGGCTCCAGGTGGTCCTGCAGTTCGGCGAGGTCGAGGGCGACCTGGTCGCCGAAGAGGTCGGCGCGGGTCGACAGCATCTGGCCGAGCTTGATGAAGCTCGGGCCCATCTCGGTCAGCGCGCGCGCCAGCTTCTGCCCGGGGCGCCCCTCCACCGTGCGGCGCGAGAGGCGCCGCGCCAGCCACACCAGGCCGGGTGCCACGCCGACCTCCTCCAGCGGCGCCAGGGCGTCGTAGCGCGCGAGGGTGCGGGCGATGCGCTGAAAGCGCAGCAGGGAGCGAACGGTACGGAGCATGGTTCCTGGGGTCGGCTAGATGCGCCAGCCGGAATGCAGCGCGGCAATTCCGCCGGAAAGATTGCGGTAGCGCACCTGCGACAGGCCGGCGGCGGCGAGCATGGCGGCGAGATCCTCCTGCGGCGGGAAGCGGCGGATCGACTCGGCGAGATAGAGATAGGACTCGCGGTCGCCGGCAACCGCGGCGCCCATGGCCGGCAGCACGCGGAAGGAGTACTGGTCGTAGAGGTCGGCGAAGAGCGGCACCACGACGCGGCTGAACTCCAGGCAGAGGAAGCGGCCGCCCGGCTTCAGCACGCGGCGCGCCTCGGCCAGGGCGCGCTCGATGTGGGTGACGTTGCGCAGGCCGAAGGCGATGGTGTAGGCGGTGACCGAGCGGTCCGGCAACGGCAGGCGCTCGGCGTCGCCGCAGACCCAGGAGAGGCCCTGCAGCAGGCCGCGGTCGACGGCGCGGTCGCGGCCCACCGCCAGCATCTCCGCCGTCAGGTCGCAGACGATCACCCGTGCTTCGCCGCCGTGTCCCTGCGCTTCCAGGCGGTCGAGCACGCGAAAGGCGATGTCGCCGGTGCCGCCGGCGGTGTCCAGCAGCGTGAGTCCCCGGCGCGGGTTCAGCCAGTCGACCATCGCCGACTTCCACAGCCGGTGGATGCCGCCGGACATCAGGTCGTTCATCAGGTCGTAGCGCCCGGCCACCGAGCGGAAGACGCCGCGCACCAGCGACGGCTTCTCCGCCTCGCCGACCTCACGGTAGCCGAAGTGGGTACGGCCCGCGTCATCGTCGCCGGGCGCGGGCGGCGGCCCGTCTGGCGGGTCGGAAGCACCGGCGGCGTGGGAAGGATGGCGTGCGGTCATGGCTGCGGGACCATAGCGCGCGCGGCGGCGGCGCGCTACTCTGCGCCGCTTATTCTCCTAGCGGCTCGCAGCCGCCGATTTGGACCCCTCCTTAATCATGCCGGAACTGCCCGAAGTCGAGACCGTGGTGCGCGGGCTGCGCCCGCAACTGGAGGGCCGCCGCCTCGCCCGGGTCGAGCAGCACCGCCCCGACCTGCGCTTTCCGCTGCCGGAGAACTTCGCCGCCCGCCTCACCGGGCGCCGGGTGGAGCGCATCCGCCGGCGCGCCAAGTACATGCTGCTGGACCTCGACGACGGCCAGGTGCTGCTCTGCCACCTCGGCATGTCCGGGCGCATGGTCATCGTCGAGCGCGGCCGCGGCGGCCGCCGCCCGCCGCTCGACCGCCACGACCATGTGGTCTTCGTGACCGAAGCGGGCACGGAGATCCGCTTCAACGACGCCCGGCGCTTCGGCATCATGGACCTGGTGGCGGCGGCGGCGCTGGAGGCGCATCCGCTGCTGCGCGCGCTGGGGCCGGAGCCGCTGGGCAACGATTTCAGCGGCCCGGTGCTGGCGGCGGCCCTGAAAGGCCGGCGCAGCCCGATCAAGGCGGCGCTGCTCGACCAGCAGGTGGTGGCCGGCCTCGGCAACATCTACGTCTGCGAGGCGCTGTTCTTCGCCGGCCTGTCGCCGCGGCGGCTGGCCTACACGGTACAGGGCAATCGCGCCGAGAAGCTGGCCGCCGCCGTGCGCCGGGTGCTGACCCGCGCCATCGAGGCCGGCGGCTCCTCCCTGCGCGACTACGTGCAGGCCAATGGCGAGCTCGGCTATTTCCAGCACGAATGGGCGGTCTACGGCCGCGAGGGCGAGGCCTGCCGGACCTGCGGCGGTCCCGTCCGGCGCCTGGTTCAAGGTGGGCGGTCGACTTTCTACTGTTCGGCCTGCCAAAGATGAGGCGCGAGGATTCTGTTTCCTTGACCCGGCCGCTGCGGTAGGAAATCGCCATGCCGCGCAAGCTCCTCCACGGTTCCCTGATCGCCGTCCTGCTGGCGCTCGGCGCCGCCGTGCCGCAGGCCGTGGCCCAGGGCGGCGGAACCGATGCCTATGTGGAAGGCATTCCCGACCTGCCCCTCATGCCGGGGCTCAAGGCCCTGCCGGACAGCGGCCTGGTGTTCGACAAGCCGGGCGGACGCATCGTCGAGGCCTTCGCCGAGGGCAGCCTGACGCCGGAGTCGGTCCGCAGCTTCTACGACCAGACCCTGCCGCAACTCGGCTGGCAGCGCGAAGGCACCGGCGCCTACCTGCGCGAAGGCGAGCGACTCAATCTCGACCTCAGCGAGGACGCGCGCGGCATCACCGTTCACTTCAGACTCTTCCCGCAATAGGGGAGCAGTCCTCGATTCGGCACAGCGGCCGCGCCACCGGCACCGCGCCCGCGACGACAAGCGAACCAGCGGCGACAAGCGAAAAGGAATGCGCATGAGCTACGAGAACATCATCGTCGAGAAGGAAGACGGCGTCGGCGTGATCACCCTCAACCGGCCGAAGGCGTTGAACGCGCTCTGCAAAGCACTGATCGTCGAACTGGAGCAGGCGATCGACGACCTGGAAGGCGACGACGCCATCGGCTGCATCCTGCTGACCGGTTCGGAGAAGGCCTTCGCCGCCGGCGCCGACATCAAGGAGATGGCGGACAAGACCTACCAGGAAGCCTACGCGGAAGATTTCATCACCGAAGGCTGGGAGCGCCTCGCCAAGACGCGCAAGCCGGTGGTCGCCGCGGTGGCCGGCTACGCCTTGGGCGGCGGCTGCGAGATCGCCATGATGTGCGACTTCATTCTCGCCGCCGACACCGCGAAATTCGGCCAGCCGGAGATCACCATCGGCACCATCCCCGGTGCCGGCGGCACCCAGCGGCTGACCCGCTTCGTCGGCAAGTCGAAGGCGATGGAACTCTGCCTCACCGGGCGCATGATGGACGCCGAGGAGGCCGAGCGCGCCGGCCTGGTGGCGCGCGTCGTTCCGGCGGCGGAACTGCTGGAGGAGGCGAAGAAGACGGCCCGCAAGATCGCCGGCCTGTCGCGTCCGGTGACGATGATGGCCAAGGAGGCGGTCAACCGCGCCTACGAGACCACCCTGGCCGAGGGCATCCGGTTCGAGCGCCGGGTGTTCCACGCCACCTTCGCTCTCGACGACCGGAAGGAGGGCATGGCGGCGTTTTCGGAAAAGCGCGCGCCGGCCTGGAAAAACCGCTGAGCGGCGCCGGTGCCGGGGGCCTCGTTAACCGGGGTTAACCCTGTCCGGCCCTGGATTTCCGCCCGCGAATGGCGGCTTGACGCGGCCGGGGGCGGGGGCTATAACCCCGCCTTCCTCATGACCGAGAACGATTTTTAGGCACATGGCAAACCATCAATCTGCCAAGAAGCGGATCCGCAGCAACGCCCGCCGGGCGGACGTCAACCGCGCCCGCGTCGGCCGCATCCGAACCTACGTGAAGGCGGTGGAGCTGGCGATCGCCAGCGGCGACAAGACGGCCGCCGAGTCGGCCCTGCGCGCGGCGCAGCCGGAACTGGCGCGCGGCGTGCGCAGCGGCGTGATGCACAAGAACACGGTGGCGCGCAAGATGTCGCGCCTCGCTTCGCGCGTCAAAGGCATCGCCTGATCCCGCCTCGCGGCCCGGACGGAATTCCGGGCTTCGACGACACCGCGCCTTCCCTGACGAAGGCGCGGTTTTTTCGTGTGCGCGATCGAACGTGGCGACACATCCGGGCCCACTCTGTCGCGTCGTCTGTCCGTTTCGTTTCGTTGCCGCCTTGGGCGTTATCGTTATGGCGTTGTCGCCATGCCTCACTCGCCAAAAATTATCCCGTTCCCTATTCGATCCGCTTGTCACCCGAAGTCTATCTGGGTACATTAACCGTGTCGCGCTTGGGGATCCTGAGAAAGAAATTCTAGGGAAAAGCATAATAATAAGCAGCGCCACGCAAGTAATTCATTAAACGAATTATTATAGTTGTGGTTTCCGCTGTGAGAGGTGGCAGCGCCTCTAGATCGTTGTTGTTTTTTCCGTCCCGCCTGGCTCTTCGGGCCCCTCCAAGCCGAACGCTCGAACAACTAATGAAGAACGAGGTTGCGGACCACGTCATGGACGATGCTAGTGCTTCCGTGGAGTATTACCTCTGGCAGACGAGGTGCGCAGCAAGGGTCGATGTGCGTGGGGTGCTGGAGGGGGTAGCCTGACATGGTAGGTGGCGACGGCGAGGCGACGGTCATCGAGCAGTGGAGCCGGGTGCGCGGACGACTCCGTGCAGAAGTGGGCGAAGCGGCTTACCGCAGTTGGCTGAAGCCTCTGACGCTCGCCGGATCGCGCAACGGAAAACTTCGTCTGGCGGTGCCGACCCGTTTCATGCGCGATTGGGTGGCAAGCAATTACGCGACGCGTCTCTTCACGCTGTGGAGCGAAGAGGATCCCGATGTCGGCGGCATCGAGATCGTGGTGCAGCCGCCGGCACGGCCGACACCCAAGCCCGGTGTTGGCGTCGGCGCGCAGGAAACGCAGGCCGAAGCGCAGCACAACGGCATGAAGGCGGCGCGCGCCGGCGACACCGAATCGAACGCCGCCAGCAGGATCGCCGCGCCGGCGGCAGCCGCTGCCGCAGCGGCGGGCACCAGCGCCGGCAACAGCATCTCGGCACCGCTCGATCCCCGCTTCACCTTCGACAATTTCGTGGTAGGCAAACCGAACGAGCTGGCCTGCGCGGCCGCGCGCCGTGTCGCCGAGGCACCGAGTTCGCCGTTCAACCCGCTGTTCCTCTACGGCGGCGTCGGACTCGGCAAGACGCATTTGATGCATGCCATCGGACTGCACATCAAGAAGCAGACGCCGGAGCGGCGCATCATCTACCTCTCGGCGGAGAAGTTCATGTACCAGTTCGTGCGCGCGCTGCGCACGAAGGACACCATGGCCTTCAAGGAGCAGTTCCGCTCCGTCGACGTGCTGATGATCGACGACGTGCAGTTCATCGGCGGCCGCGAGGCGACGCAGGAAGAGTTCTTCCACACCTTCAACGCGCTGGTCGGTCAGAACCGCCAGGTCATCATCTCGGCGGACAAGTCGCCGAGCGACCTCGAGGGCGTCGAGGAGCGCATGCGCTCGCGCCTTGGCTGGGGACTGGTCGCCGACATCCACCCGACGACCTACGAGCTGCGTCTCGGCATCCTGCAGTCGAAGGCCGAGCAATCGAGCGCCGACATTCCGGTCAAGGTGCTGGAGTTCCTCGCCCACAAGATCACCTCCAACGTGCGCGAGCTGGAGGGGGCCCTCAACCGCATCCTGGCCCACGCCACCCTGGTGGGCCGGCCGATCACCCTGGAGACGACGCAGGAGGTGCTGCACGACCTGCTGCGGGCCAACGACCGCCGGGTCACCATCGAGGAGATCCAGAAGCGGGTCTCGGCCCACTTCAACGTGCGCATTGCCGACATGCACTCGGCGCGCCGGGCCCGCGCCGTGGCGCGCCCGCGCCAGGTCGCCATGTACCTGTCCAAGCAGCTGACTTCGCGCTCGCTGCCGGAAATCGGCCGCAAGTTCGGCGGCCGCGACCATACCACCGTGATGCACGCGGTGCGCAAGGTCGAGGAGCTGAAGGCCACCGACGCGAGCTTCGCCGAGGACGTCGAGCTGCTGCGGCGCATGCTGGAGGCCTGAAGCGGGTCCCCGCGTCCGGATCCCCGGCCCTCGCCGGGGCGGCGGAGGCGGGAAAAGCCAGCCAATAGAGTCGCTTAGCAGGTGCACCACCGGCACCCGCCCGGGGGGTGGCCGGAAGCGCCCCAAGTGCGCTTAAAGCTTACGTTTTCGCCCTTCCATGCTATACTCGGCGACCGCGCTGCGGAGCCGCATTCCCGGGCTCGGCGCGTGGTGCCGATGGGTCCCGGAATCGGCGCCGGCGCCGCCCCCGACGACAGGGCGCGCCGCAGCCGGGCAGGGGCCGCGCGGGCCCCGTTCCAGGGCCCCCGTCGGCCTCGCTGACGCAAGGGCTGAACCGCATCCCTAGGCATAAAAGTAAACGACCAACATCATCGCCGGAAGGCCTAGCACCCGATCATGAAGCTGACCATTGAACGCGCTGCGCTCCTCAAGTCCCTTACGCACGTGCAAAGCGTCGTGGAACGGCGCAACACCATCCCCATCCTCTCCAACGTGCTGATCGAGGCCGACGACCAGGCGCTGTCGCTGACCGCCACCGACATGGACCTGACGGTCATCGACCGCATCGCCGCCACCGTCGGCCAGCCCGGGGCGACCACCGCCCCGGCGCATACCCTCTACGACATCGTGCGCAAGCTGCCCGAGGGCGCGCAGGTCGAGATCGAGGCCGGCGGCGACGACGCCCGCCTGAAGCTCAAGGCCGGGCGCTCGACCTTCACCCTGGCGACCCTGCCGCGCGAGGATTTCCCGCTCACCTCCGGCGACGACCTGCCGCAGGCCTTCACCCTGCAGGCCGCCGAGCTGCGCACCCTGATCGACCGCACGCGCTTTGCCATCTCCACCGAGGAGACCCGCTACTACCTGAACGGCATTTACCTGCATGCGGCCCAGAGCAACTCCCTGCCGGTGCTGCGCGCGGTGGCGACCGACGGCCACCGCCTGGCGCGGGTCGAGATGCCGCTGCCCGACGACGCCCAGGACATGCCCGGCGTCATCGTGCCGCGCAAGACCGTGGGCGAGCTGCGCCGCCTGGTCGACGGCATCGACGATCCGGTCGAGATCGCGCTGTCGGACACCAAGGTCCGCTTCACCTTCGGCTCCACCGTGCTGAGTTCCAAGCTGATCGACGGCACCTTCCCCGACTACGAGCGGGTGATCCCCGCCGGCAACGACAAGGTGCTGGAGGTCGACCGCAAGACCTTCGCCGAGGCGGTCGACCGTGTCTCCACCATTTCCTCGGAAAAGAGCCGCGCGGTGAAGCTGGCGGTCGACAAGGGCGCGCTGACGCTCTCGGCCAACAGCCCGGAGAACGGCACCGCCGTCGAGGAGCTGGAGATCGACTACGACGGCGCCGGCATCGAGATCGGCTTCAATTCGCGCTACCTGCTCGACATCACCCAGCAGATCGAGGGCGAGGCGGCGCAGTTCACCATGGCCGACGCGGCGTCGCCGACCATCGTGCGCGAAGCCGCCGACAGCAGCGCGCTCTACGTGCTGATGCCGATGCGCGTGTGAGGCAGACCCGCGGGATCATGAACGCCTGGCGCAACAACATCTCCCGGTTCTCTTGCTGAGCTCCGCCGCCTGGGGCGACGCGGAGCCCGGCGTCGTGTCGCAGCAGCGGACCGAGACCGGTGTCTGGCTCGAGCGCCTGCTGGTGACGCAGTTCCGCTGCTACGCCGAGGCCGAGCTGCGGCTGGACGCCGCGCCGGTGGTGCTGTCCGGCCCGAACGGGGCCGGCAAGACCAACCTTCTGGAAGCGGTCTCCTTCCTGTCGCCCGGGCGCGGGCTGCGGCGGGCGCGCCTCAGCGAGATCGACCGCCGCGGCCTCTCCGGCGAGGCCGCGGAAAGCCGTCCCTGGACGGTAGCGGCAAGGGTCAGGACGCCCAACGGGCCGCGCGATCTCGGCAGCGGCCGCGATCCGGCCCAGCAGGAGGGCGCGGACTACAGCCCCGCGTCGCGCGAGCGCCGCCTGGTGCGGATCGACGGTGCCAGCGCGCGCGGCCAGCAGGCGCTGGCCGAGATCCTTTCGGTGGTCTGGCTGACGCCGCAGATGGACGGTCTGTTCCGCGAAGGCGCCGGCGGCCGGCGGCGCTTCCTCGACCGCCTGGTCTACGGCTTCGATCCGGAACACTCGGCTCGCTGCAATGCCTACGAGCACGCCCTGCGTGAGCGCGCGCGGCTGCTGAAGCAGGGCGCCGCCGACGCTGCCTGGCTGGCCGCCCTGGAGGAGTCCCTGGCGACCCGGGGCGTCGCCATCGCCGCGGCACGGCTGGCCATGGTGGAACGGCTGCAACGTGCCTGCGACGGCGCCGCGGGTCCCTTCCCGAAAGCGGACCTGGGCCTCGAGGGGGCGGTGGAGGACTGGCTGCGCGCCGGCCCGGCCCTCGCCGCCGAGGACCGCCTGCGCGACGGCCTCGCCGCGCGGCGGCGCCAGGACGCCGAGACCGGCGGCGCCGGCCTCGGGCCGCACCGCAGCGACCTTCTGGCCCGCCACCGGGCCAAGGGCGTGGCGGCGGAACTCTGCTCGACGGGCGAGCAGAAGGCGCTGCTGATCGCCATCCTGCTGGCCTACGCGCGGCTGCTGACGCTGGAGCGCGGCGCGGCACCGCTGCTGCTGCTCGACGAGGTGGCGGCCCACCTCGACGCGGCGCGGCGGGCGGCACTCTTCGAGGAGATTCTCGGTCTCGGCTGCCAGGCCTGGCTGACCGGCACCGACGCCGCCACCTTCGAAGGCCTGGCCGGCCGGGCGCAGTTCTTCGCGGTCCACGAGGGCACCCTGCGCGAGGGGACGCCCCCTTCCTAGGGTGGCGCCGCCTCGCCGCGAAGCCCGGCTTACCGAAACGCGACGGGCTGAAATTCGACACCTTGAAACACGACAAGCGAAATCGGGTTTTCCTATGAGCAACGACGACGACAAGCCAATCGACTCCGGCCCTGGCGACCCCGGCCCGGTCAAGTCAGGCCGCAAGCGCGCGGCGGACACCGACTACGGCGCCGAGTCCATCAAGGTGCTGCGCGGCCTCGATGCCGTGCGCAAGCGCCCGGGCATGTACATCGGCGATACCGACGACGGCTCGGGCCTGCACCACATGGTCTACGAGGTGGTCGACAACTCCATCGACGAAGCCCTGGCGGGCTACTGCGACACCGTCGAGGTGACGCTGAACGGCGACGGCTCGGTCACGGTCACCGACAACGGCCGCGGCATTCCCGTCGATATTCATGCCGAAGAGGGTGTCTCGGCGGCCGAGGTCATCATGACCCAGCTGCATGCCGGCGGTAAGTTCGACCAGAACTCCTACAAGGTCTCCGGCGGCCTGCACGGCGTCGGCGTGTCGGTGGTCAACGCCCTCAGCGAATGGCTGGAGCTGACCATCTGGCGCAGCGGGCGCGAATACCGGATGCGTTTCCTCGACGGCAACGCCGAGGCGCCGCTGAACGACCACGGCGATGCCGGCGAGCGCAGCGGCACCAAGATCACCTTCCTGCCGTCGTCGAAGACCTTCACCATGACGGACTACGACTTCGCCACGCTGGAACACCGCCTGCGCGAGCTGGCCTTCCTCAACTCCGGCGTCCGCCTCAAGCTGACCGATGCGCGCAGCGCCGAGCCGAAGGTGATCGACATGCACTACGAGGGCGGCCTGGTCGCCTTCGTGAACTACCTGGACCGCACCAAGACGGCGCTCATCGAGCCGCCGGTCACCATGTCGGTCGAGCGCGACGGCGTCACCGTCGAGGTCGCCATGCAGTGGACCGACAGCTACCACGAGACGGTGCTCTGCTTCACCAACAACATCCCGCAGCGCGACGGCGGCACCCACCTGGCCGGCTTCCGCGCCGCGCTGACGCGCCAGGTCAACAACTACGCCACCTCCTCCGGCCTGCTGAAGAAGGAGAAGGTGCAGCTGACCGGCGACGACGCGCGCGAGGGCCTCACCTGCGTCCTCTCGGTGAAGGTGCCGGACCCGAAGTTTTCCAGCCAGACCAAGGACAAGCTGGTGTCCTCGGAGGTCCGGCCGATCGTCGAGTCGGTGGTCGGCGAACGCCTCGACCAGTTCTTCGAGGAGCACCCGCAGGAGGCCCGGCGCATCGTCGGCAAGGTGGTCGAGGCCGCCGCCGCCCGCGAGGCGGCACGCAAGGCACGCGAGCTGACGCGGCGCAAGGGCGCGCTGGACATCAGCTCGCTGCCCGGCAAGCTCGCCGACTGCCAGGAGCGCGACCCGGCCAAGTCGGAACTCTTCATCGTCGAGGGCGACTCGGCCGGCGGCTCGGCCAAGCAGGGCCGCGACCGCAAGAACCAGGCGATCCTGCCGCTGCGCGGCAAGATCCTGAACGTCGAGCGCGCGCGCTTCGACAAGATGCTGTCGTCGCAGGAAATCGGCACGCTGATCACCGCGCTCGGCACCGGCATCGGGCGCGACGAGTTCAACGTCGAGAAGCTGCGCTACCACAAGATCATCATCATGACCGACGCCGACGTGGACGGCAGCCACATCCGCACGCTCCTGCTCACCTTCTTCTTCCGGCAGATGCCGGAGCTGCTGGAGCGTGGCCACCTCTACATCGCCCAGCCGCCGCTCTATCGCGCCAAGCGCGGGGACTCGCTGCGCTACCTGAAGGACGACCGCGAGATGGAGGCCTACCTCATCGACAGCGGCCTGCGCGATGCAGTCATGACCCACCACGAGGAAGGCCAGCTGGCCGGCGAGGACCTGCGCCACTTGGTGGAGCGCGCGGTGCGCGCCCGGCACCTGATGGAGCCGCTGATCCGCAAGGTCGGCAGCGCCGACGTGGTCGAGCAGTCGGCGATCGCCGGCGCTCTGACGACCGCCGTGCTCGCCGACGGCGACCAGGCCGAGCAGGCCGCCCGCTACATCGCCACCCGCCTCGACGCGCTGGCGCCGGACCACGAAAAAGGCTGGCAGGGCAGCGCCCATGCCGACGGCGGCCTCTCCTTCACGCGCACCCTGCGCGGCGTCACCGAGCAGCGCGTCATCGACGCGCCGCTGATCCGCAGCAGCGAGGCGCGGCGCCTCGACGAAATGGCCTCCGAACTGCAGGCGGCCTATGCCCACCACGGCCAACTCGCGTCCAAGGAAAAGACCTATCGCATCGCCGGCCCGCTCAGCCTGGTGGCGGCGGTTTTCGAGCTCGGCCGCAAAGGGGTCAGCGTGGCGCGCTACAAGGGACTGGGCGAGATGAACCCGGAGCAGCTCTGGGAAACCACCCTCGATCCCAACGTGCGCGCCCTGCTGCAGGTGAAGGTCGCACATGCCGACGAGGCAGAGGACGTGTTCTCCACCCTGATGGGCGATGTGGTGGAGCCGCGCCGCGATTTCATACAACAGCATGCGCTGGAGGTTGCGAATCTCGACGTTTAGTCCCGCCGCCGGCCCCGGCGCCTCAAGAATGCCACTGCCGCAGGGGCGCGGGGCGGTGGTGCGCGGTTCCCGACTTCTCTATCTATAGCGCATGGGGGAGAAGCGTCGGAACGGCTCCAGGAGCCGCAAGACCACCGTTTCCAGCCAGAGCAAGCGCCGCGGCGGCGACGGGCGCGGGCCGCGGGTGCGGCGCGCGACCGGCCTGTTGCGCCGCGTGGCGACCTGGTCGCTGGTCGCCGTGATCTGGTGCGGCGTCGCCGCCGCCGGCGTGATCGCCTGGTACGCCTACGACCTGCCGGAACTCGGCGAGATCGAGAAGATGACGCGGCGGCCCAACGTCACCCTGCTGGCCGCCGACGGCACCCGCCTCGCCTCCTTCGGCGACCGCTTCGGCGCCACCTACAGCCTGCAGGAGCTGCCGGCGCACCTGCCCCGTGCGGTGATCGCCGTGGAAGACCGCCGCTACTACGACCACGGCGGCGTCGACTATCGCGGCCTCGCGCGCGCGGTCTACGTGAACCTCCGCGAGGGGCGCATCTCCCAGGGCGGCTCGACTCTCACCCAGCAGCTCGCCAAGAATCTCTTCCTCACCCCCGAGCGGACCCTGCGACGCAAGATCCAGGAAGTCATGCTGGCGTTCTGGCTGGAGCGGCGCTTCACCAAGGACCAGATTCTCACCATCTACCTCAACCGTGTCTATCTCGGCGCCGGCACCTATGGGGTGGACGCGGCGGCGCGCCACTACTTCGGCAAGCCGGCGACCCGGGTGACCCTCTACGAAGCCGCCCTGCTGGCGGGCCTGCTGAAGGCGCCCTCGCGCCTCAACCCGACGCGCGATCCCGCCGGCGCCGACCAGCGCGCGGCGCTGGTGCTCAGCACCATGGTGGACGCCGGCTTCATCACCGCGGCGGAGGCCGCCGCCGCGCTGCAGCAGAAGACGCCGACCCGCGTCGCCCGCGACGACATCGCGCCGCACTTCGCCGACTGGATCCTGGCCCAGGTGCGCGACTACCTCGGCGGCATCGACACCGACATCCGCGTCGTCACCACCATCGACCCCAGCCTGCAGCGGATCGCCGACGAGGAACTGAAGACGATGCTGCGCGAGGCGGGCGCCGAGCGGAAGGCCGGGCAGGCGGCGGTCGTGAGCCTCGCGCCCGACGGCGCCGTGCGCGCCATGGTCGGCGGTCGCGATTACGGCGAAAGCCAGTTCAACCGGGTGACCCAGGCGCTGCGCCAGCCCGGCTCGGCCTTCAAGACCTTCGTCTACCTGGCCGGGCTGGAAGCCGGCCTCAATCCCGACAGCCGGGTGCAGGACGCGCCGGTGCGCTTCGCCGACTGGACGCCCGACAACTACGACGGCCGCTACTACGGCGAGGTGACCCTGCGCGAATCCTTCGCCCGCTCGATGAACTCGGTGGCCGTCCGCCTGACCCAGAAGGTCGGCCCCAAGACCGTGGTGGCGACCGCCAGGCGGCTCGGCATCTCCAGCACGCTGCGGCCGACCGGCGGAATCGCCCTCGGTGCCTCCGAGGTGACGCTGCTCGAGATGACCGGGGCCTACGCGGCCTTCGCCAACCAGGGCCGCCGGGTGGCGCCCTACGGGATCGTCGAGATCCGCGACGCCGCCGGCCGCCTGCTCTACGAGCGCGATCGCACGCCGGGCGACAACGTGGTGTCGGCGCAGCACCTGGCGCAGATGGCCAACATGATGTCGGCGACCGTGGTCTGGGGCACCGGCAAGGCGGCACAGCCCGGCCGCGCGGCCGCCGGCAAGACCGGCACCAGCCAGGACTTCCGCGATGCCTGGTTCGTCGGCTTCACGGCGGAACTGGTGACCGGCGTGTGGTTCGGCAACGACGACTCCACGCCGATGGAGAGAGTGACCGGCGGCACGCTGCCGGCGCAGCTCTGGGGACGGGTGATGAAGCGCGGGCTCGACGGCCTGCCCCAGCGCCCGCTGCCGGGCGGCGGTGCCGTGGTCGCGGAGGTGGCGCAGGACGACAGCGTGGGCGGCTTCATCGGCCGCATTCTCAAGAGCCTCACCTCGGACCAGCCGTCGTCGTCGGCGGCGCGGCCGGCCGCGCAGAACCGGCCGGCGGCGTCCCAGACGGCGCCGAGGAACCACTTCGGCGGCGAAGAACAGCGCGACTGAGCGCTTCTGCGGCCGGCGCTCAGTCGGCCTCTTCCGGCGCCGCCGCCGGGTGCACCACCAGCCAGTAGGCGGCCGCCGCCCCGAGGGCGACCAGCGCGATGGCCGCCATCATGGCGAGTGGTGACTGTCCGCTGCCATGGCCGACGGCGATGCCGACCAGGGCGGCGAGGCCCATCTGGAAGAAGCCGAGCAGCGCCGCGGCGGAACCGGCGATCCGCGGGAAGGGCCCGATGGCCCCGGCCTGGGCGTTGGGCAGCACCAGGCCGGTGCCGATCATGAAGACCACTACCGGGCCGACGATGGACGTCACGGTCACAATCCCGGCCGCGTAGAGCGCGACGCCGGCCAGGCCGCCCAGAATCTGCACGGCGGTGCCGAGCTGCACCATGCGCTCGAGGCTGAGCCGCAGGGTGAAACGCCCGGACAGGAAGGCGCCGATCATGTAGCCGACGACGATGGCGGCAAAGCAGAAGCCGTAGACGTCGGGGCTGAGGCCGAGCAGGCCGATCAGAACGAAGGCGGAGCCTGAGATGAAGGAGAAAATGCCCGCGTAGGTGAAGGCGACGACCAGCACGTAGCCGATATAGCTGCGGTGGCGCAGCAGGCCGAGGTAGGTGGCGACCAGCCGTCCCGGCCGGGTGGCGTCGCGGCTCTTCCACTGGTTGGTTTCCGGCAGGACGACGAAGGTGGCGGCCAGCAGGACGACGGCGAAGGCCGCCAGCGCGAGAAAGTTGGCGCGCCAGCCGAAATGAACCTCGAGGATGCCGCCGATGATCGGACCGAAGGCCGGGGCCAGCGCCATCACCATGCCCATGTAGGACAGCATCCGCGCGGCCCTTTCGCGCCCGTAGATGTCGCGCACCGCCGCGCGCCCCAGCACCGGCCCGACGCAGGCGCCGACGGCCTGGGCGAAGCGCGCCAGCACCAGCACCTCGATGGAGGTCGCAAAGGCGCAGGCGAGGCTTGCCAGCAGGTAGACCACCATGCCGCCGAGGATCATCGGCCGCCGCCCGAAGCGGTCCGACAGCGGCCCGTAGATCAGCTGGCTGAAGGCGAAGCCGGCGAGAAACACCGAGAGGGTGAGCTGCACCTGGGCGGTGTCGACCGCGAAGGCGGCGCCGATAGCCGGCAGCGACGGCAGGTAGAGGTCGGTGGAAATCGGCCCCAGCGCCACCATGGCGGTCAGCAGGACGGCGACGATCAGGCTCTCGGCACGCGCCATGAAGGCTCCGGGAAGGCGACCGGCGGGCCGGCGGAACGACGGCCCCCTGGCAGGGAAAGGACTGGTCCGCGAAGGATCGCGAGAAGTGGACGTTTACGGGCGGCGCCCGCCACCGCTTATAGTCGCCCGAGGACCGCTGCCGCAAGCGGGCCGCGAAAAGCCCCGAGGACCGCCGCGATGGACGACCGCGCCAAGACACCCTTTCCCTCCGCCGACGCCTACGGTCGCTCGCTGCGCGGCTTCGGCGTCAACATCCTGGTCAGCGACGTGCCGGCGAGCCTGTCCTTCCTGGCCGAAGTGCTGACCGTCGAGGTGGTCCATGCCGAGGCCGATTTCGCGGTCTGCCGCTACCAGGACCAGCAGTGGATGCTGCATTCCGATGCCAGCTACCACAGCAATCCCCTGCTGGCGCTGACCGGCGACGGCGCCATCCGCGGTGCCGGGCTGGAGCTGCGGCTCTACGGCGTCGATCCCGACGCGGCGGCGGCGCGCGCCGAGGCCGCCGGCTTCACGGTGCTGCAGGCGCCGGCGGACAAGCCGCACGGCCTGCGCGAAGCCTACATCGCCGGGCCCGACGGCTATGTCTGGGTTGCCTCGGTGCACAAGACGGAGAAGCCTCAGCCGTAGCGCCACAGCCCGGCGCCGTGACGCACCAGCCAAGCCTGGGCGCGCGCCATCTCCGGCGTCAGTTCGCCGGCCAGCTTCCAGAAGCGCCGGGAATGGTTGAGGTGCACCATGTGCGCCACCTCGTGGGCGACCACGTAGTCGAGCACATGCTCGGGCGCCAGGATCAGCCGCCAGGAGAAGTTGAGGTCGCCGTTGGAGTTGCAGGAGCCCCAGCGGCTGCGGGTATCGCGCAGGCTGAGGCGGCCGACCCGCCGGTCGATGCGCGCCGCCTTGTCGCGCGCGCGGGCGCCGATCTCGCTGCGCGCCTCGCGCTTCAGGAAGTCGGTCACCCGGCGCGGCAGGTGATCGGCCAGCCCCGAAACGCGGATCACGCCGTCGTCGCGGGCGACGCCGTAGCGCCCGCCGGCATCGTGGACAATCACGTGGTCCGCACCCAGCAGCGGGATCACCGCGCCGTCGGCGAAGGCAATCCGCGGCGGCACCTTTTCCAGGTGCTTCAGAATCCAGCCGCGGTTCTGCTCGGCGAAGGACAGAGCCTCGGCGATGGGCGTGCGGCGCGGCAGCACCAAGTGCACGCCGTCGCCGGCGGCATTGAGGCGCAGCGTGATGCGCCGGGCGCGGGGGTGGCGGCTGAGTTCCAGCGGCACTTCCCGGCTGTCCAGTCGCAGGCGGCGCGGCGCATCCAATCGCAGGGGCATGGGAATCCCTATACCCCGGCGACTCCGAAGCCGGCAAGGGCCGGGCAAGCAGTGGCGATGTTGCGCTGCAATGCGCCGCTGGCGGGCCTTGCCGCGGGCATGCTAGCCTTGTGTGACTGATACGATTGTGGCCGCAGAGTCAGGACGTTATGCGCTTGGATGGCCTCACGCGAGGAACCCCGGCACCGCCGCCCCGGGCGGGGCTGGGTCACAATCAGGGGCCGCCGCTGGTCGAGTCCACCTGGCACCTCGCCGCCTGGCGCCGGGCCCATGAGGAGGCCTGGAAGCCGCCGCCGGTGGAAGTGATCCGCCGCCGCCTGAAGCGGGCCCAGGCCCTCGGCATGACCTACCGGGAGTACACGCTCGAGATTCTCGAGCGTGGCCGCTACCTGTGAGCGCCGGCTATTCCGGGTGCTCCGCCTCGCCCTCCAGCAGGGCGGCCTTGAACTCGAGACCCCATCGATAGCCTCCGAGACCGCCGTCCTCGCGCAGGGCGCGATGGCAGGGAATGACCAGCGAGACCGGGTTGGTGGCGCAGGCCCGGCCGACCGCGCGCTGGCCGCGCGGCATGCCCATGATCTCGGCGATCTCCGAATAGCTGCGGGTCTCGCCGCAGGGAATCGCGATCAGCTCGTTCCACACCCGGCGCTGGAAGGCGGTGGCGCGCACGTCGAGCGGCAGCTCGGCATGGGGGATCTTGCCCTCCAGGAAGTCGATCACCACCGAGACCGACTGGGCGATGGAATGCTGGTCGCGGGCGATGCTCTCGGCCTGGGGAAACTCCCGTTCCAGCTCCGCGATCAGCTTGCGGTCGTTGCGGCCCAGGCTGAGGAAGCAGAGGCCCTTGGCCGTCGCGGCCACCAGCAGGCGCCCGAGCGGCGAATCGACGATGTCGTAGACGATCACCGCGCCCTTTCCACCCTTGGCGTAGGAAGCCGGGGTCATGCCCAGCATGCGCTCGGCGCGCTCGTAGACCCGGCTGGAAGAGCCGTAGCCGGCCCCGTAGGTGGCCTGGGCGATGGTCTCGCCGTTCTTCAACTGGGCGCGGAAGGCGGCATTGCGGCGCGCGTCGGCATAGTCGCGCGGGCTGACGCCCATCACGCGCTTGAACAGGCGCTGCAGGTGCCAGGGGCTGGCGTCCAGCGCCTTGGCGATCTCCGCCAGGGTCAGCCGCTCGCCGTCCTGGGCATCGATCAGGTCGCAGGCCCGGCGCACCAGTGCCACCTGGCGCGGGGTCGCGCTGGCCTGATTGTCCGCGGCGCTCTTCGCTGTCTGCATATCCATCGCGTCCTCCGCACCTCACATTAGCGTCTCACCCTCGCCTTGTAGTGGGATTTCGGGTGCCGGCTCTATCCGAAGCTTGCGCGGCCGGGCCGGCGGCCGGCGAAGGGGGCCGAGGGAATGCTTGTTCCCCAATTTGTTATTATGCGAATGGGCGTTCCATCATATATTCGTAGCAAATCAGTCAGAAGAGCATCGCGAAGGGCGGCTAGCTTGGCCCCCGACCGCGACACCGACTCGCACAGACAGGGAGAAGATTTCATGCGCCTGAACCGCAATCTCGCCGCCTTTGCCGCCGCCGCGGCCGTCGCCGGCAGCCTCGCCCAGCCGGCGGTGGCGGCCACGGAGATCCAGTGGTGGCACGCCTTTACAGGCCGTCTCGGCGACATCCTCGCCGAGCAGGTCGCGGGCTTCAACGCCGCGCAGAGCGATTACCAGGTCGTTGCGGTTTATAAGGGCAACTACTCCGAGACCCTCAATGCCGGCGTTGCCGCCTTCCGCGCCCGGCAGCAGCCGCACGTCCTCATGGTCTTCGAGGTCGGCACGGCCACCATGATGGCCGCCAAGGGCGCCGTGGCGCCGGCGTTCGAAGTCATGCAGACCGGCGGCGAGAGCTTCGACCCCTCGGTCTACCTGCCCACGGTGACCGGCTACTACACCGATCCCGAGGGCAACATGCTCTCGATGCCGTACAACAGTTCGACCCCGGTGCTCTACTACAACAAGGACGCCTTCCGGAACGCCGGACTCGATCCCGACGCGCCGCCGCGGACCTGGCCGGAATTCGGCGCGGCGCTCGATGCCCTGAAGGCTTCGGGCTCGGCCTGTCCGTTCACCACGGCCTGGCAGTCCTGGGTCCATCTGGAAAATCTGGGGGCCTGGCACGACCAGCCCTTCGCCACCAAGGCAAACGGCTTCGAAGGCCTCGACACGGAGCTGGTGTTCAACGGTCCGCTGCAGGTGAAGCACGTCCAGCAGATGGGCGATTGGGCTCGGGAAGGCAAATTCGTCTACTCCGGCCGCCGCAACGAGGGCGGCGCCCGGTTCCGTTCCGGCGAGTGCGCCATGTTCACCGAATCCTCGGCCGGCTATGCCGGCGTGAAGGCGGAGGCGGAATTCGACTTCGGCGTCTCCAACCTGCCCTACTGGGACGACGTGGAGGGGGCGCCGCAGAACACCATCATCGGCGGTGCCAGCCTGTGGGTGCTTTCCGGCCACTCTCCTGAGGAATACGCCGGCGTCGCCAGGTTCTTTTCCTACCTCTCCCGCCCGGAGGTGCAGGCCGAGTGGCACCAGCAGACCGGCTATCTGCCGGTTACCCTGGCGGCCTACGACCTGACCAGGGAACAGGGATTTTACAGCGAGAATCCCGGCACCGAGACGGCGCTGATCCAGATGACGAGCAAGGACCCGACCCAGAACTCCAAGGGCCTGCGGCTCGGCAGCTTCGACCAGATCCGCGGCGTCATCGACGAGGAGCTGGAGGCGGTCTGGGCCGGCGACAAGTCGGCGCAGGCGGCCCTGGATGCTGCCGTCGAGCGCGGCAATGTCCTGCTGCGCCGATTCGAGCGGGCCAACAAATAGGACGGCTGTCGGAACTCAGGAAGGCGCCGGGCAACCCGCCCGGCGCCTTCCGTGCGATCCCTGAACCGATAAGAGACCAGGCGGAACCTCGCCGGACATGGAAAAGCGCGTCACCTTCCGGTCATCGCCGCTGCCCTACCTGCTGGTTCTGCCGCAGATCGTCATCACCGCCGTCTTCTTCCTCTGGCCGGCCGGCCAGGCGCTCTACCAGTCGCTGCTGATCGAGGATCCCTTCGGCCTGCGCACCGAATTCGTCTGGTTCGAGAACTTCGAAGATCTCTTCGCCGATCCGCTCTATATCGCCTCCTTCTGGACCACCGCCTACTTCAGCGCCGCGGTCACCGCGCTGTCGCTCGGCCTGGCGCTGTTGCTGGCGGTGATGGCCGACCGCATCGTCAAGGGCGCGACGGCCTACAAGACCCTGCTGATCTGGCCCTATGCGGTGGCACCGGCCATCGCCGGCGTGCTCTGGCTGTTCATGTTCAATCCCTCGATCGGCCTGGTCAGCTACTATCTGAAGTTCATCGGCTACGACTGGAACCACGTGCTGAACGGTGGCGAGGCCTTGTTCCTGGTGATCATCGCCGCGGCCTGGAAGCAGGTCAGCTACAACTTCCTGTTCTTCCTCGCGGGCCTGCAGGCGATTCCCCGCTCGCTTATCGAAGCGGCGGCCATCGACGGCGCCAGTCCGTTCCGGCGATTCTGGACCATTGTGTTTCCGTTGCTCTCACCGACCACCTTCTTCCTCATCGTCATCAACCTGGTCTACGCCTTCTTCGACACCTTCGGCATCATCCATGCCGTCACCAAGGGCGGCCCCGGGAAGTCGACGGAGATCCTGGTCTACAAGGTCTATTCGGACGGCTTCGTCGGCCTCGATCTCGGCGGGTCGGCAGCGCAGTCGGTGGTCCTCATGGCGATCGTCGTCAGCCTCACCGTCATTCAATTCCGCTTCATCGAGCGGAAGGTCCACTACTAGGGGGCGGCGCAACATGGTCGAGAACCGCGGCTGGCTCACCTACCTGTCCCACGCCATAGTGCTGCTGGGCATCGTGATCCTGGCCTTTCCGATCTACGTGACCTTCGTCGCCTCGACGGCGGAGATGCGCGACATCGTCCGCCCGCCGCTGCCGCTGGTGCCGGGACCCTACCTGATCGACAACTACAGCGAGGCGCTGACCCGCGGCGTCGCGCAGGCCGCGGGCTCGCCCGTGGCCCTGATGCTGCTCAACTCCCTGGTCATGGCGCTGGCCATCGCCGTCGGCAAGATCGTCATCTCGCTGCTTTCGGCCTTCGCCATCGTCTACTTCCGTTTTCCCCTGCGCATGTTCTGCTTCTGGACGATCTTCATCACGCTGATGCTGCCGGTCGAGGTCCGCATCCTGCCGACCTTCAAGGTGGTGGCCGACCTCGGCATGCTGAATTCCTATGCCGGCCTGACGATTCCGCTGATCGCCTCCGCGACGGCGACCTTCCTGTTCCGCCAGTTCTTCCTCACCATCCCCGACGAGCTGGTCGAGGCGGCGCGCATGGACGGGGCCGGCCCGCTGCGCTTTTTCAAGGACATCCTGCTGCCGCTGACGCGCACCAACATCGCGGCGCTCTTCGTCATCCTGTTCATCTACGGCTGGAACCAGTACCTCTGGCCGCTGCTCATCACCACCGATGCGTCCATGAACACCATCGTCATGGGCATCAATCGGATGATCGCCCCCGGCGAGGACCAGACCAACTGGCCGGTCGTCATGGCGACCACGATGCTGGCGATGATCCCGCCGATCTTCGTGGTGGTGGCGATGCAACGGCTCTTCGTGAAGGGCCTGGTGGAAACCGAGAAATAGCCCGGAACCGACAATGTCCGACATCTCCCTGCGGAACGTGAAAAAGAGCTACGGCGATACCGCGGTAATTCACGGCGTGTCGGTCGACATTGCCGACGGCGAGTTCGTCGTCATCGTCGGGCCCTCGGGCTGCGGCAAGTCGACCCTGCTGCGCATGATCGCCGGGCTGGAGGTAATCACCGAGGGCGAGATCGCTATCGGCGGGCGCGTGGTCAATCGCCTGGAGCCCAAGGACCGCGACATCGCCATGGTGTTCCAGACCTATGCGCTCTACCCGCACATGACGGTCTACGCCAACATGGCCTACGGACTGAAGATCGCCGGCAAGCCGAAAGCGGAGATCGACGCCAGGGTCAACGAAGCGGCGGCCATCCTGGAACTTCAGGATCTGCTCGGCCGCAAACCGCGCCAGCTCTCCGGCGGCCAGCGCCAGCGTGTCGCCATGGGGCGTGCCATCGTGCGCCAGCCGGCGGCATTCCTCTTCGACGAACCCCTGTCCAATCTCGATGCCAAGCTGCGCGTGCAGATGCGCCTGGAGATCAAGCGCCTGCAGCGCCGCCTCGGCACGACCTCGGTCTACGTGACCCACGACCAGGTGGAGGCGATGACCATGGCCGACCGTCTCATCGTCATGAACGCCGGCCATGCCGAACAGATCGATACGCCTATGGCGGTCTACCAGCGTCCCGCTAGCCTCTTCGTCGCCGGCTTCATCGGCTCACCGGCCATGAACTTCCTGGCGGCCCAGGTTTCGGGCGACGGCGCCGCGCTCACCCTCGCCGGCGGCGGCAACGTGAGGCTGCCGGAACGCGGCCTGCCCCAACTCGCCGGCCGCCCGGTGACGCTCGGCGTGCGGCCGGAACACCTGCACCCGGCAGAGCCTGCGGTCGCCGCCTTCAATCTTCAGGTTCAGCTGGTGGAGACCCTCGGCGCCGACACCCTGGCCCATGGAGCCTTGGTCCAGGGAGCCCTGGCCCAGGGAGACCTGAACGGGAACGGCGAGGCCCTGACGCTGCGGCTTCCGGGCAGCGCGGCCGTCGGCGAGGGACAGCGCCTCACGCTCGCGGCCGATCCCGGCGAACTGCACTTCTTCGATCCCGAAACCGGCCGGCGGCTTGCCGATCTGTGACGGCGGCGCCGGTCAGCTGCCGGCGGCGCCGGCTTGCGCGGGGTCGACCTGGGCGGGATCGATCTGGGCGGCGAGGCCGGCGGCGATGTCCTCGGCGGTGCTGGCATGGGTGAAGTGGGTGAGGTAGCTGCCGTCCGGCGCCATCAGGTAGATCACCGACGAATGGTCCATCAGGTAGTCGCTGGCGCCCGGCTCCTCGACCCTCTGATAGAAGATGCGATAGGCCCTGGCGGCCGCCGCCGCCTCCTCCTCGGTGCCGGTCAGCGCCATCATCCGCGGATGGAAATGCCCGGCGTAGGTCGCCATGGCCTCCACGGTGTCGCGCCCGGGATCGACGGTGATGAACACCGGCAGCACCGCGGCGGCCTTTTCCGGGTCCTGCTCCTCCAGCAGATCGATGCCCTGGGTCATGGTGACCAGCGACGTCGGGCAGACATCGGGGCAGTAGGTGTAACCGAAGTAGACCAGGGCATAGCGACCCTGAAGGTCGGCTTCGGTGCGGCGGGTACCGGTCTGGTCCGTCAGCGTGAAGGGCCCGCCGATCAGCGCGCTGCCGCTGCTGCGGGTCTCGCCGGTGACGATGCCGGCGGGCCTGTCCGGCTGCACGGCGTACCAGGCGAGCAGCCCGCCGCCGGCCAGAACCAGGCCGAGCACGGCGATCAGCAGAATGCGGGTTTTCGTCGACATGGGGTCCAGCCTTACTCCCGGAAGCAGCGAAGCAATCGCGTAGCGACCACCTCCACATAGGCCGCGCGGCCGGTTTGCGCAATGCGGTCGGCTGTCGCGGGGCCGGCCGGCCGGGCCGGCGCCGGCTCAGGGCAGCAGCTGGCGCAGGCCGTCGGCGTGCAGGTTGGTGAACCTGCGGTCGATGACGATGGCCTTCGGCATCGCGCCGGCACCGTAGTAGCTCTCGTTCAGCGAGGTGCGGGTGAAGATCTTCGCGCCTTCCAGGGCGCCGCCGCCGAACAGGCCCACCGACTTCGAGAAGGCGTAGATGTCGGAGGTGAAGTCGGTGCTGCGCGAGGCCTCGATGCCGCGGCCGACAGGGCCCACCGTCACGCTGGCGTCGGCCCCCAGTTTGAACTCGCTGGTCAGCATGGCGTCGACCGCCTTGTCGCTCATCAGCACGAAGACGACTTCCTTCACCTCGCCGCCGATCTGCAGGCCGATCGAGCCGGCACCGAGGGTGTAGAAGGCCGGCGGCGACCAGCTGCCGTCGGTGCCGCGCGCCAGGAACACGCCGGTGCCGCCCTCGGCACCGATGATGAAGCCGCCCTTGACCAGCTGCGGCACGATGTAGATGCCCTTGGCGCGGGCGATGAAATCGGAGAGCTGGAAGAAATCCTTGTCGGCCATCAGGCGGTCGACGGTGAGCCGGGCTTCGGTCACGAAGTTCTCCGCCTCGGTATCCGCCTTGGCGACGGCGGCGGTAAAGGCGAGCGTGACGAGAGCCGCCGCCGCCAGGCGCAGGCCGCGGAACATCGCAGATCCGGTCATGGGTTTGGCCTCCTCTCCCTGTTGCCGCCCGGGGTTCACGCGCGGGCCGAATCGGGTGCCGCGCGACCCTAGCACGGCGGTCCCGCGTCGACCCTGGGGCATTCTCGGGCCGCCGCTATTCAATCTGGGTACGCGTGTTCACGGCGGCAATACGCCAGGAACCGCCAAGACATCCCTCCTCCGGCGCTGAGTCTGCCGCGAAATGATCGAGGCGGGTGAGCGAGCAGGTGTCGACGGCGAAGCTCAGCGCCCGCGCCGGCGCAACGGCGAGGGCCTGCGCCAGGGCGGCGCGGATCGGGCCGCCATGGCCGATGCTGACGATGTCGCGCCCGGCGTGACGGCGGGTCAGCGCCGCGATGGCCGTGGCGACGCGCTCGCTCACGGCGGCGAAGCTCTCGCCGCCGGGCGGCGCCTCCTCGGCGGGGGCTTCCCAGAAACGCTGCCAGGCGTCGCGCTGCCGCTCGGCGAGTTCGGCGTAGGTCAGGCCCTGCCAAGCGCCGAAGTCCTGCTCGACCAGCAGAGGTTCGGTGTGGAAAGCCTCGGGCGGCGCCCGGTGGTGGCGGGCGATGGCCGCGGCCGTCGTCCGCGTGCGGGCCAGCGGCGAGACCACCCAGACGGCATTCTCCGGCAGGCTCGCGGCCAGGGCACGGAACACCGCTTCGTCGCTGCAGTCGCAGTCGACGTCGAGGTTGCCATAGAGGCGCCCCTCCTGCCCGACCACCGGGGCATGGCGAATCCACCACCAGCGGGTCGCCGTCGCGGCGTCGCTCACGGCGCCGCTCACGGGGTCGCGCCCGCGCAGATCACCAGCAGCACCGCCGCTTCGCCGAGTTGCTGGGCGGCGCCGAGGACGTCGCCGGTCGCGCCGCCGATCTGCCGGCGTGCCTGCAGCGCCAGAACGGCCTGCAGCGTGGCGGCGGCGAGCAGCGCCGTCACGGCGACGGTGAAGTCCAACAGCAGGAAGGCGGCGGCGGTCCCGATCGCCAGCGCGACCAGGGCGTCGGCGCCGCCGGGCCGGCCGGTGGCGGCGCCGAGACCGTCGCTGCGCGCCGGCGGCAACGCCCACATGAGGCCCGCCAGACCGGCCCGCGACACCGTGTGGGCGGCCACCAGCGCCGCCGCCACGGCGGCCGGTTCGGCGATCGCCGCCAGGCTGCCGCCGCGCGCCGCCAGCACCAGGGCCAGGGCCAGGACCCCGTAGGTGCCGATGCGGCTGTCGCGCATGATGGCGAGCTTGCGGGCCGCGTCGCGGCCGCCGCCGAAGCCGTCGGCGACATCGGCGAGGCCGTCCTCGTGCAGGGCGCCGGTCACCAGGATGGCCGTGGCCAGTGCCGCCAGGGCGGCGGCGAAGGGCGGCAGCGCCAGCCAAGCCGCAAGGCCGTAGGCCAGGGCCGCGAGGGCGCCGATGCCGGCGCCCACCAAGGGGTAGCAGCGGGCCGGGTGGCCGGCGGAGGGGTCGCCCGGCGGTTCGGCGGGACCGCCGCCGGCGGTGCCCAGCGGCAGGCGGGTGAGCAGGCGCGCGGCCGCGGCGAAATCGCCGCGCCAGCCGCGTGGAGACCAGAACCCGGGCGCCCACAACCGCTGGCGCCCGAATCGGGCTCGGAAACCTTCGGGGAAGGGGTGCTGCATGCCTCGTCGCTTTTCCGCTGTTCCGGGTCGCGTCCCACATAACGCCCAGGTGCGCGATTTGCCTTCCTGGATCAGCCGGTTATAAGTCAAGACGCGGCCGCGGCCTACCGCCGGTACGCGGCTGAGGGGAGGTTTTCACAATGACGGCCGCCAAAGGTATTGCCAGCCTGGACGAATTTCGCGATCTGCTGAAGGTCCTGCCGCAAGGCGACAGCGAGGCCGCGGCGATCGCCCAGGCACGCCAGGGACAGCTGACCAAGCCGGCCGGCTCGCTGGGCCGCCTGGAGGATCTGGCGGTCTGGCTGGCGACCTGGCAGGGCCGCAATCCGCCCACCGTCGACCGCCCCTACACGGCGGTTTTCGCCGGCAATCACGGCATCGCCCACAAGGGGGTCTCGGCCTACCCGGCGGCGGTGACCGCGCAGATGGTGCAGAACTTCATCGACGGCGGCGCCGCGGTGAACCAGCTCTGCAGCCTCGCCAACGCCGACCTGCGGGTCTACGAGATGGCCCTGGACGAGCCCACCGGCGACATCTCCGAGGCAGCGGCGATGAGCGAGGAAGAATGCGTCCACGCCATGGCCTACGGCATGATGGCGGTGGAGCCCGGCATCGACGTGCTGTCGCTGGGCGAGATGGGCATCGGCAACACCACCACGGCGGCGGCGCTCTGCCACGGCCTCTTCGGTGGCGCGGCGGCCGACTGGGTCGGCCCGGGCACCGGCATCGACGATGAACGCCTGGCCGCCAAGACGGCCCTGGTGGAACAGGCCGTCGCGCGGCATCGCGACGCGCTGGACGATCCCCTGAAGGCGCTCTGCCGTCTCGGCGGCCGCGAACTGGCGGCCATCGCCGGTGCGGTGCTGGCCGCCCGCATGGCCCGCACGCCGGTGGTCCTCGACGGCTATGCCTGCACTGCCGCGGCGGCGGTGCTCTTCGCCATGGATCCGGCCTCCCTGGACCACTGCGTGGTCGCGCATGTGTCGGCCGAGCCCGGTCACAAGCGCCTCCTGGCACGGCTCGGCAAGCGGCCCCTTGTCGATCTCAACATGCGGCTCGGCGAGGCTTCGGGGGCGATGATCGCCGTGCTGTTGCTGAAGTCCGCGGTCGCCTGCCACAACGGCATGGCCACCTTCGCCGAGGCGGGGGTGTCCGGCCCGGACGTTTAAGCCTAGGAAATCAAAGACATAGCTCCGGGCGCCCTGGAGTCTTGCCTTTCCCGCGCGCAGGGCGAAACTCTCAGTCCATGGCCAAGCCGCCCCCTCTAGTTCCGGCTCCAGTCCCGGCCTTCGGCCCGGCGGCCGCGCCACCCCAGGGCGGCCGGCTGCGGCTGCGCACCCTGGTGCTGATCCGCTGGATCGCCCTGATCGGCCAGGCGACCACCCTGGCGGTGGTCTACTTCGGGCTCGGATACGCCATTCCCTTCGTTCCCGCCATGTCGGTGATTGCCGTCTCCGGCGCCCTCAACGTGGTGATCTCGATCGCGCGGCCGACCTCGACCTGGGTGAGCGACCGCGAGGGTTTCTGGAACCTCAGCTTCGACCTCGTGCTGCTGGCCGCCCTGCTGTGCCTCACCGGCGGCCTGCAGAATCCCTTCGCCATCCTCATCCTGGCCCCGGTGGTGATCTCCGGCTGGGCGTTGACCCGACGCAGCACCCTGGTGCTGTCCGCCATGGCGGTGGCCCTGGCATCCTTCCTGGCGGTCTGGTACCTGCCGCTGCCGTGGCCGGAGAGCGGCATCCTGCTGTCGCCGGTCTATATCGCCGGCGTGTGGGCGGCCCTGGTCATCGCCGTGATCTTCATCGCCTCCTACGTTTCCTCGGTGGCCAGCGAAGGCCAGCGCATGTCGCAGGCCCTGGTGGCGACGCAGATGGCCCTGGCACGCGAACAGCAGCTCTCCGCCCTCGGCGGGCTCGCCGCGGCGGCGGCGCACGAGCTCGGCACGCCGCTCGGCACCATCGCCGTGGTCGCCCGCGAGCTGCAGCGCGAACTGCCGGAGGATTCGCCGCTGCGCGAGGACGTCGAGCTGCTGCACGCGGAATCACTGCGCTGCCGTTCGATCCTCGCCGGCCTCGCCGAGCGGCCGGCCGGCGACGACGGTTCGCCCTATCACTTCCTGCCCATGGTGGCTCTGGTCGAAGCGGCGGCGGCGCCGCACCGGCGCGACGGCGTCGAGATCGAGATCACCGCCGCACCGGCGGTCGACAGCACGGCACCGCAGCCGACTGTCGCCCGCAACGCCGAGGTGATGCACGGTGTCGGCACCATTATCCAGAACGCGGTGCAGTTCGCGCGCCACCGTGTTCAGGTCGAGCTGACCTGGGACGAGGAGTCGGTGATGCTGCGCATCGCCGACGACGGGCCGGGTTTCGATCTCTCGGTTCTCAGCCGGCTCGGCGAGCCCTACTACTCGACCGGCGCCCGCGCCCGCCGCCGCGGCGAAGGCCAGCACATGGGCCTCGGCATCTTCATTGCCCGGACCCTGCTCGCCCACCATGGCGCGACCCTGGATTTCTCCAACGACCTCGCGGGCGGCGCGGTGGTCGAGATCCGCTGGCCGCGCGGCAGCCTGGAGGTCACCGCCGCCGCGGGACAGATGCCGGCCGGCGCGGTTCTGCCGGGGGATGACGATGAGGCCAGTTTCGAAGCAAGGAAGGCGGTATGACGGGCGGGACGCACACCCAGGGCGATGACACGGTTCTGCCCGAGGCGGCAGCGCGCAACCTGCTGATCGTCGACGACGACCAGCGCTTCTGCGACCGGCTCGCCCGCGCCATGGAGCGCCGCGGCTTTGCCGTGCGCACCGCCTACAACGTGGCCGACGGCCTCGCCCTGGCGCGGCAGTTGGCCCCCAGCTACGCGGTGGTCGACCTGCGCCTCGACGACGGCTCCGGCCTCGAAGTCGTGCAGGCCCTGCGCGAGGCACGCGCGGACGCCCGTGTCATCGTGCTGACCGGCTACGGCAACATCGCGACCGCGGTGGCGGCGGTGAAGGTCGGGGCGACGGATTATCTGCCGAAGCCGGCGGATGCCGACCAGGTTGAGGCCGCGCTGCTGGAGCGTGGCGAGGCGTTGCCGCCGCCGCCCTGCAATCCGATGAGCGCGGACCGCGTGCGCTGGGAACATATCCAGCGCGTCTACGAACAGTGCGACCGCAACGTCTCGGAGACGGCCCGGCGGCTGCGCATGCACCGGCGCACGCTGCAGCGCATCCTGGCGAAGTACGCGCCGCGCGACTGACGGTCTTTGTGGAACGGGTGCTTTGTGGAACGGGTGGCGGCTGGGCGAACTCAGGAGTTCGCGGCGGAATGCGGCTGCGTCGCGGTGCGGCGATGGCGCGCAAGGGCGGCACCGAGGCGCTCGGCGGCCTCCTCACGGCTGATCTTCTCGGCCAGCAGGTGGTCGAGAAAGTGACCCTGGAACAGTGAGATGCCGTGCTCGTTGCCGAGTTCGATGGCGTCATCGGACTCGCAGCGCATCAGGATGATCCGGCGCGGGTTGACGGCCTGGATCGCGGCGCGCAGGCGCGAGCCGTCCTTGCCTTCGATCTGCTGGCGCAGCTGCGGTGTCCAGTGCAGCTTGACCAGGTCGAAGCCGAGCTTCTTGCGGTCGATGAGCGGCAGCGCGAGCGCCGTCAGTCCGTCGAGGCAGATACGATAGCCGCGGTCGAGCAGGAACTCACGGGCGAAGAGGTAGCGCGCGACATCCGCGAAGACATCCATCTGCTGCAGCTCGATGACGATGGTGCTGCGCCGCGTCTTGTCGAGCAGGGCGTCGAACTCGAGAAAGCGCTGCGACAGCACGCTGGCGATGTTGATGTTGAGGCTGAAGGAGTGTTTCAGCGTCGCGTCGTCGTTCTTGCAGAGCCAGGCAAGCATGCGCTGGTCCAGCTTCTGGGTCAGGTACTGGAACAGCCAGCGGTCGGAGTTCAGGTTCTGCCCGGGCATCAGCGTCTGCTGCAGCGCGCCGATGGAGGTGAACAGCTCGTAGAACAGCGGCAGCGGCCGGCCGTCATCGCCCATTTCGCAGACCGGCTGGCGGCTGGTCATGGCCGAGAGGTCGGCCTGGGCGATGATCTTCTCCAGGGAAGCCAGGTTGGCGAGATCGAGCGGCTTGCCCAGGCCGTCGCCCTTCCCGGCACCGCGCGACTTCCGGTCGCTTTCGTCGCGCGCCTGGACCAGGGTCTCGATGCGGTCGATCAGTTCGCCGAACTGACTGTCGACGTCGAAATAGCTGCAGAAGTCTCGCTCGGCCTCCGCACCGGTGGCGAAGAAGGGGTCGATCCCCACCACCTGGGACACCCGGGCGAGCGCCTCGTCCATCCGCGCCAGGGCGTCTCTGGGGTAGACCACGAAGAGGTTGCGGTTGAAAATCTCGTAGAGGCTGGCGTCGACCTTCCTGGCCTCCCGGGCCAGCATGACGCGAACGACCTCGAAGCACTCGGGCAATCCCTGGAAGGCGACCAGCTTCGAAAGGTGGACTTCCACTGCGAAATGATTCCCACCGGTGCGCTCCAGGCGCTTGATGTGGTTCAGCAGCGCCTGCTCCTGCAATCTGGGCTGCTGGCTGGATGCTGAACTCATCGGTGGAAAAGGCTCCCAAGGCGGCGAATCGGTCGATTGCCCCGTCTGGCGGAGGATAGTTAGCTAGCGCTTTCGATTTGGTTAACCTCCCGTTTGCGGCCCGCTGTCTAGGCATACGGATTAGTCCAATTGGATTCGCTTGCCTGCCACACCGCGATCCAGTAGGGCAGTCGTCAGGACAGCGCCAAAGCGGCGAACGGGGGCCGGCAGGCAGGGATGAGCGACAGCGCAGACACAGCGGGCGACGTCGCGGCGTCGCGGGCCGAACTGGCCGGGGCCGTCGACAGGCTGGCCGGTGTCCGCGTCCTGGTGCTCGGCGACATCATGCTGGATCGGTTCGTCTACGGCGCGGTCGAGCGCATCTCGCCGGAGGCACCGATCCCGGTGCTGCGCATCGCCCGGGAGACGGCGATGCTCGGCGGCGCCGGCAACGTTCTGCGCAACCTGGCGGCGCTCGGCGCCCGGCCCTGCGGGCTCGCCGTGGTCGGCGACGATGCCGCCGGCGGCGAGATCGAGGCGCTCGCCCGCACCTGCCTGCAGCCGGTCGGCGGCGAGTTCGAATTGCTGCGGGTGACCGGCCACCGGACCACCATCAAGGACCGCTTCATCGCCGCCGGGCAGCAGCTGCTGCGCGTCGACCGCGACCCGGAAGCCGGCCTCGACGCCGCTGCCGCCGCGCGGGTCAAGGCCGCGGCCCTGGCGGCGCTGGAGCGAGCCGACGCGGTGATCCTCTCCGACTACGGCAAGGGCCTGCTGGAAGGAACCCTGGTCGCCGAGGTGATCGCCGGCGCGGCGGCTCGCGGCTGCCCGCTGGTGGTCGATCCCAAGGGCCGGGACTTCACACGTTACCGCGGCGCCGGCTGGGTGACGCCCAACCGCCGCGAGCTGCAGGAAGCCAGCGGCCTGCCGACCGGCGACGACGACGCCGTGGTCGCTGCCGCCCGCAAGCTGCTCGCCGAAGCCGGGCTGGGCGCGCTTCTCGCGACCCGCAGCGAACAGGGCATGACCCTGATTTCGTCCGGCGTTTCCTCTGGCGGCAGCGGCAGGGTGCATCACCTGAAGGCCGAGGCGCGCGAGGTGTTCGACGTCTCGGGGGCCGGCGATACCGTGGCGGCGACCTTTGCCGCCGGGCTCGGGGCTGGGCTGGCGCCGGTCGTTGCGGCACAGCTCGCCAACGTGGCGGCGGCCATCGTGGTCGGCAAGCTGGGCACGGCGGTGGCGCGTCCGGTCGAGATCCGGCAGGCGCTGCATGCCTCCGAGCTGCTCGCCGCCGAAGCCAAGGTGGTCGGCCTGGAGAGCCTGGCCGAGGAGGTCGCCCAGTGGCGCCAGGCGGGCCTGCGCGTCGGCTTCGCCAACGGCTGCTTCGACCTGCTGCATCCCGGCCACATCTCGCTGCTCGAGCAGGCGCGGGCAGCCTGCGACCGCCTCGTTGTCGGCCTCAACAGCGACGCCTCGGTGCGCCGCCTCAAGGGCGACAGCCGTCCGGTCCAGGGCGAGGCGGCGCGCGCCGCGGTGATCGCCTCGCTCTCCAGTGTCAGCCGCGTGGTGGTGTTCGGCGAGGATACGCCGCTGGCGCTGATTGAGGCGCTGCGTCCGGACGTGCTGGTGAAAGGTGCCGACTACCGTGTCGACCAGGTGGTCGGCGCCGACCTCGTGCAGGGCTACGGCGGGCGCGTGGTGCTGGCCGCGCTGGCGCCGGGCCACTCCACGACCGCCACCCTCGAGCGCCTGGGCCGCGGCTGACGGCGGCGCTGAACAGGCGTCAGAAACTCTGCAACCGGCCGGTCATGCCCTCGGGGTCGATGAGGGTCTGCAGGCGGCCGGCCGCCTGCTGGGCGAACTGCAGCAGCAGGGCGCGGCGGCGCGCCGGGTTCAGGTCCAAGCCGGCGGTTTCGCGGATCACCGTGGCGCCGTAGCCGTCGGCGACCATCAGGCCCTGGTCGGCGGGGATCAGCTCCTGCGGGAAGCTCTGCGGCACCGCGAAGTAGAATGCGTCGCAGTAGTCCAGGTAGTCCGGCCACTTCTGGTCGCTGCGGAAATCCTCCACGCTCGACTTGATCTCGACGATGGTGATGCGGCTCCGGGCGTCGAGGCAGAGCAGGTCGGCGCGGCGGCCCGAGCGCAGGGTAACCTCGGCGAGGCCGACCAGCCCGTGGGCGGCGAAGTGGCGCATCAGCCCGCGCGCCATCAGGCCGGCCGCGTTGCTGCGGTCGAGCAGCGGCACTTCCACCTGCGGCGGTAGCTTCAGATGGCTGTTGGGCGGTACCGGCATGGCCGCAGGATAGCCTGCGGCCCGACGCCGTGGAAGGTCAGAGCAGGGCCTGCAGCAGCAGCGCGGCGGCTGCTGCCGGCAGCAGCCAGAGCGTCGCGGTGATGGCGTAGCCGAGCAGGTTGAAGGCGCCGCTGACGGCCCCTTCGCTGTAGAGGCGGTCGAAGGTGCGGCTCTCGCGGCCCATCAGCAGCACCAGGTAGTAGCGGCCGCGGCCGATCGGCAGCGAGCGGCGGACCTCCACGGAGTGCCGGGCGATGCCGCGGGCGCCGAACATGGTCTTGATGGCGTCGCACTGCTCGGGAGTGAAGGAGGCGGCGAGGCGCGGATCCAGGCGCTTGAAGTAATGCTCGAGAAAGGGGTCGCCGGCGCCCGGCGTCGCCGCGTCGTTGCTCTCGACGACGGCATGCAGCGGGGAGGCCTGGGCGTCTTCCGGAGTCGCGGACTGCTGGAACATGGGGCCGGCTCTCTCCCGTTCATTCAATGTGTTAGCCCCAGAATGTCACAGGGGTCTTTAAGAAGATGTAAAGCGGTGGATCGGATTTGCGGCAAATTCGCGCCGCCGCCGCGGCACGGCCGGCCCGGCGTGCAATCCCGCCCCGCAGGCCCTATATTCCCCCTGCCGAAGAACGGCTTGCAGCGGGAGGTTTGGTTGATGGAGTCGAAGGGGTCGAAGGCGCCGTCCTGGCTGCGTCCGCTGGTGGACTACGGGCCGCTGGCCGCCTTCTTCCTGGTCTATTGGGCGAGCGACCTGATTTCCGCCACCGTGGCGCTGATGGCGGCGACCGCCGTGGTGCTGGTGCTGGCCCTGGTGGTGGAGCGGCGCGTGCCGCGCATGCCGCTGGTTACCGCCGCCGTGGTCGGCGTTTTCGGCGCCCTCACCCTGTGGCTGAACGACGAGACCTTCATCAAGATGAAGCCGACCATCGTGCAGCTGATCTTCGCGGCGGTGCTGTTCGGCGGCCTGCTGGTCAAGCGCCCGCTGCTGAAGCCGCTGCTCGGCACGGCCTGGCCGCTCGACGATCCCGGCTGGCACAAGCTGACCCTGCGCTTCGCCGTCTTCTTCGTCGTCATGGCGGCCCTCAACGAGGCCGTCTGGCGCACCCAGTCGACCGACTTCTGGGTGACCTTCAAGGTCTTCGGCATCATGGCCCTGACCTTCGTCTTCGTGATCTCCCAGGTCTATTTCATGCGCGCCCACATGCTGGCGGCGGACGACGACAAGGGCCCCGCCGCCGGCGAGTGAGCCTTGCGGTCGCGCGCGGCGCCGGCAAAACGGGCCGGCAAGAAAAGGGCCGGCACCGCTGTTGCGATGCCGGCCGAGGTAAGGTCGGAAAGTGCAGCCTGCCGGCCGGCTGGCTGCGGCCCGTCCGCCGGGGGTGAAGCCCGGCCGGCTCAGGCCGCGGCGGCGGCAGGTTGCTCGGGAAACACCGGATAGAGTCCCTGGCTGCGGCCGAGTTGCTGCACCAGCGCAAGGACGCTGTCGATGTAAGGGGTTGCGGCGCCGATCATGCGGCCCATCTCCTGTACCGCCGTCAGCAGGGCGTCGATCTCCAGCGGGCGCCCGCGCTCGAGGTCCTGCAGCATCGAGGTGCGGTGCGCGCCGACGCGCGCGGCGCCGTTGATGCGCCGCTCGATGTCGACGCGGAAGTCGGCGCCGTGGGCGCGGGCGATCGCCTCGGCCTCGGTCATCATCGCCTTGGCGAGGGCGCGGCTGCCGGGCTCGGTGGCGACCACGTCGAGGGTCGCGCGGGTCAGCGCGGAAAGCGGGTTGAAGCAGAGGTTGCCCCAGAGCTTCAGCCAGATCTCGTCGCGGATGTTCTCCAGCACCGGCGCCTTGAGGCCGCCGGCCTCCAGCGCCTCGCCGAGCGCCTGGCAGCGCGCCGAGAGGCTGCCGTCCGGCTCGCCGAGGGCGAACTTGTCGCCGTAGATGTGCTTGATCACGCCCGGCGCGACGATCTCCGTCGCCGGGTAGACCACGCAGCCGATGGCGCGCCGCGGGCCGATGAAGTTCCACTGGCGGTCGCCGGGGTCGACGCTGGCCAGGCGGCGGCCGGCGCAGGGCCCCGCCACCCCGTGGAAGTACCACCAGGGCACGCCGTTCTGGCAGGTCACCACCGCGGTGTCGGAGCCCAGCAGCGGCTTCATCTGCTCGGCCGCCTCCCAGGCCTGGTGCGCCTTCAGGGCGACGATGACGTAGTCCTGCGGGCCGAGGTCGGCGGGATTGTCGGTGGCGGTCACGCCATTGAAGTTGTGCGGCGCCACGCGCTCCTGGCCGGCGATCAGCAGCTTCAGGCCGCTCTCGCGCATGGCCGCCAGGTGGGCGCCGCGGGCGATGAGCGAGACCTCGACCCCGGGCACCTGGGCCAGCTGCACGCCGAGATAGCCGCCGATCGCGCCGGCCCCGTAGATGCACACCTTCATCGCGCTTCCTCCTGCCGCTGGTCCTGTTGATCAGACATAGGTTTTTCTTGGGCCATCCCGCGATCTCCGGTCCGTTTTCTGCACCGGAGCCAGGCGCCAGTCCTGGTCAGAGGGGCGGCTATAGCGGGGAGCCAAGGTTATTAGAGCGTGAAGACAGGGTTCTGGGAATTGCACCAATTCTCATTGTGGTATAATATTTTGTAATGGCAATCCTGCGCGGCCGGCTGCCCCCGGCGAACTCCCTGGTGACCTTCGAGGCGGCGGCCCGGCACCTCAACTTCACCCGCGCCGCCGGCGAGCTGCTGGTCACCCAGGCGGCGGTGAGCCGGCAGGTGCAGCTGCTGGAGGACAATCTCGGCGCCCCGCTGTTCGAGCGCCGGCCGCGCGGGCTGGCGCTGACCGCCGCCGGCCAGCGCCTCTTCGCGGCGGTCACCATGGGGCTCGGCCATATCGCCACCACCGCGGCCGACCTGCGCCGGGTGCGCCGCGAGGGCGAGCTGACGGTCTCCACCAGCGTCACCTTCGCCAACTACTGGCTGATGTCGCGGGTGGCAAAGTTTCGCGCCGCCCATCCCGACATCCAGCTGCGCCTGGTCGCCTCGGCGCCGGTGCGCGACCTCACCGCCTCCGGCATCGACCTCGCGGTGCGCTACGGGCGCGGCAGCTGGTCGGGGGCCGAGGCGCTGCACCTGCTCGACAACCACGTGTTCCCGGTCTGCGCGCCGGGCTACATGGCGCGCCGCCGCCCGCTGCAGTCGGTCACCGACCTGCTGGAGGAGACCTTGCTGCACCTGGTGGAGTTCGACCGCAACTGGGTGAGCTGGGAGGCCTGGCTGGCCGCCATGGGGGTCTCCGCGCAGCCGCGCGGGCCGAGCCTGGAGTTCGACAACTACCTGGTGCTGACCCAGGCGGTGCTCGACGGCCAGGGCATCGCGCTGGGCGGCGGCCGCCTCGCCGAGGACTTCCTCGCCCGCGGCGTGCTGATCCGCCCCATCGAGGCCATGCTGCGCTCGGAGCAGTCGTTCTACCTGCTCATCCCCACCGACCAGCCGATGACCCCGCAGGCCAAGGCCTTCCGCGACTGGATCCTGGTCGAGGCGAAGGAACGCACGACGTAGACGGTGGGACTCAGCCGAGCTGGCGGGCCAGGTTCTCCAGGGTGCGGCGCTGACCGTCCGACAGCCCGCCGTCGTCGATCGAGGCGACGCGCTCGATCATGCCGTAGAGCTGTTCCTTTTCCTCGCCGGTCAGCTTGGTTTCCAGGTTGCGCGCGAGGCGGCGCACGGTCTCGTCCATGTTGGCCGACTGCTGCACCAGCCAGCGCCCGTAGGCGCCGATCTGGGCGGCCTCTTCCGCCTCGGTCTTGAAGGCGCGACGGCACTCCTCGGCGACCGCGGCGATTTCCGCGCTGCCGATGCCGCCGCTCATGTTGGCGAAGGCGCAGAGGATGCCGGCGGCGGCAAGGCGCGCGTCGTCGATGCCGTCCAGGGGATTGGTGTTGGCCTTGCGCCGGTAGCCGAAGCGGCGCACGGCGGCGCGGATGTCGTCGGCGGTTTCCAGCAGATCGCTGGCAGCGCGCGCCGCCATGCGGACCCGCCAGATCCAGAACGCGATGCCGGCGACGGCGGCGAGCACCGCGAGGACGATGTGCATGCCCGGAAATTCCCCATAACCCGAGATTGAGGAAAGCTTTATCCAGGTAACTTCAGATTTCAATCGAGAAGTGGCACGCGGCGGGGGTGCGGCGACCGGCGGCGGGCGTGTGTGATTGCGTGTGAAGAGCGACCTGGCGGACCCGACAGGATTCGAACCTGTGACCTCTGCCTTCGGAGGGCAGCGCTCTATCCAGCTGAGCTACGGGTCCTGAAGTCGTCCAGGCGGACGGCGGCGACAATACTGCAAGAGCCGAGGGCGCGCAAAGGGCTTTGACCCCGGCGCGCGGCGGCCACTGCTTCAGCAGGCGGCGGCTTCGCAGGCGGCCGCGGCGGTCGCCGACTCGCCGCCGCCGGCCAGCACGCTGGCGGCATGGGTTTCGGCGCCGGAGGGCAGCGGCGCGGCCGGGTCGCGGGTCCAGGCGGCGATGTCGGCGATCACCACCTCGGCCTGCAGGTCGCGCAGCAGCATGTGCCAGCCCTCGGGATAGAGGGCGAAGCGCCGGCGGGCCTGGGCCTCCGGCGGCAGGCTGCGCCACAGCGCCAGGGTCGGCTCGGCCGGCACCACCTGGTCGTGGGCGCCGTAGAGCAGCAGCGTTTCGGCCTCCACCCGCGGCCCGGCCTGCAGGGCGGCATCCATCAGATTCACCAGTCCGTAGACGGCGTCGACCCGCGTCTCCTTGATGAACAAAGGGTCGCGGCCGAGGGCGCGCAGCATCTCGATGTTGTCGGAGGCCTGGATGCCGAGGCCGCGGCCGGTGAAGCGCGCCCAGGGGAACAGGCGGGCACCGACCCAGAGCGCGGCGCGCTGGTGGAACGGCATGGTCGAACGCGCCCAGACGGCAGGCGCCGCCAGGATCACGCCGGCCACCTCGGGCGGGGCGGGGCCATCCAGCGCCGCCAGGATCACCGCGCCGCCCATGGACTCGCCCAAGAGGTAGAGCGGCAGGTCGGGATGGCGCCCGCGCAGCAGGCCGGCGGCGGTGGCGAGGTCGCCGGTCAGCACCGCGACCCCCGGCCAGAGGCCGCGGTGCGGCGCCTCGCCGAAGCCGCGCTGATCGTAGGCGTAGACGAAGAGCCCCTCGCCGGCCAGTGCCGGGCCGGACTCGGCGAAGGCGTGGCTGTAGTCGTTGAAGCCGTGCAGGGCGAGCACCACGCCGTGCGGCGCGACGCCCGGCGGCGGCAGCCAGGCGCGCAGCGGCAGCGTGCTGCCGTCGGCGGTGACGAAGGCGGTATCGGTGAAGGCCGGGGCGCCGAGATCGTGCACCGCGAGCCCGGGACCGGGCGGCGCCACCTGCGGCACGCAGGCGCCGAGCAGCGCTACCGCTGCCAGGGCCAGCCCCGCGAGGCCGAAGCGCGGGCGCCGCCGGTCCGCCGGCACCGTCGCGGCCGTCTCAGGCCGCCGCATCGTCGCCGGAGGCTCCGTCATGGGCGCCGCGGGTGAGCTGCAGGAAGATGTCCTCCAGGTCGGTCTCCTCGGTCGACATGTCGACCACCGACAGGCCGGCCGCGCAGACCGCGTCGAGGATCTGCGGCACCGGGCTCTCGCTGACGTGGTAGCGGAACATCAGCCGCCGCGGCCCGGTCTGCTCCGGCGCGAAGCCGTCGAGGCAGTCCGGGATCCCCGGCAGGTCGCGGTCGAACACCAGGGTCAGCGCCTTGTTGTCGAGACGCGCCAGCAGGCTCGCGGTGTCGTCGCAGGCGATCACCCGCCCGTGGTTGATGATGGCGATGCGGTCGCAGAGTTCCTCGGCCTCTTCCAGGTAGTGCGTGGTGAGCAGCACCGTGGTGCCGGCGCGGTTCAGTTCGCGCACGTTGGCCCAGAGCTGCTGGCGCAGCTCGATGTCGACGCCCGCCGTCGGCTCGTCGAGCACCAGCACCGGCGGCTGGTGCACCATTGCCTTGGCCACCATCAGGCGCCGGCGCATGCCGCCGGACAGGGTGCGCGCATAGGCCTCCGCCTTGTCGGCGAGGCCCATGGCGGCGAGGATGCGGTCGCTCATGCGCTCGGCCGGCGGCACGCCGTAGAGCCCGGCCTGCAGTTCCAGCAGCTCGCGCGGCGTGAAGAAGGGATCGATGTTCAGTTCCTGCGGCACCACGCCGATGGCGGCGCGCGCCTGGCGCGGGTCGCGGTCGATGTCGTAGCCCCAGATCGACGCGCTGCCGGCGGTCTTGTTGACCAGCCCGGCGAGGATGTTGATCAGGGTCGACTTGCCGGCGCCGTTGGGCCCCAGGAGGCCGAACAGGCAGCCGCGCGGAATGTCGAGGTCGACGCCCTTCAGCGCCGTCTTGGCCGCGGACTTGCCGCTGGCCTTGTAGGTCTTGCCGAGCCCCTGGACGGAAACCGCGAATTCCGGCAGCGCGTCGGACGCCCGCTCGGCCGCGGCGCCCGCCAGGGGGTCCTCCAGGGGCGCCGGGCCGGACACGGCAGCAGCCGCGCTGGGGCCGGCGTCGCGCCGGCGGGGAAATTCGCTGTTCATGGCTGCCAGTTCCAGCAGGGTGTTCTGCGCCCCCGGGCGTCTCGGAGACGTCTCGGGCGCGCCTCGGCGGGGCATCTCTGGACGCCTCTGCGCGGGGCCGGCCATGGGTAGCACCCGCCGGAGGGCAGGGTCAACCGAGGGCGGCGCCGCCCGGCCACCTCATTCCGGCCTGTTTTGCACGAGATATCCCGGCGCCGCGCGGCCTCGCCTAGAGATGTTTCCTGGCGGCGCGGTTTCAAGGCCTTTGCCTGTTCCGGGCCGCCGGTGCTATGCGAAAGCGATGACGCCTCCGCCGCCCCTCTACCGGCCGCTGCAGTCGGCCCACGCCAGCGTCGTCTGGCCGGCCCTGCCGACCCCGGAGGCGGCGCGCATGGCGGCCATCCTGCTGCAGTTCGAGGACAGCCAGTGGTGGACGCCCGAGGCGATGCTGGTCCAGCAGCTGCGCCAGGCCGACGCCCTGCTGCAGCACGCCTACCGGCAGCTGCCGTTCTACCGCGATCGCCTGGCCGAGGCCGGCTACCTGCCCGGCAAGGCGCTGACGCCGGAGGTCTGGGCGCGCATCCCGCTGCTGACCCGCGCCGACCTGCAGCAAGCCGGCGCGGCGCTGTTCAGTCCGGAGATTCCCAAGGGCCACGGCGGCACCTACGAAATCTCGACCAGCGGCTCCACCGGCCGCCCGATCAAGGCCAAGGGCACGGCCATGGTGCAGGTCATGTGGCGCGCCCTCACCCTGCGCGAACATCTCTGGCACCGCCGCGACTTCGGCGGCACCCTGGCCGGCATCCGCTCGCTGCCCAACGATGCGGCTCCCTATCCCAAGGGCGCCCGCAGCCCGCTCTGGGGGGCGGCGACCAAGGGAATCTACAAGACCGGGCCGAGCGCCACGCTGTCCATCGTCTCGCGTACCGAGGAGCAGGCCGAGTGGCTCCAGCGGGTGCGGCCGGACTACCTGCTGACCTATCCCTCGGCGCTGCGCGACCTGCTGCTCTACTGCCGCGACGCCGGGATCGTGCTGCCGCGGCTGCGCGAGGTCCGCACCCTCTCCGAACTGCTGCCGGCGGAAACGCGGCGGCTCTGCCGCGAGGTCTGGGGACTTGGCATCGTCGACATGTACAGCACCCAGGAGGCCGGCTATCTCGCCCTGCAGTGCCCGGTCGAGGAGCACTATCACCTGCAGTCCGAGGTCACCCTGGTCGAGGTGCTGAACGCCGCCGGCGAGGCCTGCCGGCCCGGCGAGGTGGGCGAGGTGGTGGTGACGTCGCTGATCAACTTCGCCATGCCGATGATCCGCTACGCGGTGGGCGATCTCGCCGAGGTGGGCGAGCCCTGCGCCTGCGGCCGCGGCCTGCCGGTGCTGAAGCGCATCCTCGGGCGGGTGCGCGACATGCTGGTCTATCCCGACGGCCGCAGGGCCTGGCCGCTGCTGGGCGACATGTTCTACACCGAGATTCCCGAGATCCGGCAGTTCCAGATGGTCCAGCACGCCGTCGACGACATCGAGATCAAGGTCGTCGCCGAGCGTCCGCTGACGGCGGCGGAGGAGGACCGGCTGCGCGGCTGGCTCCACCACCGCAGCGGCCACGCCTTCCCGGTGCGCATCACCTATCACCGGGAGATTCCGCGCAGCGCCGGCGGCAAGTTCCAGGACTTCCGCTCGGAAATGGCCCCGCCGCCCGACGGGCCCGACGCGCGCCAGGGGATTGATTAGCCGGAATGCGGCGCTATCATCGCCGCCAGCCGGACCTGCCGGCCAGACCCAATGGAGAAGACCCGAGATGGAGCCGCCCGAAATCATCACCGTGGACAGCCCCCAGGTGGCCTGCGACGGCGGCAAGGGGGCGCTCGGCCATCCGCGCGTCTTCCTCAACATGGAGGGCAAGGGACGGATCGACTGCCCCTACTGCGGGCGGCGCTTCGTGCTGAAAGAAGAGACGGCGGCCGAGTAGTCAGGACGCTGTCAGGGGGCGCCTGCGGCGGCGCCGCTGGGCGCTCGACTTAGGCGGGACGGTCCTGCATTCTCCGGGGCATGAAAAACGCCCCCTACAAGCATCTCTACCTGGTCGACGGCTCCGGTTACATCTTCCGGGCCTACTTCGCGATCCCGCCGCGCAACACCTCGGACGGCACCCCGGTCAACGCCACCTTCGGCTTCACCAACATGCTGGTGAAGCTGCTGCGCGACAGCGACGCCGACGCCATCGCCGTCATCTTCGACGCCTCGGCCAAGACCTTCCGCAACGACATCTATCCGCAATACAAGGCGCACCGGCCGGAGCCGCCGGAAGACCTGATCCCCCAGTTCGCGGCGATCCGCGAGGCGACGAGGGCCTTCAACCTGCCCTGCATCGAACTGCAGGGCTACGAGGCCGACGACCTCATCGCCACCTACGCGCGCCAGGCCAAGGCGGCCGGCGCCGAGGTCACCATCGTCTCCTCCGACAAGGACCTCATGCAGCTGGTCGACGGCGGCATCACCATGCTCGACCCGATCAAGGAGCGGAAGATCGGCCGCGACGAGGTGGTCGAGAAGTTCGGCGTGCAGCCGGAGAAGGTGGTCGACGTGCAGGCCCTGGCCGGCGATTCCACCGACAACGTGCCCGGCGTGCCGGGCATCGGCATCAAGACCGCCGCGCAGCTCATCACCGAGTACGGCGACCTGGAGACGCTGCTCGAGCGCGCCGGCGAGATCAAGCAGGTGAAGCGCCGCGAGAAGCTGATCGAGAACGCCGAGCTGGCGCGCATCTCCAAGCGGCTCGTCATGCTGGAGCAGAACGTGCCGGTCGAGGTCGACATCGAGGGCTTCACCCTGAAGCCTCCGGTGGCCGAGGACCTGCGCGGCTTCCTGGAACGCTACGAGTTCCGCTCCCTGCTGCGCCGGCTGTCAGACCAGCTGGGCGACGCCGAGGAGACGGCTTCGGCGGCGGAAGCGCCGCCGGAATCGGCGAAGGAGGCATCTTACGAGCTGGTGCAGGACCTGCCGGCGCTGGAGCGCTGGGTGGCCGCCGCTCAGGTCCGCGGCGTCATCGCGGTGGACACCGAGACCACCTCGCTCGATCCCCTGGCGGCGGAACTGGTTGGCATCTCGCTGGCGACCGCCCCCGGCAAGGCCTGCTACATCCCCGTCGGCCACAAGGGCGCCGGCCCGGCGGAAGGCAACCTCGACCTGGAAGGTTCCTCCGAGGCGCCCAAACAGGTTCCATTGAAGCAGGCCATCGCGGCGCTGAAGCCGCTGCTGGAGGATCCCGGCGTCCTCAAGGTCGGCCAGAACATCAAGTACGACATGCTGGTCTTCGCCCTCCACGGCATCTCGGTGGCGCCGATCGACGACACCATGCTGCTGTCCTACGTGGTGGAAGGCGGCCTGCACGGCCACGGCATGGACGAGCTGGCGCAGCTGCATCTCGACTACCAGACCATCAAGTTCAAGGACGTCGCCGGCAGCGGCCGGAACCAGGTCACCTTCGACAAGGTGCCGCTCGACAAGGCGCTCGACTACGCCGCCGAGGACGCCGACATCACCCTGCGCCTCTTCGATGTGCTGAAGCCGCGCCTGGTGACCGACCGGCTCGCCACCGTCTACGAGACCATCGAGCGGCCGCTGGTGCCGGTGCTGGCGGAGATGGAGCTGACCGGCATCAAGGTCGACCGCGACACCCTGCGGCGCATGTCGAACGACTTCGCCACGCGCATCGGTGAGTTGGAAAAGCAGATTCACAAGCTGGCCGGCCGCGAGTTCACCATCGGCTCGCCCAAGCAGCTCGGCGAGATCCTCTTCGACGAGATGTCGCTGGACGGCGGCAGGAAGGGCAAGTCGGGCGCCTACGCCACCGGTGCCGACGTGCTGGAGGCCCTCGCCGCCCAGGGCCACGACCTGCCCGCCCGCGTGCTCGATTGGCGCCAGCTGACCAAGCTGAAGAGCACCTACACCGACGCTTTGCAGACCCAGATCAACGAGCGCACCGGCCGTGTCCATACCTCCTACTCGCAGGCCGTCGCCTCCACCGGGCGGCTGTCGTCCAACGATCCTAACCTGCAGAACATCCCCGTGCGCACCGAGGAGGGCCGCAAGATCCGCACCGCCTTCGTCGCCGAGAAGGGGCATCTGCTGCTGAGCGTCGACTACAGCCAGATCGAGCTGCGCCTCACCGCCCACATCGCCGAGGTGGAGTCCCTGCGGCAGGCCTTCCACGAGGGCCAGGACATCCACGCCATCACCGCCTCGCAGGTCTTCGGCATCCCCGTCGAGGGCATGGACCCCATGATCCGCAGGAAGGCCAAGGCGATCAACTTCGGCATCATCTACGGCATCTCCGCCTTCGGCCTGGCGCAGAACCTCGGCATTCCCCAGGGCGAGGCCAAGGCCTACATCGACGCCTACTTCGAGCGCTATCCCGGCATCCGCGACTACATGGAACGGATGAAGAAGGCGGCGCGCGAGCAGGGCTTCGTCACCACGCTGTTCGGCCGCAAGATCCACGTGCCCGGCATCAAGGACAAGAACCCGGCGATGCGCAGCTTCTCCGAGCGGGCGGCCATCAACGCGCCGATCCAGGGCACCGCCGCCGACATCATCAAGCGGGCGATGATCCGCGTGCCGCCGGCCCTGGAGGCCGCGAAGCTCGGCGCGCGCATGCTGCTGCAGGTGCACGACGAACTGCTTCTCGAGGTGCCGAACGCCGAGGTCGAGGAGACCTCGGCCCTGCTGCGCGAGGTGATGGAGCACGCCTGCGCGCCCGCCGTCGAACTCTCGGTGCCGCTGGTCGCCGACGCCGGCACCGGCGCCAACTGGGCCGAGGCGCACTGACCGTCGTGTCGCGAGCGCGCTCCCTGCCGGCGCCCAAGGGCGACTTCATCGGCCTGGAAGGCAATATCCACCTGGCCACCGGCGGCGAGCCGCCGCTGCTGGTGAGGCACCGCGAAGCCTTCGAGCGCTTCGCGCGCGACAAAGCTGAGGGTTTCGACGGCTACTGGACGCACTGGAAGGTCGACGACGAACTGCGCGCGGCCGTTGCGCGCCTGGCGCGGGCCGAGCCGGGCGACGTCGCCCTCATCGGCAACGCCTCGGACGGCATCGCCAAGGTCGTCTCCGGCATCGCCTGGCAAGCCGGCGACAACGTGGTGGCGCCGGAACTGGACTATGCCTCCGGCCGCTATGCGCTGGCGAGCCTGCAGCACCTGGGCGTGGAACTGCGCCTGGTGCCGGCGCGCGGCTGGGCGCTGGCGGAAGAAGATCTGCTGGCCGCCTGCGATGAGCGGACACGGCTTGTCTACGTGAGCCAGGTGAACGCGCTGACCGGCCAGCATGTCGACCTCGAACGGATCTCCGTGGGACTGTCGGAACCGGCGCTGCTGCTGGTCGATGCCAGCCACGCCTTCGGTGCCGTGCCGCTGCGCGCCGACCTCGCCGACTTCACCGTCAGCGCCTGCTACAAGTTCGCCCTCGGCGTTCACGACGGCGTGCTCGTCTGGAACCGCCGCCGCCAGCCGGACTTCGCACCCGGCAGCGCCGGCTGGGCCTCGGCGACGCCGGGCCCGACGCCTGCCGACTACGCGATGAAGCCGGACGCGCGGCGCTTCGAATACGGCAACGCCGGGCACCTCGGTGCCTATCTGCTGCTGGAGTCCCTCGCCTACCTGGAGAGCTTCGGCATCGACGCCGTCGCCGCCCACGTCCGGGCGCTGGCCGAGCGGCTGATCGCCGGCCTGCACGACGTCGGCCTGGAGGTGATGACGCCGGCCGGCGCAGAGAACCACGCCGGCAACGTCTGCTTCCGTTGTGACGACCCCGATGCCCTGATGCGCCGCGCCGCCGAAGCAGGTATCCTCGTCTGGGCCGATAACGGGCGGGTGCGAGTCTCGGCGCATATCTTCACCACCGGGGAAGATGTCGAAGTTTTCCTGAAACGGCTGCCCGAATTCCTGGCTTGAACGGCCGGCCATGAGGGAGCAGAGATGAGCGAGTCGGCCCTTAAGCAGACGGTGAGGCTGCTCTACACCGGCCGCAGCCAGCGGGCGACGAACTTCCGCTACGGCCTCATCGCCTTCGACCTCGCCACCATCGCCTTCTTCATCGTCACCGCGGCGGACCATCCGACGCCCTTCATCCTGGCGGTGGACTTCGTGCTCGGCGTCATCATCCTCGCCGACTTCCTGGCGCGCCTGTGGATCGCGCCCAGCAAGCCCCGCATGCTGTGCCAGGTCCACACCCTGGCTGACATCCTGGTGATCCTGACTCTGCTGCTGGCACCCTTCATCCCCGCCAATCTTTCCTTCCTGCGCGTGCTGCGCGCACTCAGGTTGCTGCACTCCTACAACGTGCTGCGCGACCTCCGGCGCGAGACAGCCTTTTTCCGTCACCACGAGGACGTCATCGTCAGCTGCGTCAACCTCGCCGTCTTCATCTTCGTCACCACGGCCCTGGTCTTCACCTTGCAGCTTGGCCGCAACCCGGACATCGTGACCTATGTCGACGCGCTCTACTTCACGGTATCGACGCTGACCACCACCGGCTTCGGCGACATCGTGATGGACGACACCATGGGGCGCCTGCTCGCGGTCGGCATCATGGTGATCGGCGTGGCGCTCTTCCTGCGCCTGGCGCAGACCGTTATCCGGCCGCAGAAAATCAGCCACACTTGTCCGAGTTGCGGCCTGACACGCCACGACCCGGACGCGGTGCACTGCAAGCACTGCGGCGAGATCATCAAGATCGAGACCGAAGGCGCGAACTGACCGCGCCAGAAAAGCGACGGCCCGCGTTCCCGGCCGGGAGCGCGGGCCGTCGGCCGCGAGATCGCGCGGAGGTATCAGGCGGCGGCGCGAATGCCGGCGGCCACCACCTCGTCGTCGACGTAGCTCTCGAACTGTTTGAAGTTGGCCTCGAAGCGCCGGGTCAGGTCGCGCACCGTCACGTCGTAGGCCTGCTTGTCGCGCCAGGTGTTGCGCGGGTTCAGCACCTCCGCCGGCACGTCGGGGCAGCTCTCGGGCATCAGCAGGCCGAACTGCGGATGCCGGGCCACGCTGATCTGGCCGAGCTTGCCGCCGAGGGCGGCGCGGATCATGGCGCGGGTGTAGGCGATCTTCATGCGCTCGCCGGTGCCGTAGGCGCCGCCGGTCCAGCCGGTGTTGACCAGCCAGCAGTTGGCGCCGCTGGCGGCCATCTTGTCGCCCAGCATCTTGGCGTAGACCGAAGGGTGCCGCGGCATGAAGGGGGCGCCGAAGCAGGTCGAGAAGGTCGCCGAGGGCTCGGCGCCCATGCCCTTCTCGGTGCCGGCGACCCGCGCGGTGTAGCCGGAGAGGAAGTGGTACATGGCCTGCTCGGGCGTCAGCCTGGAGATCGGCGGCAGCACGCCGAAGGCATCGGCGGTCAGCATGACGATGTTCTTCGGCTGCCCGCCGCGCCCGCTCTCCACGACGTTGGGGATGAAGTCGAGCGGATAGCTGGCCCGCGTGTTCTCGGTGTAGCGGTTGTCGTCGAGGTCGAGCCGCCGCGTCACCGGGTCGAGGACGACGTTCTCCAGCACCGTGCCGAAGCGCCCGGTGGTGGCGTAGATTTCCGGCTCGGCCTCGGGGTCGAGGCGGATCACCTTGGCGTAGCAGCCGCCCTCGAAGTTGAACACGCCATTGGCGCCCCAGCCGTGCTCGTCGTCGCCGATCAGGCTGCGGCTGGCGTCGGCCGAGAGCGTCGTCTTGCCGGTGCCGGAAAGGCCGAAGAAAATCGCCGTGTCGCCCGCCGGGCCGATGTTGGCCGAGCAGTGCATGGGCAGCACGTCGCGCTCGGGCAGCAGGTAGTTGAGGATCGAGAAGATCGACTTCTTGATCTCGCCCGCGTAGACCGTGCCGCCGATGATCACCAGGCGCCGGGCGAAGCTGACGACGATGAAGCTCTCGCTGTTGGTGCCGTCGACCGCCGGGTCGGCATGGCAGAAGGGCGCGTGCAGCACCGTGAAGCTCGGCTGGAAGTCGCCGAGATCGCCGACGGGCGGCTGGATGAACATGTTGCGGGTGAAGAGGGCATGCCAGGCGCTCTCGCTGACCACGCGTACCGGCAGGCGGTGCTCCGGGTCGGCGCCGGCATAGACGTCTTGCACGAAGACGTCGCGGCCCTTCATGTAGTCGATGAGTTTTTCGTAGAGGCGCTGGAAGCCGGCCTCGTCGATGGCGACGTTGACGTCGCCCCACCAGATGTCGCCTTCGGTCGCAGACTCGCGGACGATGAACTTGTCCTTGGGCGAGCGCCCGGTGTGCTTGCCGGTCAGCACCACCAGGGCCCCGCCCTCGGCAAGCTGGCCCTCGCCCCGCTTCAGGCTCTCTTCGTAGAGCGCGGCAACGTCGAGGTTCCAGTAGGCGGTGCCGAGGTCTTTCAGGCCATGCTGGCCGAGGCCGTTGCGGCTGACGGCTTTACCGAAGTTTTCCAACGCACTTTCCTCCCATGGGTCTGCCTTGCGGCGGCTTGCTCCGACCGGGGTCTTCTGCGGGACCCCTGGCGGCTGCACCGCCGTTACCTGCCGGGGCGGCGCAGACCTGACAAATAGTCGATCCCCGGCGGCTTTTCCACAACGGCGGTGTGTCTTTCCTGGTTCCAGGGCCGTCCCCACATAGCAGTGGCGGCCGGCCCGCCCGTCTCGCCGCGTTCAGTCGCCAGACCCGTGCTGGAGATTAACCGTATGCGGCCTTTAAGTTGCTGTTCACTAATGCACTTTAGAAGTTATCCCCAGAGCCGCGCGGCGCTGTCCGCCGGCCTCGCCTGGCCGACAAGAGCCAATCTCTTCGAGGGAAATGCCCCAGACATCGTCTGGAGGCAGCATGGTCACAGAAAACATTGGTGCGCGAAGTAGCGTCCGGCTCCGCCCCTCGGCGCTTCGCCGCCGGGTCACCGCGAGGCGGTCGGGCGGCAATCCGTCGCAGCCCCTTTCCCTCGCCCTGCAGGGCGGTGGCGCCCACGGCGCCTTCACCTGGGGCGTGCTGGACCGCTTGCTGGAGGAACCCCGGCTCGAGATCGAGGGTCTGAGCGGCGCCAGTGCCGGTGCCTTGAACGCGGCTGCCCTGGCGGCCGGCTGGCAGGGCGGCGGCCGCCAGGGCGCCCGCGACGGGCTCGATCGCCTGTGGCGGCGGATCGGCGACCTGGCCGACTTCGGCCCGCCGCTGATGGCGGCGCCGGCCTTCCAGATGATGACTCGCCTGTTCTCGCCCTATCAGCTCAATCCGCTGAACGTGAACCCGCTGCGCAGCATGCTGGAGGATGTGATCGACTTCGAGGCCCTGAAGCATCCGCGTGCGCCCCGCCTGTTCATTTCGGCAACGGAGTTGAAGCGCGGCCGCGCCGTGGTCTTCGAGAACGACGACATGTGCGTCGAGGTGCTGCTCGCCTCGGCCTGTCTGCCGCATCTCTACAAGGCGGTGGCGATCGGCGATGCGCACTACTGGGATGGCGGCTTTATGGCCAATCCGACGATCTTCCCGCTGGTCTTCCACTGCGACTGCCGTGACGTGCTGATCGTGCAGATCGATTCGCCGACCACCGACGACGTCCCGCGCAGTCCACGACAGATCGACACCCGGCGCAGTCAGATTGTGTTCAACGCGCCGCTGATGCGCGAGCTGGAAGCACTTGGCTACATGGGCCGCATGGCAGGGCGTGGGCGCGGCGGCCTCGACGCCAGGGTGAAGGGCCTCCACCTGCACCTGCTGCACGGCGGTGCCGGAATGCATGGTCTCGACGTATCGAGCAAGCAGCGCACCGACCGCGGATTCCTGAGCGTGCTGAAGGAGACCGGCCGCGCGGCCGCCGAAACCTGGCTGGCGGCCCACCGCGACGACCTCGGCCATCGGTCTACTCTCGAGATGCCCCTGTAATCCGGAACGCTTCTAGCCGCTCCCCTCGTTCGCGCCGCCGCCCAGCAGGCCGTGCTTGTGCAGGCGGCCGCGCAGCTGGTCGTAGGTGAGGCCGAGCTGGCGGGCGGTGGCGCGCTGGTTGTAGCGCTGCGCCGCCAGGGCCTGCTGCAGCAGGTCGTGCTCGACCCGCAGCAGGGCCTCGCGCAGATCGAAGGCGCGGGTGGGGTCGGAGAGGATGCCGCCGGCCGGGGCGGTCTTGGCCGGCGGGGGCGGCTCGCCGGCGGCCTCCTTGGGGCGGGCGGCGGGCACGAAGGCGCTGGCGAAGGGGTCGATCACCACGGCGTCGACCGGGGCATCGGGCGCGGCCCGGGCGACCGAGCGCTCCACCACGTTGCGCAGCTCGCGCACGTTACCCGGCCAGTCGTGCGCCAGGAGGACCTCCATGGCGGCGGCGGAGAAGCCCGGGAACTGCGGCCAGTCCAGCTCGTTGGCCATCTCCCGCCCGAAGTGGCCGGCCAGCAGGGGAATGTCCTCGCGGCGCGCGCGCAGCGGCGGCAGGGTGATGACCTCGAAGGCCAGGCGGTCCAGCAGGTCGGCGCGAAAGCGCCCCTCGGCGGCGGCGGCCGGCAGATCCTCGTTGGTGGCGCCGATCACCCGCACGTCCACCGACAGCGTCTCGTTGCCGCCGACCCGCTCGAAGGCGCCGTACTCGATGGCGCGCAACAGCTTTTCCTGCACCGCTTGGCTGGCCGCGGCGATCTCGTCGAGGAACAGGCTGCCGCTGTCGGCGATCTCGAAGCGGCCGCTGCGGCGCTTCACCGCGCCGGTGAAGGCACCGGCCTCGTGGCCGAAGAGCTCGGTCTCCAGCAGGCTCTCGGCCAGGGCCGCGCAGTTCAGCTTCACGAAGGGGCCGTCCCAGCGCCGCGACAGGAAATGCAGGCGGGCGGCCACCAGTTCCTTGCCGGTGCCGCGCTCGCCGATGACCAGCACCGGGCGGTCGAGCGGCGCCACCCGGGAGATCTCCTCGGCCAGCGCCATGAAGGCGGGGGATTCGCCGAGCAGCGGCGGAAGGTCGGGAACAGCCATCTGGGAAGTATGACCATAAGATGGCGTAGAAAACTAATAGTTAGTGAAAATGGCTTTGGCACATTCTGGTGAAGTGTCAACGCTGGTCAGGAAATGTTCCGTGATATCAATGCCTTGTGTGCCGAGGTGCGATCTGGCACGGGCCTTGCCAATAGGGTTGGTGAAAAGCCCCAAACGACCCCGAGGCCGACAGAGAAGGCACCGAGCGATGACCAGCTGGAACGACACCTCCGAACACCGCCGCCGCGAGCGCTCCCAGGGGACCGGCTGCGCCGACCGCTGGGTCGAGCGCACCCGCCTCTACCTGCGCAGCCGCACCGCCGATCACTGGCTGATGTTCCTGGCCGGCCTGTTGCTGGGCGCGCTCATCGCCTGATACGCAAGACCTGACCCCAATCAGCAGAATCACATAGAGAACCGAGAAGGATCGAGACCGATGGGAATCTTCTCCCGCCTTGCCGACATCATCAATTCGAACCTCAACTCCATCCTCGACCGGGCGGAGGAGCCCGAGAAGATCATCCGCCTGGTGATCCAGGAGATGGAGGACACCCTGGTCGAAGTGCGCTCGACCGCCGCCAAGACCATCGCCGAGCGGAAGGAGGCGACGCGCCGCCTGGCCCGCCTCGACGAGGCCCAGGCAAGCTGGGAGCAGAAGGCCGAACTGGCGCTCTCCAAGGGCCGCGAGGATCTCGCCAAGGGCGCGCTGGTGGAGAAGGCCAAGCTCGGCGAGGCCGCAGGCATGCTGCGCGAGGAGCTCGACGAGCTCGACGCCATGCTGCGGCAGGGCGAGGCCGACATCGCCAAGCTGGAGAGCAAGCTGCGCGAGGCCAAGGCCAAGCAGCAGGCCCTCGCCGCGCGCCACGAGACCGCCAGCTCGCGCCTCAAGGTGCGGCGCAACCTCTATGACGGACGGGTCGACGACGCCTTCGCCCGCTTCGAACAGGTCGAGAAGAAGCTCGACGCGGCGGAGGGCGAGGTCGAGGCCTTCGACCTCGGGCGCGGCAAGTCGCTGGCCGAGGAGATCTCGGAACTCGCCGCCGAATCGGCTATCGAGGACGAACTCGCGGCCTTGAAGGCGCGCGTTGCAAAGTCCAAGTCCGGTCAGTCGGCGGCGCCGAAAGCCGAAGGCGGCAACTGACGCGTCCCATTCTCCGCAAAGGCTGATCCGAGATGGATTTCGAACTGCCGATCATCCTGTTCCTCGCCGTGGTGGCGCCGATCTGGATCATCGCCCACTACACCACGCGCTGGCGGGCGACCAAGGCGCTGAGCAGTGACGAGGAACAGCTGCTCGAGGAGCTCTGGAAGAGTTCCGAGCGCATGGAGCAGCGCATCAACGCCCTGGAGCGCATCCTCGACGCCGAGGTGACCGACTGGAGGAAGCAGCTGTGACCTGTCCGCACCGCCGCCGCGCCCACCACGCGCCGCCGAACGAAGGCGGTGGCGCTTCCCCCGGCGGCACGCCGCGCGGGCCGCGTCCGAGCGGCCTCTACCGCAACACCGAACGCGGCCGCCTGTTCGGGGTCTGCGCGGGCCTTGCCGACTACTTCGGCATCAGCCCCTTCGTGGTCCGCATCGCCGCGGTGATCGCGCTCTTCATGTTCCCGCCGCCGACGGTGATCTGCTATTTCCTGGCGGCACTGCTGCTCGACCGCGCGCCGCCGCAGCTCTACCAGTCCGATGAGGAGAAGGAGTTCTGGCGCCAGGTGCGCCTGAAGCCGAGCGAGAGCCTGTCGCGGCTGCGCCATCGCTACCGCGAGCAGGAGCAACGCATCCGCAACATGGAGGCCTTCGTCACCTCGTCGGAGGCCAAGCTGCACCGGGCATTCCGCGACCTCGAAACCTGAGTTGTCCTATAAGTCATTGAATCAGCAGAATTGCTGCGCAGCATGGAACGGACTGCTGCGCAGCATAGTCTTGCCGGAAGGACCTCAGGCGCAGCAGGCGGCCTCGCGGCCATCTGCCGGGGCCGTGCCGCAGGGAGCCCCGGCACAGCAGGCGTCCACCGTGTCCGCCGCGGCGCCCGCCGTGCCGCCGTCGCCGCTCTCGCCGCAGGCCGTCGGCTGCCCACCTGCTTCCGCACCCTCGAAGTCGTCGGCCGAACCGTGGGTCCGGAAGGTCTCCCAGGCGATCCCCTGGGGATCCTTCACCCAGACCTTGTCCGACCGGGCATAGCAGCAGCTGGTGCCGGTCTGTTCGACCGTCGCGGCGCCGGAGTCCGACAGACGCCGCGACAGCTCCGTCAGTTCGGTGCCGTCGTCGACCTGGATGCCCAGGTGGTCCAGCCCGGGCCGACGCGCACGCTTCGAAAGGGACAGGTTCAGCCGCGGATCGTCGACCAGCCACTTGGCGTAGTCGTGCTTGGACACCACCGGTGGGGCGGCCAAGAGAGTCGAGTAGAAGTCGACGGACTTCGCCAGGTCGTCGACGGCGATGTGGATATGAAGGCGCTTCATTTCGATGTCTCCGAAGGGGTCAACATGGAGGCGGGTATGAACCGGGCGGTGGCGCGCAACGGCCGCCGCAGCAGTTCTCGGTCAGGTAGGCGACCAGGGCGCCCATGGCGGCGAAGTCGGCCGCGTAGATGAGCGAGCGCCCCGCCCGGCGGCAGGAAATCAGCCCCGCTCGGCGCAGTTCCTTCAGGTGGAACGACAAGGTCGCCGGCGGCAGGTCGAGCCGCGCGCCGACATCGCCGGCGGGCAGCCCGGCAGGGCCGTATTCGACCAGCAGCCGGAAGATATCCAGGCGGGTCTCCTGGGCCAGCGCCGCCAGGCCGGCAAGGGCATTTTCTTTTTCCATATTTCCAGTATTATAGAAATATTGGCTCGCGTCAAGCCCGGACTGCAGAGAGGAAATTAGTCAAACTGGTTAATCCGGGATTAACTAGTCCTCGTATACTTTAACAATTCAAAGGGGAGAATCAGCAAGGATTCTCCCAACCATAGGCTGTCGTCCCCGGAGCTCGAAACTGGAGTTCTCAGTCCCCGCCGCCATTCTGGGTGCCCTGATCGGCGCGAGCGTCGTCTTCGCGGCGCTGGCCTATCTGCGCGCCATGCCGGACGCGCCGGCGGGATCAGGCTACTGGACGGCGGGCTACGCGCTTTGGGTGATCCGTCTCGGCCTCTACCTGTCGACCGATTACGTCGAACCGGACCTGATCAATTTTCTCGCCGAGAGCCTGCAAGCCTGCGCCGCCCTGCTCCTCTTGGTCGGCAGCCTGTGCTTCATCGGCCGAAGCGTGCCGCGCCTGCTCCTGCTTACTGCCGCCGGTACGATTTTCCTCTGGACAGGCTTTACGACGTTCATCGTCGACGACTTCCTGCTGCGCACGATCCCTCTCTACGGGTTTGCCGGTGCGGCCTTGATCGGCGCCGGCGTGGTGATGATGCAGGTCCGACGGCAGGAGGGCATTGCCGCTACCCAGCTTGTCTCCGCGTCGCTCATCCTCTGGGGATTGCACAAGCTGAATTACCCCTGGCTCCGGCCGGTCGAGTGGTTCGCCCCCTTCGGATTCCTGCTCTCCGAGTTCCTGGCCATGGTCGCGGCCGTCGGCCTGTTGCTGATCATCGCGGGGCGGCTGCGCAACATCGCCGATTCCGCGGAGCGCAAGCATGAACAGAGCCGCGAGCATATGGCGACTCTGAATCAGCTGCTGCAGATCTCCCTCGGCAGAAAGCCGCTGAACAGCCAACTCGGCGACGCCCTCGACACCATCCTCGCCGCGCCCTGGCTGTCCTTGGAGCCATGCGGCGGCCTCTTCCTGGTGGAGGACGGGGTGCTGCAGTTGAAGGCGCATCGCAACCTCCCCGACTCGCTGCAGTCCGTCTGCGCGAAGGTGGCCTTCGGCCACTGTCTCTGCGGACGCGCGGCCGCTCAGCAGGAAGTCGTGCATGCCGCGCACGTCGACGCGCGCCATGAGAACAGCTACGAAGGCATGCGGCCGCACGGTCACTATGCGGTGCCCATCGTCTCCGGCGGAGAAACGCTTGGCGTGCTCATCCTCTCCCTTCCCGACGGGCGCGAACGCGACGAGCCGGAAGTCGTCCATCTGCGCGCGGTCGCCGATGCGCTGGCGGGCATGATCGTTCGCAATCGCGCCGAGGCCGCGGCCGAGGAGAGCCGAGGCCGCTTGGTGGAGGCGCAGCGTATCGCCCGTCTCGGCAGCTGGGAGAACGACCTGCGCAACGATGCGTCGATCTGGTCGGAGGAGCAGTACCGCATCCTCGGTTACCGGCCCGGCGAGGTCGAGGCGCATACCGACGCCTTCCTCGCCCGCGTGCACCCTGACGATATTGCGAAGGTCCGCAGTGCACTGGCGGCCGTCGAGCGCAACAGCATTTTTGCCGTGGAGCATCGGGTGGTGCATCCCGACGGCACGATCCTCCACGTCAGCCAGGTGGCCGAGATCCTCCGCGACGCGGCCGGCCGGCCGCTGCGCATGATCGGCACCTGCCAGGACGTGACCGAAGACAAGGCAGCCGAGCAGGCGCTGCTGCGGGCCAAGCAGGCGGCCGAAACCGCCAACCGCGCCAAGTCGAGTTTCCTGGCTACCATGAGCCACGAGCTGCGTACGCCCCTCAATGCCGTGATCGGCTTCGCCCAACTGCTGGAACAGCAGCGTTCCGGGCCGATCGGCGATGAGAAGTACAGGGAATACATCGGCCACATCCGCGAAAGCGGCGAGCATCTGCTGGCGATGATCAACGATATCCTCGATCTTTCGCGGGTCGAATCCGGTCACAGCCCGCTCAACGAGAGCGCCATCGATCTCGACGATCTCGTGCGCCGCACGGTCGCCCTGATGGAGGCCAAGGCCCGCGACGGCGGCCTGTGCCTGTCGCTCGGCCTGCCCGACCACCTGCCGCGGCTGCGCGGCGACGAGCGGGCCATCAAGCAGGTCCTGCTGAACCTGCTCGCCAATGCCGTGAAGTTCACGCCCGCCGGCGGCGACATCCTGATCGAGGTAGACTGCGTCGGCGACACCGTCGAACTCTCCGTCCGCGACAACGGCATCGGCATCGCACCGGCCGACCAAGGACGCGTCTTCGAGCCCTTCGTGCAGGTCGACAGCGAACTCAACCGTCGATTCGAAGGCACCGGCCTGGGCCTGCCCCTGGTGCGCTCCCTGATCGAGCAGCATGGCGGGCGCATTCTCCTGGAAAGCGCCCCGGGCGAGGGCACCTGCGTGCGGGTGCGCTTCCCTGCGGAGCGGCTGATCCCGGCAGGCGCGGCATCCCGGCCGAGCGGACGGCAGGCCGGATAAAGAGCCTCCGCCGCCCCGGCGCGGCCCTTTGCCGGGCGGCAAGACGTCCCCATCTATCCCGAAATCGCCGCAAAAAGGCCACAGTCCCTTCCCACCGTGCCTCAACCGCGGCGGGAGAGGATTCCGGCACGAGATTCGCGCGGCTTGCCCGGCCGCCGGGCGTCTGCTTTGGTGACGGCGCCCGGCCCGCGACCCGGGAGGGTGCCGGCAAGCAATGCAGGCACCGGCAGCCGGAATCTGGTTTAATATGGGGGCAACCACAGTCGACGGCCATGCAAGACACCATCGCCCTGGTCGATGACGACCGCAACATCCTGACCTCGGTTTCCATCGCCCTCGAGGCCGAGGGATTCAAGGTGCGCACCTACAACGACGGCGCCGAGGCCCTGCGCGGCATCTCGGCGAACCCGGTCGACCTCGCCGTGCTCGACATCAAGATGCCGCGCATGGACGGCATGGAGCTGCTCGGCCACCTCCGCAAGTCGTCCAACCTTCCGGTCATCTTCCTGACCTCCAAGGACGACGAGATCGACGAGGTGCTCGGCCTGCGCATGGGCGCCGACGACTACATCACCAAGCCGTTTTCGCAGCGCCTGCTGATCGAGCGCATCCGCGCCCTGTTGCGCCGCGAGAAGGGCGGAGAGGAAGGCCCCGGCGGCGGCGAGCCGGCCGAGGCGCCGCTGGTGCGTGGCGAGCTGATGCTGGATCCCGCGCGCCATCTCTGCACCTGGAAGGGCGGGCGCATCAGCCTCACGGTCACCGAGTTCCTCATTCTCAAGGCGCTGGCCCAGCGCCCCGGCCACGTGAAGAACCGCGACCAGTTGATGGATGCCGCCTACGGCGAGTCCGTCTACGTTGACGACCGCACCATCGACAGCCACATCAAGCGACTGCGCAAGAAGTTCCGCGACGTCGACGACTCGTTCCAGCAGATCGAAACGCTCTACGGCGTCGGCTATCGCTACCGGGAGGCCTAGGTTCCGCGAGACGGAGGTTGCGGACGACGCTAGCCTCGAAGGTCAGGACAGCACCATGTTGCGGCGACAGAACGGCGAGACCAGCGGCCGGGCGTCAGGGCGAAAGCCCGGACCCGAGGCCGGCGGAAACGCGATGCGCGACGAAGGCGCCGCCCCGTCGCGCCCGCAGCGGCGCCGGCCGCGCGGCTGGCGGTCGCCGCTTACCCGCCGCATCCTTACCATCAACGTCATGGTGCTGCTGATCCCGGTCCTGGGTCTCATGCACCTCGACCAGTACCGCGACAGCCTGATCGCCGCGGAGATCGACTCCCTGCGCATTCAGGCGCGCGCCTTCTCCCTCTCGCTGGGCAGCACCGCGGTGATCGCCACCCAGGTCGGCGACGAGCGGCTGCTGCCGGAAGTGACCCGGAACCTCATGCGCGTGCTGCTGGTCGACACCGGCGTGCGCGCGCGAATCTTCGCGCGCTCCGGCGAGATCCTTGCCGACAGTTTCGAGCTCGGCGGACCCGGCGGCCAAGTGCAGATAAGGTCGCTGCCGCCACAACGCGAAGGCGGCCTCGGCCTTCTGCGCCGGCTGCTCAACGTCGCCATCCAATGGATGCCCGGCAAGGACAACTTCCCGCTCTATCGGGAGTCGGCGGCGCAGAAGGCCGCCGACTACGAGGAGGTGCAAGAATCTCTGGCCGGACACAGCCCCGGTATGGTGCGGATAGACCGCCAGGGACGGCTGGTGCTCTCCGTTGCCGTGCCGGTGCAGCGCTACCGCCAGGTGCTCGGCGCCCTCATGCTGTCGAAGGACGGCGCGGTGGTGGATGCCGCCGTCGACGATCGCCGGCGCGATATCCTCATCGTCTGCGGCGTCGCATTCGCGGTGACGGTGCTGCTGTCCTTCTATCTCGCCGGCACCATCGCGCGGCCGATCCGCCGCCTCGCCCTGGCAGCCGACCAGGTGCGCTCCGCCAAGGGGCGCCAATTCGAGATTCCCGACTTCTCCCGCCGCGGCGACGAGATCGGCGATCTCTCCGACTCGCTGCGCGCCATGACCGACGCGCTGTGGACGCGGCTCGACGCTATCGAGGCTTTCGCCGCCGATGTCGCTCATGAAATCAAGAATCCCCTGACCTCCCTGCGCAGCGCGGTGGAGACGGTCGCGCGGGTCGAGGATCCCGAGCAGCAGAAGCGCCTGATGTCGATCATTCTCGACGACGTGCAGCGGCTGGATCGCCTGATCAGCGATATCTCCGACGCCTCGCGCCTCGATGCCGAGCTGTCGCGCGCCGAGGTCGGGCCGGTCGACATCGGCGAACTGCTGCGCGCCCTGGTCGCCGTTCAGGAGGCCGGCGAGCGTGCCGACGCGCCGCGCTTCCGCCTCGACGTGCTCGACCACCAGGACCTCTCGGTACCCGGCATCGAAGGCCGTCTCGGGCAGGTGTTCCGCAACCTGATCAGCAATGCGGTGACCTTCTCGCCACCGGGCGGCACCATCCGCCTCTCGGCGCAGCGTCAGGGCGACAACGTGGTGGTGGCGATCTCCGACCAGGGCCCGGGCATCCCCGAGGGCAAGCTGGAAGCGGTGTTCCAGCGCTTCTACACCGAGCGTCCGGCGGGCGAGAAGTTCGGCACCCATTCCGGGCTCGGCCTCAGCATCTCGAAGCAGGTCGTCGATGCCCATGGCGGCAGCATCCGCGCGGAAAATCGCCATGACGAGAGCGGCAGAATCTGCGGCGCCCGCTTCGTCGTCCGTCTGCCGGCGGATTAGGGAGCGCCGATGGTGGAGGGCAGTGGCGGTCGCGGCGGGGAGGCCTTGCTCGTTCACGCAACGGCGGTCGGCCTGGCCGGCGCGGGTCCGGACCGCGGCCCGGATCTCTGGGCGGTCCTGCTGCGCGGCCCCTCCGGTGCCGGCAAGTCGGATCTCGCCCTCCGCCTGATCGACCGCGGCGGCGTGCTGGTCAGCGACGACCAGGTGCGGCTGCACGCGCAGGAAGGCCGCCTGCTGGCCGGGCCGCCCGAAGCCATAGCCGGCAAGCTGGAGGTGCGCGGCCTCGGCATCGTCGAGCTTCCGTTCCGCGCCGGCCTGCCGGTCGCCCTGGTTGCCGATCTGCGTCCGGCGGCGGCAATCGAACGCCTGCCGACGATCGATACCGAGGTCCTGGCCGGCGTCACGCTGCGCCGTGTCGACATCGATCCGGCTCAGCTTTCGGCGCCTGAGAAACTGCGCCTTGCCCTGCGCGAGGCGGCGACGCTTATAATGCGCGCCGAATCTGGGGGCCGCGCCGACCGGGGCGCCGACCGGGGCGCCGCCGGCAAGGCGACGGAGAGCATGGGCGACGAAATCCTGACCGAGGACAGAAAACCGGCGGCACCGGAACAGGGAACGCCGGAACGGCGGACGCCGGGACAAGAGCCCACGCGACTGGTGCTGGTGACCGGCATGTCCGGCGCCGGCCGCTCCTCAGCCCTGCGCGTGCTGGAGGACGAAGGCTACGAGGCGATCGACAACCTGCCGCTCAGCCTGCTTACCGCCGTGGTGAACGAGGTCGGGCTGAAGCGCCCGATCGCGGTCGGAGTCGACATTCGCACCCGCGACTTCGCCGTCGGCCCGGTGCTGGAGCAGATCGACAGGCTGGCCGCCAATCCGCGTTTCGCCATCACCCTGCTGTTCATCGACTGTGACGACGAGGTACTGGGCCGCCGCTTCACCGAGACGCGCCGCCGCCATCCCCTCGCCCAGGGCCGCCCGGTGGCCGACGGCATCGCCGCCGAGCGCCGCCTGGTGGCGCCGCTGCGCGCGCGCGCCGACCTGATGATCGACTCCTCGCACCTGACACCCTCGGACCTGCGCCAGCAGCTGCTCGGCCGTCTCGGTCTCGAGGGCACTCCCGGGATGTCGATCTTCGTGACCTCGTTCTCGTTCCGGCAGGGGCTGCCGCGCGAGGCCGACCTGGTGTTCGACGTGCGGTTTCTCGCCAATCCGCACTACGATCCGGCGCTGAAGCCGCTCAGCGGCCAGGATGCCGAGGTCGCCGCCTATGTGGCCGGGGACCCGGGCTATGCCCCGTTTTTCGATCAATTGACGGCGATGCTGGCGGGCCTGCTGCCGCGTTACGAGCGCGAGGGCAAGAGCTACCTTACGATCGCCGTGGGCTGCACCGGCGGGCGGCACCGTTCGGTCTTCGTGGCCGAGCGGCTGGCGGGCTGGCTCGGCGCCGGCGGGCGCCCGGTTCATCTCGCCCATCGGGACATCGCGCGCGACCCGGCGCGTGCCGCGTCGGCGCCTTGAGGGACCGGACCGTTCCGCAGCGCGCGATGCCGCGAGTTGACCCCGGACCGCGGTTGGGCCCTTATCATGGCGGCGCAAGAGCCGGAGCGGGCGCGGCGTGGCCCGGATCGGGCCCATGCCGACGAGCAGGGAGCAAGGGATGATCGGTCTGGTTTTGGTAACCCATGGGCGACTGGCCGTAGAGTTCGTCCAGGCGCTGGAGCATGTCGTCGGCCCGCAGCAGAACATCACGGCGATCTGCATCGGCCCGGACGACGACATGGAGAAGCGCCGGCAGGACATCATCGATGCGGTGGAGGCGGCGGACGAAGGTGACGGCGTGGTCCTGCTCACCGACATGTTCGGCGGAACCCCCTCGAACCTGGCGATCTCCGTGCTGGATAGAGGCCAGGTCGAGGTGATCGCCGGCATCAACCTGCCGATGCTCATCAAGCTGACGGGGCTGCGCAGCACCGCGAAGCTGTCGGAGGCCGTCACCCAGGCCCAGCTCGCCGGACGTAAATACATCAACGTCGCGTCGCAGCTGCTCGATGCCGACAAGGAATGACATGACGGAGAAGCTTCCGATAAGCGGCGTCGACGGCGCCACCGCCAATCGCTGCGTGACCATCTGCAACCAGAAGGGACTGCACGCGCGCGCCGCCGCCAAGTTCGTGAAGCTGGCGGGGAGTTTCGACGCGCAGGTGACCGTGGAAAAGAACGAGGTGCGGGTTCCCGGCAGTTCGATCATGGGGCTGATGATGCTGGCGGCGGGACCCGGCTGCGAGATCGAGATCGAGGCGAGCGGGCCGGGCGCCCAGCAGGCGGTCGACGCGCTGGCGCAGCTGGTGGCCGACAGGTTCGATGAAGACGGATAGAAAGACCGAAAGAGGCGGCAAGGAAGAGGTCCTCGAAGGTCTCGGCGTGGCGCCGGGCGTGGCCATCGGGCCGGCCTACGTGCGCGAAGCGCGCGACCTGCAGGTCGTCGAGTACCAGGTTCCCGTCGCCAAGGTGAAGGCTGAGAAGGCGCGTCTCGCCGAGGCGGTGGCCAAGGCGGTGCGCCAGGTCGGCAAGCTGAAGGCGAAGGCCATCGGCATCCACGGCCTCGCCGCCGAAGACCTGGGCTACCTGCTGGAAGCCCATCTGCAGATGCTCAACTCGACGCGCCTCATCGGCGGCATCGAGCGGCGTATCGAAACCGACCGCCGCAATGCCGAATCCGCCGTCATGGCCGAGATCTCCGCCATCGCCCAGGAGTTCGCGGCGATGGAGGACAGCTATCTCAGCGCCCGCGCCGACGACGTGCGCGAGGTCGGGCACCGCCTGTTGCGCTGCCTCACCGACGTCGAGTTTCACGGCTTCAGCGGCCTGGAAAGGGGCAGCGTCGTCATCGCCGAGGAGATCACCCCGGCGGACACCGCGCTGATGGACCCGCGCGAGGTCGGCGGCTTCGCCTGCGTGCTTGGCGGCGCCGAGGGCCACACCGCCATCATGGCGCGTTCGCTCGGCCTGCCGGCGGTGCTTGGCGTGCCCAACCTGCTGCCCAGGGTGCGCGCCGGCGATCCGCTGATCGTCGACGGCAGCAACGGCCTGGTGATTGTCAATCCCACGGCCGCGCGGCGCGCCGCCTACGAGCGCCGCCTCAAGGACATGGCGCGGGAGGCGCGCGCCCTCTCCCGCTTGCGCGACGTGCCGGCCTGCACGCGCGATGGCCAGCGCGTCAACCTGCACCTTAACCTGGAGCTGCCCCGCGAGCTGGACCAGGTGGCCGAGTCCGGCGCCGAGGGAGTCGGCCTGCTGCGCACCGAGTTCATGTACATGAACCGCAGCGATCTGCCGGACGAGGAAGAGCAGTACCGGGTGCTTGCCGAGATCGTCAGGGCGCTGGGCGGCCGTCCGGTCACCGTGCGCACCCTCGACATCGGCGGCGAGAAGCTGGCGTCGTCCCTGGGCGACCACCTCGGTGAGGCCGTCAACCCGGCGCTCGGGCTGCGGGCCATCCGCCTGTCGCTGAAGGAGCCGAAGCTGCTGCGGCCCCAGCTCGCCGCCATGCTGCGGGCCGGGGTGCATGGCCCGCTGCGCATCCTCCTGCCGATGATAACCACCCCGGGGGAGGTGCGCGCGGTGCGCAAGGAGCTGGACAAGACCGCCCGCCGCCTCACCCGCCGCGGCGTCGCCATCGCCGACCCGCTGCCCCCGGTCGGTGTGATGATCGAGGTGCCGGGGGCCGCGCTGGCCGCCGACGCCCTGGCCCAGGCGGCCGATTTCTTCGCCATCGGCACCAACGACCTGACGATGTACACCCTGGCGATCGATCGCGGCGACGAGCGGGTGGCCCACCTGTTCAACCCCCTGCACCCGGCGGTGCTGCGGCTGATCCAGTTCACCGTGGAGGCGGCCCTGCGGGCGCGCATCCCGGTCTCGGTCTGCGGCGAGATCGCCGGCGATCCGCGCTTCGCCGCCCTGCTGGTCGGCCTCGGCGTGCGCGAGCTCTCGATGACCGCGAAGGCCATCCCCCGCGTCAAGAACCGCCTGCTTTCCATCGACATGCATGCGGCCGGCCGGCGGGCCATGATGATCATGGAACAGGTCGACAGCGGACGCATCGCCACCCTGCTGGACGATTTCAACGAGATGGCGGGCTGACCCCGCCGGCACGGCAGGTTGCCCGGCCCGCTACCCCCCCGGCCCGCTACCCCCCGGCCTGCCACCCTGGCCCGCCACCCCGGCCCATCGTCCCGGTCTTGCCGTTGCGGGCCGGGGCTGATACATGAGCCGCTCGATTTTTAACCGGGGCGCCCCCGCGCCGCCGCCGGGGCCGCCCGGTTCCGGCGATGCCCGCCCGGCTCCGCCGGGCCGCAGGCGAAACTAGGAAGGACAGCATGGCCGAATTCACCGATTACGTGGTGGCGGATATCTCCCTCGCCGCCTGGGGCCGCAAGGAAATCGAGATCGCCGAGACCGAGATGCCCGGCCTCATGTCCCTGCGTGAGGAGTTCGGCCGGGCTCAGCCGCTCAAGGGCGCGCGGGTCGCCGGCTCGCTGCACATGACGATCCAGACCGCGGTGCTGATCGAGACCCTACAGGCGCTGGGGGCCGAGGTCCGCTGGGCCTCCTGCAACGTCTTCTCCACCCAGGATCACGCCGCCGCCGCAATCGCCGCCGGCGGCACCCCGGTGTTCGCCTTCAAGGGCGAGAGCCTGGAAGACTACTGGGAGTACACGCACCGCATCTTCGAATGGAGCGACGGCGGCACGCCGAACATGATCCTCGACGACGGCGGCGACGCGACCCTGCTGATTCATCTCGGCATGAAGGCCGAAGAGGACCTCTCGGTGCTCGGCAACCCGACCAACGACGAGGAAGAAGCCCTCTTCGCCGCCATCAAGAAGCGGGTGAGCGAAAAGCCCGGCTGGTACTCCGCCCTGGGTAAGGCCATCCGTGGCGTAACCGAGGAGACCACGACCGGCGTGCACCGCCTCTACGAGATGCAGAAGGCGGGCACCCTGCTGTTCCCGGCGATCAACGTCAACGACTCCGTCACCAAGTCGAAGTTCGACAACAAATACGGCTGCCGCGAAAGCCTGGTCGACGCCATTCGCCGCGGCACCGACGTGATGATGGCCGGCAAGGTCGCCACCGTGGCCGGCTTCGGCGACGTTGGCAAGGGCTCGGCGGAGTCTCTGCGCAGCGCCGGCTGCCGCGTGATGGTGACCGAGGCCGATCCGATCTGCGCTCTGCAGGCGGCGATGGAGGGCTACGAGGTGGTGACCATGGAGGAGGCGGCACCGCAGGCCGACATCTTCGTCACCGCCACCGGCAACGTCGACGTCATCACCGTCGACCACATGCGCCAGATGAAGGACCGCGCCATCGTCTGCAACATCGGCCACTTCGATTCCGAGATCCAGGTCGGCGCGCTCAGGAATTTCAAGTGGGACAACATCAAGCCCCAGGTCGACCAGATCGAATTCCCCGACGGCAAGAAGATCATCCTGCTGGCGGAGGGGCGCCTGGTGAACCTCGGCGTCGCGACCGGTCACCCGAGCTTCGTGATGAGCGCGTCCTTCACCAACCAGGTGCTGGCGCAGATGGAGCTCTGGGCCAACGCGGAGAAGTACGGCAAGACCGTTGCCGTGCTGCCCAAGCACCTCGACGAAAAGGTCGCGGCCCTGCATCTGGAAAAGGTCGGCGCCAAGCTGACCAAGCTCAATCCCCGGCAGGCGGCCTACATCGGTGTCGGCGTCGAAGGTCCCTTCAAGCCGGAGCACTATCGCTACTGACCGGCGGCCGCCGGCCGGCCAGCCGGCGATGGCTCGGCTTGCCGCTTGCCGGCCTTGCGCTTAGACTCCCGCCTTGTGAGAGGGGCCTCGACAGATCGCCGGCCCCGCCGGCGGGGAACAGCGGCGGCGGTCTTCGCAGTGGCGAAGGCCCCGGCCCTTCGGTTCATTTACCCCGCGATGGCCGGCGTCGGAGGATCCGATGGCTGAGGGCGCGGGCCAAGGCCTGGGACAGGACTGGGGGCTGGTCTGGGCGCTGATCTGGCCCACCCTGCTGCTGGTTTCCCTTATCGCCCTGGGCCTGGCGGTCCGCCTCATCGTTCTCTCGCGCCGCGCGCTCGCCGCCACCCAGGCGACCGCGCTCGAGGCGCAACACCGGGCCGATATCCTGGCGGGGACCCTCGCGACGGCGCCTTGGCCGCATCTCGTTCTCGGCGCCGGTGGCGGTCGGGCCGCGCCGGCGGCCGCCAAGCTGCTCGGCTTGCCGGGCAACGCGCCGATCAACGGAACGACGCTGCTCGAGGTTCTCGACGCCACCTGCCGGCCGCAGGTCGAAGCGGCCCTCGGGGATCTCCGGCAGGCCGCTACGCCCTTCGACCTCGACGTCCATACGGTCGACGGCCGCCAGCTGATGCTACACGGCCGCAGCGCGGCACAGGATGGCGGGCCCGCGACGCTTTGGCTGGAGGACCGCTCCGAAGCCGCGCGGCGCGAGGCAACGCTTAAGGCAGAGTCCGAACACCTGCGGGGCGTCCTGGACGGCTTGCCCATCGCAATCTGGCTGCGCGACGGCGACGGCCGGCTGGTCGACTGCAACCGCTTCTACGCCGAAGCTGTCGACAGCAGCGTCGAGGCCGTGCGGCGCGACGGTACCGAACTGCTGGGCCGGGCCATGGTCGAGCAGGCGCAGGCGCTGGCCCGCAAGGCCCGCGAGACCGGCGAAGCCTGCAGCGACAGCCATCACGTGGTGATGGGCGGCGGGCGTCATCTGCTCGAGATCTTCGAGCTGCCCTTCGACGGCCGGTCCAGCATCGGCCTGGCGGTCGACCGCACCCAGCTGGAGGAAGTACAGGCCGAGCTGGGCCGCCACATCCGCGTGCAGTCGGAGATGCTGGAGAATCTCTCCACCGCCATCGCCATCTATGGCCGTGACCTGCACCTGATGTTCTTCAACACCGCCTACGCGCAGCTCTGGGAACTCGACGAGGACTTCCTGCAGGGCAAGCCCCACCTGGGCGACGTGCTGGAGGCGCTGCGCGAACGGCGGCGCTTTCCCGAGTACCCCAATTTCCCGGCCTACAAGCGCGAGGTGCTGCAGAAGTACGCGACACTCATCGCCCAGGAAGAAGAACTGGTCCACCTTCCCGACGGCAGCACGCTGCGCATGGTGGTGACGCCGCATCCCTTCGGCGGCATCCTCCTGTCGTACGAAGACGTTACCGACCGCCTGGCGCTGGAGCGCAGCTACAACACCCTGACCGAGGTGCAGCGCGAAACCATCGACAATCTCTACGAAGGCATTGCGGTCTTCGGTGCCGACGGCCGCGTCAAGCTGTTCAATCCCGGGCTCTGCAGAATCTGGCTTCTCGACCCCGACTTCCTGCGCGGCGAGCCGCACGTGCGCGACATACTGCCGAAGATACGCGACCTCTTCCCCGTGTCGGACGAGGAGTGGCCCGAGTTCGCCGAACGCATGGTGGCGCGCACCACCGATCCCGACACCCGCAGCGGACGCCACGAGCGCAGGGACGGCACCGCCATCGACTGGGCGCAGGTCCCGCTGCCGGACGGCGGCGTGCTGTTCAGCTACGTCGACGTCACCGATACCCTGCGGGTCGAGCGGGCCCTGCTCGAGCGAAACGAGGCACTGGAGACGGCGGACCGCCTGAAATCGGAATTCATTGCCAACATCTCCTACGAACTGCGCACGCCGCTGAACGCCATCATCGGTTTCGCGGAAGTGCTGGAGAACCAGTATTTCGGAGAGCTCAACGAACGCCAGCTCGAATACAGCCATGCCATCGTGCAGTCCTCGCAGCAGCTGATCGCCCTCATCAACGATATCCTTGACCTGGCCTCGATCGAGGCGGGCTACTTGCAGCTCGAACTGCAGCCGACCAACGTGCACGCGCTGCTCGAGTCGATCTATACCCTCGGCCGCGAACGTGCCCACAGCCGCAGTATCGATCTGCGCCTCGACTGCGACGAGAACGCCGGCGAACTCATGGCCGACGGACGGCGCCTGCGTCAGGCACTGTTCAACCTCTTGTCCAACGCCCTCAAGTTCACCCGGGAAGGCGGCATGGTAACTCTCGGCGCCCGGCGCATGGAGGACGAGATGCTGCTGGAGGTGGTCGACACTGGGATCGGCATTCCCGCCGAGGATCACGACCGGGTGTTCGGTAAGTTCGAGCGCGGTTCGCGGGACCAGCGCCAGGGCGGTGCCGGGCTTGGCCTCTCGCTGGTGAAGAGTCTCATCGAGCTGCACGGCGGACGCGTCGAACTCGAATCGCATGTCGGCGGCGGCACCCGCGTCACCTGCCATGTGCCGCTCGGCCCGCTCCCCCTGGAACACGACCACACCGCGATCGACCGCGACGTGGCGGAGTAGCGGCGGTCTATCCGGCCGCCGCGCCGCTGTCGGGAACGCCTTTCGTGGTGGAGTATTCCCAGTGCAGCGCCTCGCCGGGGTAGACCAAGGGGCGGATGGCATGCGCCGCCAGCGCCGCCTCGGAGAACCCCGCGAGAATCAGCTTCAGTTTGCCCTGGTACTGCGCGATGTCGCCGATGGCGAAGATGCCGGCATGGTTGGTCTCGCTGGTCGCCGGATTGACGGCGATGTGGTGGTGGTCCAGTTCCAGGCCCCAGTCGGCGATGGGGCCGAGGTTCATCGACAGGCCGAAGAACGGCAGCAGCTTGTCGGCCGGCAGTGTCCTCTTGTGGCCTTCCAGGTCGGCCACCACGACGCCGCTGAGCCGGCGTCCGTCGCCCTCCAGTGCGTCCAGCTGGTAGGGAATGACGAGCTCCACCTTGCCGCTCTCGGCCAGTCTATGCAGGCGCTCGACGCTCTCCGGCGCGGCACGAAACTTGGCGCGGCGATGCACCACGTAAATCTTCTCGGCCAGCTCCGCGAGTGAAATGGCCCAGTCGACGGCGGAGTCGCCGCCGCCGGCGATGACGATCCGCTGGCCGCGGAAGGCCTCGCGACGCTGCACCAGGTAGTGCACGGCGGTGCCTTCGTAATCCTCGATGCCGGCCAGCGGCGGGCGGTTGGGGCCGAAGGCGCCGCAGCCGGCGGCGATCACCACCGCGGTGGCGTCGATGGTCCGGTGCCGGGAGGTGGTCAGGCGCCAGCGGCCGTCGTCCAGGCGCCGCAGGCCCGTGACCTGCTGGTCGAGGTGATAGACCGGTTCGAAGGGGGCCGCCTGATCGGCCAGGCGGTCGACCAGGTCCTGCGCCAGGATGCGCGGGTAGCCGGGGATGTCGTAGATCGGCTTTTCCGGGTAGAGGGCCGCGCACTGTCCGCCGATCATCTCCAGGCTGTCGATGACATGGCAGCGCATCTTCAGCATGCCGCATTCGAAGACGGCGAAAAGGCCGACCGGCCCGGCGCCGACGACGGCGACGTCGGTGGCGAAGTGATGGTCCGGCAGGGTGGACGTGTCCGCCAAGAAGGTTCTCCCGGCTGCGGAGGGATTCGGGTCCGGATTGCGAGCGGCCGGGGGCCGGCCGAGCGCCTAACATGGCTGTGGCGGGCGCCCGTGGCAAGCCGTGGGGCGGCGCTTTGGCGCCCCGGCGCGACGGTTGCCGCGAGGCGGGCCGCCCGGTAAAACAGCGGCTGATGATGATCGCGATCAAGATGCCCGCCGCCAGCGCCTCCGCCCCGCCGCCCCGCGACCTGCTGCTGCCCGACCCGGCGGCCACCGAGCGCCTCGGGCGGGCCCTGGCCCGCCTGCTGCGTGCCGGCGACGTGGTCGCGCTCTACGGCGATCTCGGGGCCGGCAAGACGGCGCTGGCCCGCGCCGTGATCCGCGCCCTGCCGGGACCGGAGGGCGCCGCCGGGGAAGAGGTGCCGAGCCCGACCTTCACCCTGGTACAGACTTACGAGCGCGAGCCGGCCCCCGTCTGGCACTTCGACCTCTACCGCATCGAGGATCCCGAGGAGATCGAGGAGCTGGGGCTGTCCGAGGCTCTCGCCGGCGGCATCACCCTGATCGAGTGGCCGCAGCGGCTCGGCGCCCGCCTGCCGGCCGGTGCGCTCGCCGTGACGCTGACCTTCACCGGCAACGGGGGCTCCGGCGACGGGGGCTCCGGCGATGGAGGCCGCCGCGCCCGGCTGGCCGGCGGCGGCGACTGGACGGAACGCCTGGCGGAGCTGCGGATTTGACCGAAGATCGCGAGACGCGCTGCCGGCGCTTCCTGGAGGCCGCCGGCTGGGGCGACGCCGAACGCCGGGTGCTGGCCGCCGATGCCTCGTTCCGGCGCTACGACCGCCTGACCCGCGGCAAGGCGCGTGCCGTCCTGATGGACGCACCGCCGCCGCAGGAGAACGTGAAGGCCTTCCGCTACATCGCCGAATGCCTGCTGGACATCGAACTCAGCCCGCCGCGGCCCCTGGCGATCGACGAAGAAGCCGGCTTCCTGCTGCTCGAGGACTTCGGCGACCGCACCTTCACCCGGGCGCTGCGGGAAGGCGCCGACGAGGCTGAACTCTATCGTCTCGCCACCGATACCCTGGTCGCCCTGCACCAGCGCTGGTGGCCCGACGTGCCGGGCCTGCCGCCCTACGACGAGGAGCGCCTGCTCACCGAGGCGGCCCTGCTGGTCGACTGGTACCTGCCGGCGATGACCGGGCGCGAGACGCCGCCGGCCCGCCGCGAGTCCTACCTGGCGGCCTGGCGCGACGTGGTGCCGGTGATGCTCGGGGTGCCGCAGAAGCTGGTGTTGCGCGACTTCCACGTCGACAACCTGATGGTCGTCGAAGGCCGCACGGGGGTCGCGCGCTGCGGCCTGCTGGATTTCCAGGACGCGGTCATCGGCCCGATCAGCTACGACCTGGTCTCGCTGCTGGAGGATGCCCGCCGCGACGTCTCGCCGGCGGTGGTCACGGAGATGCTGGCGCGCTACGAAGACGCCATGCGTCCGCTGATCGACCGCTGGGCCTTCGCCGCCTCCTATGCCGCCCTCGGCGCCCAGCGCAACGCCAAGATCATCGGCATCTTCACCCGCCTGTCGCGGCGCGACGGCAAGCATGGCTACCTGCGGCATATCCCGCGCGTCTGGCGTCTCCTCGAGGGCGACCTGCAGCATCCCGCCCTGGCCCCGGTGAAGGACTGGTTCGACCGCGAGTTGCCGGCCGAGCTGCGCGGCGTCCCGGCGCTTCCCGATGGCGCGAAGGAAGCGCAGGCATGAGTGCCGGAGAGCGGGTCGGGCCGACCACCGCCATGGTCCTCGCGGCCGGCCTCGGCCAGCGCATGCGCCCGATCACCGACAAGCTGCCGAAGCCGCTGGTGCAGCTGCACGGCGAGGCCATGCTCGACACCATTCTCGACCGCCTGCAAGTGCACGGCGTGTCCAAGGTGGTGATCAACCTGCACTACCTTGGCGAGATGATCGAGGCCCACCTGAAGGACCGCAAGCAGCCCGAGATCGCGTTCTCGCCGGAAAGCGATCTGCTGGAGACCGGCGGCGGCGTAAGGAAGGCGTTGCCGCTGCTCGGCGACGCGCCCTTCTTCGTGCTCAACGGCGACGTCTGCTGGCTAGATGGCCTGACGCCGGCGCTGGCGCGCCTCGCCGCCGCCTGGGACGAGGCCGAGATGGACGCGCTGCTGTTGCTGCATCCGACCTGCAGCGCCTTCGGCTACGAAGGCATCGGCGACTACCTGATGGACCCTGTCGGCCGCCTGCGCCGGCGCCAGGAACGCCAGATCGCTCCCTTCATCTACGCCGGCATCCAGATCCTGCATCCGCGGCTCTTCGAAGCGTCGCCGGAAGGCTCCTTCTCGCTCAACCGGCTCTACGACAAGGCGCAGGAGGCCGGGCGTCTCTGGGGCCTTCGCCACGACGGCGAATGGTTCCACGTCGGCACGCCGGCCGAACTCCTGGCGGTCGAAGACGCGCTGCATCATCTCGGCCACTTCTCCGGGCAGCGATAGCCGCCATGCCCGCTGCTCCGGCCGTCTTCACGATCCCCGCCGGACAGTCCTTCGTCGATGCCCTGGCGGCCGGACTGCTGCGCCGCTATGCGGGCAGCCCCGAGCGCCTCGCCGCCGCCACCGTGCTGCTGCCGACGCGCCGTGCCTGCCGCTCGCTGCAGGCCGCCTTCCTGCGCGCCACCGACGGGGCGCCGCTGCTGCTGCCGCGTCTGCTGCCGCTGGGTGACCTCGATCCCGAGGAACTGCTGTTCGAGAGCCCCGCCCTCGCCACGGCGGCGGAGGCGGTGCTGCCGCCGGCGGTTCCCGAGGTGCAGCGCCAGCTTTTGCTGGCCACCTGCATTCTCAGCCACAGCCGGGCGCTGGCCGCCGAGTACGGCAGCCCGGTCGCCGGCGAGGATCAGGCGATCCGCCTGGCCGCCGAACTGGCCCGCCTGCTCGACCAGGTGGAGACCGAGGGTCTCGATTTCGCCGACCTCGCGGGCCTGGTGCCCGAGGACTATGCCGAGCACTGGCAGATCACCCTGGAGTTCCTGCGCATCGTCACCGAGGCCTGGCCGAGGATTCTCGCCGACCTGGGCTGCGTCGGCCCCGCCGAACGCCGCCGCCGCCTGGCGGAACTGCAGAGCCAAGCCTGGCGTGCCCGGCCGCCGGCCGACCCGGTGGTCGCCGCCGGGTCGACCGGATCGATCCCGGCGACGGCCGAACTGCTGCGCACCATCGCCGGCCTGCCCGAGGGCGGCGTGGTGCTGCCGGGCCTCGATCTCGAGAGCGACGCCGAGACCTGGGACGAGATCCGCCGCGATCCCGGCCATCCGCAGCACGGCATGGCGCAACTGCTGGACCGCCTGGAGATCGCGCGCGAGGCCGTGCGGCTCTGGACTGGAGACGACGAGGCTCCCTCCGGTTCCGGAGCTGCCGAGACGGGCCGCGCGCGCTTCGCCAACCTGGCGCTGCGCCCGCCCGGCGGCACCGCGCGCTGGCACGCGGCCGGGACCGTCGGACTCGAACGCGCGCTCGAGGGTGTGCAGCGCGTCGACTGCGCCGACCCCGGCGAGGAGGCGCTGGTCATCGCCCTGCTGCTGCGCCGCCAGGTCGAGACTCCGGGTGCCACCGCCGCCCTGGTGACGCCCGACCGCGACCTCGCCCGCCGGGTCGCCACCGCCCTGCAGCGCTGGTCCATCGAGGTCGACGATTCCGCCGGAACCGGCCTCGCCAATACCCCGCCCGGGGTGTTCCTGCGCCTGACCGCCGAGATGCTGGCCGAGCGCTGCGCGCCGGTGCCGCTGCTGGCGGCCCTGAAGCACCCGCTGGCGGCCGGCGGCGAGGCGCCTTCGGCGTTCCGCCGCAAGGTGCGGCAGATGGAACTGGCGGTGCTGCGCGGCGCCCGCCCGGCGCCGGGACTGGAGGGCCTGCGCCTGGCGTTGGCGGAGAGCCGGACGGGGGCGGCGCTGCTGCCCTGGTTCGACCGCCTGGCGGCGCGTCTCGCGCCCTTCGCCGAGGCCATCGGCGGTGGCGCCACGCGGCTGAGCGACCTGGTGGAGGCACACCTCGCCGCCGCCGAGGCGCTGGCCGCCACCGACAGCGAAACCGGCGCCGCGCGGCTCTGGGCCGGCGAGGCCGGCGAGGCCGCCGCCACCTTCGCCAGCGAACTGCGCGAGGCCGGACTGGCGACCCCGGTTTCCCGCAGCCTGCACTATCCGGCGGCGCTCGAGGCCTTGATGGTCGGGCGGGCGGTGCGGCCGCGCTATGGCCTGCATCCCCGCGTCGCCATCCTGGGGCCGCTCGAGGCGCGCCTGCAGCACGCCGACCTGCTGGTTCTCGGGGGACTGAACGAGGGCACCTGGCCGGCGCAGGTCGACCCCGGGCCCTGGCTCAGCCGGCCCATGCAGTCGGCCTTCGGCCTGCCGCTGCCGGAGCGCCGCATCGGGCTGGCTGCGCACGATTTCTTCCAGGCCTTCTGCGCGCCGAGGGTCTACCTGACGCGTGCCCAGCGCGTCGAGGGCACGCCCAGCGTGCCGGCGCGCTGGCTGCGGCGGATCGATGCCTTGCGCGAGGGACTCGGACTGGAAGCCGACCTCCATCGCGAGGAAGCCGGGCTGCGCGCCTGGGCGGCGGCCCTCGACGATCCCGGCCCGCCCCGGCCCGTCGGGGCGCCGCTGCCCCGCCCGCCCGTCGCCGCCCGCCCGCGCGAACTCTCGGTCACCCGTATCGAAACCTGGATGGGCGACCCCTACGCGCTCTACGCGCGCGAGATCCTGCGCCTGCGGCCGCTCGATCCCATCGATGCCGACCCCGGCGCGGCCGAACGCGGCACCCTGGTGCACGCCGCGCTGGAGCGGTTCCTGAGGAAGCACCCCAAGGCACTGCCGGCGACGGCGCTCGACGACCTGATGGAAATCGGCGCCGAGGTGTTCCATCCGATCCGCGCCCGGCCCGGCGCCTTCGCGTTCTGGTGGCCGCGCTTCCTGCGCGTGGCCCGGTGGTTCGTCGATGAGGAACGGGCGCGGCGCGGCGGCATCGTCGAAAGCCATGTGGAGACCAAGGGGGTGCTGACGATCGACGCCCCGGGCGGTGCGTTCCGCCTCACCGCCAAGGCCGACCGCATCGACCGCCGGGCCGACGGCAGCCTGGAAATCATCGACTACAAGACCGGCGCGCCGCCGGAGAAGAAAAAGGTCGACCAGGGCTTCGCGCCACAGCTGCCCCTGGAGGCTGCCATCGCCGCGGCCGGCGGCTTTGCCGGCCTGCCGCATGCGCCGGTGGGCGCACTCACCTACTGGCGCCTCTCCGGCGGCACGCCGCCCGGCGAGACCCGGGCCGCCAGTCAGGGTGATCCGGCCCAGCTGGCCGAGGAAGCTTTGACCGGACTCCAGCGTCTCGTCGCCGCCTTCGACGATCCGACGACGCCCTATGCCTGCCAGCCGCGTCCGGAGCGGGCGCCGCGCTTCGGCGACTACGATCATCTCTCGCGCATTGCCGAGTGGTCGGTCGGGACCGACACGCCATGAGGGACCGGCCGTGACGACGCTGGCAGAAAGAATCATCGCCGAGGCGACGGCGGCACAGCGCCAGGCGGCCGACCCGGCGGCCTCGGTCTGGGTCTCTGCCTCCGCCGGCAGTGGCAAGACGAAGGTGCTGGTCGACCGTGTGCTGAGCCTGCTGCTGCGCGGCAGCGCGCCGGCGAAGATCCTCTGCCTCACCTTCACCAAGGCGGCGGCGGCGGAGATGGCCAACCGCCTTTCCGCCCAGCTCGCCGGCTGGGTCACCGCCGACGAAGCCACGCTGTGCGCCAGCCTGGAAGACCTGCTCGGTGCGCCGGTGGAAGCGGCGCTGCTGCCGCGTGCGCGCTCTCTCTTCGCCCGTGTGCTCGACACCCCCGGCGGTATCAAGATCCAGACCATCCACGCCTTCTGCCAGGCGCTGCTCGGCCGCTTCCCGCTGGAGGCCGGTGTGGCACCGAATGCCAAGGTGCTCGACGAACACGAGGCGGCAGACCTGCTGGAGACCGCCAGGGTAGAGGTACTGGGCGAGGCGCTGGAGGCTCAGGGTCGCCTCTCCGAAGCGATCGCGGTGCTGACGGCGCACCTGCAGGAGGACCGCTTCACCGCGGTAATGCAGCAGCTGATCCACGAGCGCGGCCGCCTCGCCGAGCTGAAGGCCGCGCGCGGCAACGTCGACCGCCTGGTGGTCGAGGTCTGCGCATTGCTCAGGGTCGCTCCCGACGAGACGGTGGCGGACCTCATCGCTGCGGCCTGTGCCGAAGGCGCTTTCGATCGTGCCGGACTGAGCCTGGCCATGGAAGCCTGGGCCAAGGGCTCCGGGACCGAACAGAAGAAGGCAGCGCAGCTTGCTCACTGGCTGGCGGCCGATGACGGGCGCCGCGCCGCGGGTTTCGACGACTACTGCGCCGTGTTCCTCACCCAGGGAGGCCAGCCGCGCAAGAATCCGCTGACCAAGAAAGTCGCCGAAGCTTTCCCCGCTGCACTGCAGGCTCTGCAGGACGAGGCGGAGCGCCTGATGGCGGCCTGCGAGCGGCGCAAAGCGCTCACCGTGGCGCGGGCGACGCAGGCGCTCCTCATCCTCGGCGACGCCATCCTTGCCGCCTACCAGCGCCACAAGGAAGCACGGGTGCTGCTCGACTACGACGATCTCATCCACTTCTCCGCGCGTCTCCTGGCGCGCCAGGGCGGTGTCTCCTGGGTTCTGTTCAAGCTCGACGGCGGCCTCGACCACCTGCTGGTCGACGAGGCGCAAGACACCAGCCCGGAGCAGTGGCGCATCGTCGAGCAGCTGACCGGCGACTTCTTTGCCGGTCTGGGCGCTCATGAGGACCGCGCGGAGGCTGTTCGCACGGTCTTCGCCGTCGGCGACCCCAAGCAGTCGATCTATTCCTTCCAGGGCGCCGACCCAGCCGCATTCCAGAGCATGCGCGATCTCTTCCGCGAAAGGGCGCAGATTGCGCAGCACCGCTGGCGCCCGGTCTCCCTGGCGGTCTCGTTCCGCTCGACCGAGGCGGTGCTGGCGACCGTCGATGCGGTCTTTGCTGCGGCAGCGGCGCAGGACGGCGTCCTGTTCGGCGAGGCGGAGATCCGTCATCGGGCCAAGCGCGCCGGCGAGGCCGGGCTCATCGAGCTCTGGCCGCCGGCGCCGCCGGCGGAAATGGGGCCAGAGGAGCCCTGGGCCCTGCCGCTGCCCGGCCGCAGCGACAGTGCCGCTCCGCTGCGCCTCGCCCGCCTGGTGGCCAGACGTATCTGCTACTGGACAGTCAGCCCCGAGGGCGCCGACGATCCGGCCTGCTGGCTGGCGGCGCGCGGCCGGCGCATGCGTCCCGGCGATGTCATGGTTTTGGTGCGCCGGCGCAACGCCTTCCTCACCGAACTGGTGCGCGAATTGAAGACCCAGGGCGTGCCGGTCGCGGGTGTCGACCGCATGAACCTCACCGAGCAGCTGGCGGTTAGGGATCTCATGGCGCTGGGCCGCGTGCTGCTGCTGCCGGAGGACGACCTCAGCCTCGCCTGCGTGCTGAAGGGCCCGCTCATCGGCCTCGACGAGGACCAACTCTTCGCCCTGGCCTTCGAGCGCGGCCGCCGCAGCCTCTGGCTGCGCCTCGGCGAGAAGGCGAAGGACGATCCCGCCTTCGCGGCGGCGCGAAGCTTCCTGGAAGCGCTCGCCGCGCGGGCCGACTACGTAGCGCCCTTCGAGCTCTACTCCGCCCTGCTCGGTGCCGGGCGCGGGCGCGAGAAGCTGCTGGCGCGCCTCGGCCCCGACGCTGCCGATCCGCTGGACGAGTTCCTCTCCCTCGCCCTTGCCTACGAGCGCGAGAACGCGCCCTCGCTCGAAGGCTTCCTGCACTGGCTTTCCGCCGGCGAACTCGAGATCAAGCGCGACCTGGAGCAGGAGCACGGCGCGGTGCGCCTGATGACGGTGCACGGCTCCAAGGGGCTGGAAGCGCCGGTGGTCATCCTGCCGGATACCCTGCAGCTGCCCAACGCGCCCGACGGCCTGCTGTGGGTGGACGATGGCAAGGACGCGCGGCCGCTGGCGGTGTGGCCGGTGAAAAGCGACTACGACCTGCCGCTGCTGGGCGCCGCCCGCGCGGCCCGCCGGCTGGCGCAGGAGCAGGAGTACCGCCGCCTGCTCTACGTGGCGCTGACCCGCGCGGAGGACCGACTCTATCTCTGCGGCTGGCAGACCAAGCGCTCGGCCCCCGCCGGCAACTGGTATGAGTTGGTTGAAGCCGCGTTGTCACGCCTCGCCGAGGGCGGTGAGGCCGAGGCGGTCGACTTCGATTTCACCAGAGAGATTGGCGCCGACGGCTGGGCCGGGCCGGGCTGGCGCCTGCAGCGGCCCCAAAGCGTACCGCTGGCGCTGCCGGTGGCGGCGGAGTCGCCGCAGCCCATCCCGGTCGGAGTCGGGACCGCGGCGCTGCCGGACTGGGCGCGGCACGCGGCCCCGGCGGAGCCGGCGCCGCCGCAACCCCTGGCGCCGTCGCGACCGGCAGAGGCCGAGCCGCCGTCGCGCTCGCCCCTCGGACCCGATTCGGGCCTGCGCTTCCGCCGCGGCCTGCTGATCCACCGTCTGCTGCAGTCGCTGCCGGAGCTACCCCCGGAGGCGCGCTTCGCCGCCGGCCAAGCCTTCCTGGCCAGTCCGCTGCACGATCTCGCGCCGGAGCAGCAGGAAGAAATTCTCGACGAGGTGCTGAGGGTGCTCGCAGCGCCGGAGTTGGCGCCGCTTTTCGGCGCCGGCAGCCGCGCCGAGGTGCCCCTGGCGGGCCTCGTCGAGGCGGCTTCTGGGCCGCGGGTCATCGTCGGCCAGGTGGATCGCCTTCTGGTAGAAAGCGACACGATCTGGCTCATCGACTACAAGAGCCAGCGGCCGGCGCCAGCGCGCGCAGAAGACGTGCCAGTGCTTTATCTCAGGCAGATGGCGGCCTATCGCGGCCTGCTGGCTCGGATCTATCCCGGGCGGGCGATTCGCAGCTATCTGCTTTGGACGGATCAACCCCGCCTCATGCAACTCAGCGATGCGCTGCTGGCGGGTCACGCACCTTGACGGTTCCACCCGCGGCTCCCTACATTTAGCCCAACTTCGCAATAGTCCTTGGGGCCAACCCGGCCCCTCGGCAGCATCGTCACAGGGGTATGTTTCCATGAGCACAAGAGCCACCAGCGACGGTACCTTCGAACAGGACGTCTTGAAGGCATCCGGTCCTGTCCTTGTCGATTTCTGGGCCGAGTGGTGCGGCCCCTGCAAGATGATCGCTCCGGCGCTGGAAGAGATCGCGGCGGAGATGGACGGGCGCGTCACCATCGCCAAGATCAACATCGACGACAACCCGCACACGCCCCAAAAATACGGCGTGCGCGGCATTCCCACGCTCATGCTGTTCAAGGACGGACAGGTCGCCGCCACCAAGGTCGGCGCGGTCGGCAAGGGCCAGCTGATGGAATGGGTTGAATCGGTCGTCTGAGTATCTACATGTTTAAGGGTAACAAGGTAAGTTACCTCCAAATACGGTATTCCTCCTAGAGTACGTTATCCCCCCAAAGTAGAAGTCCCAAACCCCGCCGGAGCGATCCGGCGGGGTTCTTCTTTGTGTGCGGTCGTTTGAATCCCCTGCCAGCGGATGCCGGTCTTGACAGGCGGGCGGGGAGTGCCGAAGGTCCGCCTTCGCGTTCCGTCAATAAAATAACGATCAGGTGAGAAGGCCGACCGTGGGGAAAGCAAAGTACGACTGTCTGAAGTGTCCGGGCTATTGCTGCTCCTATCCGAACATCCATGCCAAACCGGACGACATCAAGCGGCTGGCCGAGCATTTCAAGGTGACCGAAGAGCAGGCAGAGAGGCGCTTCACCAAGAAGGGCTTCAAGGAAGACGGTATGGACAAGCGCCCGCGCGTGCTGCGACATCAGGAAGACGAGCACTTCGGCAGCATCTGCACCTTCTTCGATACGGAAAAGCGCCACTGCACCATCTACGAGGCGCGCCCCGAGATCTGCCGCGACTATCCCGGCCGCAAGCGCTGCGGCTACTATGAATTCCTGCAGTTCGAGCGCGACGCCCAGGAAGATCCCGACTACGTCGCCATCACCAACAACTACTGAATCCGGTTTCAGCCGTTGTCGCGGAGCACCTGGCCGGCGAGGTAGAGCGAGCCGCAGATGAGGACGCGGCCGGGTTGCTGTGCCTTGGCGAGGACGGCCTGTAGCGCCTCGGCGACGGAGCCTGCAGGCTCGGCGTCGATGCCCGCCTGCGTCGCATAGCCGGCCGCCGTCTCGGCGGCAAGGCTCGCCGCTTCGCCGGGAATGCGCACGGCTTTCAGGGCGTGGGCGTGCGGTGCCAACGCCTCGAGATAGCCGGCGGCCACCTTGGTATCGAGCATGCCGTAGATGAGCTCGAGCGGGCGATCGTGCCAGTCCTTCAGGGTCTCGGCGAGGGCAATGCCGGCGGCCGGATTGTGGCCGCCGTCGAGCCATAGTTCCCAGCCCGGCGGCAGGGCGTCGGCGAGCGGACCCTTCACCAGGCGCTGCAGGCGTGCCGGCCAGCTCGCGCTCGAAATGCCTGCCGCCGTCGCGGCCCCCGCAAGGCCGAATTCCGCAAGCTGTGTCGCGCAGGCGGCGGCCAGCGCTGCGTTGGCGACCTGGTGACTGCCGAGCAGTGAAGGCGTCGGCAGGTCGAGAACGCCGTTTGCATCCTGGTAGCGGAAGCCCGCTGCCGTCGCCGCGAACCGCCAGTCGCGGTCGCAGACGAAGAGCGGTGCGCCGATTTCGGTTGCGTGCCGTTCCAGCACGGCGAGAGTCGCCGGCTCCTGTGGCCCGACGACGCAGGTGACTCCCGGCTTCATGATGCCGGCCTTTTCGCCGGCGATTGCCTCCAGGGTGGTGCCGAGGAATTGCTGGTGATCCAGGGCGATCGGTGTGATCGCGGTCAGCCGCGGACGCGCCACCACGTTGGTGGCGTCGAGCCGGCCGCCGAGACCGACCTCCAGCAGCAGGATATCGGCGGGGTCATCGGCGAAGGCGAGGAAGGCGGCGGCGGTGGTCACCTCGAAGAAGGTGATCGGCTCCGGCCCGTTCACCGCTTCGCAGCGTTCCAGCAGGGCGATCAGCGCCGCCTCGTCGATGAGGCCGGAGGTCAGGCGGATGCGCTCGTGAAAGCGCACCAGGTGCGGCGAGGTGTAGACCTGCACGCGTCGGCCGGCGGCCTCCAGCATGGCCCGCAGGAAGGCGAGCAGCGAGCCCTTGCCGTTGGTGCCGGCGACGTGGACCACCGGCGCGAGGCGCTGCTCGGGATGGCCGAGCAAGGCGAGCAGCCGCTCGATGCGGCCGAGCGAGAGGTCGATGACCTTGGGATGCAGGCGGGTCAGGCGGTCGAGGACCGCATCGCTGGACTTGCCGCTGGCGGCGGCTGCTGCCGGCGCGTCAACGGCGGGGGGCATCGCCCTCCCCGGTGTCGCCGGCGATCTCGGCGGCGGCGCCTTCGGGCGTCCGGACCTCGGGCGCCGGCGGAATCTCCACCTCGGCCACGCCTTGGGTCGCGGCTACGCGGCGGGCGCCGCCCTTGCGGCCGTCACCCTTGATCGGCACCACCTCGGCGCTCGGCGTCTTGTCGCGCAACAGGGCCAGGATGCGCACCAGGGTGGCGCGCAGGTCGCCACGCCGTACCACCATGTCGACCATGCCGTGGTCGAGCAGGTACTCGGCACGCTGGAAGCCCTCGGGCAGCGACTCGCGGATGGTCTCCTCGATGACCCGCTGGCCGGCAAAGCCGATAACGGCACCGGGCTCGGCCAGCGAGATGTCGCCCAGCATGGCGAAGGAAGCCGTGACGCCGCCGGTGGTGGGATCGGTCAGCACCACGATGTAGGGCAGACCGGCCTCCTTCACCATGTCCACCGCGGCGACCGAGCGCGGCATCTGCATGAGCGAGAGGATGCCCTCCTGCATGCGTGCGCCGCCGGAGGCGGGAATGACGATCAACGGTGCTTCCTGCAACACCGCCAGGCGCGCGGCCGCCAGCAGGCCCTCGCCGACAGCGACGCCCATGGAGCCGCCCATGAAGGCGAAGTTGAAGACGGCGATGACCGTCGGCTTGCCGTCCATGGTGCCGTGCGCCACCACGATGGCCTCGTCGGGACCGTTCTTGGCCTGGGCCTCGCGCAGGCGGTCGGTATAGCGCTTGCGGTCGCGGAACTTCAGCGGGTCGAGCGGCACCTCGGGAAGCTCAATCGCCTTGAAGGCGGCGTCGTCGAACAGCAGCTCGAGGCGGCGGCGCGCGGAGATGCGCATGTGAAAGCCGCAATGCGGGCAGACCCTGAGATTGTTCTCCAACTCGCGGTGAAAGATCATCTGGCTGCAGCTGGAGCACTTTTCCCAGAGGTTGTCCGGTACCTCGGGCTTCTGCACCAGGGCGCGGATCTTCGGCCTGACGTAGTTGGTGATCCAGTTCATGGGCGGGCTGCTCCCCCGAGGTTAAGCGGCGCGGCTGCTGCGTACGCCGCTGGCCAACGATTCTACCAGCGCCAGCACCTTGGCGGCCAGCCCTGGCTTGGCCTTGCCGTTCTCGTCCAGCTCCGCCTTCACCGCGTCGACGATGGCCGAGCCGACCACGGCTGCGTCGGCGATGCCGGCGATCGCGGCGGCCTGCGCCGGCGTGCGGATGCCGAAGCCGACGGCGATCGGAAGATCGGTGTGGCGGCGCAGGCGGGCGACCGCCTCGCGCACATGGTCGGTCGGCACTGCGGCGGTGCCGGTGATCCCCATGATGGAGACGTAGTAGACGAAGCCGCTGGTGTTGTTCAGCACCGTCGGCAGGCGCTTGTCGTCGGTGGTCGGCGTGGCCAGGCGGATCCAGTGCAGGCCGGCCTTCAGCGCCGGCAGGCAGAGCTCCGCGTCCTCCTCCGGCGGCAGGTCGACGATGATCAGGCCGTCGACTCCGGCCACCTTGGCGTCGGCGACGAAGCGCTCGACGCCGTAGCTGTAGATCGGGTTGTAGTAGCCCATCAGGATGATCGGCGTGTCGGCGTCGTCCTTGCGGAATGCGCACACCGCCGCCAGGGTCTTGGCCAGCGTCATGCCGGCTTTCAGCGCGCGCAGGCTGGAGGCCTGGACCGGCGGCCCCTCGGCCATGGGGTCGGAGAAGGGCATGCCGACCTCGATGAGGTCGGCGCCGGCGCCCGGCAGGCCCTTGATGATCTCCAGCGAGGTCTCCGGGTCGGGATCGCCGGCGGTGACGAAGGCCACCAGCGCGCCGCGCCCGGCGGCCTTCAGCGCGGCAAAGCGCCTTTCGATGCGACTCTCTCCGCTCACAGCTCCACTCACAGCTCGACTCCAAGCGCCTTGGCGACGGTGAAGACGTCCTTGTCGCCGCGGCCGCACATGTTCATGACGATGATCTGGTCGCGCCCCATCTGCGGCGCCAGCTTGCGCACCTGGGCCAGCGCGTGGGCGGGCTCCAGCGCCGGGATGATGCCCTCGATGCGCGAGCAGAGCTGGAAGGAGTCCAGCGCCTCCTGGTCGGTGGCGGAGACGTACTCGGCGCGGCCGATGTCGTGCAGCCAGGAATGCTCCGGCCCGATGCCGGGATAGTCGAGGCCGGCGGAGATCGAGTGGGCGTCGATGATCTGGCCGTCGTCGTTCTGCAGCAGGTAGGTGCGGTTGCCGTGCAGCACGCCCGGGCGCCCGCCGGTCAGCGAGGCGGCGTGCTGGCCGCTGGAGATGCCGTGGCCGGCCGCCTCGACGCCGATGATGCGCACGTCCTTGTCGTCGAGGAAGGGATGGAACAGACCCATGGCGTTGGAGCCGCCGCCGATGCAGGCGACCAGGGCGTCGGGCAGGCGGCCTTCGGCCTCCATGATCTGCTCGCGGGTCTCGCGGCCGATGATCGACTGGAAGTCGCGCACCATGGTCGGATAGGGGTGCGGGCCGGCCACCGTGCCGATGATGTAGAAGGTGTTCTCGACGTTGGCGACCCAGTCGCGCAGGGCGTCGTTCATGGCGTCCTTCAGGGTGCCGGTGCCGCTGGTCACCGGCTTCACCTCGGCGCCCAGCAGCTTCATGCGGAACACGTTGGGCGCCTGCCGCTCGATGTCGGTGGCGCCCATGTAGACGACGCAGGGCAGGTCGAAGAGCGCGCAGAACGTGGCGGTGGCGACGCCGTGCTGGCCGGCCCCGGTCTCGGCGATGATGCGGGTCTTGCCCATGCGTCGCGCCAGCAGGATCTGCCCCAGCACGTTGTTGGCCTTGTGGGATCCGGTGTGGTTCAGCTCGTCGCGCTTGAAGTAGATCTTGGCGCCCTTGTCGGCGGGCGCGCCCTTGCGCAGCTCCGCGGTCAGGCGCTCGGCGAAGTAGAGCGGGCTCGGCCGGCCGACATAATGCTTGGCGTAGTAGTCGTAGTCGGCCTGGAAGCTCGCGTCCTTGCGGGCGGCGATGTAGGCCTGCTCGACGTCGAGGATCAGCGGCATCAGGGTCTCGGCGACGAAGCGGCCGCCGAAAATGCCGAAATGCCCGGCCTCGTCGGGGCCGCCGCGGTAGGTGTTCAGCGTCTCCATGGGGGACGTCTTGTCCTTGTTCGCGTTAGCTTGGTTTGTGAAGGGCGGACTTTGCCCGATTGGGGCGGTCTCCGCAATGCCCGGAAGCTGCGGTTTCCGCCGTTTCAGGGGTCGCTAGAGCGCCCGGGCGGCCGCCAGGAAAGCCCGGATTTTCTGCGGATTCTTGAGCCCCGGCGCGTCCTCGACGCCGGAGGAGACGTCCACCGCCGGCGCGCCCGACAGGGCGACCGCCCGGGCGACGTTCTCCGGCGTCAGGCCGCCGGCCAGCATCCACGGCAGCGGCCAGGCGGTGCCGGACAGCAGAGTCCAGTCGAAGGCCACGGCATTGCCGCCCGGCAGGGCGTCCTTCATTTCCGCCGGGGGCTTGGCGTCGAACAGCAGGCGGTCGGCGACGGGCAGGAAGGGCTCGACGGCCTCGAGATCCCCGGCCTGGCGCAGCTTCACCACCTTCATGACCGGCAGGCCGAAGCGCGCCTTGACGGCGGCGACCCGCTCAGGGCTCTCGCTGCCGTGCAGCTGCAGGAGATCGAGGGGCACCGCCTTCAAAATACCCTCGATGGTGGCGTCCTCGGCATCGACCAGCAGGCCGGTCTTGACGATGCCCGGCGGGATCAGTGCGGCCAGCGGCGTGGCCTCATGCGGCGTGACGGCACGCGGGCTGCGTGGATAGAACACCAGCCCGACGAAGGCGGCCCCGCCCTCGACGGCGGCGGTCATCGACTCGGGTGTCGAGATCCCGCAGATTTTCACCTGGACAGTCATGGCGCGGGATTAGCGCCTCTCGGATGCGCGAAGTCAACCGGGTCAGTCGAAGCGCTCGAGGACTTCCTTGTCGGGCGCCGGCACCCAGCCGGTGCAGTTGCGAAAGGCGATAACATAGAAGGCGAGGGAGAGCGCCTCCACCAGCCACATGTTGGCATGCCATAGCAGTAGGGCGACGAAGGTTCCGGAATCGGAGTCTCTCAAGGAGTCCGTCAAAAGGGCGAGCAGCCGATTGATGCCTTCCGCGGGCAGAACGACGCTGAGCCCGATCGCGATGAAGAGGGTGAAGGAGATGCCGCGCGTGTGCCGCCAGGCATGGGCGAAGCTATAGGGCTCGTCGACCGCCGCTGCGACGTATACGAAAGCAAAGCGAAGGCCGAGGTAGAGCAACGGCATAAACAGCGCCCAGTAGGCGATGGTGGCCTCTGTGCCATCGATCCCCAATGCCACCGAAAGGTAATGGAAGAACGTCAGCGGCAGGTTGATGACCGAGAGCAGCAGCGCGTAGCCGAGAAAACGCCCATGCCGCGCCCGCAGCCGTGGAAATACCACGACGTCACCGGAGGTCGGTCCGAGCAGCAGGAAGCGCAGCCAGGCGACCGCCATGAGAGTCCAGGGCAGCTCGGCGCCGAACTCCCGCACCAGGCGGTATTCGAGGGGGCCGAGCAGAGTGCCCAGCACGGTGATCAGAAACAGCAAGACAAACGGCAGCACCGTCACCTTCGCCATCGTCGCCAGGTTGCCGAACACGAGACGATAGGCCTCCGAAACGGTGGGCAACAGCGGCAGCGGCGCCACGGCGCCAGATGGCGGCTCCGCCTGGATCATTCGAAGCGCTCGAGGATCTCATGGCGCGGTGTGCCCCAGCCGCTGAGTTGCGCGTGGGCGGAGGCGCGCGCGTCCGTCGTCAGGCAGAAGATGGCGCGGAAGGTTGCGCCGAAGGCCAGCTTCGCCGAGGCCGGCCGCGCTTCCGTCATGGTCATGCAAGGCTCCCTCGGACGGCTTGTCGAACTCCCAACCGGGACGATAGCCGCCGCCGGTGAACTCGACCAAAGGAAAGGGGCTGGGTGCGGCCTAAAAGCCGCCGTTGCGGTCCTCGTCCTGCGGCGCCGGCAGGGTCGCCGGTGCGGCCGGCACCCAGCCGGTGCAGGTGCGGAAGGCCAGGGCGACGATGCTGTAGAGCACCGCCAGCACCGCCATGGACAGAGCCTCGGTGACCATCTTCAGGGTGAGCGTGGCAATGGGCGAGACTTCCAGCGCCTGGCCATCATCGGTCAGTTGGCCGGCACCGGGCGCCGGGGTGCCGCCCATCTGCACTGCCGCGAGATCGAAGAGAGAGACGCCGACCACCGCGGTGAAGAGGGCGCTGACCAGCAGACTGACCGCCAGCATCAGGGGAATCCCCGCCAGCAACAGCAGCAGAGTGAGGCGCCAGCCCTGTCCCTTGGTGTGCTGCCAGGCATAGGCGAAGCTGTAGGGTTCCTCGACCGCCAGGGCGGGAAAGAGGAAGCAGCAGCGTGAAGCCAGGTACAGCAGGCCGATGGCTACCACTGCCGAAGGCACCGGCAGGACCATCGTCAACATGCCGCCGAAGACCAGCAGTCCAGTCCCAAGCATCAGCCCGAAACCGAAGAAACGCCAGTGCCGCCGATCCCAGCGCAGCACGGGCCGCACCAGTCCCGCCGGTCCGAGCAGCATCACGCGGTACCAGTTGACGCCGAAGTGGCTGTAGGCGGCGATCGGCGCCAGCAGCATGAGCAGCAGCGTGAAGGGATTGGGTGGCAGCACAAGGGCAACCACTGTGGTGGCACCAAGCAGCAGCAGGCCGCCGGCGGCGGCGCGCAGCAACAACGCCGGATCGCTGTAGGCCGCAGTGAAGGCAGCGATCAGCGTATCGAAAATCGGCAGGTTCGCCACCGCCTGGGGCGGCGGCTGGTTGTTGGCGTTCATGCGGCTGTCAGTGTCACGCCTCGACGCCGGCCGCGTCCAGGTCGGCCGCAATGCGTCGGGCGGCGGCCAGGGGGTCATCCGCCGCCGCGATGGGTCGGCCGATGACGATGTGGTCGGCCCCGGCGGCGATGGCGTCTTCGGGTGTCATGATTCGCTTCTGGTCGCCGGCTGCCGACCAGTGTGGACGGATGCCGGGTACCACCAGCAGAAAGTCCGGGCCGCAGGCCTTGCGCAGCAGGGTGATCTCCCTGGACGAGCAAACCACGCCGTCAAGCCCGCTTTCCTGCGCCAGGCGGGCCAGGCGCTCGACCTGGACCTCGAGCGGGCCCAGCTGTCCGACCTCTTTGAGGTCGGCGGCGTCCAGGCTGGTCAGCACGGTGACGCCGATCACCTTGGGCAGCTCGATGCCGAGATCCTCGGCAGTTTCGCGCGCCGCCTCGGCCGCCGCCGTCATCATGGCGCGTCCGCCGGAAGCGTGCACGTTGAGGATCCTGGGCCGAAGGTGGACGGCGGCACGCACCGCGCCGGCCACGGTGTTGGGGATGTCGTGGAACTTCAGGTCGAGGAACAGCGGCGCGCCGCCGGCGGCCAGGCGCACGCCGTCCGGTCCATGGGCGGTAAACAGTTCCTTACCGATCTTCACGCCGCCGACGGCGCCGACCAGCTGGCGCGCGATGCGCGCCGCCTTGTCGACGTCCGCCGTGTCGAGGCCGACGAAGATGCGTTCGTGGGGGGCGAGTTTCGTAGTCATGGCCTCTTCCTACCAGAGCATCGCCTGCCGGTCACCCACACCGTTGCCTAGGCGCGGGTCAGGGTCTGATGGCGGCCCTCCGCCCAGAGGCGGAACTGTTTGAAGGAGATCTCGCCCGTCGCGGTGCGGGCGAGCTGCTCGCCCATGAGGGCGCCGAACTTGAACATGTGCCCGCTGCAGCCGCCGATCAGCAGGATCGGCCCGTTGCTCTCGGTGACGAAGCGCTCGTCCGGAGACACGGCATAGGGGCAGACCTGGCCGCGCAACACCTTGTAGTCGGCGAAGTCATGCAGCAGCGGGGCGAAGGCGGAAGCCACCTCGGCCGCCTCGTTGCGGCCCAGCGGGTCCAGGTTGTCCGGGTCGCCGGGTCGCCGGTGCTGGCCGCAGCCGAATTTCAGCTCGCTGCCGCCGGCCGGCGGCGCCGCGTAGATGTCCACCTCGTTCAGCAGGTGGACCATGACCGGCGCCTTCGCCCAGCTCTCGGCATGGGCTTCCGGAGGTTCCATGTAGGCAACGACCTGGCGGTGCGGCACAGCACGGCGCTTGAGTTCCGGGAACAGCTTGGCGGTCCAGGCGCCGGCGGCCACCACGATGGCGTCGGCGGTCTCGCGCCTGCCGTTCTCCAGGGTGACGGCGCTGGCCGCCGGGTCGACGCCCACCACGCGGGCCTCGCCGCGCAGGCTGACGCCGCGGCGGCCGAGGTCGCGGATCAGCGAATCGACGATGCGCGAGGCAAACAGCAGGCCACCGGTCTTGTTGTAGAGGCCCCAGGCTTCCGGGGGCGCCTTCATGAAGGGGCAGAGCGCCTCGATCTGCTTGGCGTCCAGGGTCTCGTAGTCGAGGCCCAGGTGATCGAGGGTCTGGCGCGAGAGGTCGGCCCAGTCGCCCTCCTCCGTCGACAGCGCCAGGCTGCCGACCTCGGCATAGTGGGATTCGCCGAGATCGTCCCACAGGCGCTGCCAGGACCTCAGGGCGTCGACCGTCATGGCGCAGTAGCCGGGCTGGTCGGAATAGGGCAGGCGGATCAGGCGGTGCTGGTCGTAGGACGCGCCGCCCTCGTGCGGCAGCGGCCCCTGCTCGAAAAGCAGCGCCTCGTGGCCGCCGCGCGCCAGGGCCCAGGCCGTCGACAGACCGACGATGCCGCCCCCGATGATGATGACCTTCATTGACTTGCAACCTTCTTGCCGGGCACCGCCGCCCCTACCGTCGTCCGGGGCGGGGATCGGCCGCGTCGGATCACGCGGGTGGCGCCGCGTCTTCCATAGCGCCCGGGCGGCCCGAAATCCAGTACCGGAATTCGGCCTCTGCTCCCCGCCCGGCACCACCTCGGCCAGGGCCTCGGTCGCCGCCGAGCGCGGCGGCCCGTGCGGCGAGGCTCCCCAATATGGGCCGAGCGAGCAACGAGAATGCGCCTGGCGTCAATATCTAATAGCGCTCGAAGACCAGCTGCGCCGCAGCCAGATCCTCTATGGCGGTGCCGACCGACTTGAACAGCGTGACCTGGTCGTAATAGCGCCGGCCGCTGCGATCGCCGCGGGTCAGTTCGAAGAGGTCGCCGGCGATGTCGTCGGCCGACAGCGCGCCGGCCGCGACGGCCTGCACGATGTCGCCGCCCTCCTTGGTGGCGCCGGCGCGGGTGTCGACGAAGACACGGGCGCGGCGCATCACCGCATCGTCGGTCTCGCGCATGTCGGGCCGAAAGGCGCCGACGAGGTCGATGTGCTGGCCCGGCTGCAGCCAGTCGCCCTGGATCAGCGGAGCCTTCGACAGGGTGGCGCAGGAGATGACGTCGGCGCCGCGCGCGGCGGACTCCAGATCGTCGGTCCAGTCGACACGGAAGTCGCGGCGGTTCATGCGTTTGGCCAGGCGCTGCGCCTTCTCCGGTGTGCGGCCCCAGATCAGCACGTTGCAGATCGGCCGGACCGCCGCGTGGGCAACGATGAGCTGCGGCGCCAGGGCGCCGGTGCCGACCATCAGCAGGCGCTCCGCATCCGGGCGCGAGAGATAGCTGGAGGCCAGCGCCGAGGCGCCGGCGGTGCGCTTCACCGTCAGTGTCGGTCCGTCGATCAGCGCCAGCGGCGAGCCGTTCTTGCCGTCGACCAGCACGTAGATGCCCATCACCGCCGGCAGGTCCTGCGCGGCGTTGTCGGGAAACACCGTCACCATCTTGATGCCGATGTGGCGGTCGACCTGCCAGGCCGGCATCAGCAGCAGCGTGGCGGTGCTGCCGCCGCTGACCTCGATGTCGTGGTGATGGCGCACGGGAACCCGGATGTCGCGCCGGAAAGCCTGGCGCAGGCGTTCGACCAGTGAGGGATAGTCGAGGGCAGCCTCGACCTCGGCAGCAGAGATGATGCGCATCAGGCCGTCCGCACCAGTCAGTGACCGCTGGAAACCGTCTTCAGCCCGCTTGCCGGGCTTGCCAGCTGCGGCGCGCTGCTGCCGGCAGGGCCGCGCGATACTGCGGCGGCTCGCTTCAGTTCGACCAGCTCGCGCTCCAGGATGGCGGCGCGCTGCTCGGCGCGGCGAGCGCGGGCGCGGGCGGCGCCGAAACGCAGCCACATGAGGAAGGCGCCGACGAGAAAGCCGCTCAGCAGGCTGCCCAGCAGCACCAGCGCAAAAGGTAGGCTGAGCTGGTACTCGAAGGGCCAGAAGTCGATAGCCACCTGCTCCAGGTTCGTCGCCGTGAAGGTCACGAAGACGATCAGGAACAGAAGGGTGATGATCCAGTAGACGTAGTGCACGGTTGCAAAGATCGCTCGGGTTGCCGGCGAAGGAGTGGGCGAGTCTAACCCAATCGACACTACATCGCGAGGCCCCAAGTGATCCGGGAACGGCTGGCGTACTCAGCGGCTGTTCAGGCGCTCGCGCAGCTGCTTGCCGGTCTTGAAGAAAGGCACGTGCTTTTCCGACACGCTTACCGCTGCGCCGGTGCGCGGGTTGCGGCCGACGCGCGCCTCGCGGCGCTTGACCGAGAAGGCACCGAAACCGCGCAGCTCGACCCGGTCCCCTCGTGCCAGGGCTTCGCTGATCTCGTCGAAGATCGTCGTGACGATACGCTCCACGTCACGATGGTAGAAATGCGGATTGATATCCGCGATGTGTTGGATCAATTCAGACTTTGTCATAGCGACGTCATCCCCTCCCGACGCGCCAAGCGGTCGGAGTCCCCATCCCGTTTACCTCCCGCAGATCGCGGGCCGCCGCCGGCTTCTTGCTTGGATCAAGGAATTCACCCTGAGGCCTTCCCCTGCTCCGGCGTGCAGACCACGCTGCATCTTGTGCGTCAGGGGCTTCAGCTCCAGGCGCAAGTGGGGAAACGTTGCCAGAGGAATGCGCGGGCGTCAAGGATAAGCCTTTCAGAACAAACGTTTATTCGATGAATAAGAGGGGAGAAAAACGGCGGAGAGGCGTGGAATCTTTGCGTTTTCCCAGGCCGCGTGGCGGCAAGGCCAAAAGAAAACGGCCCGCCGGGGGGTCCGGCGGGCCGCTGTCAGGGTAGGTAGAAGGGCTTTGGGGACCGGACGCGAAGGCGCCGGCCCCGTCGCCGGACTACTTGTCCTCGTCGTCGTCGCCCTTGTCCCGCTTGCGGGCAGCTTCGGAGAAGGCGGCACCCAGGATGTCGCCCAGGCTGGCGCCGGATTCGGTGGAACCGTACTCGGCGACGGCCTCCTTCTCCTCGGCGATCTCGCGCTGCTTGATCGACAGTGAGATCTTGCGAGTCTTGGGGTCGATGGCGGTGATGCGCGCGTCGACCTTCTCACCCACGGCAAAGCGGGTCGGCTGCTGCTCGCTGCGGTCGCGCGACAGCTCGGCCTTGCGGATGAAGCCGATGACGCCGTCACCCACCTGAACCTCAATGCCGTTTTCGACCACCTGGTGCACGGTGCAGGTCACCACGTCGCCCTTCTTCAGGTTCTCGGTGCTGCCGGCGAAGGGATCCTCGCCGAGCTGCTTGATGCCGAGGCTGACGCGCTCTTTCTCGACGTCGACGTCGAGCACCTTGACCTTGACGACATCACCCTTGCTGTAGCGCTTGGCCGCTTCCTCGCCCGACAGGTTCCAGTCCAGGTCGGACAGGTGGACCATGCCGTCGATCTCGCCGGGCATGCCGACGAAGAGGCCGAATTCGGTGATGTTCTTGATCTCGCCTTCCAGCTCGCTGCCGACCGGGCAGTTGGCCAGGAAGGATTCCCAGGGATTGGAGCCGCACTGCTTCAGGCCCAGGCTGATGCGCCGCTTCTGCTCGTCGACGTCGAGGATCATGACCTCGACTTCCTGGGAGGTAGAGACGATCTTGCCCGGATGGACGTTCTTCTTGGTCCAGCTCATCTCGGAGACGTGGACCAGACCCTCGATACCGGCTTCCAGCTCCACGAAGGCGCCGTAGTCGGTGATGTTGGTGACGCGGCCGGTGAACTTGGTGCCGACCGGGTACTTGGCGGAGACGCCTTCCCAGGGGTCGGCTTCCAGCTGCTTCATGCCCAGGCTGATGCGCTGGGTCTCCGAATTGAAGCGGATCACCTGCACCTGCACCTGCTGGCCGATGGACAGCACTTCGGTCGGGTGATTGATGCGCTTCCAGGAGATGTCGGTGACGTGCAGCAGGCCGTCGACACCGCCGAGATCGACGAAGGCGCCGTAGTCGGTGATGTTCTTCACCACGCCGGTCAACACCTGGCCTTCCTTCAGGTTGGCCACCAGCTCCGAACGCTGCTCGGCGCGGGTTTCCTCGAGGACGGCACGGCGCGACACCACAATGTTGCCGCGCGAACGATCCATCTTGAGGATCTGGAAGGGCTGCGGCGTGCCCATCAGCGGGCTGACGTCGCGCACCGGGCGGATGTCGACCTGGCTGCCGGGCAGGAAGGCCACGGCGCCCGAGAGGTCCACAGTGAAGCCACCCTTGACGCGGCCGAAGATGGTGCCGGTCACACGCTCGTTGCTGTTGAAAGCCTTGGCCAGCTGCGTCCAGGCCTCCTCGCGCTTGGCCTTCTCGCGGCTGAGCATGGACTCGCCGTTCTTGTTCTCCATGCGCTCGAGGTAGACCTCGACCTCGTCGCCAGCCTTCAGTTCCGGCATCTGGCCGGCCTCGGCAAATTCCTTGAGGGCGACGCGCCCTTCCGACTTCAAGCCGACGTCGATCACCGCGGTATCGCCTTCGATGGCGATGATGATGCCGCGGAGGACTTTGCCCTCGAGGGTATCGTCAGTGCCGAGGGATTCATCGAGCAGGGCCGCAAAGCTCTCCTTCGCGGCGGTGTTGGTGGCTGCTTCAGCCATGTGGGAACGTCCTTTCTCTGTCTGCACTATCCAGGCCGGGCGGTTTGCCGCCGGTCTTCCCAGGACCATCCCGGGCGAAACGTCTTGCTGGCTTGCACGAAAAGGCCGGGCCCGGGAGGCTGTCGGGAAACCGATTTTCCTGAAACCGTTCCTGGCGGCCTCAATCGGGGAAACACCCCCGCGGGGGCTACCCTGGCTGAGGCGCCAGCCCACGCCGGGCGATCTCCGCCATGGCGACCTCGAAGGCCTGATCGGCGTCCATCGCGCTGGTATCAAGCCGGACCGCATCCTCCGCGGCCCGCAAGGGGGCGGTCGCCCGCCCGCTGTCGCGCGCATCCCTCTCGCGCAAGTCCTGCAAAACGCGGGCGTATATACTCTGCTCGCCGCGTTCAAGCAACTCTTTATGGCGTCGGGCGGCGCGTGCCTCCACTGACGCTGTTAGGAAAAATTTCACATCAGCGTCCGGACAGACCACGGTGCCGATGTCGCGGCCGTCCAGCACGGCACCGCGCGGGCCCTCCGGCGGCGCGGCGGCGAAGCGACGCTGGAAGTCCAGCAGGGCGGTGCGCACCGCCGGGATGGCGGCCACCTTGGAGGCCGCCTGGCTGACCGACTCCAGGCGCAGGTCGTCGCGCTCGAGGTCGATGGGCTGCAGGGCCGTGGCGGCGGCGGTCGCGGTCGCCGGGTCTTCCGGGTCGCTGCCGGCGACCAGGATCTTGGCTGCCACGGCCCGGTAGATCGAGCCGGTGTCGAGGTAGGCACAATCGAGGGCGGCGGCCAGGCGGCGCGCCAGGGTACCCTTGCCGGCCGCCACCGGTCCGTCGACGGCGACGATCATTCCGGCTTCCCGGACGTCGACTCCGGACCCGCAACGAAGTCGGCGCCGAGACCTTGCATCAATCCGGCGAAATCAGGGAAGGAGGTCGCCACCGGCGTCATGTCGTCGATCAGCACCGGGCGCTCGGCGGCGAGTCCCAGCACCAGGAAGCTCATGGCGATACGGTGGTCCAGCTCGGTCTCGATGGCCTCGTTGTTGCCGCCGGGCGGCCGGCCGCCACAGCCCTCGACCGTCAGGGTCTCGGGCTGCTCCCGGACGCCGATGCCGCAGCGGGCGAGGCCGCGGGCGACGGCAGCCAGGCGGTCACTTTCCTTCACGCGCAGTTCGCCCAGGCCGTGCATCACCGTGCGCCCCTCGGCGGCGGCGGCGGCCATGGCGAGGATCGGGTATTCGTCGATCATCGAGGGCGCGCGTCCGGCCGGCACCTCGACGCCATGGAGGCGGCTGCCGCGCACCACCAGGTCGGCGACCGGTTCGCCGCCCTCCTCGCGGGCGTTCTCGACGGCGATGTCGCCGCCCATCTCCTTGAGGGTGGTGATCAGGCCCGTGCGCTGCGGGTTCATGCCGACGGCGGCCAGGCGAACTTCCGAGCCCGGCAGCATGAGGGCGCCGACCAGGGGGAAGGCGGCGGAGGAAGGATCGGCTGGCACCCGGATGGCGCGCCCGGCCAGCTCCGGCTGGCCGACGAGGACGATCTCCTGCGCCGCATGCCCCTCGTCATCGATCTCGCGGCGCCGGATGACGGCGCCGAAGTGCGCAAGCATGCGCTCGCTGTGGTCCCGCGTCGCCTCGCGCTCGACCACCCGCGTCTCGCCCGGCGCGTTCAGTCCGGCCAGCAGTACCGCCGACTTCACCTGGGCCGAGGGCACCGGCAGGCGGTAGTCGAGGGGCAGTGGATCGCGCGCGCCGATCACCGTCAGCGGCAGGCGGCCACCCTCGCGGGTGATGAACGCAGCTCCGCAGGCCGACAGCGGCTCGGTCACCCGCGCCATCGGGCGCTTGCGCAGCGATGCGTCGCCGGTCAGCACCGCGGTCAGCGGATGGCTCGCCAGGATGCCCAGCAGCAGACGTGCGCCGGTGCCGGAGTTGCCCATGTCCAGCACGTCCTCCGGCTCCGCCAGGGCACCGATGCCACGGCCCCAGACGTGCCAGCGCCCGGCCGCATCGCGCTCGATCTCGGCGCCCAGAGCGCGCATGGCCGCCGCGGTGCGCAGCACGTCCTCACCCTCCAGCAGGCCGTCGATGACGGTCTCCCCCACCGCCAGCGCGCCGAACATCAGCGCCCGGTGCGAGATGGATTTGTCGCCGGGCAGGCGGACGCTACCCGAAAGCGCCGTGCCCGGCCTGGCTGTCATCGGTTTCACGAGGGGTGGCTTTCCTTGTCCTGGCAGGGTCTGCGGCGGATCCGGGGAGGTTCTGGCCGACGGCTCCTGTGCCGCTTTTGCTGGTCTTCGCAGAGGTTCTATCGGTCTTTCGGGGGCGGCCGCAATCCCCGGCTCCCCACAGCCGCCCCGGCACCGCCCGGCGGCCGTTCGACCGGCGGTCCGCAACCCGCCTCGGCAGCCGCCAATTACCTTTTGACAGCGATGCACGATCATGGCAATTGCCACGCCCAGCCAATGAACTGCAAGACCGGTGGAGGGACGCGCTGGTGGCAAATCCGAAATGGGGAACTAAGCGCAGCTGTCAGAGTTGTGGGGTCAAGTTCTACGATCTGCAGAAGTCGCCGATCGTGTGTCCCTCCTGCAGTGCGGTGTTCGACCCCGAGGCGCTCCTGAAATCGCGTCGCCCGCGCAGCGCGCCGAAGCCCGAGGCTGCCGCCAAGCCGAAGAAGCCGAAGGCCGCCCCTGTCGAGGGCGAGGACAGCGAAGCGGTCGACGACGACTTCGAGATCGATGACGACGAGGCCGATGCCGCCGTCGGCAAGTCCGATGACGACGACGATTTCATCGAGGACACCTCGGACCTGGGCGACGACGACGTGGCCGAAGTCGTGGTCGGCGACGACGACGACGAGACCTGAGTTCGTACCGCTGGCCTGGCCGTTAGCTTAAGCGTAACCCTTGCTGCCGATACTCCGCCGGGTCGGGCGTGGTCCGACAGGCGCAAAAGGGCCGCAAAGGCGGGAGAGGGGGACGGGGCGGCAGCCCGTCGACTTTTTCCCTTGCCTTGATCCGGCGGGGTACTTAATTTCCCGCACCACGCCGCCGGGAGGCAGCCGTTTCGATGGTTTCTACCGGTGGTTCCCATGGGGCCGTAGCTCAGTTGGGAGAGCGCTACAATGGCATTGTAGAGGTCGTCGGTTCGATTCCGTCCGGCTCCACCAGAATTTCCAAGACCCCCGGCCAGCAGCCGGGGGTCTTGCATTTTGGGCCCGCCCCAGCTTGCCGAAACCTCTCCAATGCCCTATTCGGGGCCTCCAATAACGCGAGGGTGGGAGGTTTAGCATGGCCGAGCGCAAGTACCGGATCGCCGTTATTCCCGGCGACGGGATCGGCAAGGAAGTGATCCCGGAGGGCCAGCGCGCCGCCGAGGCCGTCGCCGGCCGCCACGGTTTCGCGATCGAATGGCAGCACTTCGACTGGTCGTGCCAGCGCTATGCCGAGACCGGCCGCATGATGCCGGAGGACGGCATCGCCCAGGTCAAGGAGTTCGACGCCATCTACCTTGGCGCGGTGGGCTTTCCCGGAGTCGCGGACCACGTCTCGCTCTGGGGACTGCTGATCCCCCTGCGCCGCGAGCTCGACCTTTACGCCAACGTGCGCCCGGTGCGCCTGCTGAAGGGCATGACCTCGCCCCTGGCCGGGCGCGGGCCAGAAGACATCGACTTCATCGTGGTGCGCGAGAACGTCGAAGGCGAGTACTCGGAGATCGGCGGGCGGCTCTACGCCGGCACCGATCAGGAGATGGTCTCGCAGCTGTCCTGCTTCACCCGCCGCGGCACCGACCGCATCCTCAAATACGCCTTCGAGCTGGCCGGGAAGCGCAAGCGCAGGCACGTCACCTCGGCCACCAAGTCCAATGGCATCGTCCACACCATGCCCTACTGGGACGAGCGCTTCGCCGCCATGGCCAGCCAGTATCCCGACGTGAAGACGGCGCAGTATCACATCGACATCCTCACGGCGCATTTCGTGCAGCACCCCGACTGGTTCGACGTGGTCGTGGCCTCCAACCTCTTCGGCGACATTCTTTCCGACCTCGGCCCGGCGGTGGCGGGCTCCATCGGCATCGCCCCGGCGGCCAACCTCAATCCGCCGCGCGAGTTCCCGTCCCTGTTCGAACCGGTGCACGGCTCGGCGCCGGACATCGCCGGCAAGGGCATCGCCAATCCGGTGGCCGCCGTGTGGACCGCCGCCCTCATGCTCGAGCACCTGGGCGAGGAAGCGGCGGCGGCCGAGCTGGAGGCGGCCATCGAGAGCGTGCTGGTGGATCCCGCTGCGCGCACCCGCGACCTCGGCGGCCGCGCCGACACCCGCGCCTGTGGCGAGGCGATCCTCAAAGCGCTGGCCTAAAGGCCGACCGCTTGACCTTCCCGTTGCTGGAACCTGCAGGCTGCGGGGACTCCCGCGACCGACAGGAAAAGCCCCGGCCATGCCCAAGAACGCCCGCTGGATCCTCGCCGGCTTTGCCGGCCTCGTCGTCGTCGTGGCGGTGGTCTACCTGCTGACGGCCGCCGTCCCAGGTGGCGGCGTTGCTGCCGGCCTCGACCCGGGCGACTCCGGGAAGGTAGCGCTCGGCGCCAGGATCTATGCCGAGCACTGCGCCTCCTGCCACGGCGAAAGCCTGGAAGGTCAGGCGAACTGGCGTCAGCGCGGGCCCGATGGCCGCCTGCCGGCACCGCCGCACGACGCCAGCGGGCACACCTGGCACCATTCGGGCGAGCAACTCTTCGCGCTCACCAAGTACGGCCCGGCAACGCTCGCCGGCGGGGGCTACGAGAGCGATATGCCCGCCTACGAAGGTACCCTCGGCGACGCCGAGATCTGGGCCGTGCTATCCTATATCAAGAGCCGCTGGCCGGCGGAGATCCGTGCCCGGCACGACCGCATCGGCAAGTAGGCGCGAAGAGGAGAGAGGCGATGAAACCACTGCTTTCACTGCTCGGCGCGGGTGCGATCCTGCTTGGCGCGAGCGTGGCGACGGCCGAGACCGCCGCCCCCTATGCCGGCTGGCAGCAACGCGACATCAAGGCCCTGTCGGCACAGCAGATCGACGATCTTGCCGCCGGACGCGGCCTGTCGCTGGCGTTGGCGGCCGAGCTGAACGGCTATCCCGGACTGCGGCACGTGCTGGACCTCGGCAGCGCCCTCGGCCTGACGGAAGATCAGCGTGCCGCCTTCGAGCAGCTGTTCCAGCAGATGCAGGCAGAGGCGCAGCGCCTGGGTGCGGCAATCCTGGCGGCGGAAGCCACCCTCGACCACGCCTTCCGCAGTGGCCGGGCGGGCGAAGCGTCTTTGCGCGACCAGCTCGCGGCGCTCGCTGCGCTCCAGGGTGAACTGCGCTACACCCACCTGCGCAGCCATCTGGCCGCGAAGGCACTGCTGAGCGAGGCGCAGGTGGCGCGCTACCACGCGCTGCGCGGCTATGCGGACCTCGCCGTTCCGGGCCGCTCGCCCGGCAGCGACTCGCACGGCGGCCACAGTTCTTCGCCGGCACAGCCCTGAGGCCGCCGGCGGGCCGCACCGTCACAATTCCTTCTCCGCAGCGTCACCGCCGGGACATGGCCGGCCCCTAGGCTGGACCCTGCGCGGACCTCGTCCGCGCCTTTCACTCTAGGGGAACCCACCGATGAACCAACGCACTCTCGCCCTGCAGGGCGTGCTGGCGGCGCTGATCGCCCTGGCGCCGGCCGGCCAGGCTCAGGTCCAAGCCCAGACCATGGACATGAAACTGCTGTCGACGGACGACCCGCTGGTCAACTGGCGGTCGATCACCTATCCGGGCGGCAAAACGGCGCGCTTCACCATCGGCCTAGGCTCGGGCGCCTTCCGTCATCCGGGCGATCCGGCCAATGTGATCTACGTGGTCTCCGACCGCGGGCCGAACTTCACTTGCGGTGACGCCAGGACGATCATGGGCGAGGAGAGTCAGGCGCTCTGCAAGGACGTGAAGGGTGCGCGCATCTATCCGACACCGGACTATACGCCTTCGATCTACCGCCTCGAACTCGACGCGACCGCCGGCACCTTCGCTGTGAAGGACGTCCTCGCGCTGAAGACCGCATCCGGCCTCGCGATCACCGGCCTGCTCAATCCGCAGAGTGTGGCGACCACCGACCAGGGCCTCGACGCCCAGGGCAACAGGCTCGCTTTCGACCCGAACGCGGTGGATGCCGAGGGGCTGGTGAAGCTCTCCGACGGCAGCTTCTGGATCGGCGAGGAGATGGGGCCCTCGCTGCTGCACGTGGCCCCCGACGGGCGCATCGTGAAGCGTCTCGTGCCGGCCGACGCGGTGCAGGACTACGCGGGCGCCGACACCGAAATTGTCGGCAGCCTGCCGGCCATCCTGTCGAAGCGTCACGCCAATCGCGGCATCGAATCCCTGGCCGTCTCGCCGGACGAGCGGTTCCTCTACTTCATGCTGCAGAACCCGCTCGACAACCCGGACGCCAAGGCATACGCCCAGGCCAGGAACACCCGCCTGTTCAAGATGGAACGGGAGAGCGGCAAGCTGGTCGGCGAGTACGTCTATCCGCTGGACGACCCGCAGAGCTTCGCCCTCGATCCCTCCGACAAGCAGAACGCACCGCGCGTCTCGGAGGTGGCCGCCATCGGCCCCGACCGGCTGCTGGTGCTGGAGCGCACCGACCGGACCACCAAGCTGCACGAGGTGTCGCTGCAGGGCGCCAGCAATATTCTTGGCAGCAAGTGGGACGACGCAGCGACCGCGCCAAGCCTGGAGCTGAGCAACGGGCTTGCCGGCACCGGCATCGTGGCGCTGACCAAGACCCTGCGCTTCGACACCGCGCGGGACTTCCCGGCGGCGCCGGCCAAGCTGGAGGGCATCGCCTTCCTCGGCGATGGCACGATGGCGCTGATCAACGACAACGACTTCGGCATCGGCGGGGATGAGACCATGGTGCTATTGGTCAGCGGTGCGGTGAAAGCCGATACTGCGGTCTATACGGACTGACCTCCCAGCCTTCCCTGCGGGAGACGGTCCGTCCGGATCTGGGCCGGTCCTCCAGAAGCCTCCCATCGAGCCCTAAACCTGCTCACCTTGCGGCCGGCACCCCTTGCCAAAGGGGGCCGGCCTTTCTCTTGCCGCCCGCAGGCGCGATTGGCGCCCACCCGCCGCTCGGTTAGACTGGCGCCTGATATTTCTTCAGGAGAGCGCATGGCGCGCATCGTCGCCGAGACCAGCCCCTGGCAGCCCGCGCCGCAGTCGTTGCCGGCCGATCGAGCGGTTTTTGCCATCGGCGACGTGCACGCTCACGCCGAGCACCTCTGGGTGTTGCAGGAGCACATCGCCGGCATCATCGCCTTGGAGCACGACCCCGACCAGGTCTCGGTGGTCTGGCTGGGCGACTACGTCGACCGCGGCTGGCAGCCGCTGCAGACCCTCGACCTGGTGGCCGCCGGCCTCGGCCAGCCGGGTGTCGAGGAGATCCGCCTGATCGGCAACCACGAGGTCTACCTGATCGAGGCGGCGACCGGTGAGGATCTCAGTCTGCCGCGGCTGCTCAACTGGTGGCGTTTCGGCGGCGAGGAGACCCTGAAGACCCTGGCGCCCGATGCCCGCATCGAGGAGCCGGCGGAACTCGCCGCGGCGCTCAGCGACAGCCTGGGGTCGGAGCGGCTCGACTTTCTCCAGGGTCTCGCGCTGCAGCATCGCATCGGCGACTACGTCTTCGTACATGCCGGGCTCAACCCCGACCGCGCGCTGGAGGCGCAGACGGAGCAGGATCTGCTGTGGATCCGAGAACCCTTCCTCAGCGGGCGCGGCTGGCCGCACCCGGTGACCGTGGTGCACGGCCACACGCCGGAGGGCCCGACCGCGCTGGCCCATCGCATCGGGGTCGACAGCGGCGTCTTCATGAGCGGCCGGCTAAGCGCCGTGGAACTGCACGGCGACCGTCTGAGGTTCATTTCGACGCGAGAAGAATCCTAGCTTTATCAAAAGGTTAAATGATCTGCTGCCGGCAGCCGCGGGCCTTCCGCGGTCGCTTTCTTAAGCAAACCCTAAGGGTTCCTGCCTTAGACTGGTTAGCGTTTCCGTTTGCATGCCTGGACCACCTTGGCGGGCGCTGCGGGGGCCGGCCGATTATGGGAAAGGCGCCGAAGTTGAAAGCCAAGGAAGCCCGCGAAGTCGACATAGTGCTGACGGAGGCCGAGCAGCTGCGCGAGCAGCGCGACCGTTTCCTCGCTTTTGCCTTTGCCGCCTCGGACCTGCTGCTCGAGGTCGGTGACGACAGTCAGATCCGCTATGCCGTGGGGGCCACCAACCAGTTGCTGGGTGGCCCGCCCGCCTCGGTGATCGGCCAGGGCTGGCTCGATCTCTTCGTTGCGGAGGACCGTGCCCTGCTGGTGGCCAAGATCGGTGACCTGGCCCCCGGCAAGCGCTGCGGCCCGATTCTAGTCTCCATCTGCCCGCCCGCCATCGCTAAGGGTAGCGGGGCAGAGGCGGCGGCGTCGGGCGCCCGGCCCAACGCGGTCAAGGTGGTGTTCAACGCCTGCCGCATTCCCGACCACGAGGACGTTATCTACTGCACCCTGACCGTGGCCAACGTCAGCCTGGCCAAGGCGGCGCGAGCGACCGCGGGGCGCACCGGCAGCGGGCTGCTGCAGCGTGAGGCTTTCGAGACGGCGGCCGTCGAGACTTTGGAGGCGGCCCGCGCGGCCGGTCAGGACGTCGAGATCACCTTCATCGAGTTTGTCGGTGCGGCGGGCTTCCGGGAGCGTCTCGGCAGCGACCGCTGGGAAGCCTTCTACGCCGGTGCCGGCACGGTGCTGCGCAGCGGCGCCATCGACAGCGACACCGCAGGGGCTATCACCGAGGACCGCTTCGGTATCGTCCACAAGGCCGGCGCCGCCGTCGGGACCGAAGTGCGCCAGCAACTGGCCGAACTTGCCCGCGCTTTCGATCCCAGCGGTAGCGGCCTGCAGGTCGAGCAGGCCACCGTCGCCACCTCGTCCGACGAGTTGACCAGCGAGGAAGCGGCGAAGGCGCTGATCTATACCATCAACAAGGTGGCGGCCAAGGGCAGTGGCAGCCTCGGGGTCACCAGCCTTGCCGTCTCCTTCCACGAGCAGGTGATGGAAACGCAGGACCGCATTGCTGCCTTCAAGGCGGTGGTCGCCAACAACCGCTTCGACTTCGCCTTCCAGCCGATCGTCGACCTGGAGACCCGCGAGATCTCCCATTTCGAGGCGCTGACCCGCTTCGCCCACGGAGAGTCGCCTTATCAGACCATCGTCTTCGCCGAAGACGTCGGCCTGATCCAGGATTTCGACCTCGCCTGCTGCCGCCGCGCCATCGACTTCATGGCGGAGCGCGCGCAGAGCTCGCCGGTCAACCTGGCGGTCAACCTTTCCGGCCTGTCGCTGCAGAGCGACGTCTTCGTGGACACGCTGATGGGCCTGCTGCAGAAGCACGCCGACCTTGCCGGCCGCCTGATGTTCGAGGCGACGGAGTCCTCGCGCATGTATGACCTGGAGCGCGTCAGCCGGGTGTTCAACGCCATGAAGACCCTCGGCTTCTCCATGTGCCTCGACGACTTTGGCGCCGGCGCCGCCTCCTTCCAGTATCTGCGCGCGCTGGAGGTCGATTATGTGAAGATCGACGGCACGTACACCCGCCGCCTCCTGAGCTCCGACCGCGACAGCCTGCTGCTGCGCAACCTCTGCGACCTCTGCGCCGACCTCAACATCAAGACCATCGCAGAGATGGTGGAGCTGGACGACCAGATCCCCAAGCTGCGCAGCCTCGGCGTTCACATGGGCCAGGGCTACCTACTTGGCCGCCCGGCACCGCAGCCGGTCTTTGTCGGAGCCGCCCGCCGACGGCGCCATGCCTGACCCGATCCGCGGGCAGCGCTACGCCCGGCTCCTATCCCAGGTTGTCGGCTGCCGCTTGATTGGCCGCCGGCGGCACCCCATCTAACTCTTGGCGGCGCCGCTTTCCGGGCCGCTGGCGGGCGGACAGCCTGGATAGTGGTGTCCGGCCCGTGCCATGTAAGGACAGCCTTGCTCAAGAAGGAGGAGGCAGGACGTCATGACGCGATTGTCACTCTTCAACAGCCCGCTGCTGCTCGGTTTCGAGCAATTCGAGCAGGCTATAGACCGAATCGCCAAGACCGCCGACGGCTACCCGCCCTACAACGTCGAACAGCTCGGCGAGAACCGTTTGCGTATCACCCTGGCCGTGGCCGGTTTTACCGAGGCCGATCTCTCGGTGCAGATCGAGGATCGCCAGCTGGTGATCCGCGGCAAGCAGGCTGACGATGAGAGCCGGATCTACCTGCATCGCGGCATCGCCGCGCGGCAGTTCCAGCGCAGTTTTGTGCTGGCCGAAGGCATTGAGATCGGCGGCGCCACGCTGGAGCGCGGACTGTTGCACATCGATCTCGAGCGCCGGGTCGTCGAGCCGCAGGTGCGCAGCATCAAGATCAGGTCCGACGATACCGCCAAGGGCAAGGGCAACAGCCCGGCCATCGACAACGTTCGCCCCGAACAAGAGGTGGAGGGATAGAAATGAACCAGCAGGTCACATCTGGCGAGCTGTCGCAGCAGGACTTCCTGGTGCTCGGCATCAACGATATCGCTTACGTGAAGAAGGAGCGGCGTGACGGCAAGGAGGTCTTCATGATCCATTCCGCCGACGGCGCCGCCATCACCGCCCTGGACAATCACGACGTCGCCTTCGTGGCGGTGCGTCAGAACGGTCTGGAGCCGCTCAGCGTACACTGACGACGTCAGCAGTGGCCACGGAGGGGGGTTCCCCGTTCACCGCTGAAGTCTGCAAGATAGCACAAGGGCCGCGCCTTCTCGGTCGGGGAGGCGCGGCCCTTTGCTTTTTCCTCGCCGCCACTCGGGCCGGCACGGCCTTAGGCCGCGTGGCTCGCCTGGCTCTGTGTCAGCAGGGCGTAGATCGCCTCGGCGCTGTCGGTGCCGCGCAGCTTCTCGCAGACTGCGCGGTCGCGGAACAGGCGGGACACCCGCGCCAGCGCCTTCAGGTGGTCCGCGCCGGCGGTCTCCGGTGCCAGCAGTACGAAGATCAGATCGACCGGGTGCTCGTCGATGGCATCGAAGTCGATCGGCGACTCCAACCGGGCGAAGAGCCCGTAGAGACGATCCAGCTCCGGCAGCTTGCCGTGCGGGATGCCAATGCCATGGCCGACGCCGGTGGTGCCCAGGCGCTCACGCTCCATCAGCACTTCGAACAGGGCCCTCTCGGGTTGCCCGGTGAGCTCGGCGGCCTTCTTGGCGAGTTCCTGAAGAGCCTGCTTCTTGCTGGTGACGCGAAGGTTCGCGATCACGCTCTCCGGTAAGATCAGATCAGAAATGTCCATCAGCAACTCTTTGTCCCCCGGCGGATCACTCGCCCCGATTTCCACGGGGGTCGATCCAGCCGATATTTCCGTCGCTCCGTTGGTAGATCATGTTCAGGCCGCCATGGGCACTGTTGCGGAACATCATGGCCGGCAGGTTTGCCAGGTCCATGCGCATGACCGCCTCGCTTACCGTGAGCATCGGGATTTCAGTTGTCATTTCCGCAACTACGGCCGGCTGTCCGTCCGCGTTGCTCGCTTCTCCTGACTCCTCCGGATCGTCGCCAGACAGGATGTACTGCTGGGCGGGCAGAGGCGCTGTCTCGACAGCCTTGCTGTTATGGTCCCGCAGACGCCGCTTGTAGCGACGCAGCCGCTTCGACAGGCGGTCGGCCGCTCCGTCGAAGGCGGGATAGGGCTCATTCGCTTCGCCATGAGCCTCCAGCTGGATACCGCGCCCTACATGTGCCGAAATGACGGCGCAATAGAGATGCGCGTCTCGCGAAAGCGTTACCGTAACCTCCAACGCATCCCCGAAGTACTTGTCGAGAATTCGAGAAAGGCTTTCGTCTACGTGCGTTCGCAGCGCGTCACCGACGTCCAGCTGCTTTCCTTTAACGGAGAGCTGCATAACCACTTATTTGGATTGAAACGAGGTGGCTTACCACCATCACAGCATGCCCTATAGCCAGGGCCGGCGCAACATAGAGACCACCCCAGGCGAAGTCAATAGGCGCCCCGAAATGGTTAACGGCCCCCTGCTCAGTCAGTAGAAGTTAATAAAATCAGATAGTTAAACCTGGCTAACTAAGCCTGCCTTCTCGCGCCGCCGCTGCACCGAGGAGGGAATACGCATGGCTTCGCGGTACTTGGCCACTGTGCGCCGGGCGATGTCCACGCCGTCCTTGCGCAGCATCTCCACGATGGTGTCGTCGGACAGTATCTCGCCGCAGTTCTCGGCGTCGATCAGGACCCTGATCCGGTGGCGCACCGCCTCTGCCGAGTGGGAGGTGCCGTTGGCGCCGGCGATGGAGGCGGTGAAGAAGTACTTCAACTCGAAGGTGCCGCGCGGAGTGGCCATGTACTTGTTCGAGGTCACCCGACTGACCGTCGATTCGTGCATCTCGATCTCGGTGGCGATATCGCGCAGGGTGAGCGGCCGCATGTGCTCCACGCCCTTGCGGAAGAAGGCGTCCTGCTGGCGGACGATCTCGGTCGCCACCTTCAGGATGGTGGTGGCACGCTGGTGCAGCGCCTTTACCAGCCAGTTGGCAGACTGCAGCCGGTCGTTCAGGTACTCGCGCTCCTTCTTGGAGCGCAGGGCACCGGAGACCTGCGCATAGTAGTCGGAGTTGACCAGCACCCGCGGCACGGTCTCGCTGTTCAGCTCGACGATCCAACCGCCCTGGCGGTCCGGGCGCATCAGCACATCGGGGATCACCGGCTGCGACACTTCGCCTTCGAAGGTCTGCGCCGGGCGCGGGTCGAGCGCCTTGATCTCAGCGATCATCTCGGCCAGATCCTCCTGGTCGATGCCGCAGAGCTTGCGCAGCCGGGCGTGCTCACCCTTGGCCAGCAATTCGAGGTTTTCCACCAAGGCCTGCATGGCAGGATCGTAGCGATCGCGCTCCTTCAGCTGCAGGGCAAGGCACTCGGCGAGGGAGCGGGCGAAGATGCCCGTCGGCTCGAGCCCCTGGAGTACGGCAAGCACCGCCTCGATACGCGCCAGCGGGCAGCCGAGTTGTTCGGCAAGCTCGGCGAGATCGCCGCTCAGGTAGCCGTTGTCGTCGAGCTGGTCGATCAGGCAGGCGCCGATCGCCCGGTCGGTCGGATCGGAAACCTCGATGTGCAGCTGCTCGGCGAGATGCTGACGCAAAGTGATGGTCTCAGAAAGCCGCTGCTCCAGGGAGTATTCGCCGTCGTCGCCGGATGGCGCTGTACCGCGCGCCGAGAATGCAGGCTCGTTGCCAGGGCCTTCGCCAGCGGCGCCGTTGGTGTAGACGTTTTCGTAGTCGGTATCGAGCGGCGCCTCGGCAGCGGATGGCAGCTGGTCGGCGGTGGAGCGTTCGAGGACATCGAGGTCGCGGGCTTCCCCGGCAGCTTCCCCCTCGCTTGCGGAATCGGCAGTCGTGGCCTGCTGGTCCACCGAGGGGCCCTCCAGCAGGCTGTCGTTGGCGCCCTCATCGCGGTCGAGCAGGGGGTTCTGCTCGAGCTCTCGGTCAACTTCCGCCGCTAGTTCCAGGTTGGAAAGCTGCAACAGCTTGATGGCCTGCTGCAGCTGCGGCGTCATGACCAGAGATTGGCGCTGGCGCAGTTCCAATCTTTGTGTCGCCGCCATATCGCTTAACCTTTTAGAGGCTAAACCTTTCGCCCAGGTAAACGCGGC
>JBHJOA010000012.1:0-87220 GCA_050330205.1 Kiloniellaceae bacterium
GCGACGCCGGCCTCGATCATGCCGGCCGCCATCTCGCGCGCGGCGGCGAAGTTTTCGGCGAGTCGAAGATTGTCGTGACTGCCGTCGAAGCCCATGCGGACGAGAACGTCCATCGGCTGCGGGCGAATGCCGGAAACGATCACCGCGACACCCTTGGCACGACAGCGGCGGATGAAGTCCGACAGCGCGGCGACGCCCGAGGAGTCGATCATCGGCACGTTGCGCATGCGCAGGATGAAAACGCGCGGCGGCACCGGCATGGCATCGAGCGCATCACGCAGGCTGCGCGCGGCACCGAAGAACAGCGGGCCGCGCAGGGAGAACATCTCGACCCCCGCCGGCAGGTCCTGAAAGGCGTAGTCGAGCGCCGGCATCTGCGCGTCGTCGACATCACCCTGCAGGAAGCCGACACCCTTTTCCACCTGCACGACCTGCGCCATGCGGTGCATGAAAAGGATCGCCGCCATTACCACGCCGACCTGGATGGCGACGGTGAGATCGACCATGACCGTCAGGCCGAAGGTCACCAGAAGCACCACGGCGTCACCCGGCGGCGCGCTCAGCAGGTGGCGGAACTTGTCGATCTCGCTCATGTTCCAGGCGACGATGACCAGCACCGCGGCGAGGCTGGCGAGCGGCACGAAGGCGGCGAGCGGCGCGGCGATCAGCATGAAGGCGAGCAGGAAGACGGCGTGCAGCATGCCGGCGACCGGAGAGCGCGCGCCGGAGCGGATATTGGTCGCGGTGCGGGCGATGGCGCCGGTCGCCGGCAGTCCGCCGAAGCAGGCGGAGGCGGTATTCGCGACGCCCTGGGCCACCAGCTCGCAGTTGGAGCGGTGGCGCGCGCCGGTCATGCCGTCGGCCACCATGGCGGAAAGCAGGCTCTCGATACCGGCGAGGAAGGCTATGGTGAAGGCAGCGGGCAGCACCTCTACGGCCTGTGCGAGGCTAAAGACCGGCAGGCTCGGCAGCGGCAGGCTCGACGGAATCTCGCCGAAGCGCGAGCCGACGGTCTCTACCGGCAGGCCGAGCGCCCAAACGACCAGCGAGGCGCCGACCACCGCCACCAGGAAGGCAGGCACCCGCGGCGCATGGCGGCGTAGCAGCAGGATCGCCGCCAGCGCCGTCCCGGCGACGGCGAAGGTGGCGGCGTCGAAGGTATCGCGGGCGCTCCAGAGCGCGTGCAGCTTGGGCAGGAAGTCGGCCGGCAGGCTCTCGGGCGCGAGGCCGAAGAGGTCCTTCAGCTGGCTGGCGAAGATGATCACGGCGATGCCGGCGGTGAAACCGGTGACCACCGGCTCGGGGATGTATTTGATCCAGGTGCCAAAGCGCATCAGCCCGGCGGCCACCAGCATGAGGCCGGCCATCAGCGTGGCCAGCAGCAGGCCGTCGTAGCCGTGCTCCGCGATGACGTTGAACACCACCACCACGAAGGCGCCGGTCGGCCCGCCGACCTGGAAACGGCTGCCGCCGAGGGCGGAGATCAGGAAGCCGGCGACCACGGCGGTCACCAGGCCCTTGTCGGGCGTGGTGCCCGAGGCAATGGCCAGCGCCATGGCGAGCGGCAGGGCGACCACCGCCACCGTCAGGCCGGCAACGGCATCGTTCCTCAGGTGGGCGAGGCCATAGCCCTCGGCCAGTACCGTGAACACCTTGGGCTTGAAGAGCTGCCAGAAGGTGGTCCGGGGCGCGGCCTTGTCGCCGTGCCCGTCTCCTGCAGAAATCATCCGGCAGTTCTCATCAGAAATCCCACAAAGATGATGTACAATACATCATCCGCAGCGGAATTGACATGCTCCTTCGGCGGTTCTGGTGCGCGCCCGGCGCAATCCGCGGGGCGCGATACCTGTCCCCGCTTTCCCCGCCGCCGCGGCGCTTCGCCGCCTTGCGGGGCCGCGCCGGCGTCTCTATTTTCACATCGTACCCCGCCCTCAGGAGTCCCCGCCCCATGGCCGATACCCGCCACAGCAAGGTCCTCATCATCGGCTCCGGCGCTGCCGGCCTGACGGCGGCGATCTATACTTCCCGCGCCAACCTGAAGCCGCTGCTGCTCCAGGGCCTGCAGCCGGGCGGCCAGATGACCATCACCACCGACGTGGAGAACTACCCGGGCTTCGCCGACGTCATCCAGGGCCCCTGGCTGATGGAGCAGATGCAGAAGCAGGCCGAGCACGTCGGCACCGAGATCGTCTCCGACATCGTCACCTCGGTCGACTTCACCCGCCGGCCCCTGGTCATGAAGGGCGACAGCGGCACCACCTACACCGCCGACGTGGTGATCATCGCCACCGGCGCCCAGGCGCGCTGGCTGGGCATCGCCGGGGAGCAGAAGTTCAACGGCCGCGGCGTGTCCGCCTGCGCCACCTGCGACGGCTTCTTCTACCGCGACAAGGAGGTGGTGGTGGTCGGCGGCGGCAATACCGCCGTCGAGGAGGCGCTCTACCTCGCCAACATCTGCTCCAAGGTGACCCTGGTGCACCGCCGCGACGCCCTGCGTGCCGAGAAGATCGGCCAGGACCGGCTGTTCCGCCATCCCAAGATCGAGCTGCGCTGGAACGCGACGATCGACGACATCCTGGGCGGCGACGGCCCCATGGACGGCGTCACCGGGGTACGCCTCAAGGACAGCCTGACCGGAGAGTTGAGCGAGTTGTCCTGCGAGGGCGTCTTTGTCGCCATCGGCCACGACCCGGCCACCAAGGTGTTCCAGGGCGCGGTGAAGATGGACGCGGAGGGCTACATCGTCGCCACCCGCGGCGCCACCGGCACCTCGGCGCCGGGTGTCTTCGCCGCCGGCGATTGCGTCGACAAGGTGTTCCGCCAAGCCGTGACCGCCGCCGGCATGGGCTGCATGGCGGCCCTGGAAGCCGAGAAATTCCTGGCGGAACTGGAAGATTCCGCAGATAAAGCTGCGGAATAGCCTGATTAACCCTTCCGGCCTATACTGAATCGCGGTTCCGCCGGGCATTCCCGGCCTCTAAACCCCTTTCGGCCGGCCCCGCCTTCCGCGGAGGGCGGCGATTCGCCCGAGGGAGGCGAGCATGCTGGACGATGTTGGCCTGCCCCAGAAGCGGGGAATCGGGGCCACCATTATGGATTGGGACAAGCTGCGCATCTTCCACGCGGTGGCGGAGGCGGGCAGCTTTACCCATGCCGGCGAGCTGCTGAACCTCAGCCAGTCGGCGGTCAGCCGCCAGATCTCCGCCCTCGAGGACAGCCTCAAGGTGCCGCTGTTCCACCGCCACGCCCGCGGCCTGATCCTCACCGAGCAGGGCGAACTGCTGTACCGCACGGCGCACGAGGTGTTCGGCAAGCTGGCCATGACCGAGGCGCAGCTGACCGAGAGCAAAGACCGCCCCAAGGGCCCGCTGAAGATCACCACCACCGTGGCCTTCGGCTCCCACTGGCTGGCCGCGCGGATGAGCGAGTTCATCGACGTCTACCCGGAAATCGAGTGCCACCTGCTGCTGCTCGACCGCGAGGTCGACCTCTCCATGCGCGAGGCGGACCTGGCGATCCGCTTCTCGCCGCCCCGGCAGGCGGACCTGATCCAGCGGCACCTGATGACCGTGAGCATGCACATCTACGCCGCCGCCAGCTACATCAAGAAGCACGGCGTGCCGCAGACCGCCAAGGATCTCGACAAGCACCGCATCGTCGTCTACGGCGAGGACGTGCGCCCGCCGGTCCCGGACGTGAACTGGCTGCTGCGGGTCGGCTACAAGGACAGCCAGCTGCGCCGCCCGGCAATGACGGTGAACAACGTCTACGGCGTCATGAAGGCGGTGCAGTCCGGCGCCGGCATAGGTGCCCTGCCGGAGTTCATGGCCGCCAGCAATCCGGACCTGGTCCAGGTGCTGCCGGAAATGAACGGTCCGCAGTTCGATGCCTACTTCGTCTATGCCGAGGAAATGCGCCGTTCCAAGCGGATCTCGGTGTTCCGGGACTTCCTGCTACGCAAGGTTGCGGAATCCAACTTCTGATATCTATTCCGTGACTTCCCCGGGCGGCCCGGCCCGGCCCGGAATCGGGCCGCGATTCAGGGTAAAAAATTCGTAAAATCATGCACTTATAAAGCCATGCGCTGTTCGCATATCACCACTGCCCGAATGTATGTAGTAAAAGAAACTCAAAGGCCTATTTTCAGGTCATCGGATGTTGCGTCGCAGCATCCATCGAGATTTCGGCTTCCCCCCGCCGATCTCAGTTCCGAGCGCCCCCCGCTCGGAGAAGGGCCTTTCTGAAGGTCCTACGTCTCCCAGACGTGAAGCCTCCCTGTTCAACTTGCCGGGCCCTCGGGCCCGGCATTTTTCTTTTCCGGCCCGGCAAACGGCGGCGGCATCCATGAGAAACGGCCCGCGGGCCCGTTCAGGGGCCGGCGGGCCGTTCGTCGCCCCTGTGGGGAGCTGGCCGTGGGGAGGCGGGCTGTGAACGCCCTTACATGAACAGGCGTTCCTCGGTCGGGTTGATGTCCTTGTAGAGGTCGGCCACGAATTCCTCGTAGCCGTTGTACAGCAGGGTCGGCACCTGCTCGTTGAGGCCGAGCACCCGCTCCGTGGCCTGGCTCCAGCGCGGGTGCGGCACCTTGGGGTTCACGTTGGCCCAGAAGCCGTACTCGCTGCCCTGAACCACCTCCCAGAACGACTTCGGGCGCTGGTCGGTGAACTCGAAGCGCACGATGGCCTTGAGGTGCTTGAAGCCGTACTTCCACGGCACGGCGAGGCGCAGCGGCGCGCCGTTCTGCTTGACGATCGGCTTGCCGTAGAGGCCGGTGGCGATGAAGGACAGTTCGTGCGTGGCCTCGGCCATGGTCAGGCCCTCGATGTAGGGCCAGGGGTACCAGGCGGCGCGCTGGCCGCTGGCCACCTCGCGGTCCTCGAAGGTGGTCATCTTCACGTAGCGGGCCGAGGACAGCGGCCGCGCCATGTCCACCAGCGCCTTCAGCGGAAAGCCGCTGTAGGGCACCGCCATCGACCACGCCTCGACGCAGCGGTGGCGGTAGACCCGCTCCTCCAGCGGCATGCGCGCCAGCAGGTCGTCGATGTCGATCTCCAGGGGCTGCTCGACCATGCCGTCGATGGTGACGGTCCAGGGCCGGATCGGCAGCGCCTGCGCCTTCTTCCAGATGTTCTTGGAGGAACCGAACTCGTAGTAATTGTTGTAGGTGGTCGCCAGGGTCTCGTCGGTGATCGGCCGGTCCAGGGTATAGCGCTCGTTGCGGGCGACGGGATAGAGGCCGGCCGAGGGGTCCGCGTCCTCGGCGGCCTGGGCGGCGGGCATGTCGTCGCAGGCGGCGAGCAGGCCGCCGCCGAGCAGCAGCGATCCGGCGGCGGCGGTCTTCAGCAGGTGCCGGCGATTCATGTAGATATTCTCGGGAGTTGCCTGGGATTCAGGAATCTCCCAACCGCGTCGATTCCGGATCAACATCTGCAGTCAACTCCCTGATCTTCTTGAGGAAAACCGCTTTCCGGGCAGTTCGGTCCGCGCCGGGGCCGCGACGACGTGCCCGCACACTCTAGGAGGTATCGCGACGAGCCCGAGCCGACAAGTCAACTATGCGCGAGCGACGCCGCGCCAAGGGCCTGCCCCGCCGCCTGCAACCGAGCGCTGAACTGGCGCCACCAAGGTTAATCAATTCGCAAGGGGGCACCGCTTACCCTGGGACCGGCAAACCGCCGCCGCCGCGGCGGTCCCCGAATTTGGGCCAAGCCCGCCATGGCGGACCTTTCCTTCTCCCTCACCAAACGCTTCGCCCTCTTTGCGGGGCTGATCGTCGTGGTCGCCAGCCTGCTGCTGATCGAGATGTACAAGCGCATCGCCAGCGACGACCTGATCGCCACCGCCGAGCGCAGCAACATCGCCGTGGCCCAGCTGTTCTCCAACACCATCTGGGATTCGCATGCCGGCTTCCTGACCACCGCGCACTTCCTGACGCCGGAGGCGATCCGCCGGCACCCGGAAACCGCGGCGATCCGCGCACGCCTGATCGACCGGCTGCGCCACATGGAGATCCTCAAGGTCAAGATCTACGACCTCAACGGCCTGACGGTGTTCTCCACCGAGGCCGCGCAGATCGGCGAGGACAAGCGCGAGAACGCGGGCTTCCTCGCCGCGCGCACCGGCCGCCGCGCCAGCGAGCTGACCTATCGCGACACCTTCAGCGCCTTCGAGCAGCAGGTGGAGGACCGTGACGTGCTCTCCAGCTACGTGCCGATCGTCTCGGGCTCGGGCGCCATCGAAGGCGTCTTCGAGGTCTACTACGACGTCACCGGCCTGCTGGCCGAGATCAAAGATCGCCAGGCCCTGCTGCAGGCGGTCGTCGGCGGCACCTTCGTGCTGCTCTACCTGCTGCTGATCTTCGGCGTGTGGCACAGCGAGCGGCAGACCCGGCGGCACTACTACAGGAACCTCGACCTCGCCCGTGCGGCCGCGAGGGCGGAGGAAGCCAACCGCCTGAAGTCCGAATTCCTCGCCACCATGAGCCACGAACTGCGCACACCGCTGAACGCCATCCTCGGCTTCTCAGAGATCCTCAAGTCGCAGGCGGCGCAGGGCAGCGGCGGGCAAACGCGCCGCGACTACGCGGAGAGCATCTGGACGTCGGGCCGCCATCTCCTGAGCATCGTCGACGACGTGCTCGACATGTCGAAGGTGGAATCCGGCGAGATGACCCTGGACCGCGGGACCTTCGACCCGGTGGCGCTGCTGGAAGGCTGCCTGCGCCTGGTGGAGAAGCAGGCCGAGGCGAAAGGCGTGGCGCTGAACTTCGACATCGCCGACCGCCTGCCGCCCGCCTTCGGCGACGAGCGGCGCATCAAGCAGGTCGTCATCAACCTGCTGTCCAATGCCGTGAAGTTCACCCCCGCCGGTGGCAGGGTCGGCCTCTGGCTCGGCGGCGACAGGCACGGCGGCCTGCAGATCGCCGTGAGCGACAACGGCATCGGCATCGCCGAGCGCGATATCGAAAAGGTGCTGACGCCCTTCGGCCAGGTCGAGTCCAGCTACGCCCGCCGCTTCGGCGGCACCGGGCTCGGCCTGCCGATCGCCCGCTCGCTGGTCGAGATGCACGGCGGCCGCTTCGCCCTGGAAAGCAAGCCGGGGAAAGGCACAAAGGTGAGCTTCACCCTGCCCCCCGAGCCGGCCGAGGAGGAGGTGGCGGACAGCCGCGCGGTCCCCCTGGCCGTTCCCGCGTAGCGGGGCGGTTTCCAGCCACCCCGCGGCCCCTGCCCCTTCGATGCCGGCGGCCCGTCAGTCGCCGTTGCGCTGAGCGATGACCTGGTCCGCCAGCCGGCCGGTCAACTCCTGCAGGTGATCGAAGCGCCAGTCGAAGCTGCCGACGCCGACGGTCAGCGAGCGCAGCTCGATGATGAGATCCTGCAGCTCGGCCTCCGGCAGGTGGCACTTCAGATCGTCCCAGCCCTTCCAGCCCGGCCGCATCTCGAAACCGAGAATCTGACCGCGCCGGGCCGACACCAGCGAATGCACCTTGTTGGTGAACTCGCTGGGCACCGAGACGGTGACCTCGTAGATCGGCTCCAGCAGCACCGGGTCGCAGTTCGGCATGCCCTCTGCCATTGCCATGCGGGCCACCGTCTTGAAGGCCATGTCCGAAGAGTCGACGGAGTGATGCTGGCCGTCGTAGAGGGTCACCGAGACATCGACCACGGGAAAGCCGAGCGGCCCGCGCGACAGGTACTCCTTGGCGCCGTGCTCGACCGCGCCGATGTACTGGCGCGGCACCGAGCCGCCGACCACCTTGTCGACGAACTCGAAGCCTTCGCCGCGCGGCAGCGGGCGGATCTCCACGTGGACGTCGCCGAACTGCCCGTGGCCGCCGGTCTGCCGCTTGAAGCGCGAGTGCTGCTTCGTCGCCTTGCGGATGGTCTCCTTGTAGCCGGTCTGCGGGCGCGCCGTGTCGACCTCCACGTTGAAGCGGTTCTTCAGGCGGTCGACCGCCAGCTTCAGGTGAATGTCGCCCTGGCCGCGCAGCACCATCTCGTTGGTGTCGTCGTTGTGCACCAGCACCAGGGAGGGATCCTCCTCGGTCAGCTTGGCGAGACTCGCCGTCAACTTCACCTCGTCCTGGCGGTTGTGCGGCCGGATGGCCAGGCTGAACACCGGCTTCGCCGCCTCCGGCCACAGCAGGCCGGCGTCGGCGCGGCGCCCGGACTCCGTCAGCAGGTCGCCCGCCATCACCTGGTCCATGCGGCCCAGCGCCACCAGCTCGCCCGGTCCGGCGGCAGCGGTTTTCTGGTTCTCGGCGCCCATCAGGCGATAGAGGCCGGAGACCCGCTCGTCGCCCAGGGTATCGCCGTCCTTAACCTCGCCGCGCCAGATGCGGGCGATCGACATCTTGCCGGTGTGCGCCGCGTGGTAGGTGCGGATCACGCTCGCCGCGAACTGGCTTCCCTCGGGCACGCCGAGACGCGGGGCCGTGACCTCCGGGCCCGGCGCCTCGTGGCGCAGGGCCTTCCACAGCCGCGTGATGCCGTGGCCCAGCTCGGCGGAGCCGAACAGCACCGGGACGATGAGATCCTCCGCCAGATCCTTGCCGAGCTGCTCGTAGATCTCGGCGGATGCCGGGACCTTGTCCTCGAGCAGCTGTTCGAGGAGCGCGTCGTCGAAGTCGGCCAGGGACTCGAGCAGCTCGCGGCGGGCTTCGGCCTCGCGGTCCTTGATCTGCTCGGGCATTTCAATGAGATCGGACTGCTTGTTGAGATTGTAGTGCCAGGCGCGTTCGCTCACCAGGTCGACGAAGCCGGTGACCTCTTCGCCGTCGCGGATCGGCACCTGGCGCAGCACCAGCGGGCGCTCGGACACCGACTGCAGGGATTCCAGCAGATCGCGCACCCGCGCCGTCGCCTTGTCCATGCGGTTCACGAAGAGGATGTGCGGAACCTGGTAGTCGTCGAGAAACTTGAAGATCGGCGCCAGGGTCAGGCAGCGCTCGGGCTCCGGCGGCGCGACGATGACGGCCACGTCGACGCCCATGAGGGCGGAGTGGACGTCCTGCAGCAGCTCGATCGAGCCGGGGCAGTCGATGAACGACCAGGTTTCGTCGAGATAGCTGCAATGGGCGAAGTTGGGCTCGGTGGTCATCTGCCGCGCGCGCGCTTCGGGCACCGAATCGCCGACCGAAGTGCCTTCGGTCACGGAGCCCTTGCGATGGATGGCGCCGGCCTGCATCAGCAGGGCTTCCAGCAGGGTGGTCTTGCCGCTGGTATAGGGTCCCACGAGGGCGGCGCAGCGCGCCGCCGATACCGATCTGGACGTCATGTTTTCCTCCCCGCCGCCCCCGGCGAGCAGAACCATGAGACCTCCCCACGGCACCTGGCGCGAACGGGGCGAACTGTCCTCGAGTTATCCGGCCGCCGGCGCCCGAGGGCTCCCGCCAGCCTGTTATGAGCCTATGGTTTCAAACAACGCAGCGCGCTGGCAACCGAAAAACCCGCAGCCGCAGCGCGGCTTACCCGGCTTCGAAGGAATTTCAGTGACTTCGCACCGGAGACTCCCGATAATCGGTCGCTACAGGGCCGCCAGGACATCGGGCCTCCCGCCGAGGGCGTTGGGGGCGTATTTGTGTGGCCATTTTCGAGGACACGAGCGACATGACGGCGAAGGTATTCATCGACGGCGAGGCCGGCACCACGGGGCTGCAGATCCGGGCGCGTCTCGAGGCGCGCGCCGATGTCCGCCTGATCCGCCTGGACGACGCCGAGCGCAAGGATTCCGCCGCCCGGGCGCGGGCCCTCAACGAAGCCGACCTGGCGATCCTTTGCCTGCCGGACGACGCCGCGCGCGAGGCGGTTTCCCTGATCGACAACCCGCGCACCCGGGTCATCGACGCCAGTACCGCCTTCCGCACCGACCCGGACTGGACCTACGGCTTTCCGGAGATGGATCGTGCGCAGACCGAGAAGGTGAAATCCGCCACGCGGGTCAGCAACCCCGGCTGCTATCCGACCGGCGCTATCGCGTTGATCCGCCCGCTGGTCCAGGCCGGCCTGCTGCCCGGGGACTTCCCGGTGACGGTGAACGCGGTGTCCGGCTATTCCGGCGGCGGCAAGAACCTGATTCGCCGCTACGAGGACGCCAGCGCGGCGGACCGCCTGAAGGCCGCCTACCGCGCCTATGCCCTCAGCCTCGCCCACAAACACCTGCCGGAGATGCGGGTGCACGCCGGCCTCGACCATGCGCCGCTGTTCGTGCCGGCGGTTGGCAACTACTACAAGGGCATGCTGGTGCAGGTGCCGCTGCAGCTCTGGGCGCTGCCCGGTCGGCCGAAGCCGGACGACCTGCGCGCCGTGCTGGCCGACCACTTCGCCGGCCAGGATTTCGTCGGCGTCGCGCCTGCCGAGGAGAGCGCCGGGCTCGAAGGCCTCGACCCCGAGGGCCTGAACGGCAGCAACGACATGCGGCTCCACGTGTTCGGCAACGCCGCCGGCGACCAGGCGGTGCTGGCCGCGGTGCTGGACAATCTCGGCAAGGGCGCCTCCGGCGCGGCGGTGCAGAACATGAACCTCATGCTGGGCCTCGACCCCCAGGCCGGCCTCGCCACCCGCCTGGCGGCCTGACCTTCGCGGCCTGCCGAAGCAGAAAAGCGACGGCCTGACGTGTCTGTCAAAGCGGCGCGCGCGCGTCAGCCCCTGACATAGCGGTCGTGTACAGCGGCGACGCCGGGTGTCTTAAGCAGTTCGTCGCACAGGGTCCGCACCGCCGGCAGGTCTCCTGCCGGGGCGTACCAGTCGACCAGCATGAGAAGATAGAGATCGGCGGCGCTTCGGTCGGTGCCCTGAAGGAAGGGACCGCCGGAGGTTTCCAGCGCCTTTTCCACGATGGCGAACTGGCGATCCAGGTCACGCGCGGCGGCTGTCTTCACCCCCTCCGCGCCTTGCCCCTCGGTCGTATAGCGGTCGGGGTAATAGTAGCGCAGGTCGGCGGTGTAGATGTTCACTGCCATGAACAGCAGCCAGCGATCGAAGACCGCTCGCGCCGGAGTTCCGGGCGCTGGGGCGAGGCCGGCCGCGGGACAAGCATCCACCAGATGCAGCACCATTGCCGCCGACTCGCTGATCCCCTGGCCATCCGGCAGCACGAGGAAGGGTACCTGCCCCATGGGATTGAGGCGGCGATACCCTTCCCCGTGTTGCTCATGGGCATCCAAATCGATCCCGATCCGCTCGAAGGGAACACCGGCCAAGGTCATGACGACGTCGGGCGCGAAGGCGCCGGTGTTCGGCGCCCAGTAGAGCTTGTACATCTCGCCTCCTGATTTGCTTCGGCGCGCAGCCTACAGCGGCGGCCTCCTGCCAAACCACGGACAAGCTTCCTCGAACTGTGCGGCGAGGGCGAAGAGGCGCGCCTCCTCCCCCATCGGCGCGGCGATCTGCACGCCGACCGGCAGGCCCTCCGCCGTCCAGTGCAGCGGCAGCGAGGCCGCCGGCTGACCCGACATGTTGAACATCTGCGTAAAGGCGACGTAAGGCTGGACCGCACGGTTGAAACCGTCGAAATCGTCCACCATGGTGTCGAGCTCGCCAAGGCGCGGCGGCAGCTGCGCCATGGTCGGCGTCAGCAGCACGTCGTAGTCCTGGAAGAACGCGGCCAGACGCTCGGCGACGGCGCGGACGCTCCGCAGAGCCCGGAGGTAGCGCGTCGACGAAATACCGGCGCCGAGCTCTGCGAAGCGCCAGGTGACGATCTCCACGTCCGCCTTGCCGGCGCCGGCGGGGAGCAGCGGATTCCCGGCGGCCAGCGCCTCGGCCATGTTGGCCGCCACGATGTCGATCATCGCCCGCCGCAGCTCGGCGACGTCGAGCCGCGGATCCACCTCCTCCACCGCGTGACCGAAATCCGCCGCCAGCGCCGCGGCCCGCTCCACCGCCGTCCGGCATTCGGGATGCAGATCCACATCCACCGGCGTCCGCGCCGTCCAGGCGATGCGCAGCGGTGCCGGATCGGCGGCGACCGCCGCCAGGAAGGGCGTTTCCGGCTTCGGCAGGCAGTAGGGATGGTGAGGCGGCGGGCCGCAGATGGCATCCAGCAGAGCCGCCGAGTCACGAACGCTGCGGGTCACCGCGTGGAACACCGCCATGCCGGCCCAGGCGTCGCCGGTGATGTTGCGCCCGCGGCTCGGCTTCAGGCCGAAGAGGCCGCAGCAGGAGGCGGGGATCCGGATCGAGCCGCCGCCGTCCGAGGCGTGGGCCATCGGCACCATGCCGGCGGCGACGGCCGCCGCGGCGCCGCCGCTGGAGCCGCCGGCTGAATGGTCCGCGCTCCAGGGATTGCGGGTGGCGCCGTGCTGGCGAGATTCGGTGGAAACGTTGAGACCGAACTCCGAGGTCGCGGTCTTGCCCACCACCACGAGGCCGGCGGCCTGCCAGCGCGCCACCATGGGATCGTCGACGGGCGCGACGTAGCCGGCCATCCAGCGGCTGCCGTTGCCACAGGGGCGCCCGCGGCGGAAGCTGTAGAGATCCTTCAGCAGAAAGGGCAGGCCGGCGAAGGGTCCCACGCCCGCCGAGCCCTCGGCGAGCTCGCGCCGCGCATCGTCGTAGAAGCGATGGACCACGGCGTTGACCGTCGGGTCGCGCGCCTCGATGCGGGCGATGACGGCGTCCAGCAGCTCTGCCGCCGCGATCTCGCCCTGGTGGATCAGCCCCGCCAGGGCGAGGGCGTCGTGATCGTCGAGCAGGGCGTCCAGCGGCAAGGGTCGCCCTTCCTTTCGTCTAGTCGGTGAGCGCCTCGCAGGCCTTCCGGATGCGCGTGCAAGCTTCCTTCAGCGCCTCGGTCGAGGTGGCGTAGGACACCCGGAAGTGCGGCGACAGCCCGAAGGCCTCGCCATGCACGGCGGCGACGCCGACCGATTCCAGCAGGTAGGTCACGAAATCCTCGTCGGTTTCGATGACCTTGCCGTCGGGCGTCTTGCGGCCAATGCAGCCGGCACAGGAGGGATAGACGTAGAAAGCGCCCTCCGGCTTGTGGCAGTGGATGCCGGGGCAGTCGTTCAGCATCTCGACCACCATGTCGCGGCGCTTCCTGAAGGCCTCGGCGCGCTCGGGGATGAAGTCCTGGGTGCCGTTCAAGGCCTCCACCGCCGCCGCCTGGCTGACCGAGGAGGGGTTCGAGGTCGACTGCGACTGCACCTTCGCCATCGCCTTGATGAGCGCCTGCGGGCCCGCCGCATAGCCGATGCGCCAACCGGTCATGGCATAGGCCTTGGAGACGCCGTTGACGGTCAGGGTGCGGTCCTTCAGGCCCGGCTCCACCTGGGCCGGCGTGGTGAACTCGAAACCGTCGTAGACCAGGTGTTCGTACATGTCGTCGGTCATCACCCAGACATGGGGATGCTTCATGAGCACGTCGGTCAGCGCCTTCATCTCACTCCGGGTCAGTCCGGCGCCGGTCGGGTTCGACGGGCTGTTGAGGATCAGCCAGCGGGTCTTCGGGGTGATCGCCTCCTCCAGGGCCTCCGGCGTCAGCTTGAAGCCATGGTTGGCGCCGCAGGGCACGAAGACCGGCTCGCCCTCGGCCAGCAGCACCATGTCCGGGTAGGACACCCAATAGGGCGCCGGGATGATGACCTCGTCGCCGGGGTTCAGGGTCGCCATGAGGGCGTTGTAGAGCACCTGCTTGCCGCCGGTGCCCACGGTGACCTCGGCCGGCGTGTAGTCGAGGCCGTTCTCGCGCTTGAACTTGGCGCAGATCGCCTTCTTCAGCTCCGGCGTGCCGTCCACCGCGGTGTACTTGGTCTGCCCGGCCCGGATCGCCGCGATGGCGGCTTCCTTGATGTTGTCGGGGGTGTCGAAGTCCGGCTCGCCGGCGCCGAGGCCGATCACGTCGCGTCCGGCGGCTTTCAGTTCGGCCGCCTTGGTGGTGACGGCGATGGTGGGCGAGGGCTTGATGCGCGTCAGACGTTCCGCGATCACGGACATCGAAAAACTCCCGAGATAGCTTGCGAATTGCTTGGTCACAGGCGCCGCCCGAGCCGTGCAGGGGCGGATCAGCGGCAACTTAGTGCCTTCCGCCGCCAAAGGAAACCGGCAAGCGCGCCGGGCGGCCGCGCAGCGGCGCTGCCCCAAAAGCATCCCAAAGCATCATGGAATCGCCGCATTCCCGGTCCGCTGCCGCCACGCTCGGCACGCCTCATAGGGCCAAGGGGGAGCGGCGGAGTTGCCCTTGGGTCCGCGAGGCCCCCGCCGCCCGGGAGAGCACAACAACCAGCAAGGAAACGGGGGACAGTGATGCGACACCACCTGCTGCCACATGAGACCCAAAGCGTCATTCCGCCACGTCTGCAGCGGGCGGTGCTGCACAACATCCTGACGATCGCCGGCACCCTGCTGTTGGCGGTGGCGGTGCTGCTGGCCGGGCTGGCGGTCCGCGGCGTGCCGGCCAGGGCCGAGACGCCGGCCGCCGAGGCCCCCCTGGCCGGCCTGTTCTTCCGCAGCGGCGGCGCCGGCGGCCCCGAGGGCGCCTCGTTCGAAGGTCCGGTGTTCGAAGCCCCGACGCTGAAGACCGACGTCGAGATCGAGATCAACGGCATGGTGGCGCGCGCCACGGTGCGCCAGGTGTTCCGCAATCCGAGCGACCGCTGGATGGAGGGCATCTACGTCTTCCCGCTGCCCGAGCGCTCCGCCGTCGACCGCCTGACCATGGTGGTCGGCGAGCGCCGCGTGGAGGGCCGCATCATGGAGAAGGCGGAGGCCGAACGGGCCTACCGCGCGGCGGCCGACAGCGGCCAGCGCGCCAGCCTGGTGAGCGGCGAGCGGGCCAACGTCTTCGTCACCTCGGTCGCCAACATCGGCCCCGGCGAGGACATCGTCGTCGAGATCGGCTTCCAGGATACCGTCGCCTACGAGAACGGCGCGTTTTCCCTGCGCTTTCCCATGGTGGTGGCGCCGCGCTACATGCCGGCGCCCGAGGTGGCCCCCGAGGTAGCCGACCTCCCGGCGCGACGTCCTCCCTTCGACCCGGTGGCGGCACCGCGCGACGACGGCGAGGACCGCGACCTCTTCGGCCCGGTAAATACCGCCAAAAGTCCTGGCGGCGCAAAGCACAACTTCCTGTCGCTGACCATCAGCCTCGATGCCGGGCTGCCGCTGGCGGCCCTACGCAGCCTCTATCACCCGGTGGTCATCGAGAGCACCGGGGACGGCCGCCAGACTGTCACCCTCAGCGCGGGGCAAGTGCCGGCCGACCGCGACTTCGTGCTGGAGTGGCACCCGCAGGCGGCGCAGGCGCCGCAGGCCGCCGTCTTCGCCGAGCAGGTCGGCACCGACACCCACCTGCTGGTGATGATGGTGCCGCCGCATCCGCAAGGGGACGCCGAGGCGCCGGCGCCGCTGCCGCGCGAGCTCACCTTCGTCATCGACACCTCCGGCTCCATGCACGGCGACTCCCTGGCCCAGGCCAAGGCCGCCGTCATCGCCGCCCTGCAGCGGCTGCGGCCCGAGGACCGTTTCAACGTCATCCAGTTCAACAGCGTGACCCACAGCCTGTTCCCGCGCCCGGTGGCCGCCGAGGCCGGCAGCGTGGCGCGGGCCTGGCACTACGTCAGCGCCCTGGAGGCCGAGGGCGGCACCGAGATGCGCCCGGCCCTGCGCCAGGCGCTGGACGGCGGCGCCGCGCCCGGCCACCTGCAGCAGGTGGTGTTCCTTACCGACGGCGCCGTGGGCAACGAGGATGAACTGTTCCGCGAGGTCTCGGCGCGGCTCGGCGCGCATCGCCTCTTCACCGTCGGCATCGGCTCCGCCCCCAACAGCCACTTCATGCGCAAGACCGCCGAACTGGGCCGCGGCAGCTTCACCCACATCGGCGACCTGCGCGAGGTGCAGACCCGCATGGCGGCGCTGCTGACCAAGCTGGAGCGGCCGGCGCTGACCGATATCCGCGTCGGCTGGCCGCTCGCCGCCGGCAAGCGCATCGAGCTCTACCCGATGCCGCTGCCGGACCTCTACGCCGGCGAGCCGGTCACCTTCGCCGCGCGCCTGGAGGGAGTCGACCTGCGCGACCTGCAGGGCGAGGCGGTGATCGCCGGCACCTCCCCCGACGGCGACTGGCAGCAGCGCCTGCCGCTCGACGGCCTGACCGCCGCCCCCGGCACCGCCGCGGTCTGGGCCCGCGCCAAGCTGGCGCAGATCGAGGACGGCCTCTACCGGGCCAGGGGCGACGGCGGGGCCGACATCGACCGGGCCGCCATCCGTGCCGAGGCCCTGGCGCTGGCGCTCGAGCACCAACTGGTCACCCGCTACACCTCGCTGGTCGCCATCGACGAGGCGGTGGCGCGGCCCGAGGGAAGCGCCCTCGACCGCGAGGAGATCGCCCGCGACCTGCCGGCCGGCTGGGACGCCGGAAAGGTCTTCGGCCGCCAGGAGACACTGCGGGCGCCGGCGGAGATGCGCCAGCGCGAGCTGCCCGCCCCGCTGCTGCAGCGCGCCGCGGCGGCCGGCGGCCAGACCGTCACCCTGCCGCAGACGGCGACCGCGGCAGAGCGCATGGCCATCCTCGGCAGCGCCTACCTGCTGCTGGCCCTGCTGCTGGTGCTGCTGGTGATGCACCGCCGCTGCCGGAGCGGGCACTGTGGCTGAGGCCCTGACCTCGACCCGCCTGCTGCTCGGCCTCGCCGCGCTGTCGCTGGCCCTCGGCCTGTGGCAGCTCGGCGGGGCCGCCGCCATCCACGGCAAGGCCTGGCTGGCCCAGCGCCTGCTCGACCGCGCCTGGGCCGCGACCCTGGGCGGCGCGGACGCCGTGAAGCCCTGGCCCTGGGCCGACACCTGGCCGGTGGCGCGGCTCCGGGTGGCGGAGCTCGACGTCGACCTCTACGTACTGGCCGGCGCCAGCGGGCGCACCCTGGCCTTCGGCCCCGCCGTGGTCGGCGGCACCGAGGGCCTCGGCCACCGCATCCTCAGCGGCCACCGCGACACCCACTTCGCCTTCCTGCGCGAGCTGGCCGACGGCAGCCGCTTCAGCCTGCAGGACCGCGACGGCGCCTGGCACGACTACCGCGTGAAGGGCCGCCAGGTTATCGACGTGCGTCACCCGGTGACGGCGCGGCCGGCCGCGGATCGCGAGCTTGTCACCCTGGTCACCTGCTGGCCCTTCGACGCCATCGATCCCGGCGGTCCGCTGCGCTACGCGGTCACGGCGGAGGCGGTCGCGACCAGGACCGTCGCCGCAATCGATCCGCCGCTCGGGGAAGCGGTCCCTGCCACCCATCCATCCGGGGGGGACCAAGGAGGAGGAGGTGTCCCCGATGGTGCCTTGTGACGTGAATGCTGTTTGACCCGGCGCTGTTCCACCGATCCGACTCCCCGAGGCGCGCCGGCGCGCTGCGGCGCTGGGCCAGGCGCCTCTTGCTGGCGGCGCTGCTCGCAGTGGGATTCGGCGCGGCGCTGCTGCTCTTCGCGCCGCTGCTGTGAGGCGAACGCGCCACTCCTGACACCCAGGTGACAGCAGGTTCCCGCGCCGGCCGCGGCGGGCCCCTGGCGTCGCGCCCGGAGAAATGCATATTAGGGGCATGTCGAACCCGGTCCTCAGCCCCTTTCCCACCAAGCCCGTCGACGTGCCCGCCGGCACGCCGTTCCGCATCGTCTCCGACTTCGCGCCGGCGGGTGACCAGCCGCAGGCGATCGCCGAGTTGACGGCGGGCCTGCGCGAAGGCGAACGCGACCAGGTGCTGCTGGGGGTCACCGGCTCCGGCAAGACCTTCACCGCGGCGCAGGTGATCGTCGAGCTGCAGCGCCCGGCGCTGATCCTGGCGCCCAACAAGACGCTGGCCGCACAGCTCTATGCCGAGATGAAGTCCTTCTTCCCGGACAACTCGGTGGAGTACTTCGTCTCCTACTACGACTACTACCAGCCGGAAGCCTACGTCCCGCGCAGCGACACCTACATCGAGAAGGAAAGCTCGATCAACGAGCAGATCGACCGCATGCGCCACGCGGCGACGCGCGCCCTCTTCGAGCGCCGCGACGTGGTGATCGTCGCCTCGGTGTCCTGCATCTACGGCATCGGCTCACCGGAGACCTACGCCACCATGACGGTGGAGGTGAAGGCCGGGCAAGAGATCAACCGCGCCGAGCTGCTGAAGAAGCTGGTCGAGCTGCAGTACAAGCGCAACGACACCGCCTTCCAGCGCGGCGCCTTCCGGGTGCGCGGCGATACCGTCGACATCTTTCCCGCCCACTACGAGGACCGCGCCTGGCGCCTCACCCTGTTCGGCGACGAGGTGGAGGCGATCCACGAGTTCGACCCGCTGGCCGGCGACAAGACCGACGAACTGGACGCCGTGAAGGTCTACGCCAACAGCCACTACGTGACGCCGCGCCCGACGCTGCAGCAGGCGGCGAAGCTGATCAAGGAGGACCTCAAGGTCCAGCTCGAGCTGTTCAATCAGCAGGGCAAGCTGCTGGAGGCCCAGCGCCTGGAGCAGCGCACCCTGTTCGACCTCGAGATGATCGAGGCGACGGGCTCCTGCGCCGGCATCGAGAACTACTCGCGCTACCTCACCGGCCGCAAGCCGGGCGAGCCGCCGCCGACGCTGTTCGAGTACCTGCCGGACGACGCGCTGCTGTTCGTCGACGAGAGCCACGTCACCGTCGGCCAGCTGAACGGCATGTTCCGCGGCGACTACGCGCGCAAGTCGACGCTGGCCGAGTTTGGCTTCCGCCTGCCGTCGTGCATCGACAACCGGCCGCTGAAGTTCGAGGAGTGGGAGCAGATGCGACCGCAGACGGTCTATGTCTCGGCAACGCCCGGCGATTGGGAATTGCAGCAGACCGGCGGTGTCTTCGTCGAGCAGATCATTCGCCCCACGGGCCTGATCGATCCGCTGTGCATCATCCGTCCGACCGAAAGCCAGGTCGACGACCTCATCGCCGAGTGCCGCGACGTGGCGGCGAAGGGCATGCGCACCCTGGTCACCACCCTCACCAAGCGCATGGCCGAGGATCTCACCGAGTACCTGCATGAGGCCGGCCTCAAGGTGCGCTACATCCATTCCGACGTCGACACCCTGGAGCGCATCGAGATCATCCGCGACCTGCGTCTTGGCGTGTTCGACGTGCTGGTCGGCATCAACCTGCTGCGCGAAGGTCTGGACATTCCCGAATGCGCCCTTGTCTGCATCCTCGATGCCGACAAGGAGGGATTCCTGCGCTCCACCAGGTCGCTGATCCAGACCATCGGCCGCGCCGCGCGCAACATCGACGGCCGGGTGGTGCTCTATGCCGACAAGATGACCGACAGCCTGATGGCGGCGCTGGAGGAGACCAACCGCCGCCGTGAGAGACAGCAAGCCTTCAACGCCGCCAACGGCATCACGCCGGAATCCATCAAGCGGCGCATCGCCGATATCCTGGAGAGCGTCTACGAGCGCGACCACATGACGGTGAAAACCGGCGATGCCGAGGCCCTGCACCTGATCGGCCACAACCTCACGGCCTACATCGCCGACCTCGAGCGGCGCATGCGCGAGGCGGCGGCCGACCTGGAGTTCGAGGAGGCCGCGCGCCTGCGCGACGAGATCAAGCGCCTGCAGGACCACGAACTCGGCCTCGACAGGCCGGGCATGCCATCGGGCGAAGGCGGCTTCGCCGACCGCATCGCCCGAGCCGGCGCCGCCAGCAAGTCGCACGCCAAGAGAGGCGGGGGCAAGTACGCCAAGGCCCGGGGCAAGCGGCGCTGAAGGGTGCAGCCTTGATGAGCGAAGGCCACACCACGACCGGCACCATCTACGTCGACGCCGACGCCTGCCCGGTGAAGGCGGAGATCTACAAGGTCGCCGAGCGCCACGGCTGGACCGTGCAGGTGGTCGCCAACGACATCATCGCCCTGCCGGTGCATCCGCTCATCAGGCGGGTGGTAGTGGGCGGCGGCTTCGATGCCGCCGACGACTGGATCGCCGAGCGCGCCGGGCCGGGCGACGTGGTGATCACCGCCGATGTGCCGCTGGCGGCACGCTGTGTCAAGGCGGGTGCCGCCGTGCTGGCCCACAACGGCAAGGGCTTCTCCGACCGTTCCATCGGCATGGCGCTGGCCAGCCGCAACCTCATGGCCGAGCTGCGCGAAGCCGGCCAGGTGACCGGCGGGCCACGGCCGTTCTCCCAGCGCGACCGCTCGGCCTTCCTCTCCGCCCTCCACGAGACCATCGAGAAGCTGAAGCGCACGGGGAAGTGAAGATCCCGTGCCCTTGCCGCCGGCGCCGGCGAGGCTCACATTAGCCGACGAGACTTGCAGGAGAGATCCCATGGACCAGAAGGTGAAAGTCGACCGCGCGGGGCTGCTGCGCCGGCTGCGGCCCGAGGAGTACAACGTCACTCAGGAAGGCGGCACGGAACGCCCCTTCTCCGGCCGCTACCACGACACCAAGACCCCGGGCACCTACCACTGCGTGGTCTGCGACCAGCCGCTGTTCGCCTCCGGCACCAAGTACGACTCCGGGACCGGCTGGCCCTCGTTCTACGCCCCGGTCAGCGACAGCGCCGTGGCGACCAAGGAGGATCGCAACCTGTGGATGCGTCGCACCGAGGTGCTCTGCTCGCGATGCGACGCCCATCTCGGCCACGTGTTTGCCGACGGCCCGCAGCCGACCGGGCAGCGCTATTGCATGAATTCCGCCGCTCTGAAGCTGCATCCGGCGAGCTCCGGCGACTCCGAGAAGGGGTAGGCACCGCGCCTTCGGCGGCGGCGGCGAGGTCCGGCTGTCGACAATCTCATTGAAATTTCCCCCGCAGGTCGACATCTAACGCCTGTTTGGTAGCGCCTGCTTGGCCGAAACGCCACCTGCCCGCGGTGAGCCGCCCGCCCCGATTCCCGAGGGGCCACGGTTCGCCGCGTCGTCTGTTGCAACCACCCTGGTACCCCGTCCGGACATGACAACTCTCGCATTCCTGCAAGCCGGCGGCGGTTTGGCCCTGCTTTTTGTCGGCGGCGAGGTACTGCTCCGCGGGGCCGTCGGGCTCTCGCTGCGCTTCGGGCTGTCGCCGCTGTTGATCGGGCTTACCGTGGTGGCCATGGCGACCTCCATGCCGGAACTGGTGGTCACCGTCACCGCCGGTCTGCAGGGCGCCTCCGACATCGGCGTCGGCAACGTGGTCGGCTCCAACATCGCCAACATCCTGCTGATCCTCGGCATCGCGGCCCTGCTCTGCCCCATCGTGCGAGAGCCCCGGCGCGTGCTGCGCGACACCCTGGCGATGGTGGCGGCGACGGCGATCTTCATTCTCATGGCGTTCAGCCAGCGCCTCTCCTTCGCGCACGGCGCGGCGATGGTCCTGCTGTTGGTCGGCTACCTGGTCATGAGCTACATGGTCGAGCGCCGCGGCGGCAACGACGCGGCGGCCGGGTTGGAGGCGATCGAGGAAGCCGGCGCCACCCCGAAGTCGGCCTGGCTGGCGGTCGCCCTGGTCGTCGTCGGCATCTGCGCCCTGGCCGTCGGCTCGGACCTGCTGGTGCGCGGCGCCACCGTCATCGCCCGGGCGGCCGGTGTCTCCGAGACGGTGATCGGGCTCACCCTGGTCGCCGTGGGCACCTCGCTGCCGGAACTCGCCACCGCCATCGTCGCGGCCTATCGCGGCCAGACCGAGGTCGCCCTCGGCAACGTCCTCGGCTCCAACATCTTCAATATCCTGCTCATCCTCGGGGCGCTGTTCATGATCATCCCGGTGGACGTCGCGCCGGAGATCCTGCGCTTCGACATCTGGATCCTCGCCGGCGTCACCCTGCTGGCGCTGCCGGTCCTGCTGCTCGGCAAGCGGATCAACCGCTATCACGGCGCCGCCTTCCTGGTGCTCTATCTGGCTTTCGTCTGGATCCAGTTCGATCCGCACAAGCAGGCCGCCGTTGGCGCCGGCACCGCAGCGGCCGGCAGCACCGGCGCCACAGTCACCGCGACTATTGAGGCGGCGCCGGCACGGCCGTAGGATGCCGGGAAGCGCCCCGCCGCCTGCCGAGCGAGACTCCGTCATGCCCACCACCCCGCCCCGCCTCGCCGGCGAACGCATCAAGTCCAGCGTGCTGTCGCAGCGCATCCTGATCCGCGACCTGACGCTGTCCTGCAGCATCGGCGTCAGCGACGAGGAACGCGCCCGGCGCCAGCGCCTGCGCATCAACATCGAACTCGCCGTCGACTACCCGCCGCCCGGCCGTGACAACATCGGCGAGGTGGTGGACTACGGCCGCCTCGCCAAGGCGGTGCGCAACCACTGTCTGGACACCACCTTCCGGCTGCTGGAAACCCTGGCCGAGGAACTTTCCGACGTCTGCTTCGGCTTTCCGTCGGTCAGCGAGACGAAGGTCCGCATCGAAAAGCTCGACCGCTACGCCGACATCGGCGGCATCGGAGTCGAGATCGCCCGCCGGAGGGACCACGCATAGGGTCCCGGCGCGCCCGCTAAGCCCTTGCAGCAGCAGCGATCCGTCCCTGGGGTGACCGAGTTGTACACAGGCTCTCCGGCGATACCCAAAACCCTTGCGGAGTCGATGACATTTTTGCGAGGTCGCCGTTAACTTTGTTATTGACTTGGATTTCTGTATTTAGAATCAATGATATGAAGATTTTTGCCTAGAAAATAGGCAGCTTAACAAAAGTGTAGAATTCCCTAAGAGGGTGTTCAGCCGAGGCCCCGATAGCCACAGAGTTATCCACAAGAATGGTGGATAGAATCCGCCACACCGCTTCACCCGGCCGGGCCTGCCGGACGTCGGCCCCCTGGACGTCGACCTCTGGCCATTGACCGGGTGGGCCGCGGTTGCTTTGTTCCGATAAGCATACAGCCGAAGGAAGCGCAGACTCACACCATGGCCAAGGCCACGAAGCACCGCCGGCCCAAACCGCAGCGGCACGACCCCTCCGACGGCGGCAAACGCTCGGCCATGGGCCTGGAGGAGGATCCGGCCGAAGCCTACCTGCCCGAACCCGGGACCGGATCCGAAGAGGTCGAGACGGCCGGCCTGGGCGAGGGCCTGGCGCGCGGCGTCACGGTGATCGCCGACACCGCGAAGACGCTCTCGGCCAGCCCCGGGGTCTACCGCATGCTGAACCGCAGGGGCGATGCGCTCTATGTCGGCAAGGCGCGCAACCTGAAGCGCCGGGTCACCAGCTACACGCAAATCGCCAAGCTGCCGCGCCGGCTGCAGCGCATGGTGGCGGAAACCGTGTCCATGGAGGTGGTCGAGACCCATACCGAGGTCGAGGCGCTGTTGCTGGAGAGCAACCTCATCAAGCGCCTGATGCCGCGCTACAACGTGCTGCTGCGCGACGACAAGTCGTTCCCCTACATCCTGCTGACCGCCGACCACGCCATCCCGCAGATCGCCAAGCATCGCGGCGCCCACACCCGCGAGGGCGACTACTTCGGGCCCTTCGCCTCGGCCGGCGCCGTCAACCGCACCATCACCGCCTTGGAGCGCGCCTTCCTGCTGCGCTCCTGCAGCGACGCGGTCTACGCCAGCCGCACCCGGCCCTGCCTGATGTACCAGATCCGGCGCTGCTCGGCGCCCTGCGTCGAGCGTATCGCGGCGCCCGACTACCTCGACCTCGTGAGTCAGGCGCGCCGATTCCTCACCGGCAATTCCAAGGAGGTCCAGCAGCAGCTGGCGGCGAGGATGGAAGAAGCCGCGGCGCGGCTCGACTTCGAGTCCGCCGCCGTCTACCGCGACCGCATCCGCGCGCTGTCGCAGATCCAGGCGCACCAGGACATCAACATCGAGGGCGTCGACAATGCCGACGTCATCGCCGCCGAGGAGCAGGGCGGGCAGATCTGCATCCAGGTGTTCTTCTTCCGGGCCGGGCGCAACTACGGCAACCGCGCCTACTTTCCGAGTCACGACAAGAGCCTCGGCATCGCCGAGGTGCTCGCCGCCTTCGTCGCCCAGTTCTACGAGAACAAGCCGGTGCCTCGGCTGATCCTGCTGAGCCATGACCTGGAGGAACAGGATCTCATCGCCGAGGCCTTGAGCCTGAAGGCCGAACACAGGGTGGAGCTGTCGCGGCCACAGCGCGGGGCCAAGCGCAAGCTGATCGACAACGCCCTGCACAACGCCCGCGAGGCGCTGGCCCGGCGCCTCGCCGAAAGCGGCAGCCAGCGCAAGCTGCTGGAGCGCCTCGCCGAGATCTTCGGACTCGAGGGCACGCCCGAGCGCATCGAGATCTACGACAACAGCCACACCCAGGGCAGCGAGCCCTACGGCTGCATGGTGGTGGCCGGGCCCGAGGGATTTCAGAAGAATGCCTACCGCAAGTTCAAGATCAAGGACCCGAAAACCGTCGCCGGCGACGACTACGCCATGATGCGCGAGGTGCTGACCCGGCGCTTCCAGCGCGCCCTGAAGGAGGACCCCGAGCGCGGCAGCGGCCTGTGGCCCGACCTGGTGCTGCTGGACGGCGGCCAGGGCCAGCTCGCCGTCGGCCTGGAGGTGCTGGCCGACCTCGGCCTCGGCGACCTGCCGATCGCCGCCATCGCCAAGGGCCCGGACCGCGACGCCGGGCGCGAGCGCATCTTCCTGCCCGACAAGGCCGCCTTCATGCTGCTGCCGCGCGACCCGGCGCTCTACTTCCTGCAGCGCCTGCGCGACGAGGCCCATCGCTTCGCCATCGGCACCCACCGGGCCGGCCGCAGCAAGGCGCGGCTGCGCTCGGTCCTCGACGAGGTGCCGGGCATCGGTGCCCGGCGCAAGAAGGCGCTGCTGCTGCACTTCGGCGCCGCCCGGGCCGTGGCGCGCGCCGGCCTTGCCGACCTCGAAGCCGTGGAGGGCATCTCCAGGACGGTGGCCCGCCGGATCTACGACCATTTCCACCGGGACGGCTGATTGGGTGGCGCGCCCGAAGGAGCCCGATCGCAGCCCGATTTCCCACTGTTCCCAGGCGTGCTGCCCCTGGGTCGCGTCGGGCGGCTATGCTACAAGAGGGACGGAGACGGGGCGTCCGCGGCACCGGCGGCGGGCGGCTCTTCAGGAGGAAGAACCGGGCCGATGCTGACCAGCCTGCCGAACATGCTGACGCTGTCGCGGATCGCGGCGATTCCGCTGTTGCTGGTGCTGATCTACGTCGATACCCCGCTGTTCCGCTGGCTGGCGCTGGGCGGCTACGTCATGGCCTGCGTCACCGATTATTTCGACGGCTACCTGGCCCGGCACATGAAGCTGATCTCGCCGCTGGGGCGGTTCCTCGACCCCATCGCCGACAAGCTGCTGGTCGCCTCGCTGATCGTCATGCTGGTGGCGACCCAGCAGATCTCCGGCCTGGAGATGATACCGGCGATCGTTATCCTGGCCCGCGAGATTCTGGTCTCCGGCCTGCGCGAGTACCTGGCCGAGATCAAGGTTTCGGTCCCGGTCACCAAGCTGGCCAAGTGGAAGACCGGCATCCAGATGGTCGCCCTCGGCTTCCTCATCGTCGGCGACGCCGCCCCGGCCTTCCTGCCGGTTCACACCATCGGCGAGATCGGCCTGTGGATCGCCGGCACCCTCACCGCGATCACCGGCTACGACTACCTGGCGCGCGGCCTGAAACACATGGTGAGCCAGGAGAGCGGCAGCCGATGAGCGATACGGAGAACCCGCCGCTGATGAAGGTGATCGGCCTCGCCGGCTGGAGCGGCAGCGGCAAGACCACGCTGATGGTGAAGCTGATCCCGGCGCTGGTGCGTCGCGGACTGAAGGTCTCCACCATGAAGCACGCCCACCACGCCTTCGACGTCGACAAGCCGGGCAAGGACTCCTACGAGCACCGCGCCGCCGGCGCCACCGAGGTGATGATCGGCTCCGGCAGGCGCTGGGCGCTGATGCACGAACTGCGCGACGAGGTCGAGCCCGACAGCCGCAGCCTGATGCGCCACATGAGCCAGGTCGACCTGCTGATCATCGAGGGCTGGAAGGCCGAGGGCCACGAGAAGATCGAGATCCACCGTCCCTCCCACGGCAAGCCGCTGATCCAGCCGGACGACCCGCGCGTCGTCGCCGTGGCGAGCGACGAGGATCTGCCCGGGCTGCCGGTGCCGCGCCTCGACCTCAACGACGCCGAGGCCATCGCCGACTTCGTCGTCGCCCACTGCGGGCTCGAGTCGAAGGCGGGGGCCGAGCGGGTGCAGAAAGGCGCCGCGGAGTAGCCCATGGCGCAGCTGAGCGACGACTGTTTCGCGCACGGCGGCCGCCTCATGCGGGTCGACGAGGCCCGCCGGCTGCTGGCCGAGACCATCGTGCCGGTGACCGCCAGCGAGCCCGTCGCCCTGCACGACGCCCTCGGCCGTATCCTCGCCGAAGACGTCGTCTCGCCGGTCGACATTCCGCCGGCCCCCAACTCCGCCGTCGATGGCTACGCCGTGTTCCACGCCGACCTCGACCCCGAGGGCGACACCCGCCTGCCGGTGACCGGCCGCGTAACGGCCGGGCAACTGGAACTGCCGGCAGCGCGGCGCGGCACCGCCATCCGCATCTTCACCGGCGCCCGGCTGCCGGAAGGCCCGGACACGGTGATGATGCAGGAGGATTGCAGCGAAGACGGCGACCCCAAAGCCCCCTGGGTCGTCATCAAGCCCGGCATCCGCAAGGGCGCCAATGCGCGCAAAGCCGGCGAGGACGTCGCCAGGGGCAGCGTCGTGCTTCAGCGCGGCCAGAAGCTGCGGGCCCAGGACGTCGGCCAGGCCGCCGCCGTCGGCCGCCGCGAAGTCGCGGTCTCCACGCGCCTTAAGGTAGGACTGTTCTCCACCGGCGACGAGCTGCGCGAGCCGGGCGCACCGCTCGACCCCGGCGCCATCTACGACTCCAACCGCTACACCATCCATGCGCTGCTGACCGGCCTCGGCTGCGCGGTCGACGATCTCGGCATCCTGCCGGACCGGCTCGAGGCGGTGCGCAAGGCGCTCGACGGCGCCAAGGGGAAACACGACCTGCTGGTGACCTCGGGCGGCGTCTCGGTCGGCGAGGAGGACCACGTGAAGGCGGCCGTGGAGGCGCTCGGCAGGCTGCACCTCTGGCGCCTGGCGGTGAAGCCGGGCCGGCCCATCGCCCTCGGCCAGGTCGGCCGCGTCCCCTTCGTCGGCCTGCCCGGCAACCCGGTCGCCGTGGTGGTCACCTTTCTCACCATCGTGCGCCCGCTGATTCTGCGCCTGATGGGCGGCAGGGACGCGCCGCCGCACACCTTCCGGGTGCGCGCCGGCTTCGACCACAAGAAGAAGAAGGACCGCCGCGAGTGGGTGCGCGCCCGCCTGGCGGAGGACGCCGGCGGCGTGCTGACGGCGGAGAAGTTCCCGCGCGAGGGCGCCGGTATCCTCTCCTCACTGGTCGCCGCCGACGGCCTGGTCGAGCTGCCCGAGGACTTGACCCGCCTGGAGGCCGGCGCGATGGTCGATTTCCTGCCCTTCAGCGAAGTGGCCCAATAGCCTATATTCGTAGAGGCTTCTCATCCTTCGAGACGCTCGCTGCCGCGAGCTCCTCAGGATGAGGTCGGAGAGTTGAAATTGGAGCCTCACCCTGAGGAGGTCCGTAGGACCGTCTCGATGGGCGAGGCGGGCAACCGCCCGGACGAGTCGATGGGAAAATTACCCTCGTGAAACTGCTGTATTTCGCCTGGCTGAAGACCAAGACCGGCGTCGCCGAGGAGGACGTCACCCCGCCCGAGGGCGTCGCCACGGTGGGCGATCTGCTCGCCTGGCTGGAAGACCGCGGGCCGGGCTTCGCCGACGCGCTCTCCGACCGCGGCGCCATCCGCGTGGCGGTGAATCAGGCCTTCGCGCAGCCGGGCGACCCGGTGCGCGCCGGCGACGAGGTCGCCATCTTCCCGCCGGTGACCGGAGGCTAGCCGTGACGATCCGGGTGCAGCGGGAAGATTTCGACGTCGGCCGGGAACTGGCGGCTCTCACCGAGGCCAACCACGCCATCGGCGGCGTCGCCGTCTTCGTCGGGCTCGTCCGCGACATCGCCGGCGGCGGCGCGATCAGCGCGATGACGCTGGAGCACTACCCGGCGATGACCGAGAAGATGCTGGCCGAGATCGAAGCGGAAGCGAGAGCGCGCTGGCCGCTGGAGGCGAGCCTCGTCATCCACCGCTTCGGGCGTCTCGAGCCCGGCGATCAGATCGTGATGGTGGCAACCGCCTCGGCGCACCGCCAGGCCGCCTTCGAGTCCTGCGAGTTCCTCATGGACTGGCTGAAGACCAAGGCGCCGTTCTGGAAGCTGGAAGAGACCGACGAGGGCGCCCAGTGGGTCGACGCCCGAGACAGCGACAACAGGGCCGCCGCCCGCTGGGTGAAGAAAGATCCCGACGCGGCGGAATAGGCGAGCTCCGCTCCCGATCCTGAATCGTGCCAAACACCTGCCCGGAGCGTTGCCGGCGAATTCTGGCGCAGCAGAGTCCGGCCTTCCGCACCCAGTCCTACATCGTGCTGAACACCTACCTGGAGCGCGGGCCGGGGGTTTAGACCTCCCCCGCCTCATACCTGATCGCCACCACTTCGAGCTCCTGGTCCCCGGCGGGGCGCTTCCAGGTGATGGAGTCGCCGACCGCGGCGCCGTCGAGGGCGCGGGCCAGCGGCGAGACGTAGGAGACCTTGCCGTTCTGCGGATCGGCCTCGTCCTCGCCGACGATGACATAGTCGTGCCGCTTGCCGGCGTCGTCCTCCACCGTCACGCTGGCGCCGAAGGCGACCTTGTCGCGCGGCTGCCTGGCGAGATCGACGAGGATCGCCGTGCGCAGGCGCTCCTCCCAGTAGCGGACCTCCTGCTCGACGCGCGGCAGGTGCGACTGGGCGGAGAGTTCGCTGTCGTGCTCCTTCAGCTCGGCGCGCTCGGTTTCGTACTGCCGGACCTTGTCGCGCAGCATCTGCAGGCCGGCCGGCGTCACGAAATTGGGATGCGCGCTGATCGGCAGGTCGACCTTTTCCTCGGGCGTGCCGGCGTCGTCTTCCTTCACGAAAGCGCGGGACATCTCGAATTCTCCTCATCGCACAAAAAAGAAAACCGGGCGGCGCTTCCTTCTGCGCCGCCCGGTCCTTGGAAAGACCGATATGAGCGGCGCTAGGCGGCGCTGGCCGCCGCGTGCTTGCGCACCAAGGCGTCGTAGTCGTTCATCAGGTTGCGGGTGATCTCGCCCGCCTGGAACCTGTAGTCGTCGATCTCCGCCACCGGCGTCACCTCCACGGCGGTCCCCGTCAGGAAGACCTCCTGCGTCTTGGCCAGTTCCTCAGGCCCGATCGCCCGCTCGATCACCTCATAGCCCCGCTTGCGGGCGAGATCGATGACGGTGCGGCGGGTGATGCCGTCGAGGAAGCAGTCCGGCGTCGGCGTGTGGATCTTGCCGTCCTGCACCAGGAACACGTTGGCACCGGTCGCCTCCGCGATCAAGCCGCGATAGTCGAGCATCAGGGCGTCGCTGTAGCCCCTGGCCTCGGCCGCGTGCTTGGAGAGGGTGCAGATCATGTAGAGCCCGGCGGCCTTGGAACGGCAGGGCGCGGTCTCCGGCGACGGCCGCTTCCAGTCGGCGATGGTCATGCGGATGCCCTTCAGGCGGGCCTCCGGCGTGAAATAGGCCGGCCACTGCCAGGCCGCCACGGCGACGTGGATCTTCGTTTGCTGGGCCGAGACCGCCATCATCTCGCTGCCGCGCCAGGCAACCGGGCGGACATAGCCGTCGGCGATGCCGTTGGCCTCCAGCACCGCCATGGAAGCGGCGTCGATCTCCTCGCGGCTGTAGGGGATGTTGAAGCCGAGCAGCTTGCCGGAGGCCAGCAACCGCTCGTGGTGCTCCTCCATCTTGAAGATGCGCCCGGCGTAAGAGCGCTCGCCCTCGAACACGCAGGAGCCGTAGTGCAGCCCGTGGCTCAGCACGTGCAGCTTGGCGTCGCGCCAAGCCATGAGCTTGCCGTCGTACCAGATGACGCCGTCGCGGTCGTCGAAAGGAAGGATGGACATCGTTCGTTTCGTCCCAAAATGCCTTGCCGGCCCGATAGTATGGCCCAAAGCTCGTTGATCGTTGCACGGAACCGGCCGGTCCGCTTATGACTTTCCGGCCGGCGGGCCGGCCGGCAGGAGCGGCGGCACGGGCAGAATTTCAGTCAGTGAAGCTAACCGATCAGAGAATCTTTTCCGCAGATAGTTCCAATTTGATACTTTCGTCCAAATCTTGCTGGCCATATGTAACAAGATTAGGTAGATATGTCAACATGGCTGACGTAAAAGGCGGTCCCAACCCCCTCTTCCTGCGCGAGGAGGAGCTGCGCCAGGCGATGGAGCTGCTGTTCTTCGCCTACCGCGACTTCACCGGCGAGCCCGACCAGACCCTCGCCGACTACGGCTTCGGACGCGCCCACCACCGGGTGATCTACTTCGTTGGCCGCCACCCCTGCATCACCGTGTCGGAGCTGCTGACCATCCTGCGCATCACCAAGCAGTCGCTGTCGCGGGTGCTCGGCCAGTTGGTGCGCGACGGCTTCATCACCCAGCGCCCCGGCCTGCGCGACCGCCGTCAGCGCCTGCTGGAGCTGACGGCCAAGGGCCGCGAGTTGGAAAGCAAGCTGAGCGAGCAGCAACGCGTGCGCATCGCCCGCGCCTACCGCAGCGCCGGCGCCGAGGCGGTGGAGGGCTTCCGCACCGTGCTCATCAACATCATCGACGAGGCCGACCGCGGCCGCTTCGAACGCCCAGAGCCGGGTGCCAAACCGGGTGTCAAGCCGGGTGCCGGCAAACCGCCGCGCGGCAGGCCGTCCCTCGCGCGTAGCCAGGCGGGACGCTGAGAGCCCCCGCAGCCGCTGGCGGGGCCTCGCGGGCAGGCCTATACTCCCGGCCCATGAGCCAGCAAGCCCGCGAGCAAGCCTTGGCCGAGCAGCCGCACATCCTGGTCATCGACGACGATACCCGGCTGCGCGATCTGCTGCAGCGCTACCTCAACGACCAGGGGTTCCGCGTGACCACGGCCGTCGATGCGGCCGACGCGCGCGCCAAGCTGGCGGCGCTGGCATTCGACCTGCTGGTACTGGACATCATGATGCCCGGCGAGAGCGGCCTGCAGCTGACCGAGACCCTGCGCCGCGACAACGCCGTGCCGATTCTGCTGCTGACCGCCATGAACGAGACGGAGAATCGCATCGCGGGCTTCGAGTGCGGCGCCGACGACTACCTTCCCAAGCCCTTCGAGCCGCGCGAACTGGTGCTGCGCATCAACGCCATCCTGCGCCGCGTGCCGCCGGCGCCGCCGGCGCCGAACAGGGTCACCTTCGGCGAGTTCTGTTTCGACATCGAGCGCGAGGAACTGACGAAGGCCGGCGACTTCGTGCGGCTGACCAGCGCCGAGGCCTCGCTGCTCAAGGCCCTCGCGCGCCGGGCCGGCGAGCCGGTCACCCGCGACGACCTGGGCGAGGCGAGCATGATCAGCGGCAATGCGCGCACCATCGATGTGCAGGTCACCCGCCTGCGGCGCAAGATCGAGACCGATCCCAGGTTCCCGCGCTACCTGCAGACTGTGCGCGGTACCGGCTATGTCCTGATTCCCGACTGATGCCGCCGCAACCGATACCACCGTACTGCGTCCGCCGCCCGTGCCGCCGATGACCCCACCGTCGGACCCGCTCTATCCGCAAGGCCGCCGGGGGCTGATCCGCCGCTTGCTGCCGCGCTCCCTGCTCGCACGTTCGGTGCTGATCATCGTCACCCCGCTGATCCTCATGCAGGTGATCTCCAGCTGGGTCTTCTACGACCGTCACTACGACAACATCACCAAACGTCTGGCCCAGGGTCTCGCCGGCGACGTCGCCGCGGTGATCGCGGTGCTGGAGCGCAACCCCGGCCTGCAGCAGCAGCGCGAGATCTTCCAGATCGCCCGCAGCACCATGCAGCTCCAGCTCAGCCTCACCGAGGGAATGGAGCTACCGGAAGTATCCAGCCCACGGGTGCGCACCGTGGTCGAGACGCGCCTGGAGGACGCTTTGGCGGAGCGGCTGCGCCATCCCTTCGTCATCGATACCCGCTCGATTCGCGGTCACGTCGAAATCCTGGTGCGGTTGCCGAAAGGAAAGCTGCGGGCGCTGGTGACCGACGAACGGCTGTTCTCCTCGACCACCTACATCTTCGTCTACTGGGCCATCGGCAGCTCGATCCTGCTGTTCGGCATCGCGGTCGTCTTCATGCGCAACCAGGTGAAGCCGATCCGGCGCCTGGCGCATGCCGCCGAGAGCTTCGGCAAGGGGCAGGAGGTGCGCGACTTCAAGCCCGAAGGCGCCACCGAGGTGCGCCAGGCCGCCGCCGCCTTCATCAACATGCGCGATCGCATCAAGCGACAGATCGAGCAACGCACGGAAATGCTGGCCGGGGTCAGTCACGACCTGCGCACGCCGCTGACCCGCATGAAGCTGCAGCTGGAGATGCTGCGCGACGTGCCGGACGCAAAGTATCTGCAGTCCGACGTCGCCGAGATGGAGCACATGGTAGAGGGGTATCTCGCCTTCGCCCGCGGCGAAGGACGCGAGACACCGGCACCCGCCGACCTCGGCAACCTGCTGCACGAGGTGGTGGCGCAATTGACCCGCGGCGGCCGGGCCATCGACCTTCACGTCGAAGAAGATCTCGTCCTGCCGCTGCGCCGCGAGGGCATGCGGCGCTGCCTGACCAACCTGATCGCCAATGCCCAACGCCACGGCAAGCATGTCGCGGTGCGCGCCGGCCGCCGCCGGAACCTGGTCGAGGTGACCATCGACGACGACGGCCCGGGCATCCCGCCGGAGTTCCACGAGGAAGTCTTCAAGCCCTTCTTCCGGCTCGAGCAGTCGCGCAACCCTGCCACCGGCGGCATCGGCCTCGGGCTCACCATCGCCCGCGATGCGGCACGCAGCCATGGCGGCGACGTGACCCTGGAAACGGCGCCCGGCGGCGGACTCCGGGCCCGCGTCTGGCTGCCGGTCTGACCTCCCCCTGACGCCGGCCGCAATGGCCGCGTCCGGCCTGCCGTTTATACGACCTTAATACTTCTTGATCTAATCTGCGCCGAGCGCGGTTCGCGCCATGATTGCAGAACGATAAGGTTTTGGAGAGGGCCATGGCCGTCACGCGCGGGTTGATTTCCGAAGAAGAGCTGGATTCCCAGATCGAAAGCGAGGTGATCGACGAGGCAAGAGACCTGGTCAGCAACCTCGAACTGCGCGTGCAGCAGGTGAAGAACGGCGTCCTCAACCCGAAGGAGGCAGCCAAGCTGCTGGCCCAGGAGTCGGCCAACCTGCGCATGAAGGCCCGCGCCGTGAACCTCGTCGGCTTCGGACCGCTGACCCACCGCCTGGACGAGTACCTCAGCGAGATCGACGCGGTCGGGGCCCAGCATGCCGACGACCTGATCGCCTTTGCCGATCGCATCAGCGCCGTTCTGGACGGCGAGAAGGTGGATGTCGCCAGCGTCGCCCAGGTGCTGCGCGAACTGCCGCAGCAGAACACCTTCAACGTCGAAGACGTCACGGTGATGGACAAGGACGTGACGCTGATCCTGCCGCAGCGCTCCGCCGCCAAGGCGGTCGGCCGCGAACTGGCGGCCTGCGGCTACCGCGTCTCCACCGTGCTGAATCCCATCGAGGCGCTGGAGTTGATTCTCGAAACGCGGCCGGACTTGGTGATCACCGCGCAGGTGATGCCGCGCATGAGCGGTGTCGATCTGGCCTGCGCGCTGGCCGCCATGCCGGCGACGAAGGCGATCCCGGTGGCGCTGCTGACCAGCCTCGATCCGGACCATCCGGACCTGAAGCCCTTGCCGATGAACGTCGGCCTGATCCGCCGCGGCGCCCAGTTCGGCGACGACCTGGCTGACGTCCTGCAGCGCTTCAACATCACCTGATCTCGACCGCAACAGGCGGTCAGTACAGCCGGCCCCCGTTGGGCACCGGCCGGTCGGGCGCGACCATCACTACTTCGCCGGCGGCATCGGGAAACCCGAGCACCAGAATCTCGGACATGAACTTGCCGATCTGACGCGGCGGAAAGTTCACCACGGCGGCCACCTGGCGGCCGATCAGGTGCGCGGGGTCGTAGTGGGCAGTGATCTGCGCCGAGGTCTTGCGGACGCCGATCTGCTCGCCGAAATCCACCCAGAGCTTGATTGACGGGCGCCGTGCCTCGGGAAAGGGCTGCGCGTCGACGATCGTGCCGACGCGCACGTCGACTTTCACGAAGTCGTCGAAGGTGATTTCCGGAGCAACCTCCGGAGTGGCTCCCTGGTCTGCCGCCATCGCCCGAATCGTTCCTCCCGCGCCTCGTGTCCTTCGGGGCCGACGCCCGCGTCCGAAACCGCGGCGACGCTAGCACCGACCGGCGCGCCGCGACAAGGCGGCGGCGGTTGTCCCGGCCGCGATTTGTCACAGCAGCCGACCCGACGCTTCTTGGTCGTGACGGCGTCAGAGACGAAGATCCGTCCCTTCACCGGTCGGCGGGCCACCGAATCGCCGGAGGGTTTCTCCCGCGGAACAAAACTTACTCTGTCGTAAAAACGACGCAGTGTCGCGTTTTGACAAAACTGCCAGGATCGACTAGGGTCCGCATCCCTGTTCACAGCCGGCGCGCGAAGCGCCTGGAGGCCCCCATCTCTGTTACCCGCGAAGAACTCGACTTCGTCGTCCCCGCCAGGGCGCCGCGCACCAACAACCCGGCGCGCCGCAAGAAGCTGGTGGAACGCCGCATGGACGACCTGCGCCGCGTCTTCCTGAACGGGCTCGATCACCAGATCGGCCTGGCGCACGACCCCGACTACACCTATCCGGGCCACGAGTACGTGGAAGAGAACGGCGAGACCGTCAAGCAGATCACCTACAAGCGCCCTGAGCCCTGGTGGTTCGAAGAGGACGGGACCCTGTTCCTGCGCCTCCACTTCGGCGAACGCCTGATGGTGATTCCCGGCAAGAACCCGGTGATCCGTGTCGGCAAGCGCAGCAACCTGCTGCCGACGCTGGAGGCCCTGCACATCCTGGTCGACGACCGCGAAATGGACGACGTCATCGAAAAGATGGTGGTGGTCAGCCGCTAGCGAGCGGGCCGCTAGTGCTGCTGATCGCGGTCGATGGCCCCGACGTCGAGCACCGGCGCAGCGTCCAGGGCGTCCGCATCCAGCAGCGCCACCACCCGCTCCAAGGCGGCAACCAGCATCGCCTGCTCCCAGGATTCGAGATTCTCGAAACGCTCCTTGAAGATCGCCTGCAGACCGTCCGGCGCGGCGGCCAATCGCTCGCGGCCTTCCTCGGTCAACGACAGCCAGACCTGGCGGCGATCGCTGTCGCCGCGCTGCCGCCGCACCAGTCCGCGTGCCTCCAGCTTGTGGAGAAGACTGGTGGTGGTCGCCTGGGTGATGCCCATGTGGGCGGCGATCTGCCCGGCCGTGGTTTCACCGTGCTGGTCCAACACCTGCAGAAGCAGCAGTTGGGAGGCCGTCAGCCCGGTCGAGCGCGAGAGGTTGCGCGCGTAGTTCTCCGTCGCGCGCAGGACCTGCCGCATGGCCGAAAGCGCCTGTTGAGAGCGCCGCTGCATGGCCTTCTTTCCGCCTCCGTTCCGGTGGTTCGCGAATCCAGCTTTCCGCGGCCGGATTTTAGGGTGCCGCAGCGTACCGGCCAAGATGCCATTTAGTTCTACTAACGAAAGATAGTTTCCTCTCACTGGACTTTCTCTAGCCTCACAAAAATGTCTCTCCAGGGAAATCTTTGCACGTAATCGGCCTATTTCAAGGAAAATCTGCTACACCTCGCCGAAGGTGCGACGCATTCACTCCGCTTTAACGGTTGACAATTTAGTTTGACGTACGAAATATTAGCCTCGATTCAACGTTGGATTCATCGCTTGGAGATATGCGACATGCAGTTAGATCAAGCCGCTGACGCCCCCCGCGCCGCGGGTAGCCAGGCCGTCGCCTATCGCCGGCCGCGCAAGGCCGACGGCGCGCGGATCTGGGCCCTGATCAAGAGCATCGCGGCGCTCGACGACAACTCGATGTACTGCAACCTGCTGCAGTGCTCGCATTTCGCCGGCACCTGCGCGCTGGCCGAGATCGGCGGCAAGCCGATCGGCTGGATCTCCGGCTACCTGCCGCCCGAGCAGCCCGATACGCTCTTCGTCTGGCAGGTCGCGGTGCACCCCGACGCGCGCGGCCGCGGCGTCGGCAAGCGCCTGATCCATGAGCTTCTGAAACGCCGGGAATGCCGCCAGGTGCGCCACATCCACAGCACCATCACGCGCGACAACAAAGCGTCCTGGGCGCTGTTCCGCGCCATCGCCGACGATCTCGACGCGCCGATCATGGACGACGCCCACTTCGAGAGCGATGCCCACTTCGGCGGCCGGCACGACACCGAGCACCTGGTGGAGATCGGCCCCTTCGATCGCATCGCCCTGCGCCGGGTCGCCTGAGCTCCTCCCCCGCCGCCCCATCCGGCCACCCCATCCAGCCACAACGAAAGAGGCCCTTCATGTCCGCAGCCATCGAGACCTTCACCCGCCGCGAATCGGAAATCCGCAGCTACTGCCGCAGCTTTCCGACGGTCTTCGCGCGCGCCCAGGGCGCCGAATTGATCGGCGAGGACGGCCGCCGCTACATCGACTTCCTGGCCGGGTGCTCGACGCTGAACTACGGACACAACGATGCCGACATGAAGCTGGCGCTGGTGGATTACATCCTGCGCGACGGCGTCACCCACGGCCTGGACATGTACACCACGGCCAAGGCCGAGTTCATCGCCGCCTTCGAGAAGCTGATCCTTCAGCCGCGCGACATGGACTACCGGCTGCAGTTTACCGGCCCGACCGGTGCCAACGCCGTCGAAGCAGCTCTAAAGCTCGCCCGCAAGGTGACAGGCCGCCGCAACGTAGTCGCCTTCACCAACGGCTTCCACGGCGTCACCCTGGGGGCGCTGGCCTGCACCGGCAACGGCTATCATCGCGGCGGCGCCGGCCTGCCGCTGGAGGGCGTGACGCGCATGCCCTACGACGGCTTTCTGGGAGACGGCGTCGACGGCCTGGAGATGCTCGACCGCATGCTGGAGGATCCCTCCGGCGGTCTCGAGGCGCCGGCCGCCTTCATCGTCGAGACCGTGCAGGGCGAAGGCGGCCTCAACGTCGCCTCGGCGGCGTGGATGCGCGCCCTGGAGAAGCTCGCGCGCAAGCACGGCAGCCTGCTGATCGTCGACGACATCCAGGCCGGCTGCGGGCGCACCGGCACGTTCTTCTCCTTCGAGGAAATGGGCATCTCGCCGGACATCGTGACCCTGGCGAAGTCGCTGTCCGGCATGGGCCTGCCCTTCGCCATGGTGCTGCTGAAGCCGGAGCACGACATCTGGCAACCGGCCGAGCACAACGGCACCTTCCGAGGCAACAACCACGCCTTCGTCACCGCCAGGGTGGCGCTGGAGAAGTTCTGGAAGGACGACGCCTTCGCCGCCCAGGTCCGCGCCAAGGGCGAGCACCTGGACAAGCGCCTCGCGAAGATCGCCCGCAAGCAGGGCTACTCGACCAAGGGCCGTGGCATGTTCCGCGGCATCGACGTCGGCCGCGGCGAGACGGCCTCGGCGATCTGTGCCGCCTGCTTCGAGCGCGGGCTGATCATCGAGACCTCCGGCGCCCACGACGAGGTCGTCAAGGTGCTGGCCCCGCTGACCATCAAACAGGAGCAACTCGACGCCGGCCTTGATATCCTGGCGGAAGCTTTCGAGGAAGTTCATCGCTCGGCCGCGGCCGCCTAGAGGAGAAGCGCATCGATGATCGTCAGAGACTACAACGAAGCCAGGAACGGCGAGCGCCGCGTGGTGTCGGACGGCTGGGAAAGCGTGCGCCTGCTGCTCAAGGGCGACAACATGGGCTTCAGCTTTCACATCACCACCATCTACCAGGGCGCCGAGCTCCAGATGCACTACAAGAATCACCTGGAATCGGTCTACTGCATTTCCGGCGAAGGCTCGATCGAGGACTGCGTCACCGGCGAGGTGCACGAGATCCGGCCCGGCGTAATGTACGCCCTCGACAAGCACGACAAGCACATCCTGCGCGGCAGAACCGAGATGATCATGGCCTGCTGCTTCAATCCGCCGGTCACCGGCAAGGAAGTGCATGGGCCGGACGGTGCCTATGCCTTGGAGGATGACGCGGCCTGATGCCGCGACCACAGCCGTCCGTGCAGGTTTTTCCAGGAGAGTTTCGAGCGTGACCCAAGCAGCGAATCGACAGCGCAGCGACAATCAGAACGGCGCCCCCACGCCGCGTCACAGCGTCCACAAAATCGGCGGCACTTCGATGTCCGCTGTCGATATCGTGGTCGACAACATCGTGCTCGGCCCCGACGCCAAGGACGATCCCTACAACCGCGTCTTCGTGGTCTCCGCCTACAGCGGCATGACCGATCTGCTTCTGGAGCACAAGAAGACCGGCGCCGCCGGCGTCTATGCCCTCTACGCGGGCTCCGAGAGCGAGTGGGCCTGGGGCGACGCCCTGACCCGGACCGGGGCGGCGATGCGCGAGAAGAACCGCGAGGTGCTCGAGGATCCCAGCGACATCGCGCTGGCCGACCGCTTCGTAGAGGAGCGTATCGAGGGCGTGCGCAGCTGCCTCATGGACCTGCGGCGCCTCTGCTCCTTCGGCCACTTCAAGCTGCCGGAACACCTGATGACCGTGCGCGAGATGCTGAGCGGCATCGGCGAGGCGCATAGCGCCTACAACCTGATGCTGCGGCTCTGCCGCGCCGGCGTGAACGCGGTCTTCGTGGACCTGACCGGCTGGCGCGAGAGCGACCGCAAGGCGCTGGACCGGCGCATCGCCGAGGCCTTCGAGCCGTTCGACCTGACGCGCCAGCTGCCCATCGTCACCGGCTACGCGCAGTGCGAGGAGGGACTGGTCGGCCTCTACGGCCGCGGCTACAGCGAACTCACCTTCTCGCGCATCGCCGTCGAGACCGGGGCGCGCGAGGCGGTGATCCACAAGGAGTTCCACCTCTCCTCCGCCGACCCGAAACTGGTCGGCAAGGATAAGGTGCGGCCGATCGCCGAGACCGACTACGACGTCGCCGACCAGCTTTCCAACATGGGCATGGAGGCGATCCATCCCAGCGCCGCGAAGGGCCTGCGCCAGGCGCGCATTCCGCTGCGCATCATGAACACCTTCGAGCCGGACGACCCGGGCGCGGTGATCCGCGGCGACCTGGAGGCGACGGCGCCGGCCGTCGAATTGATCACCGGCATCAAGGGCGTCTACGCCTTCGAGTTCTTCGAACAGGACATGGTCGGCGTCAAGGGCTACGACGCGGCGATCCTGGAGGCCTTGAAGCGCCACAAGGCCCGCATCGTCTCCAAGACTTCCAATGCCAACACCATCACCCACTTCCTCAAGGGGTCGGCCAAGGCGGTAAAGCGCGTCGAGGAGGACCTCAACGCCCGCTTCCCCTCGGCCTCGATCACCTCGCGCAACGTGGCGGTGGTCTCGGTCATCGGCCGGGACCTGCGCCTGCCGGCGCTCGGCGCCCGCGTGCTCGCCGCCCTCGCCGAGGCGGGAATCGAGCCGCTCGGCTTCAACGACCTCATGCGCAAGGTCGACATGCAGGTGATCGTCGACGAGGGCGACCACGACGCCTGCATTCGTGCCCTGCACCGGGCGCTGATCGAGAAAGCGGCGGCGGACGCCCCGCGCCTCAGCGCCGCCGCCTGAGGCGGGAATCCCGGCGTTTGCCCAAGCCGGGTCGGTTTCGCTAAAGTCACGCCCGAGAATCGATCAATCTGAAGCGAGGCGCGACATGACCGACGGCCTGGACCGGGCGGAGCTGATTTCCCTGCTGGAGACCCTGGGCAGCGATAACGACGAGGAGGTCCTGGCCGCCGCCCGCGTGCTGGACACCAAGGTGGCCGCCGCCGGCACCTCCTGGAGCGTGCTGCTGGCCTCCGGAATCGGCCTCGACGACGAGGATGATGACGAGGACGGGGACGGGGCGCCGGAGGAGGACGACGAGGCCGAAGAACCGGACGGCGCCGGCAGCGGGCTGCCCGCCGACGCGGCGGCCAAGAATGCCGAGACCCTGGCGCTGATCAACAAGCTGCTGTCCCGCGGCGGCCACTCCAACGACCTGCGGCAGGAGCTCGAGGACTACAAGACCGACATCGCCGAGGGCGAGTTCACCGACCGCGACCACAAGTACATCCGCGCCCTCTACAAGCGCCTGTCGGGCTGACGGGCGGTCGCCGGGCGCGGACGATGGCCAAGCGGCTCCTCATCGTCGCCCACGTCCCTTCCGAGAACACCACGAAGCTGCGCGACGCGGTGGTCGCCGGCGCGCGCGCGCCGGACATCGATGGCGTCGAGGTGCGCAGCCTCACGCCTTTCGAAGCGGGACCGGAGGACGTGCTGGCGGCCGACGGCGTCATCCTCGGCACCACCGAGAACCTCGGCTACATGAGCGGCGCCCTGAAGGACTTCTTCGACCGCAGCTACTACGGTGTGATCGAGAAGACCGAGGGCCTGCCCTACGCCCTCTACATCCGCGCCGGCAAGGACGGCACCGGCACCCGGCGCGGCGTCGAGACTATTGTCACCGGGCTGCGCTGGCGCGCCGTCCAGGAGCCGCTGATCTGCCGCGGCGCATGGCAGGACCGCTTCGTCGACGACTGCCGCGACCTCGGCATGGCCATGGCCGCCGGCCTGGAGGCGGGGATTTTCTAGCCAGTGCCTCGGAGACTCAGCTACCGACCAGGTTGGCGGCGAGGAAATCCTGGAAAGCCTGCCAGGACTTGGTGTCGGCGACCTCCCGGTAGGCCTGCGAGTCGAACACCGTGAAGGCGTGCGGGGCGCCGGAGTAGACCTGGATCTCGTAAGTGATGCCGGCAACCTCGAGCTCCTTCGACAGGTCCGCCACGTGGTCCATGGTGACCGAGCTGTCGGCACCGCCGTGGGCGATGAGCAGAGGCGGAGTCGAGGCGGCGTAGCCCTGCCCCTCCGGGGTGGTCAGGCCGCCGTGGAAGGAGACATAGCCGGCAATCCCGTCTGCCTGGCCCGCGCGCGCCATCTCCAGCGCCGCGGCACCGCCGAAGCAGTAGCCCATGACCACCGCCTGGCCGCTGTAGCGCTCCCGCGCCGCCTGCAGGCCGCCCATCAGCAGGCTGCGCATCTTTTCGCGGTCGCCATAGAGCTTGCCGGTCTCGGCGCGGCGATCGTCCACGCTTTCAGGGCGGTTGCCCTTGCCGAAGAGGTCGACGGCGAAGGCGTCGTAGCCCATCGCCGCCAGCATCTCGGCGCGCCGCTCCTCGTAGCCGGTGAGGCCGTCCCAATCGTGGATGATCAGCACCAGCCCCTTGGAGTCGCCCTCCGCAGGGGCACTGTAGCCCTCGTAGTCGGCGCCGCCGACGCTATAGGTCACGCTCTCCCCCGCCTGCACGGCAAAGGGCAGCACGGCCGCCGCGATCCCCAGTGCCGAAAGCCTCAAAGCAAGCCTCATCTCCGCTCTCCCTTGTCGCTGGGTGGGTTTCCACTCCGACAAACTAGGGCGGCCCCGGCGATTGTTAAGCCCGGGGGGTGTCGAGCCGAAAGCTGCGACGGAAAGAGCACAAGCAAAAGGGCCGCCCGGCGGGGCGGCCCTCAGGTGCTTTTCGGAAGAAACTGCCGGCGCGAAGGCTGGCTTACTTCTTCTTCGCGGTCTTCTTGATCTCGCTGGTCAGCTCGCCGAAGCTCTCGCTGACGCGGCTGGAGATCAGGTTGGCGGCCTCGCCGTTCGCCTTGTTCGCCATCTCGGTCAGCTCGCGAAGGTTGACCAGAGCAGCCTCGTAGACGCCCTTGGCCAGTTCGGCCTGCTTGACCAGCTTGTCCTGCGGGGTCTCGGCAGAATTCAGCTCGGCCAGCGCCTTGGAGGCGTCCTCGACGCCCTTGCGGACGATCTCAGCCTGGCGGCGGATCACCGCCTGGGCGCCTTCCAGCGCGATCTTGTTGGCCGAAGCGAAAGCCTCGAGGTTGCGCTTCTGGTACTCGACCAGGGCCTGGGCGTCGAGCCCCGGCACCTTGAACTGGTCGGCGGCCTTGGCGAAATCGAACTTCTCCCATTGCTCGGCGAGCTTGCTGGGATCCATGAAGGCGGCGAAATCGAACTTGGAGAAATCACCGTTCAGAAAGGGGTTACCGGAAACGGCCATGACTTGGGGGCTCCTCATCCCTGGCGGGGATATTCCCCGCGGTCAATCAATGTTGCATCGCACAAAACTGGGCGTGACCGTGATATAGGCCGGCATATGTACGCGGTCAAGCATTTTTTGTGCACTGCACAATAGATTTTTCGGCGGAAACCCTGAGGATCCCTTCAGATCCGCGTGCATCTGCGAGATTTGTTAACCATATGAGCCACTTGCGCGCGGCTCCCGGCCCCGGGCGGGTCAGGCGGCGGCGCCGCGCGGCCGGGCGCTTCTGAGGCGGCCGATCAGGGCGTCTGCCCGGGCCAGCTGCTTGTCGAGGTGGGCCATGGTCTTCGCCATGTCGTCGCTGTCGTCGCGCAGCCACACCCGCAGCGTCGAGAGATAGATGGCAGAAAGACCCTTCACGCGCAGGATCCCGCGGCAGCCGGTGGTGGAGAAGCCGGCGGCCTCCAGCGTCGCCGCCATGGAGCGGCCGAGCCGGCCGAGCCCACAGCAGGTGGCCAGGGGATCGCGCAGCTGGTCCTGCAGAATGATGCCCAGCGCCTCGCGGTGGGGCTGCAGGGCGTCGAAGCGGCGCATCACCACGTCGAACAGCCGGTCGCGGGCGGGGGTGTCGAGGCCCTCGCCCTCCTCCGCCAGCATCGCCGCATCGACCCGCGCGGCGAAACCGCCGAGGATGGCCTGCTTGGAGGAAAACACCGGGTAGACCTTCGACAGCGGCAGCCCGGCGGCCTCGGCGATCTCCGCCAGGGAGAGGTCGCGCCAGCCGCGCTCCGCGACCAGGGCGAAAGCGGTGTCGATGATCGCTTCGCGCAGGTCGGCCGGAGCCTTCTTCCTGGCGGAAGCCTTCCCGGCGGCTTTCTTCTTGGCGGGTTTCCTTACCATTTCCGGCGATCCTCCTGCTCCCTAATCTAGGGGTCGGGGCCGGCAATGCAAAGGCCTGCCCTGGCTACCCGACCTTCTTCAGTTCGGCGACGCACCCGCCGGTGAGGGCGACGAGGGCCTCAGGGGTGAGCCGGAACACGGCGTTGGGCGTGCCGGCGGCGGCCCAGATCTCGGAAAGCGCCATCAGGTCGGCGTCGATGAAGACCACCGGCGCCTCGCGGTGGCCGACCGGCGGCACGCCACCGATGGCAAAGCCGGTCTTCTGCCGCACGAAGTCGGCGTCGGCCCGCGCCAGCTTCTCGCCCAGCAGGCGGCCCACCGCCTTCTCGTCGACCCGGTTGGCGCCGCTGGCCATCACCAGCACCGGACGCCCGCTGTCGCCGGCGCGGAAGATCAGCGACTTGGCGATCTGTGCCACGCCGCAGCCGATCGCCGCGGCGGCCTCTTCCGAGCTGCGCGTCGAGGCGGGAAACTCGCTGACGCGAAAATCGAAGCCGGCGGCCTCGATGGCCGCCTGCACGCGCCGGGCACTGTCTTTCAGGTGTGTGTCGCTCATCCGATGTCTCTCCGTGGCGGCATGCGGCGACCTTGAGTGATGCCGCATGCGCCAGCGCAAGACAATGCCCTGGATGAAAGCCGACCGAAGGGCCGACTCAGTGCCGGTCGACTGCCGAAACCGCGATGGGGCCGGACTCCGGCCAGATGGTGCGCTCGGGCGGGAAGCAGATGGTCACGGTGGTGCCGATCCCGGGTTCGCTGGCGATCTCCAGAGTGCCGCCGTGCAGGTGCATCAGGGAGTTGCAGATCGGAAGCCCGAGGCCGGTCCCTTCGTGTCCGCGGCTGTGGCTTTCGGCGACCTGGCCGAAAGGCTGCAGGGCTTTCGGAATATCCCGGGCGGCGATGCCGATCCCGGTATCGGCAACCGAAATCCGCAGGCACGATTCCGCGTCGACGCGGGCGCCGACCGTGACCTGGCCGCCCTCCGGCGTGAACTTCACGGCGTTGGAGAGCAGGTTGAGGATGATCTGCTTCACCTGCCGCTCGTCAGCGCACAGCGCCGGAAGCTCGGAAAGCCATACCGCCTTCACGTGAATGCCCTTCTCCTGCGCCCGCACCTCCACCATGGCGATGCAGCTGGCGATCGCCTCGCAGAGGTCGATCTCCCTTTCCTCGATGGTCGCCTCGCCCGCCTCGATCTTCGAGATGTCGAGGATGTCGCTGATGATGTTGAAGAGGTGGGTGCCGGAGACATTGATGGCGCTGGCGTAGTCCAGGTACTTCGGGCTTCCCAACGGCCCCAGCGCCTCGCGCTGGAGCAGTTCGGAATATCCGAGGATCGAATTGAGCGGCGTGCGCAGTTCGTGACTCATGTTGGCGAGAAACTCCGACTTCGCCCGGTTGGCGAGGTCCGCCTCCTCCTTCGAAGTCAGGATCAACGCTTCCGCCCGCTTGCGCTCGGTGATGTCGGTGCCGGTGCCGCGGTAGCCCCGGAACCTGCCGTCGGCGTCGAGGACAGGCTTGCCGCTGGTCCTGAAGTGTCGGATGTCGCCATCCGGGGTTTCAACCGAGTACTCGAGGTCGCGGAACGGCCGGCAATGAGCAAGATCGTCCAGATGCCTCGCCCAGCGCTCTTTCTCGCGCACCACCCCCGCCAGCTCGGCGCGCGTCTTGCCGGCGATCTGGTGCGAGGCGACCGGAAACAATTCGAAGAAGCGCGGCGACAGGAAGGTGAGACGAAGGTCCGCGTCCATCTCCCAGATCCAGTCGCCGGAGATCTCGGCCACATCGCGAAACCGCGCCTCGCTTTCCTCCAGCGACCGGGCGGTCTCCAACTGTTGCTCCGTCGACCGCAGCAGCAGGCCCAGCAGGGCGGTCGCCGGCGTGAAGGTCAGGACCATCGGCAGGGCGACCGACCCGATCACCGTGGCCACGACCTCTGCAGGCAGGAAAGTGAACTGATAGACGACGGCGAGATGCACCACCAACCCGAACACCAGCAGCTGCCAGAAGGCCGGCCGCACCCAGCCACGCCGGCAGCCGTAGCGATAGGCCAGCCCCAGCAACACGCAAGAGACCACCACCGCGATGCCGACATAGACCCCGTCGCCGCCGAGCCAAACGCGATAGCCGCCGGCGATGACAGCGGCGATCCCCCCGACGACCGGCCCCCCGAACAGGCCGGACATGCTCAGGATCACAGAGCGGGCGTCGAAGATCACGCCGGGCAACACCTGCACGGGGGTCATCATGCCGATGACGCAGATTCCGCCGAACAGCAGCCCCGAGAGCGCCTGCCCCGCGAACTCGCCGCGCGCCCAACGTCGGACGATAAGGCCGTGCAGCAGGCACAGTGCCAGCAGCAGGGCCACGGCCTTGGCGAAATCGACGATCGTCAACTGGTCCATATGCGCTGCATGTGCTGCTGGAAAGCGAAGCGTCGTAGCGGGACGGTTCGGCGCGGTGGGAACGGTTCTCGCGGCCGACTATGCGGGCGCCGGCGCGAGTGCCGGCCGCTGCAGGGATTTATCTACGCAAGCAGTTTAGACTCGGTTAACGAAACACCAAGGAATAACGTCGCCCGACGACCAAGAACAATCGGCGATTGTGGAAACTTGAGCCGCTCACGCGGAAGGTCGGCGTGCCCATAGCGCGGCCAGCAGCGCGGCGAGGCCGAGTGCCGCCACTGTCAGGGCCTCGGGCACGCCGAGCGCCCAGCCCATCGCCCCGGCCAGCGCGCACCACGACAGCGGCAGCACCATCAGCAGCCACCGCCACCGGCCTTCGACGCGTAGCAGCATCGCCAGGGTGAACAGCACCGTGGGATCGGGCGCGAGGCCGACGATGCGGGCGCTGGCGAAGCCGAAACCGCCGAGGCCGGTGACCAGCGGCAGCCCGATCACCGCCATGAAGGCCAGCACCAGGGCGGCCGCAGTGACGGCGTCGGAGGCGCCCGAGAGCACAAAGCGGCGGCGCGCCATGCACCACAGCAGCAGCAGTGCCTGCAGCAGGAAAGCGCCGCCGTAGATCGGCGCCATGAAATCGAGCTGCGCGAAATGCTGCAGGAAGAACACGGCCCCGCACCAGGCCCAGCCGGCGGCGAGAATCGCCGCGACGGCCGGCCCGCTCCATCTGCGCGGCGCGGCGGCCAGCCAGACCGCCGCCAGGGCCAGCGCCAGCGCGACCGCCTGGGCCGGCCAGACGGCGGCGTTGTAGAGGGCATAGCTGGAAGCCAGCACCTCCGCGTCGAAGGGAAACATGCGGAACAGGTTACAGCGCCTCCACGTAGGCCACCATGCGCCGGCGCAGCTCGGCGTCCGGCAGCGGCCCGGAGAGCGCGCCCATGTTCTCGGCCATGTGGTCGGCCCGCGTGGTGGCGGGGATCACGCAGGTGACGGCGGGGTGGGAGATCACGAACTTCAGCAGGAACTGCGGCCAGTTGGCGGCGCCGACCTCGGACGCCCAGCCGGGCAGCGGGTGGCGCTCGACCTGCCGGATCAGCGCCTTCTGGCGGAACGGCCGGTTCACCAGCACGGCCTGGCCGCGGTCGGCGGCGAGCGGCAGCAGCCGCGCTTCGGCCGCACGGTCGAGGATGTTGTAGGTGAACTGCACGAAGTCCAGCGGCTGGCGGCGCATCACCTCCTCCATTTCCGCATGGCGGCTACCGTGCGAGGTGGTGATGCCGAGGTAGCGCAGGCGGCCCTCGTCCTTCCAGCGCCGCAGGGTCTCCAGGTGGCCGTCCCAGTTCAGCAGGTTGTGCACCTGCATGAGGTCGAAGCGCTCGACACCCCAGGCCCGGTGCTGCTCTTCCATCTGCTCCGGCCCGTTGCGCTGCAGCCAGGTCCAGACCTTCTCGGCGGCGAACAGCGGCGCCGGGCGCCCGAGCTTCTCGAGTCCGTAGCCGATGACCGAGGCGGAGCTGCCGTACATCGGCGAGCAGTCGATCACCCTGCCGCCGCGCGCGAAGAACTCGCGCAGCACCTCGGCGCGCTGGTCGCGCAGGCGCGCATCGCCGCCGACGTTGAAGGTGATCCAGGAGCCCATGCCGATGACCGGCAGTTCCTCGCCGCTCGAGGGAATGGCGCGGAAGATCGGCGCGTCCTGCGCGTTCGCTCGCCTGCCCGCGAAGGGGAGCGCCGCGAGCCCGCCGAGCACCGCGCGGCGCGAAGGCTGCCAGGAGGATGTCATGCTTCAAGACATGGCGCCAAAGCGCGCAATGTCAAAGCGGAGAAGCTACCCCAGTTCCCTGCTGCGCTTCGTCGCCGCGGCGATGGCGCGGGTCATCAGCGGCTGCAGGCCGTCGTCGGCCATGAGGATCTTCAGGGCCTCCAGGGTGGTGCCGCCGGGCGAGGTCACGTTCTCGCGCAGCTTGGCCGCCGGCTCGCTGGCGATATGCACCAACTCACCGGCGCCGGCCACGGTCACCCGCGCGCACTGCATGGCGAGGTCTTCCGGCAGGCCGGCCTCGACGCCCGCTTTCGCCAGGCACTCGATCAACAGGAAGACGTAGGCCGGGCCGCCGCCGGAAACGGCGGTGACGGCATCGAGCAGGCCCTCGTCATCGACCCAGGCGACCTCGCCGACCGCACCCAGCAGCTCGCCGCAGATGTCGCGCAGCCTGGCGTCCGCCTTGTCGTTGGCGCAGAGCACCGTCATGCCGCGGCCAACCGCGGCGGGAGTGTTGGGCATGGCGCGCACGACCGGCGTCTCCGCGCCCAGCACCGCCTCGAAGCCGGCGATGCGCCAGCCGGCGGCGATGGAGAGCGCCGCCGCGCCGCGGCCGGCGAAGGCCTTGTAGGCCGGCAGGGCCGCGGCCAGCATCTGCGGCTTCACGGCGAAGACCACGAGAGCCGGCTTCAAGTCGGCGGGAAGGCCGGCGGCGTCGGGCGCATGCCGCACGCCGCGAGAGATCATGCCCTGGAGGGGATCGACGTTGGGTTCGACGACCCAGACGTCGGCGGGACCGAGGCCCCGGGCCAGCCAGCCTTCCAGCAGCGCCCCGCCCATCTTGCCGCAGCCGACCAGCAGCAGCGGTCCACCCAAATTCATGACGTCACGGCGTCCATCGATTCATCGTCGCGGGCCCGGGTTCCAGAGCTCAGGCTTCGCCCACGGTCTCCAGCATGGCGGTGTCGAGGGCCTCGCGCACCGGCGTGCCGCCCCAGACCACCATCTGCAGCGCCGGGTAGATGCGGTCGCACTCCATCAGGGCCGCGTCCACCAGATCCTCAAGCTGCTCGACCGAGGCGCCCGAGAGGCCGCGCAGCGGAATGGTGTGGCGGTACATCACCGCCCCCTCCTCCGCCATGAGGTCGAAGTGGCCGAGCCAGAGGCGCTCGTTGGCGTGGGCCAGCAGGTCGCAGACCTCCTGGCGCCGCGGGTCCGGCACCTTCATGTCGAAGTGGCAGGAGAAGAACATCGAACTGACACCGCTCTGCCAGACCGAGTACATGTGATATTCGCACCAGTGGCCGCCCATCTCGATGAGCAGTTCGGACTCGCTGTGGCGGTCGAGGGTCCAGTCGTTGGCGGCGCCGAGCTCTTCAAGAAGGTCGAGGGGGTTGATCGGATGGTTGTAATCGGAAACGAGTTCGACCATTGCGATGCAGCCTCTTCGGTTGGCGGTGGCAGGGTCTGGCGTCCCGCTTGGGCCCGACATATGGAATAAGCCGACGCCGCCGCTACCAGATGTAGCGTAGCCCCAAAAGATTCCGCTGTGCAACAAAGGATTGGGCGGGAATCCGGTCCTGCCCCCAGAAAGCTGTGGACGAGCCCGCCGGTCCGTGGCAGCGGCGCCGTCAGGCGCCGATTTCAGGCATCGCCTTCGGCGGGTCCGCCCTTGCCGGCGGCGGACTTCTTCGCCGCAGCCGCCTGCGCCTTTTCGAGCGCCGCCAGGCGCTTTTCCAGCGCCGCGACCTGGGCACTGAGACCTTCCTGCGCCTCGCGGGCGGCCACGGCGACCGCCTTCATGGCGTCGAACTCCTCGCGCGGCACCACGTCCATCTGCGCCAGCAGGCGCTCGAGCTGCTCGCGGAAGCGCGCCTCGACCTCCGAGCGCATGCCGGCGGCCACGCCCATGGCGCTGCTCGCCACCTTGGCCATGTCTTCCAGGATCTTGCTCTGACTCTGCATCGCGGCGGCTACTCCAATCGCTCGAATCGCTCGCCCAGCGCCCGCTGTGGCGGCGCCCACTATGACGGCAGTAGGGCAGCGCTTCAACCGGCCCGCCGCCGCGCTTGCGCCGGCGCGGCGGAGCGGCTTCACTGCCCCGAGACCGAGGCTGGGGCAACATGACACATCACCTATCGTTTGGCGCGCGCGCGGCGATGGCCGTCCTGGCACTGCCGCTGCTCGGCGCGGCAGCGGCGGCGCAGGTCGCCCCGCGCGAACCGGTCAGGATCGTCGGACCGGCGACGGTGTTTGCGCTGACCGTCGCCGCCGGCGAGCGCTTCGCGCTGCAGAGCGGCCGGGAAATGCCGATCTCCGAGCCGCTCGGCACCGAAACCGGCCTCGCCCTGTTCTGCGCCGGCAACGGCGCCCAGCATCCCGACATCCTCAGCGCCGAACGACGCCTGGGCCGCGCCGACCTCGCCGCCTGCACCCGCAATGGCGTCGGGGTCAGCGAACTGACGATCGGCTTCCAGGCGGTCGCCCTGGCACAGAACCCCGGCGCCCCGCCCCTCTCCCCGACCCGCCGGCAGGTCTTCCTGGCGCTGGCCCGCGAGGTGCCGCTGGACGGCCGCCTCGTCGCCAACCCCTATCGCCTGTGGAGCGACATTGACTTCGCGCTGCCGGTCGCCCCCATCGAGGTTCTCGTGCCGCCGCCCGGCAGCCCGCTGCGCCAGCAGTTCACAGAACTGGTGATGGAGCCGGCGGCAGCGGAGTTCCCAGCCCTGCGCGGCCGCGCGGCCGGGGCCTTCCGGACCGACGGCGCGGCCGTCGAGCTGGCGGCCGACGCCGAGACCCTCCGCGCCGAGCTGGCGCGGCGGCCGCAGGCCCTTGCCGTGATCGGCTTCAACGAGCTGGCGCTCGCCGGCGGCGGGCTCCGGGCGGTGCCGGTCGACGGCGTGGCGCCGACCGCCGCCGGCCTCGCCGACGGCAGCTACCGGCCCGCCCGGCCGATCCACCTCTATGTCAAGCGCGCCCATGCCGACGCCGTGCCGGGGCTGAAGGACTATCTGGCGGAGATCCTCGGCGCGGTGGCGAGCGGGCCGGGCGGCTATCTCACCGCCCGCGGCCTGGTGCCGCTGGCGCCGGCCGCGGCCGAGGCCCAGCGCGCCGCCGCCCGCAGCCTGCCGCCGCTCTAGCAAGCCACCAGCAGGCCACCGCCCGGCGGGGCCGGGGTTGCGGAGCCTTCGGCCGCACCTCTATAAGAAGGCGCGTCCAGCACGGGATCGGTCAGGGAACCGGCAGAAACATGCTCCTCGTCACCGGCGGCGCCGGCTTCATCGGCTCCAACCTGGTCGCCGCCCTCGCCGGGCGCGGCGAAGAGGTGGTGGTCTGCGACCGCCTGGGCCAGGGCGACAAGTGGCGCAACCTCGCCCACCACGAGATCGAGGACGTCGTCCCGCCGGAGGAGCTGCCGCAGTTCCTGCGCTGGGCCGAGGGGCGGCTGACTGCGGTGTTCCACCTGGGCGCCATCTCGGCGACGACGGAGACCGACGGCGACGCGCTGATCGCCAACAACTTCCGCCTCTCCAAGGTGTTCTGGGACCACTGCGCGCGCGAGGAGATCCCGCTGATCTACGCCTCCTCGGCGGCGACCTACGGCGACGGTTCGGCGGGTTTCGACGACGGTTCCTCCGCGCCGCATCTCGCGCGCCTGCGCCCGCTCAACGGCTACGGCTGGAGCAAGCATCTCTTCGACCGCTGGGTCGCGCGCCGCCTCGCCAAGAACGGCGCCGCGCCGCCGCAGTGGGCCGGCCTCAAGTTCTTCAACGTCTACGGCCCGAACGAGTACCACAAGGGCGGCCAGGCCAGCGTCGCCTGGCACCTCTTCGAACAGATCGGCCGCGGCGAGCCGGCGACGCTGTTCCAGTCGCACCATCCCGACTACGCCGACGGCGGCCAGCTGCGCGACTTCATCTGGATCGGCGACTGCGTCGAGGTCATGCTGTGGCTGCTCGACAACTCCGAGGTGAGCGGCCTGTTCAACGTCGGCACCGGCAAGGCGCGCAGCTTCGCCGACCTGGCGCGGGCGGTCTTCGCCGCCATGCAGCAGCCGGCGAACATCCGCTACGTGCCGACGCCCGAGGCGATCCGCGACAAGTACCAGTACTTCACCGAGGCGACGACCGCGCGCCTGCGCGCCGCCGGCTACGACAGGTCCTTCACCGAGCTCGAGGACGGCGTCGCTCGCTACGTGCGAGACTACCTCTCGCGCCCCGACCCCTACCGCTGAGGCCCCATGGCATTTTCGCCCGAGACTACCGCTCCCGACCTCGGCACCCTGCTGATGGCGCTGCAGCATCCGCAGTTCAATCCGGTCGCCTTCTCGATCTGGATCTTCGACGTGCGCTGGTACGCGCTGGCCTACATCTCCGGCCTCATCCTCGCCTGGCTCTACTGCCGCTGGATGAGCAAGCTGCCGCCGCAGCGCCTGAAGCCCGTCGATTTCGACGACTTCCTGCTGTGGGCGACGCTCGGCGTGGTGCTCGGCGGGCGCCTCGGCTACGTGCTGTTCTACAAGCCCGACTACTACCTGGAGAACCTCTCCGAGGTGTTCTTCATCTGGCGCGGCGGCATGTCCTTCCACGGCGGACTGCTGGGCGTGCTGGCAGCCATCGGCCTCTTCGCGCGCAGCCGCGGTGTCGGCTACTTCACGCTCTCGGATATCGTCGGCGCGGCAACGCCGATCGGCCTCTGCCTCGGCCGTATCGCCAACTTCATCAATGGCGAGCTCTACGGCCGCACCACCGATTCCACGACGCTTCCCTGGGCGATGGTGTTCCCGCAGGGCGGACCGATCCCGCGCCACCCGAGCCAGATCTACGAGGCGCTGCTCGAGGGCGTACTACTGTTCATCGTGCTCTTCGTCATGGTGCGCCGCGGCGCCCTCGAACGCACCGGCCTCGTTTCCGGAGTGTTCATGATCGGCTACGGCGTCGCCCGCATCGTCGCCGAGTTCTTCCGCGCGCCCGACGACTTCCTGCAGTTCGTGCTGCCCGGCACCACCATGGGCCAGGTGCTGTCCTTCCCGATGGTGGTGGTCGGCATCGGCCTCACCCTCTGGGCGCTGCGCCGGCGGGCCTGAGTCGAAGCGCCGCGATGCAGTCCCTGCTGGACCACCTGCGCGCCCGCCTTCAGCGCGAGGGAGTCATGACCGTCGCCGACTACATGGGCGAGGCCCTGACCCACCCGAGGGGCGGCTACTACATGCACGGCGACCCCTTCGGCGCGCCGGCGCCGGGCGGCGGCGACTTCGTGACCTCGCCGGAGATCAGCCAGATGTTCGGCGAACTGGTCGGCGTGTGGTGCGCCGACACCTGGAGGCGTCTGGGCCGGCCCTCGCCCTGCCTGCTGGTGGAACTCGGGCCCGGCCGCGGCACCCTGATGGCCGACGCGCTGCGCGCCACCCGCCAGGTGCCCGGCTTCCTGGAGGCCCTGCAGGTCCACCTGGTGGAGATCAGTCCCGCCCTGCGCGAACGCCAGCGCGAGGCGCTCGGCACCCACCGGGTCACCTGGCTGGACAACGTCGGGCAGATTCCCGAAGCGCCGCTGCTGCTGGTCGCGAACGAGTTCTTCGACGCCCTGCCGGTGCGCCAGTTCGAGCAGACGGACGAGGGCTGGGCCGAGCGCGTGGTGGTGCTGGACGATACCGGCAGTAGCGGGGACGGCCGTCTCGCCTTCGCGCTGGCGGCGCCGCATCCGGCCAACCGCGCCCTGATTCCCACCGCCCTGCGCGATGCGCCGGCCGGCAGCCTGGTCGAGGTCTGCCCCGCGGCGCTCAACATCGCCGCCTTCCTCGGCCACCGTCTGGCGCGCCAGCCGGGCGCCGCCCTGATCGTCGACTACGGGCCCGCGCGCTCGACCACGGGGCCGACCCTGCAGGCGCTGCGCCGGCACCGCCGCCACGAAGTGCTGGACGACCCCGGCAGCGCCGACCTTACCGCCCACGTCGATTTCCAGAGCCTCGCCCTCTCCGCCGCCGCCGCCGGCTGCGCCACGCACGGTCCGGTGACCCAGGGCGCCTTCCTGACGGCGCTTGGCATCGAGCTGCGCGCGGCGCAGCTGGCCGAGTCGGCGCCCGGCGCGGCGGCCGCCCTCGCCGCGGCGCGACGGCGGCTCACCGACCCGGCCGAGATGGGCGACCTGTTCAAGGTCCTCGCCCTGACGCCGCGCGGCTTCGGCCCGCCGGCCGGGTTCGAGGCGCCCGCGGGCGGCGGCAATCGGCCCCTACCGCCGCAGCGCGAAGCTCGTTAGAGTGCCGGCCATGCTGACCACAGGCCCCCTGAACGATCTGCCCGCGGTGCGCCACGGCTTCTTCTGCCGCACCGGCGGCGTCAGCGAAGGGCTCTTCACCAGCCTCAACTGCGGCTACGGCTCCGGCGACGACGCGGAGAAGGTGAGCGAGAACCGCCGCCGCGCCATGGCGCAGATCGACATCGAGGGCGCGCGCCTGGTCACCGCCTACCAGGTCCACTCGCCGGACGTGGTAGAGGTGCGCAAGCCCTGGGCGCGCGAGGACGCCCCCGAGGCGGACGCCATGGTGACCCGCGAACGCGGTCTCGTCCTCGGCATCCTCACCGCTGACTGCGTGCCGGTGCTCCTGGCCGAAGCCGGGGCCGGCGTGATCGGCGCCGCCCATGCCGGCTGGACCGGCGCCCTGGCCGGGGTGGTCGAGGCCACGGTGGCGGCCATGCAGGCGCTGGGCGCCGAGCCCAAGCGCATCGTTGCCGGCATCGGCCCGGCGATCTCCCAGCGCTCCTACGAGGTGGGGCCGGAGTTTCCCGCCCGCTTTCTGGAGCAGGACCCGCGAAACGCCGACTTCTTCTGCCCCGGCGCGCGCGAGGGACATTTTCAGTTCGACCTGAAGGGCTACGTCGCGCGCCGCCTCGCCATCGCCGGGCTCACCACCATTCAGACGCTGCCCTGCGACACCTGCGCCGAGGACGACCGCTTCTTCAGCTATCGCCGCGCCTGCCACCGCCGGGAGCGCGACTACGGCCGCGGCCTCTCCGCCATCTACCTGGAACCCTGAGCCCCATGCCCCTGCACTTCACCGACGCCGAACTCGCCGGGCGGCGAGACCGCGCCTGCCACCTGCTGGCCGAGGCGGGCCTCGACGGCTTGCTGATCTTCCGCCAGGAGAGCATGTACTACCTGACCGGCTACGACACCTTCGGCTACTGCTATTTCCAGTGCCTCTACCTGGGCGCCGACGGCCGGCTGATGCTGCTGACCCGCTCGGCCGACCTGCGCCAGGCCGAGCAGACCTCGACCATCAAGGATATCCGCATCTGGGTCGACCGACCGGAGGCGGACCCGGCGGCGGAGCTGCGCGAGATCCTGCGGGAGTTCGGCTGCGCCAACCGGAAGCTGGGCGTCGAGTACGATGCCTACGGCCTCACCGCCGCCAACGGCAAGCGCCTGGACGCCGCCTTCGAGGGGTTCTGCCGCCTCTCCGATGCCTCCGGGCTGGTCAGCCGCCTGCGCGTGGTGAAGAGCGCCGCCGAGATCGCCTACGTCCGCGAGGCCGCCGCGCTGGCCGACAGGGCCTGGGAGGCGGCGCTCGGCACCACCCGGCCCGGCGCCTTCGAGGGCGACATCCTGGCCGCCATGCACGGCGCCATCTTTTCGGGCGGCGGCGACGACCCGGCCAACGAGTTCATCATCGGCTCCGGTCGCGGCGCCCTGCTGTGCCGCTACTTCAGCGGGCGGCGCCACCTCGATACCCGCGACCAGCTGACCCTGGAATGGGCCGGCACCTATCGCCACTACCACGCCGCCATGATGCGCACGGTGCCGGTCGGCGAGCCGCGGCCACTGCACCTGGAGATGCACGCCGTGGCCCGCGACGCCCTGGAGGCGGTGGAAGCGCAGCTGGTCCCCGGCAAGACCTACGGCGAGGCATTCGACGCGCATACCGGGGTCATGGACGCTGCCGGCTACCAGGCCCACCGCCTCAACGCCTGCGGCTACTCCCTGGGCACCACCTTCGCCCCCAACTGGATGGACTGGCCGATGCTCTACCACGCCAACCCGGTGCCCTTCGCGCCCGGCATGGTGGTGTTCTGCCACATGATCCTGTTCAATTCCGAGGCCGGGGTGGCCATGACCCTGGGCCGCACCAGCCTGGTCACCGAGAAGGGCCCGGAGGCGCTGTCCCGGGCCGGCCTCGACCTGGTCTGCCGCTGACGGCGGCCCGCCGGCGGACGAAGCGGAGGCACCCCAAGTTGCCGCACCTGACCATCTTCGTGCTGTTCCTGCTGCTGGGCCTGCTGGTGAGCTGCTTCCTCATCTAGGCGGCCTCGATGGAATCGATTAACCATTTGATTTTCTGATGCCTTTCACATCCCTGGCGGCTGCCATGGGGTGGGCACGCCGACCCTGGCGAAAACACCCGGCAAGGCCGTTTACAGGGCCGGAAGGCGTTGATATGGTCCGCCCGCCTGGGCCCAAGGGGGAGGGCAAATCGGTGCAGGTTGCGCCGCGCCCGATGGTCCGCGCCAGCCGTGTATGGGCTCCGAGCCTCTAGGGAAAAGCCGCCAATGAAAATCATGACCGGAAACAGCAATCGGCCGCTGGCCGAAGCGATTTCCGCCTTTCTGAACATGGAATTGACCAAGGCCAGCGTGCGCCGCTTCTCGGACATGGAGGTCTTCGTCGAGATCCATGAGAACGTCCGCGGCGAAGACGTCTTCATCATCCAGTCGACCTCCTATCCGGCCAACGACAACCTGATGGAACTGCTGGTCGCCATGGACGCCCTGAAGCGGGCTTCCGCGCGCCGCATCACCGCGGTTCTGCCTTACTTCGGCTACGCCCGCCAGGACCGCAAGTCGGCCCCCCGCACCCCCATCTCGGCCAAGCTGGTGGCCAACCTGGTCACCTCGGCCGGCGCCGACCGGGTGCTCACCCTGGAGCTCCATGCCGGCCAGATTCAGGGCTTTTTCGACATTCCCACCGACAACCTCTTCGCCACGCCGGTGTTTACCAAGGATATCCTGGCGCGCAACGGCAAGGACAACCTGACCATCGTGTCCCCGGACGTCGGCGGCGTGGTGCGGGCCCGGGCCATCGCCAAACCGCTTGACGCGGACCTTGCGATCATCGATAAGCGCCGCGAACGTGCCGGGGTTTCCGAGGTGATGAACATCATCGGCGACGTCAAGGGACGGCGCTGCATCCTGGTGGATGACATCGTCGATTCCGCCGGTACCCTGTGTAACGCCGCAGTCGCCCTGAAGAACGCCGGCGCCACCGCCGTTTCCGCCTATGTCACCCACGGGGTGCTCTCCGGCGGGGCCGTGGCGCGGGTCAGTTCCTCCCCCTTGGAGGAACTGGTCATGACGGACAGCATCCAGGCGACCGAGGCGGTGCGGGTGGCGCAGAACATCCGCCAGATTTCGATCGCCCCGCTGATCGGCGATGCCATGCAGCGCATCAGCGACGAGCGGTCGGTTTCGAGCCTCTTCGACGTGCCGGCCATGTGAGGCCGCCGGTCGGGAGGCGGAGTGAGATTTGAGGTTTCCGATGCCGGCACCCCTGGAGGCCGGGTCGGACGCTGCGGACGGACGGCAGGGTGCCGACGTCCGCTTCATTCGTGAAGGAGCTGAGTTATGGCTGACGTAGTAGAGCTTCCCGCGCAGGCGCGGGACCGGGCCGGGAAGGGGCCAGCCCGGGCCGCACGTCGCGCCGGGCGAGTGCCCGGGGTGATTTACGGCGCCAAGAAGGACCCCAGTCTCGTCACCGTCGAGGAGCGGCTGCTGAACAAGCTGCTGCACCAGGGCGGTTTCTTCTCCACCCTCTTCGATGTGAAGGTGGACGGCAAGGCCGAGCGGGTTCTGGCCCGCGACGTGCAGTTCGATCCGGTGAGCGATTTTCCGGTCCACATCGACTTCCTGCGCGTTTCCGCCACCACCTCGGTGCATGTCGAGGTCGCGGTGCACTTCCTCAACGAGGACCAGTGCCCCGGCCTGCGCGAGGGCGGCGTGCTGAACGTGGTGCGCCACGAGGTCGAGTTGACCTGCCGGGCCGATGCCATCCCGCAGTACATAGAGGTCGACCTGACCGGCCTGGAGGTCGGCGACGGCGTGCATATCTCCATGGTGAAGCTGCCGGCGGGCGTGCATCCGACCATCACCGACCGCGACTTCACCATCGCGACCATCGCGGCGCCGACCGTGGTCCGCGAGGAGACCGCCGAGGCGCAGGCCAGCGCCGAGGAGGAAGCCGAGGAGAAGGCCGGCGAGGAGAGCGAGTCCAGCGAGGACTGAGTCCGGGTCCTACCACCTATCGAAAAGGTGGCCAGCATGCTGTTGCTTGCCGGGCTCGGCAATCCGGGCCCACGCTACGCCGACAACCGGCACAATATCGGCTTTATGGCGGTGGACGAGATCGTCCGCCGCCATTCCTTTTCGCCCTGGCGCAGCCGCTTTCAGGCGCACTGCGCCGAAGGCGTCATCGCCGGCGAGAAGGTTCTCGCGGTGAAGCCGCAGACCTATATGAACGAGTCCGGCCGCGCGGTCGGCGAGGCCCTGCGCTTCTACAAGCTGGCGCCGGAGGAGGTGATCGTGCTCTACGACGAGATCGACCTCGCCCCCGGCAAGCTGCGCGTCAAGCAGGGCGGCGGCACCGGCGGCCACAACGGCATCCGCTCGCTGGAGGCCCATATCGGCAAAGACTTCTGGCGGGTCCGCCTCGGCGTCGGCCATCCCGGCGACAAGGAGCTGGTGCACGGCCACGTGCTGAGCGACTTCGCCAAGGCAGACCGGGTCTGGCTCGAGAAGCTGCTCGACGCGGTGGCCTCCGAGATTCCCGCGCTGGTCGCCGGCGACGCGCCGCGCTTCATGTCGCGGGTGGCCGAGATCATGAGTCCGCCCCGCAAGAAGGAGCCGCCTGCGAAGCCGCAGCCGAAGTCCGACAACGGCGAGGCGGCCCCGCCCCCGCCTTCCTCCTCATCGTCACCATCGCGGAGCGACGACTGATCCATGGGTTTCAATTGCGGTATCGTCGGCCTGCCGAACGTCGGCAAGTCCACCCTGTTCAATGCCCTCACCGAGACCGCCGCGGCGGAAGCGGCGAACTATCCTTTCTGCACCATCGAGCCGAACGTCGGCCGCGTGCCGGTGCCCGACCCGCGCCTCGACAGGCTGGCGGCGATCGCCAAGTCGGCCAAGGTGATCCCCACAGTCCTCGAGTTCGTCGACATCGCCGGGCTGGTGCGCGGCGCCTCCAAGGGCGAGGGCCTCGGCAACCAGTTCCTCGCCAACATCCGCGAGGTCGATGCCATCGTCCACGTGCTGCGCTGTTTCGAGGGCGAGGTGACCCACGTGGAGGGCTCGGTCGACCCGATCCGCGACGCCGAAACGGTGGAGACCGAACTGATGCTGGCCGACCTCGACTCGGCGATGAAGCAGCGCGATGCGGCGATCAAGCGCGCCCGCGGCAACGACAAGGAGGCCAAGGAACGCCTCGCCCTGCTGGAGCCGGTGATCGCCGCCCTGGAGGCCGGCCGCCCGGCGCGCAGCGTGCCGGTCGGCGACGACCAGCGCCCGCTGTTCCGCCAGCTGCAGCTGCTGAGCGCCAAGCCGGTGCTTTACGCCGCCAACGTCGACGAGGACTCCGCCGCCACCGGCAACAAGTACTCCGCCCTGGTGGCCGAGCGCGCCGCCGGGACCGGCAGCGCCTGCGTGGTGGTCTCCGCCGCCATCGAGGCCGAGGTCGCCGCGCTCAGCGATCCGGCGGAGAAGAAGGAGTTTCTCGAAAGCCTCGGCCTGGAGGAGGCCGGCCTTGCCCGCGTCATCCGTGCCGGCTACCAGTTGCTCGACCTCATCACTTTCTTCACCGTCGGGCCGAAGGAAGCGCGCGCCTGGACCCTGCGGCGCAACAGCCGGGCACCGCAAGCCGCCGGCGAGATTCACAGCGACTTCGAACGCGGCTTCATCCGCGCCGAGACCATCGCCTACGAGGACTTCGTCGCCTGCGGCGGCGAGAACGGCGCCAAGGAGGCCGGCAAGATGCGGGCCGAGGGCAAGGACTACATCGTCCAGGACGGTGACGTTTTCCACTTCCGCTTCAACGTCTGAGGCGCGGAACTGGTACGCTACCGGCGCGTTGACGTATGATCGCCGGAACGTATCGGCAAGCGGAAACGAAGGAAGGCAACATGGGCGACACGGTGAAACTGACGGCGAACGACGGCCACAGCTTCGATGCCTACGTGGCACGGCCCGCCGACCAGCCGCGGGCCGGCCTGGTCATCGTGCAGGAGATTTTCGGCGTCAATGTCCACATCCGCGGCGTCGCCGACGGCTATGCCGCCGAGGGCTACCTGGCCATCGCCCCCGCGCTCTTCGACCGCGTGAAGCCGGGCGTCGAGCTCGGCTACGACAAGGACGACGTGGCCGAGGGCCGCGCCATCCGCGGCAAGGTCTCCTGGGAGGCCGCGCTGGCAGACGTCTCCGCCGCCATGGGCTTTGTCGCCGGGGCCGGCAAGGTCGGGGTGATCGGCTACTGCTGGGGCGGCTCCGTCGCCTGGCTGGCGGCAACCCGGCTCAATCCCGCCGCCGCGGTCTGCTACTACGGTGGCAACATCCACGAATTCTGCAACGAGCAACCTTCCTGCCCGGTGATGTTCCACTTCGGCGAGGAAGACTCCGGCATCCCGATGGACCAGGTGAAGGCGATCGCCGCCGCCCACCCCCATCAGGAACTCTTCACCTATCCGGCCGGCCACGGCTTCAACTGCGAGATGCGCGGCTCCTACCATGCCGAAAGCGCCGGCATCGCCCTCGAGCGGACCCTGGCTTTCCTCGGCAGAACAATAGGATAGCGCCCTCAGCGGCAGGCCACTTGCCGGTCCGCCGCGCAGTGCCTATCTGCCAGGACATGGCCCCGCGCCTCGTATTCCTGATGGTGACGCTGCTGCTGGGCGCCTGCGCGGCGCCGCAGCCGAGCGTCTACGCGCCGCTCGCCGGCCGCGACGGCTATGCCGAGGAATCCCTCGGCAAGGGACTTCACCGCGTCTACTTCCAGGGCAATGCCGCGACGTCGCGCGAGCGCGTGCAGAACTACTGCCTCTACCGTGCCGCCGAGCTGACCCTGTCTCTGGGCGGCGAACGCTTCGCGGTGCATGACAAGCTGGTCGAACGCCACACCCAGGTGACGCGGGAGACCTACGGCGGCTGGGGCAATCCCTACTACTACGGCCCGCACGGCCGCTACTATCACCGGCCCTATCCGCCGCCGACCTATGGGCGCGAAAGCACCACCTTCCAGGCGATCCTGACCATCGAGCCGTTCTCCGGCCCCGCCCCCGACGGCGGCTTTCAGATCTACGACGCCCGGGCCGTGGTCGACCAGTTTGCCCCCCAGATCGTGCGGCCGCGGGACCAGCCGAAGCAATAGAGCCCTTGGACGTCGGGCGCCAGCCGATTTCCCTTACCAGGCCTTGTAGGGCAGAAACTTGCCGCTCATCTTCACCTCGATGCGGTCGCCCTTCGGGTCGGGAACCTTCTCGACGTACATCTCGAAGTCGATGGCGCTCATGATGCCGTCGCCGCCCTTCTCCTGGATCAACTCCTTGATGGTCTCGCCGTATACGCCGACGATCTCGTAGAGCCGGTAGATGCAAGGGTCGGTCGGTACGGTCTGGCTGAACACCTTGGTCGGGAACTCGGCCAGCACCACGGCGGCCTCCTGCGGCAGCGCCAGGTGCTTTGCCAGCAAGTCCGCCTTCTCCCGCGACATGGAGTTCATGCCCAGGCAGGCCGAGGTGGTGAATACCGGCGACATGCCGATGGCCTCGGCAATCCCTTCCCAGGTCAGCCCCGCGGTCTTCTTCTTTTCGATGATCATTTCCGCGACGTCGGCTTTGTTCATTGTCTTGCCTCTTCAGTTTGCAAATCTTGTCGTCAGTTCATGGTGCGGCCTTCATCGCACCAGTGATATCACGCCGTGCCCTTCCCCAATGACTGCCCCGCCGTCGTCGTCTTCGTCAGTGGAGGCCTGCGGCAAGCCCGGACGCACGGTCATCGGACGGATGGGCCCGCGTCCTCCTGCGTGGCGCGCGGCCTGGCCTTCCTGGGCAAGCGTCTTGGAACGCAGGGCGAGAAACTCCACCAGATGGTTGCGGATGGCGTAGTAGGATTTGTCGTGGATGATCTCCGCCCGGTTACGCGGTCGTGGAATGCCGATCACCACGCTCTCGGCGACGCGGGCGTAGGGCCCGTTGGTCATCAAGAGGATGCGGTCGGCCAGCAGGATCGCCTCGTCGACGTCGTGAGTGATCATGAAGACCGTTTGGTCGGAGCCCGACCAGATTCGGATCAGTTCGTCCTGGATGGTGCCCCGGGTCAGTGCGTCGAGAGCGCCGAACGGCTCGTCGAGCAACAGGAGTTTCGGCCGAATGGCGAAAGCACGGGCGATGGAGACGCGCTGGCGCATGCCGCCGGAGAGTTGCGCCGGCTTGCGGTGCTCGGCACCGCCCGACAGGCCGACCATCTCCAGGTACTTGTAGGAGTGCTCCAGCACCTGTTCCTTCGGCCACTCGGGATGGCGCGCGCGCACCCCAAAGGTGACGTTCTTCAACGCCGAGCGCCAGGGCAGCAGGGAGTAGTTCTGGAACACTACGCCGCGGTCCAGACTGGGTCCCGACACCTCCTTGCCGTCCATGGTGACGGCACCGGATGTCGCGGTGTCGAGGCCGGCGAGCACGTTCATGATGGTCGACTTGCCGCAGCCGGAGTGGCCGATGATGCAGACGAACTCGCCCTTGTCGATATCGAAGCTGACACCTTCGAAGACCGTAAGTTCACCGCCGCCGCCGGGGCCGGAATTGGGATTCGGATACCGCTTGGTAAGGGCGTCGATTTCCAGGAATGGTTTGTCCATGCGACGTTTTCCCTATTCCTGATAGCGCACGGCGCGCTGTACCTGGGCGAAGGCGGCATCGAGCAGCATGCCGACCACGCCGATTACCAGGATCGAGAAGATCACGCTGGTGAGGTCCAGGTTGTTCCACTCGTTCCACACGTAGTAGCCGATGCCGGTACCGCCCACGAGCATCTCAGCGGCGACGATGACCAGCCAGGCTATGCCGATGGAGATGCGCATGCCGGTCAGGATGGTCGGCGCCGCGGCCGGCAGAATGACGGAGAACGCCGTCCTCAGCGCTCCCAACTCGTGGGTGCGCGCGACGTTCACCCAGTCCTTGCGCACGCCCGCAACGCCGAAGGCGGTGTTGATCAGCATTGGCCAGATCGAGCAGATGAAAATGACGAAGATCGCCGAAGCCTGGCTGTCCTTGATGATGAAGAGGGCGAGCGGCATCCAGGCGAGCGGCGAGATCGGCCGCAACACCTGGATGAAGGGATCGAGCGCCCGGTACATCAGCGGTGACATGCCGATCAAGAAGCCGATGGGAATGGCGACCAGTGCGGCGAGGAAGTAGCCACTCAGCACCCGGAACAGCGAATAGCCGATCTGAATGCCGATGCCCTTGTCGTTCGGCCCGTTGTCATAGAAGGGGTTGGAGAGCTCCTCCCACGCGCGTTCGATGATCTGCGAGGGGGCGGGCACGCGGGCTTCCTGGTCCGCGCCGCCCATCAGAAGTTCGTACTCGGTCATCTCGCCGGCAGCCGTCACCGCCGGCGTCGACAACTCCCAGATGCCCAGCCCTGCCGCCAGCATGACGGTGGAGAGAATGAGCGCCCGCAGGCCAAGCGATGTCGTCACGGTACCGCCCTAAACCCGCGTGATCGCAAAGCTCTTGGCGTAGGCCTCCGGCTCGTCAGGGTCGAAGGTCTTGCCCATGATGGTGTAGCTCTCGTAGGTCTTGTCCGGCGGCGTCAGGCCCAGATCGGTCATGATCCTGGCGCAGTCGGCGGTCAGGTAAACCTGCTCGGCGATGCCCCTGTAGTTGATCTCGCCCTCGATGTAGCCCCAGCGCTTCATCTGGGTCAGAATCCACACGCCCATGGAGTGCCAGGGAAAGGGATCGAAGTCGATGCGGTCGGGCACGTTCTTTACGTTGCCCAGGCCGTCGGCATAGCGCCCCGTCAGTACCTGCTCGATCACCGGCACCGGCTGGTTCAGATAGTTGGTCGGCGCGATGGCGGCGGAGATTTCCTTGCGGTTCTCCTGCTTGCTGGCGTACTGGGTGCCGTCGACCAGCGCTTTCAGTAGCGCGCCGTAGGTGTTGGGCAGGGTCTCTGCGAATTCGGCCGAGCAGGCAAAGGCGCAGCAGGGGTGGCCTTCCCAGATTTCCTTTGTAAGGATGTGGATGAAGCCCACCTTCTCCCACACCGCGCGCTGATTGAAGGGATCCGGGGAGAGGTAACCATCCAGATTGCCGGCACGCAGGTTGGCGACCATCTCGGGCGGTGGCACGACACGGATTTGGATGTCCCTGTCGGGATCGAGGCCATGCTCGGCAACGTAATAGCGCAGCAGGAAGTTGTGCATCGAGTATTCGAATGGCACGCCGAACTTGAAGCCCTTCCACTGCCTGGGGTCCTGTTTGTCCTTGTGATCGACGTGCAGAACGATGGCTTGGCCGTTGATGTTCTCCACCGCCGGCATAAGGAAGGGGGTCGCTGTGGAGCCGGCGCCCATGGTGATGGCGAGCGGCATGGGCGTCAGCATGTGCGAGGCGTCGTATTCCTTGTTCAGCGACTTGTCGCGCGCGACCGCCCAGCCCGCCGTCTTGATGACGTCGACGTCCAGGCCATACTTCTCGTAGAAGCCGAGGGGTTTGGCCATGATGATCGGCGTCGCGCAGGTGATCGGCACGAAGCCGACGTTCAGCTTGGTCTTCTCCGGCTTGCCGAGGGTGTCGAGGATGGCAGCCTTGGCCTTGTCCATCGGGAAGACCGCGGAGAGCGCCGCCGACAGGGTGGTGCCGCCCAGGAGCGCGGCGAAGCTGCGCCGCGAGAGTTCGTTGTGGCCGAAGACCGAGCGCACCACAGCGCTCTCGACGGCACGTTCCAGAATGTCTTCCGAGCTCGACAGCGGGTTGACGTCGGCCGGCGCCGCGTGACGCGCGTGATCGCCGCCGCCGCAGGCCGCGCAGCCGCAGCCGACGCCGTGGCGCAGGTCAGTCTCTGCGCTGAAGGGATCCCCTAAAGAACTGATCGGACGCTTCGAAGCCATCTCTGTCCCCCTGTTGGTCTGGACTGCCCTGCTGGTTTCTGGCCGGCACTGATGCCGGTCGTTCCCATTTCCTGAGCAAGCGCCATGCCAGTTCTTGTGCACTGCACATACGGACACGATTCCAATCCCTTAGGCGACACCGTCCACAGAAACGTCTGACTACGAGTTTTCGTGATTTCCAAATTTTCGTAAAATAGTTATGATTTCTCGTAATGCCGCCGCCCGGAGCTACCGCCTTGCCGCCCAGTGCCGCCGATCTCCTGAGTCCCCGCCCCCTCAGCGATGCCCGCGAAACCGCTACGGGCCACGCCAACCAGAGCCCGACCGCCCAAAGCCTGGCGGCGGGCGAGGCCTTGAAAGCGGCCTTCGACCGCGCGCCGGAGCCGCGCCTGGTGATCGATCCTTTCAGCGATGCCATCCTGCGCGCCAACAAGGCAGCCTGCGCGATTTATGCGCTTACCCAGGACGAACTGCTGAAGCGGCGCTTTTCCAGCCTCTACGGCGAATCGCGCGGCGAACTGCTGGTTTTCACTGAGGAGGCCATGGACCGAGGCCATGCCTGGAGCCGCGACCTGGTGCTGCGGCGCCCCGACGGCAGCCCGATGAACCTGGAGCACAGCCTGATCGCCTGCCCGCAGCGCGACCGCCTCTGCCTGCTGCTCTCCATCCTCGATCTGACGCTACTGCGCTACCGCACGATCGACGACGAGGCCAACAGCTACCACCGCCAGGGCCTGGAGGAGTGGCGCCGCGCCGAGCGTTTCTTCCGCGAGATCGAGCGCGAGAACCAGATGATCCTCTCGGCCGCCGGCGAGGGCATCTACGGGCTCAACGCCGACGGCATCACCACCTTCGTCAATCCGGCGGCCGAGGCGATGCTGGGCTGGCGCGCCGACGAACTGGTCGGCAAGGAGATGCACGCGCTGATCCACCACACGCGCCACGACGGCAGCCACTATCCCAACGCACACTGCCCGATCTACAACGCCTTCCGCGACGGTATGGTGAATACCGTCGACGACGAGGTGTTCTGGCGCAAGGACGGCAAGCCGCTGCGCGTCGAGTACACCTCCACCCCTATCGTCGACGACGGCGCGGTGGTCGGTGCGGTAATCGTGTTTCGCGACATCGCCGAGCGCAAGCAACAGGAGGAGACGCTGCGCCACGCGCTGGAGGAGAACGCCGCGCTACGCGAGCGCCTGGAAAAAGAGAACGCCTACCTGCAGGAAGAGATCCTGACCCACGCCCACCACCACGAGATCATCGGCAAGTCGGCGGCAACAAAGAAGATCCTGCAGCAGATCGACCTGGTGGCGCCGACCGACGCCTCGGTGCTGGTGACCGGCGAGAGCGGTACCGGCAAAGAGCTGGTGGCGCGCGCCATCCACCAAGCCTCGGCGCGGCGGGACCGCCCGCTGATCCGCGTGAACTGCGCGGCGATCCCGCGCGAACTCTTCGAGAGCGAGTTCTTCGGCCATGTGAAGGGCGCATTCACCGGCGCGCTGCGCGACCGCGTCGGCCGCTTCGAGCTGGCCGATGGCGGCACCATTTTCCTCGACGAGGTCGGCGAGATCCCGCTGGATCTGCAAGCCAAGCTGTTACGTGTGCTACAGGACCGCCGCTTCGAGCGAGTCGGCGAGGACAATACCCGCGAGGTCGACATCCGGCTCATCGCCGCCACCAACCGCGACCTGAAGCAGGAGGTCGCCGCCGGGCGCTTTCGCGAGGACCTCTACTTCCGCCTCAACGTCTTTCCCATCGAGTGCACGCCATTGCGCGAGCGCGGTGACGACATCCCGATTCTGGCCGAACACTTCCTGAAAACCACGGCGGCGCGCCTCAACCTGCCGAAGCCGACTCTGACCAACGCCAACATCGAAACGCTCGGCAACTATGCCTGGCCCGGAAATGCGCGCGAACTGCAGAACGTTATCGAACGCGCGGTGATTTTGGCGCGCCACGGCCGCCTGAGCTTCCACCTGCCCAGCAGCGGTGGCGAGGAGTCACGGCCCGCAAGGAACAAGCCGGATCGCACCCCCGCCGACGACGGCGAGGTACTCACCGTCCGCCAGATGGCCGCCTTCGAGCGCGAAAACATCGAACGCGCCCTCAAGGTCGCCGGCGGCAAGGTCGCGGGCAAGGACGGTGCCGCCGCCCTGCTGGACCTCAAGCCGACCACGCTTTATTCCAAGATCAAGGCACTGGGGATCGGGGATCGCCGGCAATCCTGAAGCACCCTCCCGCTTCAAGCCGGCCTTCGCTACACCGCCTCGGCAAACTCCAGCAGCACGCCGCAGGCGGCCTGAGCCGGCACCCGCAGCAAGCGCGCGCCGTCCCAGTGCACCGGCATGTGGTTGCGCTCCAGCCGCGTGGCGCAGCGCCCGAGATCCTCGACGGCGACGCGCAGGGCGGCCAGCCAGGGCGTCGGCAGGCGCGGCGCGCCGGCGAGGCCCGGATGCAGGCGGCCCAGCATCTCCGCCGTGGTGAAGCGCAGCCAGGTGCCGCCGCAGTCGACCTCCACCACGCCGTCGCCGGCGCGCACGCGGTCGAAGCCGAACAGCTCGGCGTAGGGAATGGCCAGCGCCGAGGGGTCCTTCACCACCGAGGTCATGGCAATCAGGCCGGTGGCGCCGTTGGGGTGAACGCACCACTGCGGCCGCCACACCAGCTCCGGCGTCAGGTGCTGGCAGATGAAGGCCGAGGTGCCCGGCGTCGCCTCCGGCGGCATGTGCAGCAGCTTGAAGCGTGGCCAGACCTCGCCTTCCGGATCTTCGAGAATGCGCTTCAGATCGCGCAGCTCTCCGGGAACGATGCCGGCCCGCCGCAGCTCCCTCTCGGCCAGGACTACGTCGTCGCTGGCGAAGGCGAGGCCGAGCAGACCCTCGCGGGATTCCAGGAAGCGGTTGAGGTTGTTGGTGAACTGCTGCGGGTCGACGATGCCGAGCAGTTCAATGTAGTCGTCCGGAAACATGACGCAGTAGTTCGCGGTGCCCCAGCCGATGTGGCGGCCGCGCGGCGAGACGGTGAAGCCGAGGCGCTCGTAGGTCTGCCGGGCGGCCTCGAGGTCGCGCACGCCGACCAGCACGTGGTCGATGCCGCGGATCGGCCGCGCTGCCTCAATGCCCTTGTCGGTGACCACCAGTTTCATGTCGTCAGCCTCCTCGGCCATGCTGTCCTCCGGTTCGGCCGCGACGGCACGGGGCTCAGGCCCCGAGCAGGCGGCCGGCGACGGCGTCGAGCCGGGCCAGCACCGCCGGATCGCGCGCCTCGGGATGAGTGATCAGCGCGGCGTCCAGGGCATGATGGCAGCCCTTGACGCAGGGCTCCCGGCGCCCGCTCAGCTTCGGGACCGTCTGCCGGATCAGCGCGCGCGCCTTGTCGGCGTTGTCCAGCAGGGTCTTCACCACCTGGTCGACCGTGACATGCTCATGCTCGTCGTGCCAGCAGTCATAGTCGGTAACCATCGCCACGGTCGCGTAGCAAATTTCAGCTTCGCGGGCGAGCTTTGCCTCCGGCATGTTGGTCATGCCGATAACGTCGCAGCCCCAGCCGCGGTAGAGCTGCGACTCGGCGCGGGTAGAGAACTGCGGACCCTCCATCACCACGTAAGTCCCGGCGCGGCGCAGCGGCAGGCCAAGTTCGCCGCCGGCGGCCTCCAGGGCGTCACCCAGCCGCCCGCAAACCGGGTCGGCGAGGGAGACGTGCGCCACCATGCCGGCGCCGAAGAAGGACTTCTCGCGCGCGAAGGTGCGGTCGATGAACTGGTCGACGACGACGAATGCGCCGGGCGGCAGATCCTCGCGCAGCGAGCCGACGGCGCTCAGCGAGATCACCTCGGTGACGCCGGCGCGCTTCAGGGCGTCGATGTTGGCGCGAAAGTTGAGGCCGGAGGGCGGCAGCCGGTGGCCCCTGCCGTGGCGCGGCAGGAACACCAGCCGCTGGCCGTCGAGTTCGCCGAACAGCAGGGCGTCGGAGGGCGCGCCGAAGGGTGAAGCGATTTCGCGCCACTCGGCGTTCTTCAGCCCTTCGATCTCGTAGATGCCGCTGCCGCCGATGATCCCGATGACCGGCGGGGTTCCGGGCTCCGGCATGGCGCTGCTCCCCTCGCTGTCGATTGACCTGGGAATCCCTTTACCCGACGCGCGGGGGCTTCACAAGGAAAGCAAAGAAAAGGCCGCCCGAAGGCGGCCTTTTCGGCGTCTCGCGTCGGCGGGCATCCTTAGTGGACGTCCTTCCAGACCTTGCGCTTGGCGGCGTAGAGCACGCCGGTGAATACCACCAGGAAGATCAGCACCTTGATGCCGGCCCCCTTGCGCTGCTCCATCTTCGGCTCCGCCGTCCACATCAGGAAATGCGAGAGGTCGGCCGACATCTGCTCGACGGTCGCCGGTGTGCCGTCCGCATAGACGACGCTGTCCTCGTAGAGCGGCTGGGCCATGGCGATCTGGTGGCCCGGGAAATAGGCGTTGTAGTTGGTGCCCTCGGCGAGGTCGAAATCCGCCGGCGGCTCCACGTAGCCGGTCAGCAGCGCGTAGGTGTAGGTCGCGCCGCCGGCCCGGGCCTTGGCCATCAGCGAGAGGTCCGGCGGCGCCGCGCCGTTGTTGGCCGCAGCGGCCGCCTTCTCGTTCCGGAACGGCGAGGGGAAGTAGTCGGAGGCCCGGCCGGGGCGCTCGATCATCTCGCCCTCGTCGTCTTCGTCGGTGATCGAGTATTCCTCCGCGATAGCCTTGATCTCGTCCTCGTTGTAGCCGAGGTCGGCGAGATTGCGGAAGGCGACGTACTTCAGGCCGTGGCAGACCGCGCAGACCTCGCGGTAGACCTGCAGGCCGCGCTGCATCGCCCGGCGGTCGAAGGTGCCGAAGGGCCCGTCGAAGCTCCACTCCATAGCCGGCAGATCGATCGCCTCCCCGGCCGCCGAAGCCGGCCCGGAAGCCGGCAGCGACACCGCCGCGGCAAGGGCCGCCAGACCAAACATCAGTCCCTTGCGCATCAGGCTTTCTCCATCGGCTTGGCGGTGGCGCCGGCCATGCCGCCGCCGCCCTTCAGGACCGGCTCGCTGATCGAGGTCGGCAGCGGCTTGGGCCGCTCGAAGACGCCGAGCAGCGGCAGGATCACCAGGAAGTGCAGGAAGTACCAGAAGGTCGCGATCTGGCCGGTGATCAGCCAGGCGCCCTCCGGTGGGTTGGCGCCGACGAAGCCCAGCACCACCACGTCGATCGCCAGCAGCACGAAGAAGATGCGGAAGATCGGGCGGAAGCGGCCGCTCTTGACCGGCGAGCGGTCGAGCCAGGGCAGGATGAACAGCACGGCGATGGAGCCGAACATGGCGATGACGCCGAGCAGCTTGTCGGGAATCGCGCGCAGGATCGCGTAGAACGGCAGGAAATACCATTCCGGTACGATGTGCGCCGGCGTCGCCAGCGGGTCGGCCGGAATGTAGTTGTCCGGATGGCCCATGTAGTTCGGGATGTAGAACACCACCGCCGCGAAGACGATGAGGAAGACCCCGAGCCCGAAGGCGTCCTTGGCCGTGTAGTAGGGATGGAACGGGATCTTGTCCTGCGGCCCCTTGGGATCGATGCCCAGCGGGTTGTTGGAGCCGAACTGGTGCAGCGCCCAGATGTGCAGCACCACCACCGCGACGATGACGAAGGGCATCAGGTAGTGCAGGGCGTAGAAGCGGTTGAGCGTCGGGTTGTCGACGTTGAAGCCGCCCCACAACCAGGTGACGATGGCGTCGCCGAACACCGGCACCGCCGAGAACAGGTTGGTGATCACCTTGGCGCCCCAGAAGCTCATCTGGCCCCACGGCAGCACGTAGCCCATGAAGGCGGTCGCCATCATCAGCAGCAGGATGACCACGCCCAGCATCCACAGCAGCTCGCGCGGCGCCTTGTAGGAGCCGTAGTAGAGACCGCGGAAGATGTGGATGTAGACGACGATGAAGAAGAAGGAAGCGCCGTTCATGTGGATGTAGCGCAGCAGCCAGCCGAAGTTCACGTCGCGCATGATGCGCTCGACGGAATCGAAGGCGTGGTCGACATGCGCGGTGTACTGCATCGCCAGCAGGATGCCGGTGACGATCATGATCACCAGCGTGATGCCCGCCAGCGATCCGAAGTTCCACATGTAGCTGAGATTCTTCGGCGCCGGATAGCCGGAGCCGATGGAGTGGTCGAGGAAGGAGAACACCGGCATGCGGTGCTCGATCCATTTGACCACGCGGTTGTTGCTCTGGAAGCCGCTCATGCCCTTCGCTCTCCCCTTAGCCGATCACGATGGACGTGTCGCCGGTGAACTCGTAGGGAGGCACTGGCAGGTTGAGCGGGGCGGGGCCCCTGCGGATACGCCCGGAGGTGTCGTAGTGGGAGCCGTGGCAGGGGCAGAACCAGCCGCCGAAGTCGCCGCGGCTCTGGCCTGTTTTCTGGCCCAGGGGCACACAACCGAGGTGGGTGCAGACGCCGATCACCACCAGCCATTCGGGGCGTGCGACGCGGTCGGCATCGGCCTCCGGATCCGGCAGGGCGGAGAGCTCGACCGCCTCGGCCTCGCGGATCTGCTCGGCGGTGCGGTGGTCGATGAAGACCGGATTGCCGCGCCAGGTCACGGTGATCCGCTGACCCTCGGCGATCGGCTCCAGGTCGACCTCGGTCGACGCCAGGGCCAGCACTTCGGCCGAGGGGTTCATGCTGTCGATCAGCGGCCAGGCCACACAGGCGGCGCCGACGGCACCCATGCCCGCGGCGGCCAGATATAAGAAATCGCGCCGCGTTTCGCCGGATTCGGCCTGCGCGGTTGTGGCGGTATCTGCCATGCGTCCTTTCCCCTACGATCCCTCACTGGGAGCCTTGCGCAAGCAAAGCCCCGGTCACCCTTCGGCGAGCCGTTGCGGCCCCCGAGGCGGCCTAACCTTATCGCGCGGCCAAGCGCCGAGGATGCGGCATCCTGCCGCGCCCAACGCCCGGGCGCCCTTTGTGGGGCCCGATATAGAGGAAATTTGGGGCGAACGCAAAGCCCCTTCGCAAGCGGCGAAGTGATACGATTTCCCCTTTCATTGAACCGATTAGCGGGAGTATCCCGGCCCACCATGCGCCTTGCCCTCTTTCAACCCGACATTCCGCAGAACTGCGGCGCCGTGATCCGCCTGGCCGCCTGCCTGGGGGTCGGCCTGGACATCATCGAGCCCTGCGGCTTCCTGCTGGATGACCGCCGGTTGAAGCGCGCGGGCCTCGACTATCACGACCTCGCCGCCGTGCGCCGCCACCACGGCTGGGCCGACTTCCGGTCCGCATTTCAGGCCAGCCGCGACACCCTGGCGGCACAGACGGCGGCACCGCGCCTGCTGCTGTTGACCACCGGGGGAGATCGGCCTTACACCGACTTCGCCTTCGCGGCGGGCGACGTGCTGCTGCTGGGCCGCGAATCGGCGGGCGTGCCGGCCGAGGTGCACGCGGCGGCGGATGCCCGTCTCGTGATCCCCATGCAGGCGGGCCGGCGGTCGCTGAACGTCGCCCAGGCCGGCGCCATGGTGCTGGGCGAGGCACTGCGCCAGACCGGCGGCTTTGCCGCGGTCGGCAATGCGAGACTGACAGGATCGGCGGGATGAGCGAAAGCATGACCGAGGCGGCGGGCGACGACATCACCGAACGGCGCAAGGCCCGGGCGCGGGCCTGGTTCGAGGAACTGCGCGACCGCATCTGTGCGGCCTTCGAGGCCCTGGAGGACGAACTCGCCGGCGCCAACGCCGAGCGCTTCGCCGAGCAGCCGCCCGGACGTTTCGAGCGCAAGGCCTGGCAGCGCCCCGACGCGAACGACAAGAGCGGCGGCGGTGGCGTCATGGCCCTGATGCGCGGCCGCGTCTTCGAGAAGGTCGGCGTCAACGTCTCCACTGTGTTCGGCAGCTTCTCGCCGGACTTCGCCAAGCAGATCCCCGGCGCCGAGGCCGACCCCAGTTTCTGGGCCAGCGGCATCTCCCTGGTCGCGCACCTGCGCTCGCCCCTGGTGCCGGCGGTGCATATGAACACCCGCCACATCGTCACCACCAAGGCGTGGTTCGGCGGCGGCGGCGACCTCAACCCCATGTATCCGGACGACCGGGACACCGCGGACTTCCACGCCGCCTTCAAGGCCGCCTGCGACCGCCACGACCCGGACTACTATCCGCGCTTCAAGAAGTGGTGCGACGAGTACTTCTTCATTCCCCACCGCGGCGAGGCGCGCGGGGTCGGCGGCATCTTCTACGACTACCTCGACAGCGGCGACTGGGAGGCCGACTTCGCCTTCACCCAGGACGTCGGCCGCGCCTTCCTGGAGATCTATCCGCAGCTGGTGCGCCGCCACATGGCCGAGCCCTGGACCGACGAACAGCGCCGCCACCAGCTGTTCCGGCGCGGGCGCTACACCGAGTTCAACCTGCTCTACGACCGCGGCACCAAGTTCGGCCTGCAGACCGGCGGCAACGTCGAGGCGATTCTCATGAGCCTGCCGCCGGAGGCCGCCTGGCCGTAGGTTGCGGCCTTCCCGAAGTCAGCTGCCAGGAGCCGGGGGCGGCGCCGGCGAAATGCGATCGGCCAGTTCGTGGAGCCGCGCCAGGCAGGCCTTGCGGTCGGGCGCGAAGTCCTCGGCGATCCACCAGTCCTCCACCGCGCGCAGCAGGCTGCCGACATCGGGGCCGCTGCTGTAGCCGAGCTTCAGCACGTCGGCGCCGGCCAGCGGGAAGCGCCGGGGCCGCCAGGCGTCGGCGACGGCGAGTGCGGCCCGCAGGCCCCCGGCCGCGGTCTCCTGCTGCGCCGGATCGGCGGCGATCAGCCGTGCAGCGGCAATCGCCAGGGCGACCCGGAAGCGGGCCGGGCCGAAGCGATAAAGGGCGATGGAGAGGGCATGGCGCACCGCTGGGTCGGCGGTGCCGCGGGTCAGCACCGCGGCGGCCTCGCCGAGCACCGAGGCCGGGTCGCCCAATACTTCCAGTTCCGCCGTCTCGGCATTGGACAGGCGCAGGCGGCGCGCCACCCGGGCGGCCGCCTCCGCCCCCGGCTCCATCAGGGCGCCGAGGCGCAGCACCGGATCGTCGGCCTCCGCCAGGCCGAGCCGCAGCAGCACGCGCAGCGCTTTGGTGTCGGCGATCTCCGGCAGCACGGCGGCCAGCACGCCATCGGCGATCATGCCGTCGAGCACCGGCAACGGGTCGGCGGCGGCCAGCAGACGCAGGAGCTCGCTGCGGATGCGCTCGCCCGAGAGGCCGGCGAGCCGCGGCGCCAGTTCGCGCACCACCGCCAGCGTCTCGGGCTCCGGCGGCAGCCGCCCGTAGTACGCCTGGAAGCGGAAAAAGCGCAACAGGCGCAGGTAGTCTTCCTGGATGCGGGCACGCGGATCGCCGACGAAGCGCACCCGCCCCGCCGCCAGGTCGGCACGGCCGCCGAAAGGATCGAAGAGCCGGCCGTCCGGGCCGCAGGACATGGCGTTGAAGGTGAGGTCGCGCCGCGCCGCGTCGGCCTGCCAATCGGCGGTGAAGGCGACCCTGGCACGGCGCCCGTCGGTCTCCACGTCCTGCCGCAGGGTGGTGATCTCGAAGGGCCGGTGCCCGGAAACCGCGGTCACCGTGCCGTGGTCGAGGCCGGTCGGCACCGCCTTCAGCCCGGCCGCCTGCAGAAGCTGCATGACTTTCTCCGGGCGGTCCGGGGTCGCCAGGTCGACGTCCTTCACCGGGCGTCCGGCCAGGGCGTCGCGCACGCAACCGCCGACGAATCGGACCTCCGCGCCCTCGGCCGTCAGCGCCTCGACGACCGCGCGGGTTTCCGGTGCGGTCATCCAGGACTGCGGTTCGATCCGCTCCTCGGCGCTCGCAGCAGTCATGCACTCCCTTTCTTTGCGCCGCCGGGCCCGGCTCGACCATTCCCGGCGCGACTATTCTATGGGATGGCTTGGCACCACGACGCCATCGACGAACGACGGCGGCGCCAGCTTGGTTTCCGGCGGATGCCCGGTGGAGAGATAGAGATAGAGCATGCCGCCCAGCGCCGCCGCGAGCCCCAGCGCCAGCAGCCAGGGCCAGGGCGTCTCGCGCCAGTCCACCGTCAGCACGCCGCCGGCCGCCTTGCGGCGGCCCAGCCAGAGCCAGCCCAGGTAGATCAGGAACGGCGCCGCCAGCGGCAGCAGCACGGTCAGGACCACGCGCAGCATCTTCGCCCTCCCGTCATCGTTCCATCGGGTCCAGGAGCTTGGCCCGGCACAGCACGTCGCAGAGATTGGTGAGGATGCCGGCGGTCGCTCCCCAGATGTAATAGTCGCCGAAGGGATAGGCGTAGAAGTACCGCTCGGCGCCGCGGAACATGCGGCTGTGCAACTCGCGGTTGGCGGGATCGAGGAAGAAGTGGAGCGGCACCTCGAAGATCTCGTCGACCTCGCCCGCCTCGGCGCGCAGATCGAAGGGCGGACGCAGCAGACCGACCACCGGTACGACGCTGAAGCCGGTCCGCACCAGGTAGGTGTCGAGCCGCCCGATGAGGGTGACGTGGCGCCGCGCCAAGCCGACCTCCTCTTCCGCTTCGCGCAGCGCTGCGGCCTCGGCATCGACGTCGCCGGGGTCGATGCAGCCACCGGGAAAGCTGATCTGCCCCGGATGGTCCGGCAGCTCGGCGCTGCGCCGTGTCAGCAGCACGGTGAGGTCGTCGGGCCGGTCGATGATCGGCACCAGCACCGCGGCGTCGCGCAGCGGACGCCCCGGATCGTAGACCTCCGCAGAGAGTTCGGGATTGAGGTTGTGGTCGCCGCGCAGGGCCGTGGTGCCGCCCCCGGGTGCGCCGGGAGCGCCGCGGGTGCCCGGCGCCGGCAGCTCGGCCAGCCGCTGCAGCAGCTCCTCCGCCCGCCATTTCATCTCCGGCTACCCCACGTCAACGCGAAGACCCCAAAGGAAAGAACGCACCGTGACTCCAGACGCCCAGACAGTCGCCCGGCCATGCCGATCCGGCCGGCGGCGGCACCGCAAGTCCGGCCAACTCATAGTAGACCGGGCGCAGGATCAATGCCTCCAGACGTTCACGTACCAGGATATAGGGGCTGATGTCGCCATTGTCAGGGTTTTCAACCACACGTAGAGGATGTGCCGGCCCGGCTTCCACCCAGTCGTCAAGATTGGTGCGGAGCGCCAGGGTCTGGTCATCCCCCTCACCTTTCACGACAAGTTCAACGGCGGTAAAGGGGACATCCTCCACCTCGATGCGCCCGCGCTCGACCGGGGTGCGCAGCCAGTAATCTCCGTCATCGTCTCGCCACAATACCGAGGCAAACAGCTTGACCAAGGGTTTGCGGCCGATCGGGGTCCCCTCGTGATACCACGTGCCGTCGCGCGCGATACGAATGTCGAAGTCGCCGGCCGGCGGCTCGGTTCTCTGTGCTGTTGACTGGTCAGCGGGCATGGAAAGACATATCTTTGTGGTCAAGTACCTGCGGTTGGTTGCGTCCCGCCACCGGGCGCCCGCCCACCGGCCCCTCAAACAGCTGGGAGATGCTGTCTCGTGACGACGACGCCCACACTCACCTCCGACGCCGCCACCGACTCGCAACTCGCCGAACAGATCGAGGAACTGGGCGATCGGCTCGGCCGGGTACGCCAGTCTATCGGCCGGGTCATCTTCGGCCAACAGCAGGTCGTCGATCAAACCCTGATCACCCTGCTGGCCGGCGGCCACGGCCTGCTGATCGGCGTGCCCGGACTCGCCAAGACCCGCCTGGTGGAGACCCTCGGCACGGTCTTCGGCCTGGAGGACAAGCGGGTGCAGTGCACGCCCGACCTGATGCCGGCCGACATCCTCGGCTCCGAGGTGCTGGAGGAGAGCGAGACCGGCCGCCGGTCCTTCCGCTTCATTCCGGGCCCGGTGTTCTGCCAGCTGCTGATGGCCGACGAGATCAACCGCGCCAGCCCGCGCACCCAGTCGGCCCTGCTGCAGGCGATGCAGGAGCGCCGCGTCACGGTGTCCGGCCACTCCCACGACGTGCCGGCCCCCTTCCACGTGCTGGCAACCCAGAACCCGCTGGAGCAGGAAGGCACCTATCCGCTGCCGGAAGCACAGCTCGACCGCTTTCTCATGGAAATCGACGTCGACTATCCGGAGATCGAGGCCGAGCGGCAGATGCTCATCGAGACCACCGGCGTGCAACAGAGCGACGCCCGCGCGGTGATGTCCGCGGAGGAGCTGATGCAGGCGCAGCGCCTGGTGCGCCGCGTGCCGGTCGGCGAGAGCGTGGTGGAAACCATCCTCGCCATCGTCCGCAACGGCCGCCCCGGCACCAGCGAACTCGAGGATGTGCGCAGCCAGGTCGCCTGGGGGCCCGGCCCGCGCGCCAGCCAGGCGCTGATGCTCGCGGTGCGCGCCCGCGCGCTGATGGACGGCCGCCTGGCCCCCTCGGTCGACGACGTGCTCGCCCTCGCCCACCCGGTGCTCAAGCACCGCATGGCGCTCAGCTTCGCGGCGCGCGCCGACGGCGTGACCCTCGACCACATCATCGCCCACCTCACGGCCCCCTACCAGTGACAGCGCCGGAATTTCCGATCGCCCGATGACGAAGCCCCTCCCGCTGCGGCATAGCGCCGAGCAACTGGCAGCCACGCTGCCGCCGCTGCTGGTGGCGGCCGAACGCGTCGCCGCCACCGTGGCGCAGGGGGTACACGGCCGCCGCCGGGTGGGCCAGGGCGAGACCTTCTGGCAGTACCGGCACTACGACCTCGGCGACCAGCCGCAGTCGATCGACTGGCGCCAGTCGGCCAAGTCCGACATGGTCTTCGTGCGCCAGATGGAATGGGAGGCCGCACAGTCGGTGTGGATCTGGCGCGACACCTCGGCCTCGATGGACTGGGCCTCCGACCGCAACTACCCCACCAAGCGCGAGCGCGCCGACCTGCTTGCGCTGGCACTTTCGGTGCTGCTGATGCGCGGCGGCGAGCACGTCGCCCTGCTCGGCTCCGGCCTGCGGCCCGCCGCCAGCCGCGCCACGCTGACCAAGATCGCGACCCTGGTAGAGAACCGCCAGCCGGTCGCCGACAACCTACCGCCGACGGTGCCGCTGCCGCGCAGCGCGCAGGTGGTCTTCGTCAGCGACTTCCTGGCACCGCTGAAGGATATCGAGCGGGAACTGCGCTACTACGGCGAAAGCGGCCTGCGCGGCGCGCTGCTGCAGGTGCTCGATCCGGCCGAGGAAAGCCTGCCCTATGACGGGCGCGTGCGCTTCGACGGCCTCGAGGAGGAGCCCTCCTGGCTGGTTTCGCGCGTCGAGGCGGTGCGCGGCGACTACGCCCGGCGCCTGCAGGCCCAGCGCGACGGCCTGCGCGACATCTGCCGCGCGCTCGGCTGGACCTGCGACTTCCACCGCAGCGACCAGCCGCCGCAGGCGGCGCTGCTGCGGCTCTACACCACGCTGTCCAAGGTGGTGTCATGCTGAACCTCGGCTTGCTCGCCTTCGCGCAGCCCTGGCTGCTGCTGGCCCTGGCCGGCCTGCCGGTGCTGTGGCTGCTGCTGCGACTGACACCGCCGGCGCCGCGGCGCATGGCCTTTCCCGCGATCCGCCTGCTGGCCGGCCTGAAGGCGCCGGAGGAGACCCCCGCGCGCACGCCCTGGTGGCTGCTGCTGCTGCGGCTGCTGATCGTCACCCTGATCATCCTGGCGCTGGCCCAGCCGCTGCTCAATCCGACAGCGCGCCTGGCCGGCAGCGGGCCGATGGTGCTGGTCGTCGACGACGGCTGGGCGGCGGCGCGCTTCTGGCCGGCACGCCAGGTCGCCGCCACCAACCTGCTCGCCCAGGCCGAGCGCGAGGACCGGCCGGTGGTGGTGCTGACCACCGCGCCGAGCGCCCAGGACGCACCGCCGGAAGCTACCGGCATGCTGTCGGCCGCCGAGGCGCGCCGCCAGCTGCAGGGCCTGCGGCCGAAGCCCTGGCCGGTCGATCGCGCCGCCGCGCGCGAAGCCCTGCGCGACCTCGACCTGCCCGCGCAGGCCAATGTGGTCTGGCTGTCCGACGGCCTCGACGGCCCCGGCAGCGCCGAGCTGGCGCGCGCCCTGCAGAGCTTCGGCAGCCTGCTGGTGCTGCGCGAGGAGGGCGAAGGCCTCGCCCGCCTCGCCCTGCCGCCGGCGACCGAGGGCGTCGACCTCGTCGCCCGCGCCCTGCGCGCCGACCCGGCCGGCAGCGCCGAGGCCGCGGTGCTGGCGATCGCCGGCGACGGGCGCATCGTCACCAAGGCGCCGCTGGTCTTCGAGCCGGGCGCGCGCGAGGCCCGCGTCCTGCTCGACCTGCCCACCGAGATGCGCAACCGCATCGCCCTGTTGTCCATCGAGGGCGAGACCACGGCGGGCGCCACCGTGCTGCTGGACGAGCGCTGGCGCCGCCGGCCGGTCGGCCTGGTGACCGCCGGCAGCCAGCAGGAGGCGCAGCCGCTGCTGAGCGAGAGCTATTACCTGGAGCGCGCGCTGCAGCCGTTCACCGAGCTGCGCAAAGGCAGCGTCGAGGAACTGCTGCAGCGCCAGATCGCCGTGCTGGCGCTGCCCGACAGCGCCATTCTCGGCGAGGAGGAGCGCGGCCGGGTCGCCGCCTGGGTCGGCGACGGCGGCCTGCTGCTGCGCTTCGCCGGACCGCGCAGCGCCACCCAGGCGCCCGCCGACCAGCGCGAGGACGACCTGCTGCCGGTGCGCCTGCGCGGCGGCGACCGCGTGCTCGGCGGCGCCCTCACCTGGGACACCCCGGCGCGCCTCGCGCCCTTCGCCGCCGACAGCCCCTTCGCCGAGATCGCCCTGCCCGACGACGTGGTGATCCGGCGCCAGGTTTTGGCCGAGCCGGCGCTCGACCTCGGCGAGAAGACCTGGGCCCGGCTGACCGACGGCACACCCCTGGTGACGGCCGAGCGGCGCGGCGACGGCTGGCTGGTGTTGTTCCACACCACCGCCAATACCGACTGGTCGAACCTGCCGATCTCCGGCCTCTTCGTCGAGATGCTGCGCCGGGTGATGGGCGTCAGCCAGGGCGTCGGCGGCGGCGGTGCCGGCCTCGCCCTGCCGCCGCTGGAGATCATGGACGGCTTCGGCAGCCTGGGCGCGCCGCCGCCGACGGTGCTGGCGCTGGAGACCGGCGAGGACGCCGAGGGCGGCATCGGGCCGCGCCACCCGCCCGGCTACTACGGCAACGACAGCCTGCGCCAGGCGCACAATCTCAGCAGCTTCGTGCCGCAGCTCGAGCCGCTCTCCGGCCTGCCGGCCGGGGTCGCGACCGGGCTCTATCACGAAAGCCCCGAGCAGGACCTGAAGCCCTGGCTGCTGGCCGCCGCCCTGCTGCTCGCCCTGGCTGACCTGCTGATCTCCCTGGCGATGCGCGGCCTGCTGCGTCCCGGCGGCGGAGGCCGCCGCGGGGCGGCGGTAGCGCCCGCGCTCTGCCTCGGCCTCGGGATGGTCCTCGCCGCTGCCGTAGCGGCGCCGCCCGCCGTGGCGCAGGACAGCAACGACGCGCGCACCCTGGAAGCCACCCTGATGACCCGCCTCGCCTACGTGGTGACCGGCGACGATGCCGTCGACGAGATCAGCCGCGCCGGCCTGCTGGGTCTCACCCGCGTGCTCGAGCGCCGCACCTCGGTGGAGGCCGGCCCGCCGCTCGGCATCCGCGTCGGGCGCGACGACATGGCGTTCTTCCCGCTGATCTACTGGCCGGTGACCAGCAGCCAGCCGGCCCTGAGCCGGGACGCGGTCGACCAGGTGAACCACTTCCTGCTGCACGGCGGCACGATTCTCTTCGACCTGCGCGAGGCCAGCGGCGGCGCGGCGATCTTCAGCGGCGGCAGCCGCGGCACCCAGGATCTGCAGCGCCTGACCCAGGGCATCGCCATTCCGCCGTTGGAGCCCGTGCCCACCGACCATGTGCTGCGCAAGGCGTTCTACCTGATGGAGGACTTTCCCGGCCGATTCGTCGGCGGCACCCTGTGGCTCGAGGCGCGCGGCGAGAACGTCAACGACGGCGTCTCCTCGGTACTGGTCGGCAGCAACGACTGGGCCGGCGCCTGGGCCGTCAACGAACTCGGCCGGCCGCTGAACGCCGTGGTGCCGGGTGGCCCGCGCCAGCGCGAGATGGCCTACCGCTTCGGCATCAACCTGGTGATGTACGCGCTGACCGGCAACTACAAGGCCGACCAGGTGCACGTCCCCTTCATCCTGGAGCGCCTCGGGCAATGACGGAAGCGGGCCGATGAACGCCCTGACCATGCAGTGGGCGCCGCTGCTGCCGGTCTACCTGCTGGGCGGCCTGGCGGCCATCGCCCTGGTGCTGCTCGCCATTGCGCTGTGGCGGCGCGCTTCCGGTGTGTGGTGGCGCGCCCTTGCCTTCGCGGTGCTGCTGCTGGCACTGGCGAATCCCTCGCTGATCGAGGAACAGCGCGACCCGCTCAGCGACGTGGTCTTCATCGTCGCCGACGAGAGCGACAGCCAGGAAATCGAGGAGCGCGGCAGCCAGACCGAGCAGGCGGTGGCGCATCTGCTCACGCAGATCGGCGCGCTGGGCGACACCGAGGTGCGCCTGATCCGCGCCGGCGACACGGCGGGGTCGCTGGACGTCGAGGGGACCCGCCTCTTCGCGCCGCTGCGCCAGGCCCTGGCGAAGGTGCCGCGGCAGCGGGTGTCCGCCGTCATCCTGGTGAGCGACGGCCAGATCCACGACCTGCCGGAATCGCTGGAGAGCCTCGGCATCGACGCGCCGGTGCACCTGCTGCTCACCGGGCGGCCGGACGAAGGCGACCGTCGCCTGACCGTGGTCCAGGCCCCGAGCTTCGGCATCGTCGGCACCCGGCTGACGCTGACCCTCAGGGTCGACGACCTGCCGGCGGCGGCGGCCGGCGGCACCGCCCGCGTGGTCCTGCGCCAAGACGGCGTCGCCCGGCAGGGCATCGACGCACGCATCGGCGTCGACGAGGAGATGACCTTCGAACTCGACCGCCGCGGCCCCAGCGTGCTGGAGATCGAGGTCGCGCCCGCGGCCGAGGAACTGACCCTGGCCAACAACCGGGCCGCCGTGGTGGTCAACGGGGTGCGCGACCGGCTGCGCGTGCTGCTGGTGTCCGGCGAACCCCATGCCGGCGAGCGTGCCTGGCGCAACATCCTCAAGTCCGATCCCTCGGTCGACCTCGTGCACTTCACCATTCTGAGGCCGCCGGAGAAGCAGGACGGCACGCCGATCCGCGAGCTGTCGCTGATCGCCTTCCCGACCCGCGAGCTGTTCGAAGTGAAGCTGGAAGAGTTCGACCTCATCATCTTCGACCGCTACCGCCGGCGCGGCGTGCTGCCGACCATCTACTTGGAGAATGTGGCCAACTACGTCGAGCGCGGCGGCGCGCTGCTGGAAGCCAATGGCCCGAGTTTCGCGACGCCGCTGTCGCTCTACCGCACCCCGCTGGGGCGCGTGCTGCCCGCCGAGCCGACGGGACAGGTCTTCGAGGCCGGGTTCCATCCGCGCGTCACCGATCTCGGCAACCGCCACCCGGTGACCGCCGGGCTCGACGCGGGCGACGGCGGCCAGCCGGCTTGGGGCCGCTGGTTCCGCCTCATCGAGGGCGACATAAGCCGCGGCAACATCCTGATGGAGGGCATCGCCGACAGCCCGCTGCTGGTGCTCGACCGCTTCGGCGAAGGCCGCGTGGCGCAGATCATGAGCGACCATATGTGGCTGTGGTCGCGGGGCTTCGAGGGCGGCGGGCCGCAGGCTGAACTGCTGCGCCGGATCTCCCACTGGCTGATGAAGGAGCCGGACCTGGAGGAGGAGGACCTGCGCGCCCAGGTGCGCGGCAACCAGTTGCAGATCACCCGGCGCTCGCTGTCGGTCGAACAGCCGGAGGTGACGGTGACCCTGCCCTCCGGCGAAACCCGGCAGCTGCGCCTCACCCCCGACGGCCCCGGCCGGGCGACCGCCGGGCTCACAGCCGAGGACAACGGTCTCTACCGCATCACCGACGGCACCCTGACCACGCTGGCCGCTGCCGGCCCGCTCAATCCCCTGGAACTGCGCGACCCGCGCTCCACCGGCGCGCTGGCCGCTCCGCTGGTCGAGGAGAGCGGCGGCACGGTGCGCCGCCTCGCCGGAGCCGACCTGCCGGCCCTGCGCAAGGTGTCCGGCGACCGCGACCGCTTCGGGCGCGACTGGATCGGGCTCAAGCGCGGCGAAGGCTACGTGGTGACCGGGGTTCTGCAGATCCCCATGCTGCCGGCCCTGCTGGTGCTTTGCCTCGGCCTCGCGGCTGCGGTATTAGCATGGCAGCGCGAAGGCCACTGACGGGAAGCTTCCCACCCCATGCTCCGCCCGAAGCATACGGCTCCCTTGACGAGCCCGATCATGCTGCTCGTCTTCGTGATCATCTGCCTGGCCGCCGGGCGCCTCGGCGCGGCGATTACCGAGCCCGCCCTGGAGGGCTGGTACCGCGGCCTCGCGAAGCCGTCCTGGACGCCGCCGGACGTGGTGTTCCCGATTGCCTGGTCGCTGCTCTTCCTGGCCATGGGGATCGCCGCCTGGCTGGTCTGGAAGACGGCAGAGCGCGGCCAGGCCCGCCTGCCGCTGACGCTCTTCTTCGGCCAGCTGGCCATCAACGTGATGTGGTCCTTCGCATTCTTCGGTCAGCGAAGCCCCGGGCTCGGGCTGATTTGCCTCGGCGCCCTGTTCCTGGCCGTGGTCCTGACCATCGTCGCCTTCTCGCGGGTGTCGCGGCCGGCCGGCTGGCTGCTGCTGCCGTACCTGCTGTGGCTCGGCTACGCCGGCGCCCTCAACTTCGCGATCTGGCGGCTGAACGCCTGAGCCCCGGCCGCTTCAGGCGACCGAACGGCGTGCCCGCCGCCGCCGCGCGGACTTCGGCGGCGCTTCCTGGCCGGCCCGGCCGATGACCCCGTGCATCCCCGCGAGGGCGCCCGGCCGCAGCTCGCGGACCTGGAAGCGCTCCGGCTCCACCGGTCCCGGCAGGGAAAGGCCCCACCCCGAGGCGGGCAGGAAACCGAAGGGGCGGTAGTAGTTGGGATCGCCGACCACCACGCAGATCTCATGGCCGGCCGCCGCCGCCGCTTCCAGGCTGTGGCGCAACAGCGCCTTGCCGATGCCGCGGCCCTGAAGCGCCGGCTCCACCGCCAGCGGCCCCAGCAGGATCGCCGGACGGCCGGCGATCTCGATCGGCCAGTAGCGGATCGAGCCGAACAGCCCGCCGTCGCCGGCGACCGCCGAGAAACAGAGTTCCGGCAGCGGATCGATGTTCTCGCGCAGCCGGTAGACGGTCTTGCGGGTGCGGTCGAATCCGAAGGTGCGGTCGAGAAGGAGGGGAATCAGCGCGGCGTCTTGCCGCCGCTCGGGCACGATGGTGAAGCTCATGATCTCTGTTCCAGGCGGGCCGCCCGCGATCGCGTCAGCGGGGTGGGCGGCCAAGGTTGACTGCAGGCCGAAAGCCGCGCGAAAGGCGCGCGGGTCAGCTTCGTCGTCGCAGTCGTCCCTGGATGATCATGGAGTCTCTGTATCAGTCGGATCATTAAAGTCGGGTGAATAGCACAGTTCGCGGCGCGGGAATAGCCTTCATTGCCGCGGTCCCGGAACCGGCCTCAGCCGCCCGCCCGCGCTGCCGCCGGCCCGATGAAAGGCTCCAACCCCGCGTCCCAGTAGGGCTCCGGCCCGAAGTGCGCGGCCAGGAAATCGACGAAGACCCGCACCTTGAGCGAGAGGTTGCGCGAAGCCGGATAGACCGCGTGGATGCCGGTCTCCGGCACCGGGTGGTCGGGCAGCAGTGCTTCCAGGCGTCCGCGCCGCAGGTGAGGGCCGACGATGAAGGTCGGCAGCCTGGCGATCCCCATGCCGGCCAGGGCGGCGCCGCACAGCAGGTCGCCATTGTTGGCCACCAGGGGGCCGTCGACCCTGACGGCCTGCGGGCCGCGCGGCCCGAGCACACGCCATTCCCCGGGCTGCTGCTGGTTGGCGTAGAGCAGGCAGTCGTGGCCGGCGAGGTCTTCCGGGCGCCGCGGCCGCCCGCGGCGGTCGAGGTAGTCGGGGCTGGCGCAGATCACCGACCGGCAGGGGGCGATTCGCCGCGCCACCAGGCTGGAGTCGCGCAGGTCGGCGATGCGGATGGCGACGTCGTAGCCCTCCTCCACCAGGTCGACGAAGCGATCGTTCATCGCCGCGTCGACGACGATCTGCGGATAGCGATCGTGGAAGGCCGGGATGGCGCCGCCGAGGTGCAGGAACCCGAAGGACATCGGCGCGTTGAGTTTCAAGAGGCCGCGGGGCGCCGCGGAGAGGCAGCTGACCGCGCGTTCGGCCATGTCGGCCTCGTCGATGACGCGACGGCAGGCGGCATGGAAGCCGGTCCCGGCTTCGGTAAGCGACAGCCGCCGTGTGGTGCGGTTCAGAAGCCGCACGCCGAGGCGATCCTCCAGGCGGGAGACCTGCTTGGAGACGGCAGACTTGCTGAGGCCGAGGCTGCGAGCCGCCGCCGAGAAGCCCCCGGCGTCGACCACCTCGGCGAAGACCTCCATCTCATCCAGTCGGGCCATAGTTTTGTTTCCTCAAAGAAACAGTATTGTTCCAAATTGGCCTATTCATAACAGATCGAGGACAACACAGCTATGGGTCAGCACCGTCGCCCGGCGCTCCGGGCGACGCCGGCGCCATCACTGATTCGAACAAGGGGAAAGCCAGCCATGACCAAGGTTCTCGTGCTCTACTACAGCAGCTACGGCCATGTCGAAACCATGGCCAAGGCCGTCGCCGAGGGCGCCAGGGGCGTCGCCGGCGCCGAAGTAACCGTGAAGCGGGTGCCTGAGCTGATGCCCGAGGACGTCGCCAAGAAGGCGGGCGTGAAGCTCGACCAGGAGGCGCCGATCGCCCAGCCGTCGGAACTGGCGGACTATGACGCCGTGATCTTCGGCACGCCGACGCGCTTCGGCAACATGGCCGCGCAGATGCGCAACTTCCTCGACCAGACCGGCGGCCTCTGGGCCAAGGGCGCGCTGATCGGCAAGGTCGGCAGCGTGTTCGCCTCCACCGCCACCCAGCATGGCGGCCAGGAAACCACGCTGACCTCCTTTCACAGCACCCTGCTGCATCAGGGCATGGTCATCGTCGGCCTGCCGTACAGCTGCCAGGAACAGACGACCATGGAGGAGATCGCCGGCGGCTCGCCCTACGGCGCCACCACCATCGCCGGCGGCGACGGCAGTCGCCAGCCGAGCGAGAAGGAGTTGACCATGGCGCGCTTCCAGGGGCGTCATGTCGCCGAAATCGCCGCCAAGCTGGCGGCCTGACCGCGCCGGCCCGGCACAGGGGCCGGCTTAGAGGAAACACGACGATGATCGAGATCAGGCCTTTCGACCGGCTGGGGCGCTTCGACAACGACTGGCTGTCGGCGCGCTACCACTTCAGCTTCGCCAACTACTATGACCCAAGCCGCATGGGCGTCGGTCCGCTGCGCGTGTGGAACGACGATACCATCCAGCCGGGCACCGGCTTCGACCTGCACGGCCACCGCGACATGGAGATCATCACCTACGTGCGCAGCGGCGCCATCACCCATCGGGACCACCTGGGCAACCAGGGCCGCACCGAGGCCGGCGACGTGCAGGTGATGTCCGCCGGCACCGGCATCATGCACGCCGAGTTCAACCGCGAGGACGAGGCCACGCAGATCTTCCAGATCTGGATCGAGCCGGCGGTGCACGGCGTGCCGCCGCGCTGGGAGACCCGCAGCTTCCCCAAGGCGGGACGCGAGGGCCGCCTGGTGCCGCTGGCCTCCGGTCGTCCGGGCGACGCGAAGGGAGACGACGGCGACGCGCTGCCGATCTACCAGGACGCCGCCATCCTGGGCGCCACCCTGAAGGCGGGCCAGTCGGTGACGCACCGGCTGGCGCCGGGCCGCAAGGCCTACCTGGTGGCGGCGACCGGGCGCATCGCCGCCAACGGCAAGACCGCCGGCGCGCGCGACGGCGTGGTGTTCCAGGACATCGAGGAGGTGGCCGTCACCGCCGAGGAGGACGCGGAGATCCTGCTCGCCGACGTCACCTGACGGGAATCGCTAGAGAGACCGAGGAGGACATCATGGGACTGCTGATCGACGGCGTATGGCACGACAAGTGGTACGACACCGGCAAGACCGGCGGCCGCTTCGAAAGGCAGGACAGCGTCTTTCGCAACTGGATCACCGCCGACGGCTCGGCGGGACCGGGCGGCGAGGCGGGGTTCAAGGCCGAGGCCGGACGCTATCACCTCTACGTCTCCCTCGCCTGCCCCTGGGCGCACCGCACGCTGATCTTCCGCAAGCTGAAAGGTCTGGAGGAGATCGTGCCGGTCTCCGTGGTCCACTGGCACATGGGCGAGGAGGGCTGGACCTTCGAGAAGGGGCCCGGCGTCGTCCCCGACACGGTGAACGGTGCCGGGAAGCTGCACCAGGTCTACACCAAGGCGAAGCCCGACTACACGGGCCGCGTCACCGTGCCGGTGCTGTGGGACAAGCAGCGCGAGACCATCGTCAGCAACGAGTCGGCGGAAATCATCCGCATGTTCAATTTCGCCTTCGACAAGCTGACCGGCTCGACGGCGGATTTCTATCCCGATCACTTGAGAAAGGAGATCGACACCGTCAACGACGCCGTCTACCACAAGGTTAACAACGGCGTGTACAAGTGCGGCTTCGCCACCGCGCAGGAGCCCTACGAGGAGGCCTTCGACGCCCTCTTCGCCACCCTCGACGACCTCGAGCAGCGCCTCTCACGCCAGCGCTACCTGCTGGGCGACCGCATCACCGAGGCCGACTGGCGCCTCTTCACCACGCTGGTCCGCTTCGACCCGGTCTACCACGGCCATTTCAAGTGCAACCTGCGGCGCCTCGTCGACTATCCCAACCTGTGGAACTATACCCGCGAGCTCTACCAGGTGCCGGGCGTCGC
>JBHJOA010000013.1:0-52920 GCA_050330205.1 Kiloniellaceae bacterium
AGACCGGAAGGGCCCGATGACCGAACCGACGATCGACTTTGCCTGGGGCGGCGCCGGCCTGACGGCGCTGCACGCCGACTGCGACGTCTTCGTCGTCGTCGACGTGCTGTGCTTCAGCACCGCGGTCGACGTGGCGGTGGGCCGCGGCGCCGAGGTGCTGCCCTTCCCGCTCGGCAAGTACGGCGCCGACGAACTGGCCCGCAGCGGGCAGGCGGTGCTGGCACGGCCGCGCCGCGAGGCGGCGGGCGGTCCGAGCCTCTCGCCGGCCTCCCTGCAGTCCCTGGACCCCGGAACCCGGCTCGTCCTGCCCTCGCCCAACGGTTCGGCGCTCTCGGCGATGCTGCGCGACAGGACCGCCTTCGCCGGCAGCCTGCGCAACGCCACCGCCGTGGCCGCGGCGGTACAGCGGGCCGGCGGCAGGATTGCCGTGATCGCCGCCGGCGAGCATTGGCCCGGCGGCAGCCTGCGCCCGGCGATCGAGGACCTGCTGGGCGCCGGCGCGATCATCGCCCGCCTTTCCGGCGAATTCTCGGCGGAGGCGCGCACCGCCCGGGCGGCCTACCGGGAGCTGAAGACCGAGATCCCCGGCGTGCTGCGCGCCAGTCTCTCGGGCCGCGAGCTGATCGAGGCCGGCTTTCCCGACGACGTGGAACTGGCGGCCGAAGAGGACGTGAGCGCGGCGGTGCCGGCGCTGGAAGACGGCCGCTACCGCAACCGCGCCTGAGCGGCATACCCTCGACCGTTGCGAAGCCCCGCCGCCGGACCCATATTTTTCCCATGACCGGGCAAGAAATCATTCCTTGCGACCCGCCGGATGCCGGCAAGGCCCTGGAGCCGCGCACCCTGCAGCGTAACGAAGCCCGCGTGCGGCGCGGCTTCTGGGCCAAGCTGCGCCGCCACTGCGGGCGCGTGCCCTTCCTGAACGAGGCCGTCAGCGCCTACTACTGCGCTTTCGACCCGGCGACGCCGCGTCCGGTCAAGGCCATGCTGCTGGCGGCACTTGCCTACTTCATCGTGCCGATCGACCTGATCCCGGATTTCGTGGCCGGCCTCGGCTTCACCGACGACGCCACGGTGCTGTTCGCCACGCTGCGCATGGTCGCCAGCCACATCACCGACGACCACCGCGAGCGCGCCCGCCGGCGCCTCGCCGACCTCGGCCTGCGCGACCAGGCGGCCGAGGACGCCTCACCACGGCCGGAGACCCGCGAAGGTGCCTGAGCCGACACCCCGGGCCCGGCTGGGCGAGGTGCCCCGGCCGGCCCTGGTGCTCGGTTTCGCCGGACTGCTGCCCTTTCTCGGCGGCACCCTGGGCGCCTGGATGCTGGGCTACCCCGACTTCGTGATCGCCCTCAATCTGCAGATGGCCTACGGCGCCGTCGTCCTGTCGTTCCTCGGCGCGGCGCACTGGGGCCTCGCCCTGGCGCAGGACGCCGGCGGCGACTGGCGGCGCCTCGGCGTCGCCGTGCTGCCGGCCCTTGCCGGCTGGATCGCCCTCATGATCCCCAATGCCCTCGGCCTGCTGCTGCTGGCCACCGGCTTCGCCGGGGTGTTCCTGGCCGACCGCCAGGCGGTCGCCGCCGGCCGCGCGCCGGCCTGGTACAAGGCGCTGCGCAAGCCGCTGACTGTGCTGGTGCTGCTGTGCCTGGCCGGCAGCTATGCGGCACTTGTCTTCCGCCTTTAGCCCGCATTTCTCAAACTGATGCGGACGTAGCCCTACCCCAATGGGGCGACCGGCGCCTCGCCCGCCACCTGGCGGCGCGCGGCGGCCTGGGCGGCCTCGCGGCGCGCGATATAGAGGGCGGCCGCGACGATGATGGCGGCACCCAGCAGGGTCCAGGGACCGGGCAGTTCGTCGAAGAGGAGAAATCCGATGAGCCCGGCGAGGATCAGCTTCAGATAATCGAACGGCGCGACGAAGCTCGCCTCGCCGCTGCGGTAGGCGCGGATGATCATGGCCTGCGAGGCCACGCCCAGCGTCCCTACTCCCGCCAGCAGCAGCCACTGCGTCGCGCTGGGCGGCGTCCAGAAGATCACCGCCGGCACCACGGTGATGGCCAGCGACATCAGGCAGAAGTAGGCCAGCATCGTGGCATGGCTCTCGCCCTCGGGCAGGCGCTTGACCAGGCAGACGGCGACGGCGATGCCGAACACCGAAGCCAGCGCCACCAGGGCGGCGGGATCGAAGGCAGTGGCGCCCGGGCGCACCATGATGAGCACGCCGAGGAAGCCGACCGCGGTCGCCAGCCAGCGGCGCCAGCGCACCGTCTCCGCGAGCAGGATCACCGCCAGCAGGGTGACGAACAGCGGCTGGGTGAAAGTCAGCGCGGTGAAGTCGGCGAGGTGCAGGCGGCCCACGGCGTAGAAGCCGCAGACCATGGCGGCGGCCCCGGCGAAGGCGCGGATGCCGTGGATTCCGGGGTGGCGCGTGCGCAGGGCGCCGGGCCCGGCGCGCAGCAGGAAAGGCACCACCAGGGCAAATGAGAAAAGGGCGCGGGCAAAGGCGATCTGGAAGACGTCCAGGCCGGCCGCGGTAAGGGCCTTCACCAGCGCCGAGTTCACCGTGAAGCCGAGGCTGGCGGCGATCATCCACAAGGCGCCGCGGTGGTTCGCGGAGAGGCGCGCCCAGCCGGCGGCGACCCGCGAGGCCGCTGCGAACCGCACTACGGCCCTCCCTTCACCGACTCTGCGCCGGCCCTGAGGGTCGGCCGCTCGCGCGCCACCCGCGCCTCGCGCTGGGCGATGTAGACGGCAGCGCCGGCGATCACCGCGGCGCCGACCCAGGTCCAGCCGTCCGGCACCTCGGCGAAGAGGAAGTAGCCGACCAGGGCGACGAAAGGCAGGCGGGCATAGTCGAAGGGCATGATCGCCGAGGCGTCGGCGCGGGCGAAGGCGCGGGTGAAGGCGATGTGCGCAACGGCGGCGCAGAGCCCGATGAAGAGGCCGAGCGCCAGTTCCGTGAGGCTCGGCCAGCGCCACACGAAGAGCGCCGGCACCAGCGACAGCGGCGTCAGCAGCAGGTTCATGTAGAGCACGATGGCCGCCGGCGCCTCGGTGCGCGACAGCGACTTCACGATCAACATGGAGGCCGCCATGAAGCAGGCGGCGATCACCGGCAGCGTCATCAGCGGGGTGAATTCGACATAGCCCGGGCGCAGGATGATGAGGACGCCGAGAAAGCCGATGACCGTGGCGGTCCAGCGCCGGGCGCGCACCACCTCGCCGAGGACGAGGGCGGCGCCGGCGGTGGCAAAGAGCGGCACCGTGAAGTTCAACGCCACCGCCTCGGCCAGCGGCAGATAGGCGACGGCGGAGAACCACGTCAGCATGGCGATCAGGCCGACGCCGGCGCGCCAGAAGTGCATGTGCAGCCGCGCCGTCCTGAGGCCGGTCCGCCCGTGGCGCACCAGCCAGGGCAGCATGAAGGTCAGTGCGAAGACGTTGCGCAGGAAAGCGATCTGGAAGGGGTGCATGCCCTCACCGCCCGCGACCCCTCCGGGCGCTCCCCAGCCGTCGCCGAGCAGACGGATCGCGCCGTTCATCACCGCGAAGAGAAACGAGGCCGCGATCATGTAGAGCGCGCCCTGCAGCGGTGCGGAGAGACTGTCCCCGCGAAGTCGAAGCGCGCGGATGACGGAAGGTCGGGAAGGTGGCATGCGGCGGGCATCTTAGGGGCTGGCCGGAAAGCCCACCAGCCCCGCCGCCGCAGGCCAGCCATGCGGCGGCGGGCAGGCTCGCGCGGGCTCCCGGGGGCTTCCGGGGGGCCGGGCGAGGCGTCGCAAGGCCAGGCTTGCAATCCCTCGCCAGGGCGGCATAACCAGGGACGAAGCACAACGAAGGGCCCCGGCGGACCACGCCGGGCCGCAAGGGAGAGCAGCATGACCGCACCGCTGTGGCAGCCCTCGAAGGCGCGGGTCGCCGAGGCCAACCTGACCGCCTTCATGGCGCGGCTGCGCGACGAGAAGGGCCTCGAGTTCCGCGGCTACGACGACCTCTACGACTGGTCGGTCGACGACCTCGAGGGCTTCTGGACCGCCGTCTGGGACTTCTGCGGCGTCATCGCCGACGCCGGGGGCGGGGGCGCCCCTGGGCGCGGTCCCGTGGTGGTCGACGCCGACAAGATGCCCGGCGCCCGCTTCTTTCCCGAAGTGCGGCTGAACTTCGCGGAGAACCTGCTGCGCCGCCACCCCGATGCCGCCGACGCCGACGGCGATGCGGTGGTGTTCTGGGGCGAGGACAAGGTGAAGCGCCGCCTCTCCCACCGGGAGCTCTACCACCGGGTCTCCCGCGTGGCGCAGGCCCTGGCCGCCGAGGGCGTCGGGCCGGGCGACCGCGTCGCCGGCTTCCTGCCCAACATGCCCGAAGCCGTGATCGCCATGCTGGCGACGGCGTCGCTCGGGGCGGTGTGGTCGTCCTGCTCGCCGGACTTTGGCGTTCAGGGCGTGCTCGATCGCTTCGGCCAGATCGAGCCCAAGGTGCTGTTCTGCTGCGACGGCTACTACTACAACGGCAAGGCGCTCGACTCGCGTCCGCGCATCGCCGAGTTCACCGCCGAACTCCCCAGCCTCAAGAGGATCGTCGTCGTCTCCTACCGCGAGGAGCGGCCGGATGTCTCCGCCATCGGCCGCGCGGTCCGTCTGGACGACTTCGTGACACCTTTCGAGGCCGGCGAGATCGACTTCGCGCGCCAGCCGTTCAACGCGCCGCTCTACATCATGTTCTCCAGCGGCACGACCGGGAAGCCGAAGTGCATCGTGCACGGCATCGGCGGCACCCTGCTGCAGCACCTGAAGGAGCACAGGCTGCTCTGCGACGTGAAGCGCGACGACCGGGTGTTCTACTTCACCACCTGCGGCTGGATGATGTGGAACTGGCTGGTCTCGGCCCTCGCCTGCGAGGCCACGCTGCTGCTCTACGACGGCTCGCCCTTCGCGCCGGACGGCAACATCCTGTTCGACTATGCCGACGCCGAGAAGATGACTCTCTTCGGCACCTCGGCCAAGTACATCGACGCCCTCAACAAGGGTGGTCTCGACCCCAAGTCGACCCACGACCTGGGCAGCCTGCGCCTCATCACCTCCACCGGCTCGCCGCTGGTGCCGGAGGGCTTCGACTACGTCTACCGGCACATCAAGGACGACGTCTGCCTGTCGTCCATCGCCGGCGGCACCGACATCATCTCCTGCTTCGTCGGCGGCAATCCCATCGGCCCGGTGTGGCGCGGCGAGATCCAGCGCCGCTGCCTCGGCATGGCGGTCGAGGTGTTCGACGACAGCGGACGGCCGGTGCGCGGCGAAAAGGGCGAGCTGGTCTGTGTGAAGCCGTTTCCCTGCATGCCAGTCGGCTTCTGGAACGACCTCGACGGCGCGCGCTACCGCGCCGCCTACTTCGAGACTTACCCGAACATCTGGCACCACGGCGACTTCGTCGAACTGACCGAGCACAACGGCATCGTCGTCTACGGCCGCTCCGACGCCACCCTCAACCCCGGCGGCGTGCGCATCGGCACGGCGGAGATCTACCACCAGGTCGAAAAGCTTGAGGAGGTCGAGGAAGCCATCGTCATCGGCCAGGACTGGGAAGGCGACGTGCGCGTGGTGCTGTTCGTGAAGCTGCGCCCGGGCATCGCCCTGGACGACGACCTGACCGCCCGCATCAGGACGCAGATCCGCAACGGCTGCACCCCGCGCCACGTGCCGGCCAAGGTGGTCCAGGTGGCCGACATCCCGCGCACCAAGAGCGGCAAGATCGTCGAGCTGGCGGTGCGCGACGTCGTCCACGGCCGCCAGGTGAAGAACAAGGAAGCCCTCGCCAACCCGGAAGCGCTGGACCTCTACAAGGGGCTGGCGGAGCTGACCGCCTGACGCACGCCCAGGGGCGCCTCAGATCATGTTGCATTGCACAAACCGCGGCGCGGCCCCTGGCCTGGAGTGGGGCCGACCAGTTTTGTCCTGAACGCGACAAGCACTTGAAACTATTAAGTTAATGTGAATTCGAGCCATGCTCAGGCTGCATGGTGACCCTGAAATAGCGGCATTGGTGCTTTGCACAAGGAAGGCTTATCTCCCCTCTCAAGACATCGGTACACGAGTGGCGGCATCCCCCGGCGGGACCGCCGATTTGAGAGGAGACACCAGGGCGATGGCCAACATGATCTACACGGCTCGTCCGTACATGCCCGGCCAGGTCATCGGCGACCTGCTCGGCCGCGCTGTCGTGGCGACCTACGACCTCATCGTCGAGCTGCGCGACGCCTACGTCGAGGAGCGCAAGGTCCAGAAGCTGGTCCAGGCGACCCGTCACCTGGACAGCCGCCTGCTGCGCGACATCGGCCTCGACCACGGCGCCAGCTGACGCCGCGTGCCGCCTGGCGACAGGCGGCGACAAGCGGACAATCAGAACAACAGGACGGCCCCGGAAGGATTCCGGGGCCGTCTTTGCGTGCGGTCTTTGCTATCCCGGATAGCGGATGAGCAGGTGGTTGAGGCCACCGAGAACCTGGTAGAGCTGGTCGAACTGGGCCTTGAAATGATCCCAGTCCTGGCGCGGGTCGAGATCCTGCAGGGCCCGCTGGATCTCGCCCAGGGAGGTGCGCCCGTCGATCCAGGGCAGCACCGCGGGTGCCAGGCGCGGCAGCGGGAACTTCAGGGACAGGCCGTCGAAGTCTCCCTTCAGGACCAGGTCGCGCTGCACCGCCTTGGCGAGGCGGGCGCCGTCCAGCACGCGCAGGCAGGGGACCGCCTCCGGCCCGTCCGGCCAGGCCAGGGTATCCGCGGCCGGCCGCTTCGACACATAGAAGACATGGGTCTTCAGATTGCCGGCCAGCTTCTCCGCGAGGGCGGCGCGGCCCTCCGGCGTCAGCCCGGCGAGCTGGCGCAGCAGCACCGGGTCCTTCAGGTAGGTGGCGGGGTCATAGCGCAGCGGCTCGATGAAGGAGATCAGGTTGAGGCCGGCCCCCTGCACCAGGGCGGCGACCTCCTCCACCGTGTAGGCCCGGTCCTGGCTGTGCAGCAGCAGGTCGACCAGTTCGGCGTCGCTGCCGGCGTGGTCGCGCAGCACGGGATTGCGGGCGAAGAGATTGGTCGCCGGCAGGTTGGCCAAGAGGCGGCGGGCGAAGCTCACCTGCTCGGCCAGCGGGCGGTCGCCGACCAGTTGCCGCAGCACCGCCTGCAGTTCGTAGACACCGCTGCGCCCGTAGCTGCCGTAGACCATGAGGCCCATGCCGCCATCGTCGGTGAGCGCGGCGGCGAGCGCGGCGAGGCCGGCGGCCGGATCGGCCAGGTGGTGCAGCACACCGCAGCAGTCGATGTAGTCGAAGCCGCCGAGCCCGAGCTTTTCGAGATCGAGCAGCGAGCCTTTCACGAAGCGGATGTTGGCGAGCCCGCGGGCCTCGGCGCGCGCCTCGGCAATGCGGCGCGAGGCGTCGGAGAGATCGAGGTAGACCACTTCCCCGGCGACCGCACCGGCGTCGGCCAGTTGCTGGGCGAGCATGAGGGTGGCGTCGCCCGTGCCACCGCCGGCGACCAGGGCGCGGAACGGCCGCGTGAAGTCGCGCCGTCCGGCGAAGAGGTAATGGTCGATCTCCAGCAGATGGCTCGGCGAACCGACGACGAGGCGCTTTGCCTCGTCGGCCGGATTGCGCGAGGGATAGGGATAGGCCTCGTACTGGTCGCGAACCTTGTCGCTCATATCTCGATCGCTGACGGAGGCGGCTGGTGCCGCCGGGCGGCGGAATGCACTGGGTTTGACGTCCGATGGTTGGCTTGAGTTTAGGCGGCGCCGGTGGTCAGAACCACCTTGCCGGTGGAGCGCCTGTCCAGCAGCAGTGCCATGGCTTCGGCGGCCTCGCCAAGGGCAAGCTTATGTGAAACATGTGGCTTCAGGAGGCCGGCCTCGACCCAGCCGAACAGCTCGGCGAATTCCTCGGCCAGGCGCGCCGGCGCGTGCTTGCGGTAGGAACCCCAGTAGACGCCCATCACCGCAATGTTCTTCACCAGCAGGATGTTGGCCGGCACCTGCGGGACGCGCCCGGCGGCAAAGCCGATCACCAGCAGGCGCCCCGACCAGGCGATGCAGCGCAGCGAGGCGTCGAAGACGTCGCCGCCGACGGGATCGAACACCACATCCGCACCCCTGCCGTCGGTGATCGCCTTGACCCGTTCGCGGATGTCCTCGCGGCGGTAGTCGATCAGGTGGTCGGCGCCGTGCGCCCCGGCGACCGCCAGCTTGTCGGCGCCGCCGGCGGTGGCGATCACCGTGGTGCCGATGGCCTTGCCGACCTCCACCGCCGCCAGGCCGACGCCGCCGGCGGCGCCGTGCACCAGCAGCACCTCGCCCGGCCGCAGGTCGGCGTGCCAGCGCAGGGCGGCATGGGCGGTGCCGTAGGTGATGGGAAAGCCGGCGGCCTCGGCCCAGCCGAAGCGGTCCGGGCCGAGGGCATCGGGGATGGCATGGACGTCGCCGGCGCGCGCCAGCGCCGCCTCGGCGTAGCCGCCCCAGTCGGTCAGCGCCATCACCCGCTGGCCGACCTCCAGGCCGGCGACGCCGGCGCCCAGGGCGCGCAGGGTGCCGGCGATCTCGAGCCCCGGCGAGAAGGGGAAGGGCGGCTTCTCCTGGTACTTGCCGGCGATCATCAAGGTGTCGGCGAAGTTAACCCCGGCGGCCGCCACCTCGACCAGCACCTCGCCGGGCCCGGGCTGCGGCGTCGCGACCTCCTCGAGGGCGAGGCTCTCGGGGCCGCCCCAGGCGCGGCAGAGCACGGCTTTCATGTCACCCGCAGCCTCAGAAGGGAATCTGCGGCGCCGGGCGGATCTCGCCGACGTTGCGGCCGGCGCGGTTCTGCACCGGCGCGGTGAAGAGCCCGCCCAGCGCGGCGGCCTGGGCCTCGCTCAGGATGTCGAAGTGCCTGAGCAGCCGGCCCATGAGGATCTCGGCGGCGCGCCCGGCGCCGTCGTCGACCTTGATGGCGACACCCAGTCCCAGGTCCGGGAAGGCCGCGCAGTAGACGCCCTCGGCGCCGGTCTTGATCAGCGCCTTCTCGCCGGTCTGTTCCATCACCCGGGTATCGAAGCGCCCGCTGCCCGCCACCATGAAGGGATGCGCCGCCACCGCTTGGCGCAGGCGCGCGCAGGCCGCCTGGCGGGCCTCCGGCTGGTCGTCCGGCGCGCCGAGGCGGGCCATGGCGAGGGCCATGTTGCCGAGCGGGATGCCGATCACCGGGATGCCGCAGCCGTCGATGCCGCGCGGCGCGGCGCCGAGGTCGAGGCCGGTCATGCCTTCCAGCACGCCGAGGATGCGCTGCTGCACCGGGTGCTCGTAGGTCACGTAGCCCCTGGTCGGCACGCCGAGATGGCGCGCCAGGGTGAGGAAGCCGCTGTGCTTGCCCGAGCAGTTGTTGTGGGCGGCCGTCGGCTGCTCGCCGCCGGCCAGCAGGTCGACCAGCGCCGGCTCGTAGCCCGGCAGCTGGGAGCCGCACTCCAGGTCGTCGGCCGAGAGGCCGAGGCGGGCCAGCCAGGCCAAGACCGCCTCGACATGGCGCGCTTCGCCGCTGTGGCTGGCGCAGGCCAGGGCCAGTTCCGGGGGCGAGACCTCGAAGGCGTCGGCGGCGCCGCTCTCCACCAGGGCGATGGCCTGCAGCGACTTGATGGCCGAGCGGGCGTAGACCGGGCGCTCGCTGTCGCCGAGCGAGAGCACCAGCTTGCCGGCGGTGTCGACCACGGCGACGGCGGCACGGTGGCGGCTCTCCACCTGGTTGCCGCGGGTCACCTCGACCAGCAGCGGATTGGCGGCCTCGGCGGCCTGCGGGGCGGTATCTGGGGACATTGCCTGACGGAAATCTTGCATCGGGAAGTTCGGCGCAGCTTGCCTCTCCGGCCCGGGCCATGCAAGTTCTGCGGCCATGCGCGGATACTTTGCCATCGGCGCCGAAGGCATCAGCAAACCCATGAACCTGGGCAGCCTGATGCGCTCGGCCCATGCCTTCGGGGCCAGCTTCTTCTTCACCATCGAGGCCGCCTTCAACGCCCACGCGGTGAAGCAGTCGGACACCTCCGACGCCGCCAAGCATCTGCCGCTCTACACCTACGCTTCGGTCGACGACCTCAGCCTGCCGCGCGGATGCGCGCTGGTCGGCGTCGAGCTGACCGAGGACGCCGTCGAACTGCCGACCTTCTTCCACCCGCAGGCCGCCGCCTATGTGCTGGGGCGCGAGCGCGGCAGCCTGTCGCCGGCACTGCAGGCACGCTGCGACCACCTGGTGAAGATCCCCACCAGGTTCTGCGTCAACGTCGGCACCGCCGGGGCCATCGTGATGTACGACCGGCTGATCAGCCAGGGCCGCTTCGCCCGTCGCGCGGCCAACTCCCGCGCCGCCCCGCAGCCGCTGCCCGAGCACGTGCAGGGTGCCCAGAAAGTGCGCCGCAAGAAGGGCTGATCTCCCTGCCTAGAGGGTCACGAAGGGATTCAGCCAGCGGCCCAGCGGGCCGGTGAGCCTGAGCGGCGCGTCCTGGTAGGCGAGGCAGAGGCAGGCCGTCTCCCCGCCCACGCTCGGACGGTGGTCGACCGAGGGATCGGCGAGGCAGACGTCGCCGCGCCGGTAGCGGCCCCGGTGGTCGCTGAACTCGCCCTGCAGCACCAGCGTCACCTCGCTGCCGAGGTGGCTATGGCGCGGCGCGGTGAAGCCCGGCGCCAGGCGCAGCAGGCGCAGGCCGGCGCCGCGCGCCAGGCCGTCCGGATCGAGGTCGATCTGCGCCATGCCGCGGGCGACCCGACGCCATGGCAGGTGCGCCGCCGTGCCGCGCAGGCAGGCGCCCAGCGGCTCTGCGATGCCCCCGTCCGAGGCCGGCGCCGGCGCGGCGGCCCCCAGCGCGTCGATGCGGGCGAAAACACCCTCGAGCGCGCCCGGCAAAAGGGGCTCCGGCTCGAGAGCGTCCAGCAGGGCGCCGCCGAGGGCCTCGTAGTGGGCCACGGCGGCACGGCAGTCGGCACAGAGAGCCAGGTGGGCGGCCACCAGCAGCGACAGGGGATGCGCGAGACTGCCGGCCGCGTGGTCGAGCAGCAGGTCCTCCGGGACGTGGTGGGCCGGGAGCGGGCGATCTTGATGCGGTCGAGAGTGCCGGTCCTGGGGCGTCATGCCTCCTCCTCCAGCGCGCCGCGCAGGCGCGCGAGCGCCAGCCGCAGGCGGGATTTCACGGTGCCCAGCGGCAGCGCCGTCTCGCTGGCGATACGGCTGTGGGCCTTGTCCTCGAAGTAGGCCATCCTGACCACCTCCGCCTGTTCCTCGGGCAGTTCGGCGAGCGCCAGCGCCAGCCGCGCGGCCTGCTGCGCCGCCGCCACCGCCTGGTCGGCCGGCTCCGGGCCGGTCGCGGCCAGGCCATCGGTCACGGTCGGGTCGTCCGGGTCGAAGTCCGGGCGCCGCTCGCGCCGCAGCGCATCGATGCGCTTGTTGCGGGCGATGGCGAAGATCCAGGTGCTGGCGGCGGATTTGCCCGGATCGAAGGTCGCCGCCCGGCGCCACACCATGATCATCGCTTCCTGCGCCAGTTCCTCGGCCTGCGCCGCCTCGGCGCCTTGCCGGATGAGGTAGGCCTTGATGCGCGGCGCGAAATAGCCGAAGAGTTCGCTGAAGGCCTCGCGATCGCCCCGCGCGCCGACCGCGACGATCAGCCGGGACAGCCGCAGCATGTCGTCCGGCCGGCGGGACGACGAAGTCATACTAGGCAGTTTCAGTCGGCTGGGCTGCCGTCATGAGGCCGATTCCGGGGGACCCTGAACGCAAGGGGTGGCGGCACAGCCCACCCGCTCTATAATATCCGCCATGTCAGTCAATCACATCCCATCAGTTTGGACCATGCCGTTGAGACCTGCTTCCCCCCTCATCGTCTCTATCCTGCTGGCCGCCGTGATCGGCGTCCTGCCCCCGAGCGGCGCCCGGGCGCAGGCGATCGAGCGGCTCGGCGACTTCTCTGACTGGAGCGCCTTCAAGTACGAGGAAAGCGGCAACGTCATCTGCTTCATGGCCAGCGAGCCGACGAAGGCCGAAGGCAACTACTCGCGGCGCGGCCAGGTTCACGCCATGGTGACCCACCGCCCCGGCGAGAACCGCAGCGACGAGGTCAGCATCCAGGCCGGCTACCTCTACCAGGAGAACGCCCCGGTGGAGGTTCAGGTCGGCGCCCTCAAGGTCCGCCTTTTCACCGAGGGCGAATCGGCCTGGACGGTGGACAAGGACACCGACCGGCAGCTGGTGCAGGCGATGATCAAGGGCAGCACCATGGTGGTTCAGGGAACCTCGTCGCGAGGCACCAACACCATGGACACCTATTCGCTGTCCGGCTTCACACGGGCCTACCAGGCGATCAGCCAAGCCTGCGGCCAGTAGGGGCCACCGCCCAAATCCGCTGGTTTTAACCGCTCGGAGGGCCTATCTAAGGCCCCATGAGCCAGCACGCCGATGTCTTCGCTCCGCCCCCGGAAGCCCTGGGGCAGGCCCTCGACGGGAAACGCAACCTCGTCGGGCTTTCGCGCGGCCAGCTCGCCGCGGAAATGGCCGAACTCGGCGAAAAGCCTTTCCGCGCCAAGCAGTTGTGGCACTGGATCTACCACCGCGGCGAGACCGACTTCGCCGCCATGTCGACCCTGTCCAAGGACTTTCGCGCCCGCCTGGCCGAGACCTGCGAGGTGCGCCGGCCGGAGGTCGCCCAGGCCCAGGTGTCCCGCGACGGCACCCGCAAGTGGCTGCTGCGCCTGGCCGACGGCCAGGAGGTCGAAACGGTCTACATTCCCGAGGAGGACCGCGGCACCCTCTGCGTCTCCAGCCAGGTGGGCTGCACCCTCACCTGCAAGTTCTGCCACACCGGGACCCAGCGCCTGGTGCGCAACCTCGCCCCGGCGGAGATCGTCGGCCAGATCATGGTGGCGCGCGACGACCTCGGCGAATGGCCCGCGCCTGCGGAGGGCCGCAAGATCACCAACATCGTGCTCATGGGCATGGGCGAGCCGCTGTACAACTACGACAACGTCGCCGCCGCCATGAAGATCGCCATGGATGGCGAGGGCCTCTCCATCTCCAAGCGCAAGATCACGCTCTCGACGTCCGGCGTGGTGCCGGAGATGGCGCGCTGCGGGCGCGAGCTGGACGTGAACCTCGCGGTGTCGCTGCACGCGACCACCGACGAGACCCGCGACATGATCATGCCGATCAACAAGAAGTATCCGCTGAAGATGCTGCTGGACGCCTGCCGCAACTACCCCGGCAGCCACAACGCCCGGCGCATCACCTTCGAGTACGTCATGCTGAAGGGTGTGAACGACAGCGAGGACGATGCACGCCGCCTCACCAAGCTGCTGAAGGGCATCCCGGCCAAGGTGAACCTGATCCCCTTCAATCCCTGGCCCGGCAGCTTCTTCGAGTGCTCCGACAAGGCGACCATCACCCGCTTTGCCGACATCCTCTCCGCCGCCCACATCTCCAGCCCGGTGCGCGCGACGCGCGGCGAGGACATCCTGGCCGCCTGCGGCCAGTTGAAATCCACCTCCGAGCGCAAGAAGAAGGCCGAGCGGACGACTCGCGGTTCTCTCGCCCTTTAGGGTTATGTTTTTCCGTCTTTTTGGCTTTGCCGGGCATTAGCAAGCAACGACAGGAACTCCTGGCGATGCCATGCGAGCTTCCGAACCATATCCGCTAAATCCCATGTCTTAATGACAACGTAGGTCATTAGGCCAACAACGAATATGATTAAGCGAACCACTGACACCTCAAGACCGAATATTGAATAGACAAAAATCAAGACTGCAGAAGAGAAAATGAGCATGATCTGCAACAACAGCGTCGCTTGAGGCCAGAATAGGTATTGGTCGAATACTCCCTCCTCCTTGAGGTAATCAGAGAACTCTTGCTGAGAGATCAAACTGAACACTTCCCTCATAACATTGATTGAGACCGAGCCTAGGAAGCCGCTCATGACGAGAATTGCTGCGAACGCAGGGGTGAGCGCAGGCTGGCTGCGAAGCTGAGTCACGAATGCCATAACGTCACCCAGAAAAAGCTGGGGAACCACTAGGAGGCTAATCAATAGCCATGGCACCAGCGCTCTGATACCTCGACGCTCAAAGCCTAGTCGCACTGAATCAAGGAATGTCTTAGAGAGATTGGGCGCGGGCAAGATGGTAAAGCCCTTAAATTAGGTCACACTGAAGACCTTCATGATCTCGGTGATCTTGGCCAAGTGTTCACTCGAGAATGGATATTCGAGACGCTCATTGATTCTTACTCGAAGCTCAGGCGGAGTGCCCGTTCCAGGTTCCTTTTGGAAGTAGCTCTTCCGATCTGGTTTCCCCAACCTTACCTCAATCCCTTCGTCAGTCGCGCCGGTAAAGCCAACACGGCAATGACCACTCTGCTGGAGATCTTGCACTGCACTTACAAAGCCTCCGTTGAGCTGCAGGCTATCGCCCTCTGCCGCTATCGCCCTGCCGACCAGTCGTTCGACATGATCCATCTTCTTGCTAGTGTCGAGACTGATTCCCAGATCGCCTGTGTGAGGGTTGACGGGGACAATTTCGTAGTCGACTTCCGTCACGTGGAAATTCGCAAAAATTGACGCCAGGTCGGGAATTTGTCGCACTGGGGTTGCACTCACCATGCAGCCTGTGTGATGCGCGACCACTGCATGCAAACGGGCGACCGCAGACTTTGCCGTGATTGCGCCATCGACACACGCGATCATGAGGTTTTCGGGCACACAAATGAACGGTGTATGAGGATAGTCGTCATCGACAGCCATGCTCTGTTTCGCTTCATCTGATTCTTCGATGTAACGGGTTACCTCTCGTTCAGTCGAATGCTTCCCAATAAGGCCCGTGAAGCCGCCTGCAAACTCCCGCACATACATCAGCACTGATTTCTGCTTTAGATATACGGCGAAGTCACCGTCACTATCTCTGCCAATAGATTTCTTTAAGAAGTCAAGATGACAAGAAGGGTCTAGGGCTATCTCGTCTTTCTCCAAGTCATATCTGTAGAGCTTGTAGAACATCCCCCCTCCTATGAAAATTGGGCCAAATGGCCGCCGTCCAATAGCATCCACATATATCAAAGATTTAAATTCAGAGATTATCTTCAATTTCTCGTTTAATAGTCAATAGTCGGCGTGCACGGCATTTCTTCGTGGACCTTGCACGATATCTCCCGCCAGCAGCGTTCGCTCTTGACCTCTACCCTCCCCTTGCTGCCCCTCTTGCCCTAACCCGCTTGACGCCTATACTCCGCGCGGATTTCCAGTAGCGGGCTTATCTCAGGGGCGCATCTCCACCATGTCCGACATCAAGAAGGTCGTGCTCGCCTATTCCGGCGGCCTCGACACCTCCGTCATCCTGAAGTGGCTGCAGACCACCTACAGCTGCGAAGTGGTGACCTTCACCGCCGACCTCGGCCAGGGCGAGGAGTTGGAGCCGGCGCGCAAGAAGGCCGAGATGCTGGGCATCAGGCCCGAGAACATCTACATCGAGGACCTGCGCGAAACCTTCGTGCGCGACTACGTCTTCCCGATGTTCCGCGCCAACGCGCTCTACGAAGGCGTCTACCTGCTGGGCACCTCGATCGCCCGCCCGCTGATCGCCAGGCGCCAGATCGAGATCGCCCGCGAGACCGGAGCCGACGCCGTCTGCCACGGCGCCACCGGCAAGGGCAACGACCAGGTGCGCTTCGAGCTCGGCTACTACGCGCTCAACCCGGACATCAAGGTCATCGCGCCCTGGCGCGAATGGAACCTCAACAGCCGCACCAAGCTGATCGACTTCGCCGAGCAGCACCAGATCCCGATCGCCAAGGACAAGCGCGGCGAGGCGCCCTTCTCGGTCGACGCCAACCTGCTGCACATCTCCGCCGAGGGCAAGGTACTGGAGGATCCCTGGGAGGCGCCGGAGGAATACGTCTTCTCGCGCAGCGTGTCGCCCGAGGAGGCGCCCGACCGGCCGACCGTCGTCACCATCGATTTCGAGAAGGGCGATGCCGTCGCCATCGACGGCGAGAAGCTGTCGCCCGCCGCGCTGCTGACGAAGCTCAACAAGCTGGGCGGCGACAACGGCATCGGCCGCCTGGACCTGGTGGAGAACCGCTTCGTCGGCATGAAGAGCCGCGGCGTCTACGAGACCCCGGGCGGCACCATCCTGCTGACCGCCCACCGGGCAATGGAGTCCATCACCCTCGATCGCGGCGCGGCGCATCTGAAGGACGAGCTGATGCCGCGCTACGCCGAGCTGATCTACAACGGCTTCTGGTGGTCGCCCGAGCGCGAGATGCTGCAGGCCCTGATCGACCGCAGCCAGGACTGCGTCAACGGTTCCGTGCGCCTGAAGCTCTACAAGGGCAACGTCATCGTCGAAGGCCGCCGCTCGCCGGACTCGCTCTACTCGATGGAGCACGTGACCTTCGAAGAAGACACGGTATACGACCAGCGCGACGCGGCCGGCTTCATCAAGCTGAATGCCCTGCGCCTGCGCCTGCTCAGCCGTCAGAAACGCTGACGGAAGCGCCGGCGGCGGGAGAACGCCTGCTCAGCCCTGCGGGGCGCCGTCGCCCTCGGCCGGCTGCGTGAAGTTGGCCTCGCCGGTCGGGTCGGTTTCGACGCGGTCCGCCATGACCTCGAAGGCCTGGGCGTTGTGGTCCATGTGCTCCTTCAGCGGTGGATTCTGTTCGCCCACCGAGCGGAAGAATCCGGCGGCGTCGCGCAGCAGGCGCGCAGCGATTTCTGCATTGGTTGCCATGGAAGCTCCCAAATCAACTGTTTCAGCAATGCAAGGGAATCTGTGTCGGCCGCAAGCCTAACATGCCCGCGGCGGCACTGTCGCCCCTCGGCGGGCGAAAAAATCCGCGGTCAGCCGAGCACGGCGCGTAAGGCCACCACGGCAAGGCAGCCGCCGGCGACGGCGACGATGAGCGGCAGGCGCAGCGCCATGAGAACGGTCGCGAGTGCGGCGGCGGTTTCCGCCGGTCCGGTGGCGAGCGCCATGGGCGCGATGATGGAAATGAGGACGGCGCCGGGCACCGCCTCCAGGGCTCCGGCGAGGCGTCCGCTGACGGCGGTGCGCCGCACCAGCCAGTAGCCGATGAAGCGAGTGAAGTAGGTGGCGGCGGCCATGCCGGCGATGGCGGCCAGCACGAGCGGGTCCAGGTGCAGGGGGTCAGGCTGCATCGGTGGCCTCCTTCAAGGCGGCCGGCGGCTGCAACGCGCCGACCAGGGTACCGGCGAGGCCGCCGAAGGCGATGTACCAGACCCCGGGCAGCAGCTGGTGGGCAGCAACGGCGGCGAGTGCGGCGGCGGCCCAGGGAGTGAAGCTGCGGCGGCCCTTCCACAGGCCGACCAGCAGGGTGAGGAAGACGGCGGTGAAGGCGAAGTCGAGGCCGTAGCGCGCCGGGTCGTGCAGCACGCCGCCGAACACCGCCCCCAGGATGGTGGTGACGACCCAGCCCAGGTAGAGCGGCAGCGAGAGGCCGAGATAGTAGGCCGGCGTCAGCGGCGTCTCGGCGCCACGCCGCAGGGCGAAGGCCCAGATCTCGTCGGCCATGAAGAAGAGGCCGCCGTAGGTCGCCGCGCGCGACCAGCCACGCAGGTGCGGCGCCATCGCCGCGCCCATCAGCACATGGCGCAGGTTCACCATCAGCGCGGTGGCCGTCAGCAGGGCGACGGCGGCCGGCGTGCTCCAGATTTCCACGGCCACGAACTGCGAGGCGCCGGCGAAGACGGTGGCGCTCATCAGGGCGGTCTCCAGCGGCGACAGTCCCTTCTGCGCCGCCAGCGTGCCGAGCAGCAGACCGAAGGGCACCACCGCCACCAGCAGCGGAAGAATTGTGAAGGCGCCGGCGGCGAAGTCGCCGCGGCGGGAGGGATCGGTTTGGGGCATCTGCGCGGCGGTCTCATACTTACTCGAGGACCACGACCCTGCACCACGGCCCGCGCCGGGTCTTGTATGGAATTGCTGCGGCACCGCCGCTGACCCGCGGTCGGCGGCCGGCGACGGACTACCGGAACGACAATTCCCGTATGCGATTCCCGTTTTTGCGTTTAGGATCGGGGTCTTATGTGGACTCTGCCAGTTCCTTAGGGGGACGGACCATGCACCAGCCGGGGATCTGTTGCGACCCGACGACCGCATCGGTGCCGATAGCGCCGCCACGCCCCACCGCGAAGAGACGACGCTGAGATGGTGATGGCGGAGATCTCGTTGGAGCGGGTCGCCGGGGCCGTGCACCGCGTGCTGGCAGGACGAGCCGACGAGTCCATCGTCTCCGAGTCGCTGAATCTTGAGATCAAGGATCTGCGGCTGCAGGTCGACCCGGCGGAGTCCGACCTGCCGGTCGAGCCGCTGCGCTGCACGCGGCGCTACTGGGACGGGCTGCCGAAGACCGCCGGCGTCGCCGACGTCATGAAGACCGATCCCGACGCGCTGCGGGACGCCCTCGGCTATCTCATGCTGATCGACCTCGACCCCGGCGATGACGCCTACCGCTACGCGCTCTACGGCAGCAAGATCGCCGCGGTTTCCGGCTTCGACATGACCGGCAAGACGGTGTGGCAGATCGCCACCACCTCCGCCATACAGACCTTCTTCGCCGCCTGCTACCGGGCGGTACGCGAGGCGCGCCGCACGCTCTACACCGTCCACAAGGCGCCGCCGCAGATCACCGCCAGCCACTGGCACCGCCTGATCCTGCCGCTCGGCGAGGCGGGCGAGGTGAAGCGCTTCCTGGTGTGCAACACACCGCTGCAGAACGGCCGGCTGGTCTAGCCCGGATTCCCTAAACTATGGCGGGCTGGCGGGACGAGGCCGGCTGCAGCAGGTCCCAGCGATTGCCGTAGAGATCCTCGAAGACTGCCACGGTACCGTAGGCCTCCTCGCGCGGCGCCTCGTGAAACGCTACGTTGCGCGCCCGCAGTCGGCTGTAGTCGCGCCAGAAGTCGTCGGTGTGGAGGAAGAGGAAGACGCGGCCGCCGCCCTGCCTTCCGACCTGCTCCGACTGAGTCACGCCGTCCGCGCGCGCCAGCAGCAGCCGCGTCCCGCCGCCTGCCGCCCGGGGAGCGCCGGGCGGCGCCACCACCACCCAGCGCTTGCCGCCGCCGAGGTCGCTGTCCTCGACCAGTTCGAAGTCGAGCTTGCCGATGAAGAAGGCCAGTGCTTCGTCATAGTCGCGCACGAGCAGGGCGATCAGACCCAGGTGCTGGCGCACGACGTGGCCCGCGCTCAGGCGGCGGCGAGCCCGCGGCGGTACTGGCCCGGAGTGACCCCGGTACAGCCCTTGAAGGCGCGGGTGAAGTGGCTCTGGTCGTAGAAGCCGCAGGCCAGGGCCACCTCGCTAAGCGGCTGGTCGCCATCGAGCAGGGCCTTGGCGGCGGCGATGCGCCGCCCGGTGAGGTAGGCGTGCGGCGTCACCCCGACCTCGCGGCGGAAGGCGCGCAGGAAATAGTAGCGGCTGAGCCCCGCCGTCGCGGCCAGGTCGTTAAGGGTCAGGTCTTGCATGAACAGGTCGTCGACCCGCTGCCGGGCGCGCCGGATCGGACCCGCCTCGCGCCCGCGCCGCCGCCCCTGCGGCGTGCTGGTGCTGTGCCGGCGCACCATCAGGCTGAGCGCCGCGGTCAGGGCCTCGTCGACGGCAAGGCGGTCGGCGCGGCCCTCCATCAGCGCATGGGCTTCGCCGAGGCGGGCGGCCACCTCGGCATCGTCGATCACCGGCTCGACGAAGGCGGGAAAGCCGGCCGGCCGGTCGTCGAGATCGTCGGCGATACCCTGGATCAGCGCCACCGAGGGATAGAGCATGCGGTAGGCGAAGCCGTCGCCGGCCGGCGCGCCGTCGTGCAGCTCGTCGGGATTGACCGCCACCAGGCTGCCGGCGGGGGCGACATGGTGGGCGCCTCGATAGTGGAAGGCCTCGGCGCCGGCCAGGATCACCCCCAGGGCAAAGGTATCGTGCACGTGCGGGGCGTAGCTGTGGCGCCGGAAGCGCGCCTTCAGGCACTCCAGGTCGTCGAAGCGCCGCTCGCGCCAGAAGCACACCACGTCGGCCCCCGCAGGGGAACCGCCGATAGTGGACCGTTCTGCCGCCGAGCGGGCATAGGCCGTCTGCTGGTCGATCGCCATGGCCGCAGTCTAACCGATCGGCGCCGCCCACCCTTGCAGGAAATTGCCCTGACGGGACATCACGCCCGGCGAGGCATCACAGCGGCAGCGGCGAGACGCCGATGAGGCCGCTGTGCAGGTGCAGCAGGGCGGCATAGACCACGAGGCCCAGCAGCGGCCGCCACCAGCCGATGCCACGCCAGTCGACGGCGGTGCGCCCGGAGACCGCCGCCGCGAAGGGCAGCACGGAGGTGGTGAGCTTCATCGGCCCCCAGTCGGCGCCCAGGCTGGCCTCGCGGCGCAGGTCGATGTGGTGCATGCCGGCGAAGCTGAGAACGGCGATGCCGCCCAGCATGATGATGGAGGCGAGATCGCCGTTGACCAGGAGGTGGGACAGCGCCCAGAGCCCGGTGCCCCAGAGAAAAGGGTGGCGGGTCACCGAGAGGATGCCGACGGCCGGCGACCCCGGCGCGCTGTCGAGGAAGCGTTCGCCGCCCACCAGCGTCGGGTTGGGGCTGGTCAGACCCGCCACCAGCAGGATCGAGGCCAGCGGCATGACCAGCAGCGGCACCCAGGCGAGAACCGGCGCCGGCTGCCACACCGCGACAAAGGGCGCGGCGCGGTAGGCCGCGATCATCCACAGCAGCGTGATCACCGCGGCCAGCGAGTAGACGATCCGGAATCCGCGCTCGCCGAAGCGCTGGTGGAGCAGGGGCCGCAGCGGCCGGCTCGACAGCAGGAAATGACCGCCGACGAAGGCGGCGGTGGCAGCGATCAGCGCGTTGGTGGATTCGAGCATGGCCCGAACTATGGTTGGACGTGCCGCCAGCGTCCAGAGCCAATGTCCGGCCGGAAAAGCGCGTTACCCGCCGCCGGGCCTGTGCTAAGCAGCGGCCATGACCGACCAGGAAAACAGCCCCTCGGGCCCTTCGGATAGCAACGGCGACGGCCGCCCCGACGCGGTGGCCGAGGCGATCCTCCAGAGCCTCCGCGAAGCCGGCCCGGGGGCGAGCCTCAGCCCCGACGACGTCGCCCGCGCCTTCGCCGAGCGCCGGCGCCGCAAGAGCGACCCGCCCGACCTCTGGCGGCGCTACCTGAAGGCCGTGCGCCAGCAGGCCCTGCACCTGGCCCGCGACGGCCGGATCGTCATTCTGCGCCACGGCGAGCCCCAGGATCCCAGGGCGCCGATCAAGGGACTGATCCGCCTCGCCCTGCCGGAGAAATAGAGTCCCGCCCGCGCCGAGGTCCGGCGACCTTTTAGGCCATCGCGCCGAGGTCCGGCGACCGTTAGGCTTTCGCGCCGAGGTCCGGCGCCGGCACGCCCGCCTGGCGGCAGGCCGCGGTCACGGTGTTGGCCAGCAGCACGGCGATGGTCATCGGGCCGACGCCGCCGGGCACCGGCGTGATGGCCCCGGCGACGGCGGCGGCCTCCTCGAAGGCCACGTCGCCGACCAGGCGCGTGCGGCCCTCGCCGGCGTCGACGCGGTTGATGCCGACGTCGATCACCGTGGCACCGGGCTTCACCCAGTCGCCCTTCACCATCTCCGGCCGGCCGACGGCGGCCACCAGGATGTCGGCGCGGCGGCAAACCGCCGGCAGGTCGCGGGTGCGGCTGTGGGCGACGGTCACGGTGCAGCTTTCGGCCAGCAGCAGTTGCGCCATCGGCTTGCCGACGATGTTGGAGCGGCCGACCACCACGGCGTCGAGCCCGCTGAGGTCGCCGAGGCGGTCCTTCAGCAGCATCAGGCAGCCGAGCGGCGTGCAGGGAACCATCGGCGCCTCGGCGCCGCGCCCGCCGGTCATCAGGCGCCCGGCGTTGATGACGTGAAAGCCGTCGACGTCCTTGTCGGGATCGATGGCGGCCAGCACGGTCTGGGTGTCGATCTGCGGCGGCAGCGGCAGCTGCACCAGGATGCCGTGCACGGCGGGGTCGGCATTGAGCTCGGCGACCTTCGCCAGCAGCGTCGCCTGGTCGGTCGCGGCGTCGAGGCGGTGCTCGTAGGAGTTCATGCCGGCCTCGACGGTCTGCTTGCCCTTGGAGCGCACGTAGACCTGGCTGGCCGGGTCCTCGCCCACCAGCACCACGGCGAGCCCCGGCGTCAGGCCGTGCGCGGCCTTCAGCCGCGCCACCGCCGCGGCGATGCGGGCCCTGAGGCCGGCGGCGAAGGCCTTGCCGTCGATCAAATCCGCCCCGCCGGCGGTCCTGGTTGCTGCGCTGCTGGTCAAGGCTCGACTCCCGTTGCTGAGGTTCCTCACGGCGGGGCCAGTTCACCCGAGCCGGACAGCCCGCACCTTCCCGATTGCGCCGCCGTCTAGTCCAGGCCCGCCAGCCAGCGCTCGAGATCGCGCTTCAGCGCCGCCGGGTCGCCGTCCACCTGCAAGGTCTTGCGGCGGTCGCTGTGGCCCGCCACCACGGCAAACGCCGACTTCGGCAGCTTCCAGGCCTTGGCCAGCAGCGCGATCAGCGCGGCGTTGGCCCTGCCGTCAGCCGGCGGTTCGGTCACCCGCACCTTCAGCACCGTAACGCCGTCGTCGAGCACCGTCGGGCCATCGACCCGGGCCCGGCTGGCCCCCGGCTGCAGGCGGATAGCGACCAGCAGACAGCCCTTCCCCGCGCGGAAGGGCGAGCCGTCAGAGGCCACTGCGGTAGAGCGAAACCAGGATGTTCCCCAGCACCATCTGAAGGAAATAGATGATGAGAATCAGGATGATCGGCGAGATGTCGATGCCACCGAGGTTGGGCATGAAGCGGCGGATGGGCCTGAGTGCCGGCTCCGTCACGCGCCACAGGAACTCTCCGATCATGGAGATGAACTGGTTGCGGGTGTTGATCACGCCGAAGTGGACAAGCCAGGAGAGGATCGCCGAGGCGATCACCATCCAGACGTAGATATTCAGCGCAAAGATGATGACTTGAATAAGCGGGCCCAGGATGATCATCGCTCGGCTTTACAACCTCTCGGCGGGTCGACGGAAAGACTTCGGAAACCAGTGGCCGCTACCCTAACCAGCGGTTTGGCCGGAGACAAGCGGCCGTACCCGGGGCAAATGCCGGGCCGGCGGCGGCCGTAAGCACCGCTTGACAGGGCCGGACCTTGTCCACATTATCCGGCCGCTCGGGGCCGGTTTCGGCCCCGGCCGTTCCCATGCCAAGGCAATTTCCAGGGCCCTGGCGCACAGCTTGTGGGGCTGTAGCTCAGATGGGAGAGCGTCGCGTTCGCAATGCGAAGGTCAGGGGTTCGATTCCCCTCAGCTCCACCATTTCCCTTTCCCGGACATAGACCAGGGCCCGCTCATCCGGGCTGTTCCGCTGCGCGGCGCAGCGCGCCGAGGTCGCTGCCGAGGATGGCCGGCAGGTTGGCCTCGATCCTGTCGATCGGCCAGTCCCACCAGCGGATCTCCAGCAGCTCGCGGATCGCCGCCTCGGAGAACCGCTGCCTCACGCACCGCGCCGGATTGCCGGCGACGACCGTATAGGGCGCCACGTCCTTGGTCACCACCGCGCGGGTGCCGACGATGGCGCCGTCGCCGACAGTGACGCCGGGCAGCACCACCGCCTCCATGCCGAACCAGACGTCGTTGCCGACCACGGTATCGCCCTTGGCGCCGAAATCGGCCAGCAGGCCCTCCACCTCGGCCTGCGAGGTCTCAGGCGTCAGCATGAAGTTGCCGAAGGGGTAGGTCGAGAAGCCGCGCATGTCGTGGTTGGCCGAGCCGGTGACGAAGCGGCTGCCATGGGCGATCTGCACGAATTTCCCGATCACAAGGCGCTCCGGGCTCAGCGGAAAGAGATAGGGCGCGATGACGGCGGCGTAGTCCTCCTGCTCCCGGAAGTCGTGATAGTAGCTGTAGTCGCCGACGGCGATGCGCGGATGGTCGATCACCCGGTTCAGGTGAACGACCTGGGTGACCACGGTGCCGTCGGGCAGCGTCATCGGGTGCTTCCTGGCGGCATCGAGCAGGGGCATCTCGTCAATTCTCCATCGACCGCAGCAGGCCTTGTCCCGGCGCCGCTAGGCCGGCTGCCCGGCCTTGGCCTTGGCGCCGGTATCCTCGCGCGGGCGCAGGTGGGCGAACCAGCGTTGCTCCAGCAGCCGGAAGGCGCCGACCAGGGCGAAGGTGATGCAGAAGTAGAGCACGCCGACGGCGATGAAGGCCTCGAAGGGGTTGTAGTGGCGCGAGGCGACGATGCGCGCGGCCCCCGTCAGATCGACGATGGTGATGACGCTGGCGATGGCCGAGCCGTGCAGCATGAAGATCACTTCGTTGGAGTAGGCCGGCAGCGCGCGGCGGAAGGCGCTGGGCAGGATGATCCGGCGATAGGTCTGCAGCTTCGACATGCCGCAGGCCTGCGCCGCCTCGATCTCGCCGTAGGGGGTGCCGGCGATGGCGCCGCGGATGATCTCCGTGGTGTAGGCGCAGGTGTTGAGCGTGAAGGCCGCCAGCGCGTACCAATAGGCATCGCGCAGGAACGAGACGCTGCGGCTGACGTCGATCATGAACTGCATCTGGCCGAGGCCGTAGTAGAGCAGGAACATCTGCACCAGCAGCGGCGTGCCGCGGAAGAAATAGGTGAAGCTCCAGACCGGCCCGTTGATCAGCGGGTTGCTCGACATCCGCATGACGGCGAGCGGAACCGCCAGGACGAGACCGAAGACCAGCGCCCAGAACACCAGCTGGATGGTGGTGCCGAGCCCCTCTAGGTAGAGGCGGTAGTTGTCGAAGATCGGTGTGAAGTCCATGGCGTCAGGCCCGCCTTACGCCGGCGCTGTAACGCCGCTCGAGCCAGTTGAGGAACCAGATCGACACCGTGGTGAAGGCAAGAAACATGAAAGCGACGAAGAGGTAGAAGACGAAGGGCAGCCGGGTCGAGCCGCCGGCCTGGCCGGCACGGAACACGAGGTCGTGCAGCCCGATCACCGATACCAGCGCCGTCGTCTTCATCAGCACCAGCCAGTTGTTGCCGAGGCCCGGCAGGGCATGGCGCATCATCTGCGGCACCAGGATGCGCAGGAACACCTGCTGCCGCGACATGCCGTAGGCATAGCCCGCCTCCAGCAGGCCGGCGGGCACCGCCATGAAGGCGCCGCGGAAGGTCTCGCCCATGTAGGCGCCAAAGATGAAACCGATGGTCAGGATGCCGGCGGTGAAGGCATCGACGTCGATGTAGTCCCAGCCGAAGTAGGCGCCGATGTTGTTGACCTGGATCTGGCCGCCGAAAAAAATCAGCAGCATCAGCACGAGATCCGGGACGCCGCGGATGACCGTCGTGTAAACGCCCGCCACGCCGCGCCCGATGCGGGAGCCCGAAAGCTTGACGCTGGCGGTGATCAGGCCGAGCACCAGGGCGATCGCCAGCGACGCGAAGGCGACGGTGAGGGTGACGACGAAACCATCCAGCATCAGCGGGATGTATTCGACCAGCTTGGCTAAGGCGTCCATGGGGCGCGGACTCGTTGCAATGACGAAGCACCGGAAAGAAGAGCGCCACCGCCGGAGGTCCGACGGTGGCGCGCTTTCACTCCGGGCTCACGGGAACCTGCCTCAGCTGCCGTAGACGTCGTAGTCGAAGTACTTGTCCTGGATGGCCTTGTAGGTGCCGTTGGCACGGATGGCCTCGATGGCTGCATTCAGCTTCCCGAGCAGTTCCGACTCGCCCTTGCGTACGGCGATCCCGGCGCCTTCGCCGAAGTACTGCGGATCGTTGTAGTCGGGACCGACGAACTCGTAGTCCTTGCCGGCGTCGGTCTGCAGGAAGCCGCCGTCCAGCGCCACCGAATCGGCGAGCAGCAGGTCGACGCGGCCGGCCACCATGTCGAGGTAGGCCTCATCCTGGGTGGCGTAGCGCTTCACCTCGACGGTGCCGCCGTAGACGTCGCTGACGAAGTTGTCGTGGATGGTGGCGCGCTGCACGCCGACGACCTTGCCGGCCATGCTCTCCTTGGTGATCTCGATGCCGGAGCCCTTCTTGCGCACGAACTTGGCCGGCGTGTTGTAGTACTTCTTGGTGAAGTCCACTCTTTCCTTGCGCTCCGGCGTGATCGACATCGAGGCGATGATGGCGTCGTACTTGCGCGCCTGCAGGGCGGGAATGATGCCGTCCCAGTCCTGGGTGATCAGCTCGCACTCGACCTTCATCTCCGCGCAGAGCGCATTGGCGATGTCGATGTCGAAGCCGACCAGCTGGCCGTCGGCGGTCACTTCACTGAAGGGAGGATAGGCGCCCTCGACGCCGATGCGCACCTTCTTCATGTCCTGGGCGCCGGCCTGGGCGGCGCCCATGGCCAGGGCTGCGACGAAAACCGCAGAAATGAATTTTTTCACGAGTTGCCTCCGTTCGGGTTTGCTGTATCCGGGTTCGATGGTCTGAAGTTGTCCGTCCCTCCCCGGGGGCGGAACCCTGGCGGGCAGCCGGTCATTTCAGGTTGCCCTCCAGGAACTGGCGAAAGCGCTGCGAGCGCGGATTGCTGAACACTTCCTTCGGCGGCCCCTGCTCCTCGATGCGGCCCTGGTGCAGGAACACCGTTTCGCTCGACACCTCGCGGGCGAAGCCCATCTCGTGAGTCACCACGATCATGGTGCGGCCCTCCTCGGCGAGGCGGCGAATGACCCGCAGCACCTCGCCGACCAGTTCCGGGTCGAGCGCCGAGGTGGGCTCGTCGAACAGCAGCACCGCCGGGTCCATCGCCAGCGCGCGGGCGATGGCGACACGCTGCTGCTGGCCGCCGGAGAGATGCGCGGGATAGGAGTCACGGCGGTCGTAGAGGCCGACCTTCTGCAGGATCTCGCCGGCGTAGTCGACCGCCTCGGCCTTGGGCCGCCTGAGGACGTGAATCGGCGCTTCGACGACGTTCTGCAGCACCGTCATGTGGGACCACAGGTTGAAGCTCTGGAACACCATGGCGAGCCGCGCGCGGATGCGGCGGATCTGCGCCTCGTCCTCGGCCACCAGGCCGCCGCCCTGCCTAGCGGGCTTCAGGCGCAGGGTTTCCCCGGCGACGGTGATGCGCCCGGCGCTGGGACGCTCCAACAGGTTCATGCAGCGCAGGAAGGTGCTCTTGCCGGAACCGCTGGAGCCCAGCATGGCGATCACGTCGCCTTCGTTCGCGGTCAAGGATACGCCCTTGAGAACCTCAAGTTCGCCGAAGGACTTATGGATATCTTCGGCGACCAGTGCCGCAGTTGCCGCAGCACGCGCGGTCCCCGTTTCCGCTAACGCCAAACGCTCGTGACTCCCTGTGAGCCTGCGTCACTTTGTGACGCGTTTCAGTCGACGGTACGGCAGCCTCAAAGGGAAGCCAAGCAAAACCGTGCGCCGGCCCCGCGCCTTCGAGTTGGAATGATTACAGATGCTTGGCGGCGGTCCGTTACGGCAGCTGGGCGCGCAGGGCATCGAGGCGCCGGGTCAGTTCGGCACGTTCCGGCGCCGCCGCCGGGAGGGCGTCGATCTCGGCCGCCGCGGCGGCCAGCGCCTCCCGTGCCTTGTCGGCGTCGCCCAGCACCGCATAGGCGCGGGCGAGGCGCAGCCAGCCGTCGGGGTCGGCCGGCTCGTCCTGCAGCCGGGCGGCCAGCCGCTCGACCATGGCGCCGACGAAGGCCTGGCGCTCCTCCGGCGTCATCGCCTCGGCCGCCTCGACCTCGGCGGCGGAGGGGCCGCGCGGCGGCGGCGCGGGAAGGTCCGGCGGCGGCTCGATCCCGAGCTCCCGGGCGGCGCGGGCGATCTGCTCCCGCAGCACGCCGATCCAGGGCGAGTCCGGCGGCGAGTCCTCGGCCAGCGACCGCCAGACGTCGATGGCGTCGGCCAGGCGGCCGTCCTGGGCCATGGCGAGGCCGGCGTAATAGCGCGCCCGGCTGTTGCCCGGATCGGCCTCGATGGCGGCGGCGAAGGCAAGGCGCGCCTCGCGCTCCACCCGGCCGTCGGCGGCGGCCACCAGGGTCTCGCCGAGGGCGGCATGAAGGATGGCCGGCACCTCGCCCTGGCTGGCGATCTGATCGATGGCGGCGCGGTAGAGCCCGGCCGCCTCGGCGTAGCGGCCGCCGCGCTCGTAAAGCTGGGCGAGGATGAGGGTGGCCTCGATGTCGCGCGGATTCTCCGCGATGCGGGCCTCCAGGCGCCCGGCCAGCAACGCCATCTCCGCGGGGCCGCCGGGGTCGCGCTCGGCCAGCGGCAGGCCGGGCAGATCGGGCGTGCCGAGCTGCAGGTAGAGGGCGACGCCCGCCGCCGGCGGCAGCGCCACCACCAGCGCCAACGCCAACCGGCGCGGCCAGCCGGCGGCGCCCGACGCCGAATGCCGCCCGTCGGAGGCCTGGGTCTGCAGCAGCCGGCGTTCGATCTCGCGCCGCGCCGCCTCGGCCTCGGCGGCGCCGATCAGGCCGCGCCTCAGGTCCTGCTCCAGCTCGGCCAGCTGGTCGCGGTAGACGGCGCGGTCGTAGTCGGCGGCGGCCGGCGCGGTGCCGTGCCGGCGCAGCAGGGGCCACAGCAGCGCCAGCACCAGCAGCGCCGCCATGACGGCGGCGAGGGCCCAGAACATCATGGCCGTTGCGGCCCCTCGTCGCCGGCAGCGGCCTCGTCGTCGAGCAGGCGGACCAGGCGCGCCTCCTCCTCGGCGCTGAGCGCCGGCGGCATGGCCGGGGCCGCACGCTGGCGGCGGAAGTAAACCACCACCGCGACGGCGCCGATGAAGAGGATGGCGAAGGGACCGAACCACAGCAGGTAGGTGGACGGACGCATCGGCGGGCGCAGCAGCACGTAGTCGCCGTAGCGCGCCACCAGGTAGTCGAGCACCTGGCGGTCGCTGTCGCCGGCCACCAGCCGTTCGCGCACCAGCAGGCGCACCTCGCGGGCGATCTCGGCGTTGGAAGAGTCGATCGACTCGTTCTGGCAGACGACGCAGCGGATCTCCGCCGAGAGGGCGCGGGCGCGCTGCTCCAGCGCCGGGTCGGCAAGGATCTCGTCGGGCTCGACGGCGGCGGCCGGAAGCGCCCCGGCGCAGATCAGGACGCCAGCGAGCAGCATGGCGGCGAGCAGCAGCCGCCTCATGGCGCCAGGGCCCGGATCAGGGGCAGCAGTTCGCGCTCGATCACCTCGGGCAGCAGCGGGCCGCGGTGGTGGTAGCGGATGCGCCCGTCGCCGTCGATGACGAAGGTCTCGGGCACGCCGGTGACGCCCCACTCGACGGCGGCGCGGCCGGGGTCGGCGCCGATGCGCCGGTAGGGATTGCCGAGCTCGGCCAGCCAGGCGACGGCGTCCTCCGGCTTGTCCCGGTGATTGATGCCGTAGAGCGGCACGCCGGTCTCTTCCGTGAGGGCGGTCAGGTGTTCGTGCTCGGCGCGGCAGGGCACGCACCAGGAGGCGAAGAAGTTCACCATCGCCACCTCGCCGCCGGCGAGGTCGGCGGTGGCGAGGCCCGGCACCTCGAGGCCCGGCACCGGCGCCAGGTCGAACACCGGCGGCGGCTTGTCGATCATCGCCGTCGGCACGGCGCCGGGGTCGCGCTCCGGCCCGAGGCCCCAGAGGAAATAGCCGGCGACCACGGCGAACACGAGAACCGGCAGCAGGAACAGCAGGCGTCCGATCATCGAGATATCATCCGCCCGCCGTCACGCCGTTGCCGGGCGCGAGGCGGACTTGCCGGACGCCTGGCGGTGCGGCGCGCCGACGCGCAGCCGCCGGTCGCTGAGCGAGGTGAGGCCGCCGCCGACCATGACCAGGCAGCCGATCCAGATCCACGGCACCAGCGGCTCGTGGTAGATGCGCACGGTCCAGCCGCCGCTGCCGTCGTTGTCGCCGATGACGACGTAGAGATCGGCGAAGAAGGTGGTGCGGATGGCGGCCTCGGTCGTCGGCATGGAGCGCACCTGGTAGACGCGCTTCTCCGGGAACATCGCGGCGATCTCCTCGCCGCCGCGGCTGACCGTGAAGCGGGCGCGCTCGGCCCGGTAGTTGGGACCGTCGAGCCGGCCGACGCCCTCGAACAGCAGTTCGTAGCCGGCGATCTCCACCGTCTCGCCGGAGCGCAGGTTGGCCACCACCTCGCTCTTCCACACCGAGGAGCCGATCATGCCGGCCATGGCCACGGCGAGACCGGCATGGGCCAGGGTCATGCCGTGGGCGGCGCGCGGCAGGGCGCGGGCGCGGCGCCAGGAATCGACCGGCGCGACGCGGAACAGCTTCACCCGGTCGCCCCACTCGACCAGGGCGCCGACGAACAGCCAGGCGGCGAGCCCCATGGCGGCGACCGCCAGCAGCGGGCCGCCGGACTGCAGGTACCAGGCAATGCCGGCCGCCAGCAGAGCGCCCAGCGCGGCCAGCTTCAGCCGCGCCAGGGCACCGGCCAGGTCGCCGCGCTTCCACGGCAGCATCGGCCCGATCGCCATGAGGAACACCAGCGGCACCATCAGCGGCACGAAGGTGGCGTTGAAGAACGGCGGGCCGACGGAAACCTTGGAGCCGTCCACCGCCTCGAGGAACAGCGGATAGAGGGTGCCGAGAAACACCGCCGCGCAGGCGGCGGCGAGGAACAGGTTGTTCATCACCATGGCGCCCTCGCGGCTGATCGGCGCGAAGAGGCCGCCGGCCTTCAGCGCCGGCGCACGCAGGGCGAAGAGGGTCAGCGAGCCGCCGATGGCGATCGCCAGCAGCACCAGGATGAAGAAGCCGCGCTCCGGGTCGGTGGCGAAAGCGTGCACCGAGGTCAGCACGCCCGAGCGCACGATGAAGGTGCCGATCAGCGACAGCGAGAAGGTGAGGATGGCGAGCAGGACGGTCCAGACCTTCAGGGCGTCGCGCTTCTCGACGACGATCGCCGAGTGCAGCAGCGCGGTACCGAGCAGCCAGGGCATGAAGGAGACGTTCTCCACCGGATCCCAGAACCACCAGCCGCCCCAGCCCAGCTCGTAGTAGGCCCACCACGAGCCCAGCGCGATGCCGCCGGTGAGGAAGGCCCAGGCGAGCAGCGTCCAGGGCCTGACCCAGCGCGCCCAGGCGGCGTCCACCTTGCCCTCGATCAGGGCGGCGATGGCGAAGGAGAAGGCGATGGAGAAGCCGACGTAGCCGGCATAGAGCATCGGCGGATGGAAGGCGAGGCCGGGGTCCTGCAGCAGCGGGTTGAGGTCCTCGCCGTCGAAGGGGGCGGGAAAGGTGCGCTCGAACGGGTTGGAGGTGAACAGGGTGAACAGCATGAAGCCGATGCCGATCCAGGCCTGCACGCCGAGCACCCGCGCGCGCAGGCTCGGCGGCAGGTTGCCGCCGAAGCCGGCCACCGCGGCGCCGAACAGCGCCAGGGTGAGGATCCACAGCAGCATGGAACCCTCGTGATTGCCCCATACGCCGGTGACCTTGTAGAGCATCGGCTTGGCGGAGTGGGAGTTGGCGATCACGTTGGTGACCGAGAAGTCGGAGGTCACGTAGGCGTGGGTCAGCGCCGCGAAGGAGAAGGCCACCAGGGCCAGCTGCGCGAAGGCCGCCGGTCCGGCGAGCGCCATCCAGGCGGCATCGCCGCGCGCCGCGCCGATCATCGGCAGGCTGCCCTGCAGCACTGCGGCCACCAGGGCGAGAACCAGCGCGAAGTGGCCCAGCTCGACGATCACCGGCTGCCCCCCATCGCCTCGCCCTCGCGCCACTGGCCGGACTCCTTCAGCGCGTCGACCACCTCGCGCGGCAGGTAGTTCTCGTCGTGCTTGGCCAGCACCTCGCGGGCGACGAAGGTGCCGCCTTCGGCCATGTTGCCGACGGTGATGACGCCCTGCCCCTCGCGGAACAGGTCCGGCAGGATGCCCTGATAGCGCACCGGCACCGACTGGGCGCCGTCGGTGATGCGGAAGGTGACGCCGAGGCCGTCGGTCGAACGCAGCACGGTGCCCTCCTCGACCAGGCCGCCGAGGCGGATGCCGCGCTCGGGCGGCGGCGGCGCGGCCAAGATCTGGCTCGGGCTCTGGAACAGGTCGAGGCTGTCCTCCAGCGCGGTCAGCACCAGCGCGGTGGCGCTGCCGAAGACGACCAGCACGGCGACGACGATATAGAGGCGGCGGCGCTTGCGCGTCATGGGCGGGCCTCCCGAGCCTCGGGCGGCACGGCGGCGGCGGTCTCCGGCGCACCCCTGGCGCGGCGGCGGCGCTGGGCGCCGGCGGCCTCCAGCTCGGCCAGCCGCCGCTGGCGCCGGCGCAGCTGGCGCAGGGTGGCGATCAGCAGCCCCGCCATCACCGCCACGGTCAGTCCCAGCGAGGGCCAGACGAAGGCGGCGTAGCCACCCATCCGAAAGAACTCCGTCACACTCTCCATCTCTCTCCCGAGAGTTTTAGCACTCCCCGGCGGCCCTTTCCCGGGCTCTGGCCGGGGCGGGGACATTGGAGCGCAAATCTAGGCGCTCGCCCCCCGGGCGTCAGTCACAATCGCCCGCGTGCGACCGAATCGCGCAGAGGCCGCTCTCCACCCGGCATGCGCCCGGTGCGCGCTCAGGAGCCCTTGACCATCGCCAGGTCGAGCGCGCGCAGGCGCGCGGCGACCAGTTCGCTCTTGATGCGCAGCAGCACCACGGTGACGTAGTAGAGCTTGAAGCCCAGCGCCACGATCAGCAGCGGCCAGAGCATCGAGGCGTGGATGGTCGGGCCGTCCAGGCGCAGCACGCTGGCCGGCTGATGCAGGGTCGACCACCAGTCGACCGAGAACTTGATGATCGGGATGTTGACCACCCCGACCAGGGCCAGGATCGCCGCCGCGCGATAGCCGCGCTGGCTGTCCTCGAAGGCGTTCATCAGCGCCATGTGGCCAAGGTAGAGGAAGAACAGGATCAGCATCGAGGTCAGCCGGCCGTCCCATTCCCACCAGGTGCCCCACATCGGCCGGCCCCAGAGCGAGCCGGTGACCAGGGTCAGGAAGGCGAAGCCGGCGCCGATCGGCGACGAGGCCCTGGCCGCGAGGTCGGCCAGGGGATGCCGCCAGATCAGCGCCACGGCGCTGGCCACGGCGATGGCGACATAGACGAACATCGCCATCCAGGCCGAGGGCACGTGGACGTACATGATGCGCACGCTCTCGCCCTGCTGGTAATCCGCCGGCGCGACGAAAAGCGCCAGGTACCCGCCGATTCCCAGCGCCAGGACCGTGCCGGCCGCGGCGAAGGGCAGGATGCGGTCGGCGATGCGGGTGAAGCGCGCCGGGTTTGCGAAGCGGTGCATGGTCGGTCCTCTGTGTCCCGGCAAATCTAGTGCCTCGGGCCGGGTCATGCCATCCCCGGACGGCCGCATTCTGCGCGAGGCATTGGGACTATCTTCCGCCACTTTTCGCCGGGACTATTCCTGGGACTGGCGCAGGGCGGCGGCCCCGGCCAGCGGCGTCACCACCAGCATGACGAGCAGCACGGCGCCGAGCAGCAGCAGGTGGGGCCGCGCGGCGAAGCCCTGCAGGGCGGCGTCGGTGGCACCGACCCCGAAAATCAGCGTCGGCACGTAGAGCGGCAGCACCAGCAGCGGAATCAGCACGCCGCCGCGCCGCGCCCCGAGGGTCAGGGCCGCCCCGATGGCGCCGACCAGGCTGAGCGTCGGCGTGCCCAGCAGCATCGCCAGCAGCAGCACGCCGAGCCCCGCGAGGTCCATGTTGAACAGCACCGCCAGGATCGGCGCGGCGGCGATCAGCGGCAGGCCCGAGGTCAGCCAGTGGGCCAGCACCTTGGCGAGTACCGCCAGTTCCAGCGGCAGCGGCGACAGCAGCAACTGCTCCAGGCTGCCGTCCTCGAAATCGGCCAGGAACAGGCGCTCCAGCGACAGCAGCACCGCCAGCAGCGCCACCACCCAGATGATGCCCGGCGCGATGCGCGCCAGCAGGTTGGGCTCCGGCCCTACCCCGAAGGGAAACAGGGCGGCGGTGAGCACGAAGAACAGCACCGCGAGCCAGGCCTCGGCGCGCTGGCGCAGGGCGAGGCGCAGATCGCGCCCGACGAGCAGCAGGAACGCCCTCACCACACCATCTCCGGAAGCGGCGGCGGCGCCAGGGCATCCAGCGACAGCCGCTGCGGGTCGGCGAGATCGAGGGCGGTGTGGGTGGCCACCACCACCCGGCCGCCGCCGGCGCGATGCTTGGCAATGGCGGCCGCGAGCCGCCCGAGCGAGGCATGGTCGAGGCCGACCGAGGGCTCGTCGAGGAGCCAGAGTTCGGCCGGCGCGGCGACGAGGCGGGCCAGCGCCAGGCGGCGGCGCTGGCCGGCCGAGAGCAGGCGCCCGGGCACCGCCGCGAGGTCGGTCAGGGCGAAGCTCTCGAGGGCGGCCTCAAGGGCGGCCTCTAGGGCGCCGGCCGGCAGCGGCCCCCTGCCACGGTGCCGAATCGCCGCCCAGAAACGCAGGTTTTCCGCCACGCTCAGCACCGGCTTCACGGCATCGAGGTGGCCCAGGTAGTGGAGCCGGGCGGCATGCGCCTCCGGCGCTTCGGCGACCGGGCGGCCATCCCACAGCACCTGGCCGGCGGCGGGCTTCAGCAGGCCGGCCATGAGGCGCAGCAGGCTCGACTTGCCGGAGCCGTTCGGCCCGGTCAGCAGCAGGGCGCCACCGGGCGGCAGGTCGAAGGAAACGCCGGCGAACACGTCGCGCCCACCGCGCCGGCACTGCAGGGATCGACCTTCGAAGTTCGCCATGGACAGGGATCGGACGGTCAGGACGCCGCAGCGGCCGCGTGAAGGGAAAACGGGTGGCCCGCGGTATAGCAGATTGCCGCCCGCCGGCACCAGTTGCCTGCGTCGGATCCACACCTATGCCGGAGGTGGATTCGGGCGGCCTGCCCCCGGCGGTTGAAACCGAAAATTAACCCTGTTGCAGCAATCTGTTTAGGTATTCCAGCGAAACCGGCAGCGCCGCCCCCCACGAGAAGGCACCGATGTCCGTCAGACCCATCATTCTTGCCGAGGATAACGACAAGCTCCGGCGCATGTATTCCGACATGCTGGAGGCCGCAGGATTCAACGTGATGGGCGCCAGCGACGGCGAAAAGGCCATCGGGCTGCTGCACAAGATCGTCAATCCGCAACTCATCATCCTCGACGTCATGATGCCGCGCATGGACGGAATCGAGACCTGCACGCGGGTCCGCAAGATGCAGGGGCTGCGACCCTGCCCGATCCTCTTCCTCACCGCGCTGGACAACCCGGACACCATCCTGGAGTGCCTGCGCGCCGGCGGCGACGACTATCTGGTGAAGTCGGCGCCCTTGAACGAAGTCGTGGAACGGGTCCAGTTCTGGGCGCGCAAGGGCTCCTCGGAAGAGAGTTCCGAACGCCGCATGAAGGCGATCAAGGAGTTGGAAACCCTCGCCTCGAACGACGCTCCGGGCGGCAACGCCTCGGTCGCGGAGGAAATCAGCTCCGACCAGGCGGCCGTCAATCAACTCGCCGACTTCATCGCCGCCAACATGTCGAACTTCGGTGACGACGACGCGCTGCTGATGCGCTTCGGCTACGTCGTCGGCCTGGTGACCACCTGTGTCGAACCGGACGGCGAGGGGCGCTTCAACCGCTTCCTCCGCAACCTGATCTACAAGACCGGCTTCGTCGACCGCAAGGAGGTCGACGCGATGCTGGACAACTACGAGCGCATCGTGACCCAGAGCCAGTTCCAGCAGGGCTGGGTCCGCGGCCGCGGCGACGCCCCCAAGGTCGGCCTGCCGCAGCTTGACCGCCTGAACGCGCGCTTCGAGGAAGAGGTGGAGGTCGGGTAATGGGCACCGCCGGAGCCGTCGCCCTGCCCCTGTGGCTGGTGATCGCCGGTTTCGGCCTCGGCTGCCTTGTCGCCGCCCTGACCGCCGTGCTGCTGTTTCTCAGCCTGCGCCAGAACGGCCGCTTGGGCGAACTCGGCGCGCAGCTGATGCGTGTCGGCGACAGCCTGGAACGCGATGCCCAAAGCACCCAGGAAGCCACAGAGGCGCTGCGCATCCAGCTCGGCGAGGCCCTGACCCGCCTGCGCGAGGCGCGCGAGAAAGCCGACCGTTCGGACCGCGCCAACCAGGCGAAGTCGGCCTTCCTCGCCATGATGAGCCACGAGCTGCGCACCCCCCTCAGCACCATCATCGGCTTCGCCGAGCTGATCGAGCAGCAGGCCATGGGCCCGATCGGCAACACCAAGTACCGCGACTACGCCGTCGACATTCGCGAGTCCGGCCAGCACCTGCTGGGGATCATCAACGACATCCTCGACCTCTCGAAGGTTGAGTCCGGCAAGGAGACACTCCAGGAGCAGGAGATCTCCTTCGACGCGCTGATCGCCGGCGTGCGCATGCTGGTCGAAGGCCGGGCCCGGGAAGCCGGCGTGCGGCTGACCTTCGACTGTCCCGGCGACCTGCCGGAGATTCGTGCCGACAAGCGGCGGCTGACGCAGATCCTGGTGAACCTGCTCTCCAACGGCATCAAGTTCACCCCGCAGGGCGGCACGGTGACACTGCGCTGCTGGGCCACCGAAGGCAGCGGCCCGGTACTGCAGGCGATCGATACCGGCATCGGAATCGCCCCGGAGAACATCCCGGTCGCGCTTTCGGTGTTCGGCCAGGTGAGGAACAACAGCGATTATCAGGCCCAGGGCACCGGTCTCGGCCTGCCGCTCGCCAAGGCGCTGGCCGAACTGCACGGCGGCACGCTCGACCTGCAGAGCGAACTCGGCAAGGGCACTACCGTGACCCTGCGCCTGCCGGCGCACCGCATCGTCCGGCGGCCGGTGCCGTCAATCGGCCGTCCTCAGGCCATCGCTGGTTAGTCCGGCTCGGGCCGGTAGTGGCGTCCGCGCACGGCGCCGCGCCAGGTCTCGGTCTGCATGTAATCCTCGAAGATGATGAAGCGGCGCACCGGATCGTCGGGCGCGCCGAGCGGCAGGGCACCGCCCTCGTAGGTGAATTCCTCGCCGTCCAGGCGCTGCACGCCGGACAGGAAGAGCGGCCCGTTAGCTTCCACCGTGCGGCGATAGAGTTCCGCCAGCTCCGCTTCCTGGGGCAGGCCCAGTTCGTCGAGATAGCCCTGGATGTCGCGGCGCCCGAGCGAGGAAGCGATGGCCGAGCCGACCAGGCGGTAGTAGACGCGGAAGGGATCGCGCTCGACATCGACCACGCCGAGATGCGGCAGCACCCGCCCCGGCAGGTCCTCCGGGCGAAAGGAATCCCGCGGCGGCCAGCCCTGTCCGGCCTGCCGATCTCCGCTCTCCCCGGCATACCAGCGCCAGAGGGCGCGGCAGACCTCGGAGCGCATTTCCTCGACGGAGACGAACCTCATGACGGCCCAGAGTAGCGCCTCGGGCGATTCCGCGCCACCGCCGGGCGGGATCCTGCCTCGGAACCGGCGCAATGCGGGAAGAAGGGGGTGGGAGGAAGGGGGGCGGCCCCGCTTTTGGCTTGGGGAAACGCGACCGCCCGTAGTTGGAGCTTTCGGAAGAAAGTCAGGGGCGGCCACGCTTGGTCGGGGCAGATGGCCGCCCCCATTAGTGCCAGCCGGTTTGGGGCATCTTTTGAGGAGGGCTGGGTCTCCTCCACAGAGAGGGGAAGTCTCCGTAAGCGTGAAGCTAAGAAGTGAAGGTGTCGGGAACTTGCCGCAAATGCGGCGACAATGTGATTTCTCGCCGCCGGCCGCCGCTGTTCAGTCGTAGCTGCGCTGGTCGTCGATGACCTTGCCGTCGTTGGGCAGGCTGCCGGGAGCCACCAGTTCGACGGCGCCCTTGAGCTTGCAGGCGGCCTGCAGGCTTTCGGCGATGGCGGCGGAGAGCCCCTCGCCGCCGCCCGCGACCTCGCACTTGAGGGTCATGGTATCGCTGTCGCCGGCGCGGGAAACCACGAGCCGGGCGCGGCCGATCTCCGCGTGGCGGCCGAGGACCGCCGCCACCTGGGCCGGCTGCACGAACATGCCCTTCACCTTGGCGGCCTGGTCGGCGCGGCCCATCCAGCCCTTGAGGCGCGGCGCGGTGCGGCCGCAGGGGCTCTGCCCCGGCATCACGGCGGAAAGGTCGCCGGTGGCGAAGCGGATCAGCGGATAGTCGGGGTTGAGCGTGGTCACCACCACCTCGCCGACCTCGCCGTCGGGCAGCGGGTCGCCGGTGCCGGGACGCAGGATCTCGACGACGATCTCCTCGTCGAGAATCATCCCTTCGCGCGCCTCCGACTCGTAGGCGACGAGGCCGAGGTCGGCGGTGGCATAGCACTGCAGCACGGCGACACCGCGCTCGGCATAGTCCTGCCGCATGGCCGGGAACAGGGCGCCGCCGGAAACCAGCGCCCGGGTGATCGAGGCGCAATCGAGGCCAAGTTCCCTGCCCTTGTCCAGCAGCACCTTCAGGAAGTCCGGCGTGCCGGTGTAGCCGGAGGGGCGGAAGTGGGCGATGGCCTGCACCTGCTGTTCGCTGTTGCCGACACCGCCGGGAACGACGGCGCAGCCCAGGCTGCGCGCGGCGGCGTCCATCATCCAGCCGCCCGGGGTCAGGTGGTAGGCGAAGCAGTTGTGCACGACGTCGCCGGCACGGAAACCGGCGGCAAAGAGCGCGCGCTCGAGCCGCCAGAACCCGGGCCGCGCCGACTCGAACTCGTAGATCGGCCCCGGCGAGGCGAAGAGGTGCGCGGCCTGGCCGGCCGCCACGGCGGCGAGGCCGCCGAAGGGCGGCGACGCCGCCTGCCGGGCCATGAGGTCGGTCTTGCGGGTCACCGGCAGTGCCGCCAGAGCGGCCCGGCTGTCCACCGCGGCGGCATCGATCCCGGCAAGGATCTCGGCGTAGCCGGGTGCCTTGGCTTTGGCGCGGGTCAACTGTGCCGGCAGCGCCGCCATCAGGTCCGCCTCGCGGGCTTCCGGCGCGCGGGTTTCCGACTGGTCGAAGTATTCCATCGGCGGAGCCTAGACCGCGGCCGCGATCAGAGCCAGCGCTTGCGGCGCTTGTAGTGCTTCACCTGGCGGTAGGAACGCCGGCCGGCGGCGGAAAGGCCGAGGTAGAATTCCTTCACGTCCTCGTTCTCGCGCAGCCGGTCGGCATCGCCGTCCAGCACGACGCGGCCGCTTTCGAGGATGTAGCCGTAGCGCGCGTAGCGCAGCGCCACGTTGGTGTTCTGCTCCGCCAGCAGGAAGGAGACCCCTTCCTCCTCGTTCAGCCGCTTCACCGTCTCGAAGATGGTTTCGACCAGCTGCGGCGCCAGGCCCATGGAGGGTTCGTCCAGCAGGATCATCTTCGGCCGGCTCATCAGCGCGCGGCCAATGGCGCACATCTGCTGCTCGCCGCCGGAGGTGTAGCCGGCCATGCTGCCGCGCCGCTGCTTGAGGCGCGGGAAGTAGTCGTAGACCAGGTCGAGGTCGGCCTGGATCGCCGGCCGGCCGTCCCGGCGGGTATAGGCGCCGGTCAGCAGGTTCTCCTCGATGGTCAGGTGCTCGAAACAGTGGCGCCCTTCCATCACCTGCACCACGCCGGACTTCACAAGGTCGTTGGGCGTCAGCGAGTCGACCCGCGCGCCCTCGAATTCGATGGACCCCTTCGTCACCTCGCCGCGCTCGGCGCGCAGCAGGTTGGAGATCGCCTTCAGGGTCGTGGTCTTGCCGGCGCCGTTGGCGCCCAGCAGCGCGACGATGCCGCCGCGCGGCACCTCCAGCGACACCCCCTTCAGCACCAGGATGACGTGGTCGTAGATCACTTCGATGTTGTTCACCGAGAGGATCGGCGCCGCGGCCTCGGGCGCCGGCGCGGGCATTGCGGTGGAAGCAGCCTGGCTCATGTCCTTGGTCCGAAAGCTGGCTCGCAGCGCCCGGCGGGGAAAGGCGGGGGCGGTCCCGAAGGGCCGCCCCCATTCTCCCCTGCCCGAGACGGGCGAACGCTCAGTTGCAGTCGCGCGGGGTGATCCCCTTCTCCTGCGCGTACTGAGCGGCCGAAGCCTCGTAGGCCGGCCGCAGGGCGGTGCGGCGCGGCGCGATGAAGTCGGTGATGGCTTCCCACTTGCTGCCATTCCACTGCTGCACCACGGCCGAGCCGCCGCCCTCGTGGTCGGCACAGCTGAGCTTCACCGGGCTCAGCAGGCCGGTCATGCCGGCCGCGTCGATCATCTCCTGGGTGATGTCGATGCGCTCGAAGCCCCACTGGATCTCCTCGCCGGTCAGCGGCTTCGTGCCGAACTCGGCCTGGGCGATGCGGATCGCCTCGCTGTAGTAGTAGGCGTTCACCAGGGCGCGGTTGTAGAGCACCGTGCCGATGTTCCCCTTGTCGGCGAGGCCGTTGCCGTCGGCGTGCATCTTCTCGATGTCGCGGAAGATCGGCGCAGAGGTGCCGACGCCGGTGATGTTGAGCGACTTGTAGCCCTTGGCCGAATCGCCCGCCGGGATCACGTCGGCCTCGGCGCCGGACCACCAGATGCCGATGAACTTTTCCATCGGAAAGCCGACCGCCGCCGCCTCCTTGATGGCGGTGGAGTTCATCACGCCCCAGCCCCACATGAACACCCAGTCGGGGCGAAGCTGGCGGCCGATCTGCAGCCAGGTGGCCTTCTGTTCCAGGCCCGGATGGGCGACGGGATAGCTGGAGAACTGGAAGCCTTCCTCCTCCGCCAGGCGCGTCAGCGTGGCGATCGGCTCCTTGCCGTAGGCGGAGTCGTGATAGACCAGGGCGATCTTCTTGCCCTGCAGGCTGCCGCCGGATTGCTCCTTGGCGTACTGCACGATGACGTCGGCACCCGCCCAGTAGGTGATCGGCATGGTGAAGACGTAGGGGAAGACGCGCCCGTCGGAGGCATCCGCCCGCCCGTAGCCCATGGAGAGCACCGGGACCTTGTCGGCGGTGGCGCGCTCGATCAGCGCGTAGGTGATGCCGGTGGAATAGGGGTTCACGACGCTGGCGCCGGTGGCGCCCCTGGCCTTCAGGCGCTCGTAGCACTCGACGCCGCGGTCGTTGTTGTACTGGGTCTCGCATTCCTCCCAGGCAAGCTTGACGCCGTTGATGCCGCCGTCGCGGGTATTGACCAGCTGCATGAAGTCGTTGAAGCCGTCGGCCAGGGGAATGCCGCTGGGTGCATAGGGGCCGGTGCGGTAGACCAGCAGCGGCACGAACTGTTCCTGCGCGGCGACCGGCGCGGGCACTGCGAAGGAGCCTGCCAGCACCACCGCGGCCACGGCGGCGAGGCCGAATTTCCTGAACGTCATCCTTGCTTCCTCCCATTGTTCTGGTGACCCGCGCCCGCGGGCCCCGGTTATTTACCTGTCAGGCTAGCACTGCCTTCGGTCTCTGGCCAGCCGTCGCCCTCCTGCCCCGGCAGCGGCTCAATAGGGGAAGGGCCATAGCCGAAGCTTCTCCTTGGCGATCTGCCACAGCCGCGCCAGGCCGTGCGGCTCGACAATGAGGAAGAAGATAATCAGGGCGCCGAAGATCATGAACTCCAGGTGCGAGACCATCTCCACAGAGATGCGCAGGCCGAGCGCCGCCGGCGCGTTGTTCAGCAGGATCGGCAGCAGCACGATGAAGGCGGCGCCGAGGAAGGAGCCGAGGATCGAGCCCAGCCCGCCGATGATGATCATGAACAACACCTGGAAGGAGCGCTCGATCTGGAACGCCAGCGCCTCCACCGAACCGGTGTAGACGAAGGCCCAGAGGGCGCCGGCGATGCCGATGTAGAAGGAGCTGACGGCGAAGGCGGAGAGCTTCGCCCAGAGCGGGCGGATGCCGATGATCTCGGCCGCGATGTCCATGTCGCGGATCGCCATCCAGGAGCGGCCGATACGGCTGCGCACCAGGTTCTTGGCGATGAGCGCCAGGATCGCCACGAAGGCCAGCAGGAAGAGGTACTTGGTGATCGGGTCGGCCTGGGCGCCGGTGACCGCCAGGCCGGGCAGGATCTCGCGCGGCGGCGCCGAGATGACGCCCGAGGGGCTGTAGTTGTTCCACCAGTTGAACTTGTTGAACATCCAGACCAGGAAGAACTGCGCCGCCAGGGTGGCAACCGCGAGGTAGAACCCTTTGATGCGCAGGGACGGCAGGCCGAAGAGCACGCCCACGGCGGCGGTGCCGAGGCCGGCGAGCAGGAACACGACGACGATGTGCAGGTCCGGGAAGGAGGTCGCCAGCTTGAAGGAAAAGAAGGCGCCGCAGGCCATGAAGCCGCCGGTACCGAGCGACAGCTGGCCGCAGTAGCCGGTCAGGATGTTGAGCCCGAGCGCCGCCATGGCGAACACCAGGAACGGCACGAAGATGGTCTCGAGGAAGTAGTTGCTGGCCAATGCCGGCACCGCCAGCACGGCGACGAGGCCGAACAGCAGCAGCGCCAGGCGATCCTGGCGGATCGGGAAGATCGACTGGTCGGCGCTGTAGCTGGTCTTGAACTGCCCGGCTTCGCGGTAGAGCATGGCCTCGCTTCCGTCCTATATCCGCTCGATGATGCGTTCGCCGAACAGCCCCTGCGGGCGGAACAGCAGGAACACCAGGGCCAGCATGTAGGCGAACCAGTCCTGGATGGCGCCGCCGACCAGCGGCCCCAGGAAGACCTCCGCCATCTGCTCGCCGGCGCCGATGATGAGGCCGCCGACGATGGCGCCGGGGATCGAGGTGAAGCCGCCGAGGATCAGCACCGGCAGCGCCTTGAAGGCGATCAGCGCCAGCGAGAACTGCACCCCCGCCTTGGACCCCCACATGATGCCGGCGACCAGCGCCACGATGCCGGCCACCGACCACACGATGGCCCAGATGGTCTTCAGCGGGATGCCGACCGAGAGCGCCGCCTGGTGGTCGTCGGCGACCGCGCGCAGGGCGCGGCCGACGCGGGTGTACTGGAAGAACACCGCGAGCCCGGCGACCAGCGCGGCGCCGACCAGGGCCGCCACGAGGTCGAAAGCGTTGATCAGAATGCCGCCCTCGAACAGCCCCTCGGCCACGAAGATCGGATCCTTGGGGATGCCGATGTCGAGGATCTTCACGTCGGAGCCCCAGAGCGTCTGCCCGAAGCCGTCGAGGAAGTAGAAGATGCCGATGGTCGCCATGAAGAGGATGATGTGAGGCTGGTTGACCAGCGGGCGCAGCACCACCCGCTCCACCGCCAGCGCGACCAGCACCATGACGGCGGCGGTGATGACGAAGGCCAGCGTCCAGTGCAGCCCCATCTCGATGAAGCCGACCATGGTGAGGGCGGCGAAGAGCACCATGGAGCCCTGGGCGAAATTGAACACGCCCGAGGCCTTGAAGATCAGCACGAAGCCGAGCGCCACCAGGGAATAGAGGACGCCCTGCAGCAGGCCGGCGATCACCACCTCGATGAAGTAGCCCCAGTCGAAAAACAGCGAGCTGTCGATCGCGGCCAGCCCCTGGAAGCCGAGGCCGATGGCGGCGACCATCAGCGGCGCGGCGAGCATCCAGAGGCCGAAACGCAGGACGGTTGGATTCATCGTGGCATCCCCCTAGTGACTCACGCCGAGGTAGGCATCGATGACGTCCTGGTTGGCGCGCACCTCGTCGGGCGAGCCGTCGGCCAGCTTGCGGCCGTAGTCCAGCACCACGACCCGGTCGGAGATGTCCATCACCACGCCCATGTCGTGCTCGATGAGGGCGATGGTGGTGCCGAACTCGTCGTTCACGTCGAGGATGAAGCGGCACATGTCCTCTTTCTCCTCGACATTCATGCCGGCCATCGGCTCGTCGAGCAGCAGCAGGTCCGGTTCCATGGCCAGGGCGCGGGCCAGCTCGACGCGCTTCTGCAGGCCGTAGGGCAGGCGCCCGACCGGGGTCTTGCGGATCGCCTCGATCTCCAGGAAGTCGATGATCTTCTCCACCGCCTCGCGATGCTCGATCTCCTCGCGCTGGTTGGCGCCCCAGTAGATCGCCTGCTGGAAGATGTTGCTCTTCATCTTCAGGATGCGCCCGGTCATGATGTTGTCGAGGGTCGACATGCCCTTGAACAGCGCCACGTTCTGGAAGGTGCGAGCGATGCCCTGGCGTGCCGCCAGGTGCGGCCGCATGGCGCGTCGCTCGACGCCGCGGAATTCGATGCGGCCCTGCTGCGGGTGGTAGAAACCGTTGATGACGTTCAGCATCGACGTCTTGCCGGCGCCGTTGGGACCGATGATGGCGAGAATCTCGTGCTCGCGGATCTCGAAGGAGACGTCGACCAGCGCCTTCACCCCGCCGAAGGTCAGGGTGATGCTGTCGACCTTGAGGATCGCCGCGCCGATGTTCCTCTCGCCGTAGGTCATGCGGTGGACCTTTCCACAACCATTCCAACTGTCATGCCCGGGCTCGACCCGGGCATCCATTCCGACGACCCACCGGGAGGTGCAGGCGGGACAATGGACCCTCGGGTCAAGCCCGAGGGTGACAGGGGAGAGAACCCGCACAGCATCGCCATCAGCTCGCCTTCCTCAGCGCCGGCGGTGCCGGGTCGACGTCGACGTCGACGATCTGCAGGTCGGCCTTTAAGACGCCCTTGCGGCCGTCCTCGAAGGTGACCTCGGTTTCGATGTGGGCCGACCCGGCCCCGGAGTAGAGCGCCTCGATCAGCGGCTGATAGCGCTCGGCGACGAAGCCGCGGCGCACTTTGCGGGTGCGGGTCAGCTCGCCGTCGTCGGCGTCGAGTTCCTTGTGCAGCACCAGGAAGCGGCGGATCTGGCTGCTCGCCAGCTGCGGATCGGCGGCGAGGTCGCGGTTCACCTGCTCAATGTGCTTTCTGATGATCTCGATGACCCGCGGGTTGGCGGCCAGTTCCTGGTAGCTGCCGTAGGGAACGTTGTTGCGCTCGGCCCAGCTGCCGACCGCCACGAGGTCGATGTTGATGAAGGCGGCGCAGAAGTCGCGCTCGTGGCCGTAGGCGACGGCCTCCTTGATGTCGGGGAAGAACTTCAGCTTGTTCTCCACGTACTTCGGCGCGAACAGCCCGCCGTCGTTGAGGCGGCCGACGTCCTTGGCGCGGTCGATGATCTTCAGGTGGTTCTTGTCGTCGAAGAAGCCGGCGTCGCCGGTGTGCACCCAACCGTCGGGCGTCTTGGTCTCGGCCGTCGCCTCGGGGTTCTTGAAGTACTCGACGAAGACGCCGGGGCTGCGGAACATCACCTCGCCGCTGTCGGCGATCTTGATCTCCACATCGATGGCCGGCTTGCCCACGGTGTCGGGCGCGACCTCGCCGTCCGGCTGGATGGTGATGAACACGCTGGCTTCGGTAGAGCCGTAGAGCTGCTTCAGGTTGACGCCGAGGGAGCGGTAGAATTCGAAGATGTCCGGGCCGATCGCCTCGCCGGCGGTATAGGCCAGGCGGATGCGCGTGAAGCCTAGGGTGTTCTTCAGCGGACCGTAGACCAGCAGCGTGCCGAGGGCATAGAGCAGGCGGTCGCGCAGGCCGACCGGCTTGCCGTCGAGGATGCGGCTGCCGCAGCGCCGCGCCACCGCCATGAAGTAACGGAACATGCGCCGCTTCAGCCAGCCGGCATCCTCCATGCGGATCATCACCGTGGTCAGGATGTTCTCGAAGATGCGCGGCGGCGCGAAAAAGTAGGTCGGACCCAGTTCGCGCAGGTCGTGCATCACCGTGGCGCTGGATTCCGGGCAGGCGACGCAGAACCCGGCGACGTAGCTCTGGCCGTAGGAAAAGATGTGGTCGCCGACCCAGGCCATCGGCAGGTAGGCCATCGACTCGTCGCGGTCGTTCAGTCCTTCCAGCCGGATACCGTTGGCGGCCGTCTTGATCACGTTGTCGAAGCTGAGGACAACGCCCTTCGGCTTGCCGGTGGTGCCGGAGGTGTAGAGGATCACCGCCGTGTCGGCGCCCTTCCCCCTGGCGATCTCGGCGTCGTAGAAGTCGGGATGCACCTTGTTGTAGTCGCGGCCCTCGGCCTGGACGGCGTCGAAGTGGTGCAGGAACGGCTGGGTGTAGTGGCGCAGGCCGCGCGATTCGTCGTAGACGATCTGTTCCAGCACCGGGCAGCGCGCCTTCACCTCCAGCAGCTTGTCGACCTGCTCCTGGTCCTCGACCACGGCGAAACGCGCCTCGGCATGCTCCAGGACGTAGGCCATCTCCTCGGCCACCGAGTCCTGATAGAGCGGCACCGGGACCGCCCCGATCGCCTGCACCGCCGTCATGGTCCAGTAAAGCCGCGGGCGGTTGTCGCCGACGATGGCCACCTTGTCGCCGCGCTGCACCCCGAGGGAGAACAGGCCGGCGGCAAGATCGCGCACTTGCTCGGCCACGATGCCCCAGTTGTGGGTCAGCCAGATGCCGAAGTCCTTCTCCCGGATCGCCGCGCGTCCAGGCCGGACCCGGCGGTGATGCTCCAGCAGCTTGGGAAAGGTATCGCAGTCCGCGGGCGGCAGCTCGACGGCGTTCATGTCTGAGCGCTCCGCCACCTGGACGCAACGCCTGTGCTCCGCGCAAGGCATAGTGTGGGGCCCCGAAGGACCACCCCCCATGCGCACAGCCACGATGGATCAACCATCACGCAGCCGGGCCTCCCTCAAGGCTTTCCGGTTTGTCGTTGGTTTTCTCGCGGCTTCCGCCGCCCGGAAAGCAGTCGCAAAACTATGCGGTCTTCGACCGAAAAATCAATACTCTAGGCGCCTTCCCCCTTGGCCGCCGCCGGCCGTTCGCGCGCCGCGGCCCACCTACTTCATCGTCGGGATCGAGAACTCGGCGCCCTCCTTGACGCCCGACGGCCAGCGCGAGGTGACCGTCTTGGTGCGGGTATAGAAGCGGAAGCCGTCGGGCCCGTGCTGGTTCAGGTCGCCGAAGCCGGAGGCCTTCCAGCCGCCGAAGGTGTAGTAGGCCAGCGGCACCGGGATCGGCACGTTGACGCCGACCATGCCGACGTTGATGCGGTCGCAGAAGTCGCGGGCCGCGTCGCCATCGCGGGTGAAGATTGCCGTGCCGTTGCCGTAGGGATTGTTCATCGTCAGATCGACGGCGTCACTGTAGGCCTTGGCGCGCACCACCGAGAGCACCGGGCCGAAGATCTCCTCCTTGTAGATGTCCATGTCGGTGGTGACCCGGTCGAACAGGCAGCCGCCGACGAAGAAGCCGTTCTCGTAGCCCTGCATGCTGAAGTCGCGGCCGTCGACCGCCAGCTCGGCGCCCTGCGCCACGCCGCTGTCGACCAGGCGCTTCACGCGGTCGCGCGCGGCGGCGGTGACCAGCGGGCCCATGTCGACGTCGTCGCCGGCGGTGTAGGGGCCGATCTTGAGACTCTCGACCCGCGGCACCAGGCGCTCGACCAGCATGTCGGCGGTCTTCTCGCCCACCGGCACCGCCACCGAGATCGCCATGCAGCGCTCGCCGGCGGCGCCGTAGCCGGCGCCGATCAGGGCGTCCACCGCCTGGTCCATGTCGGCGTCCGGCATGATGATCATGTGGTTCTTGGCGCCGCCGAAGCACTGCACGCGCTTGCCGGCCGCGCAGCCGCGCGAATAGACGTGCTCGGCGATCGGCGTCGAGCCGACGAAGCCGACGGCCTGAATGTCCGGGTGGTCGAGAATGCCGTCGACGGCTTCCTTGTCGCCGTTGACCACGTTGAGGATGCCGGCCGGCAGGCCCGCCTCCATCATCAGCTCGGCCAGCATCAGCGGCACCGAGGGGTCGCGCTCCGAGGGCTTCAGGATGAAGGCGTTGCCGGCGACGATGGCCGGGCAGAACTTCCACATCGGGATCATGGCGGGGAAGTTGAAGGGCGTGATGCCGGCGACCACGCCGAGCGGCTGGCGGATCGAGTAGATGTCGATGCCGGGCCCGGCGTTGCCGGTGTACTCGCCCTTCAGGTGGTGCGGCGCGCCGAAGCAGAATTCCGCCACTTCGAGGCCGCGGATGATGTCGCCCTTGGCGTCCGGCAGGGTCTTGCCGTGCTCGCGCGACAGCGCCTCGGCCAGCTTGTCCATGTCGCGGTGGAGCAGGTCGACGAACTTCATCAGCACGCGGGCGCGGCGCTGCGGGTTTACCGCGGCCCAGGCCGGCTGCGCCTGCTTGGCGTCGGCGACGGCGGCGTCGAGTTCGGCGGCGTTGGCCAGCGGCACCAGCTTCTCGGCCTCGCCGGTCGCCGGATTGAATACCTCGGCGCTGCGCCCGCTCGTCCCCTTGACGTGCCGGCCACCGATGAAGTGGGTCAGTTCCTTCACCTCGAACGTCCTCCCGATGCCTCACGCGATCCGGTGCCGCCGGCGCCGCCGCGCTTTTGAGTGCTTTGCGTAGTACATTCTTCTATGCGCCTAAACCGCCATTTTGTCATTTTCATTTTGCATTTTTGCAAAGACCCGGCGAGCATGGCTGCAAGAACGCAAGACTATCAGATTTCCGGACGATGCGCTGGGACGATTTGAAGTTCTTCCTGGCGGTGGCGCGCACCGGGCAGCTGACCACCGCCGCCAAGGGCCTGAAGGTCGACAACGCGACCGTGGCCCGGCGCATCCGCGCGCTGGAGACCGCCCTCGACGCGCGGCTGTTCGACCGCAACCCCAAGGGCTACAGCCTGACCGAGGTGGGCCAGCGCCTGCTGCCCTCGGCCGAGGCCATGGAAACCACCACCCTGCAGGCCCAGGCGCAGCTGCAGGGCCGCGACGAGTCCCTGGAGGGCGTGGTGCGCCTGGGCGCGCCGGACGGCTTCGGCAGCTTCTTCCTGGCCCCGCGGATCCACAAGCTGGCGCGGCGCCATCCGCAGCTGGAGCTGCAGCTGGTGGCGATGCCGCGGGTATTCAGCCTGTCGAAGCGCGAGGCCGACCTGACCGTCGCCGTCACCCGGCCGAAGTCGGGCCGCCTGCTGGCCTCGAAGCTCACCGACTATCACCTGAGACTCTACGCCGCGCCGGACTACCTGAAGGAGAACCCGCCGATCCGCAGCCTCGACGACCTGACGCAGCACGTCATGATCGGTTACATCCCCGACCTCATCTTCGACCCCAAGCTCGACTACATGCCGATCCTCGGGCGCAAGGTGGTGCCGCAGATCTCCAGCAGCAACCTCATCGCCCAGCTCAACGCCACCCTGGCCGGGGCCGGCATCTGCATCCTGCCCGACTTCCTGGCCAGCGAGCAGAGCGGCCTGCAGCCGGTGCTGCGCAAGACCTTCTCGCTGACCCGCACCTTCTGGATCGTCGCCCACGAGAACACCGCCGCGCTGCGCCGCATCCGCGAGACCATCGAGTTCATCAAGGACGAGGTGCGCGCCAACAAGGACATCTTCTGAGCGCGATGACGGCCGCCGCCCTGTCCCGCGACAACTTCTTCGTCGAGGCCGCGGGCCTGCGCCTCGCCGCGCGGCGCATCGGCCGCATCGACGGGGACCGGCCGACGCTGGTGTTCCTGCACGAGGCACTGGGCTCCATCGGCCAGTGGAAGGGCCTGCCGGAGGAGCTGGCGGCGCGCTGCGGGCTGCCGGCGCTGGCCTACGAACGCCAGGGGCACGGCCGCTCCACGCCGCTCGCCCTGCCGCGCGCAGGCGACTACCTGCGCCGCGAGGCCGAGGTCGTGCTGCCGGCGGTGCTGGCGGCCTGCGGCATCGCGCGGCCCATCCTCTTCGGTCACAGCGACGGCGCCACCATCGCGCTGCGGTACGCCGCCGCCTTTCCCGGCCGGCCGGCCGCCTGCATCGCCCTGGCGCCGCACGTCATGGTCGAGGAGATGACCCTGGCGGGCATCCGCGCCGCCGACGCGGAGCCCGGCGCCGCCGGGATCCGCCGCCGCCTCGCCCGCTATCACGGCAACGCAACCGGGACGCTGTGGCGCGCCTGGACCGAGACTTGGCTGAGGCCCGGCTTCGACGGCTGCGAGCTGCGCGCCGAACTGCCCCGCATCGCCTGCCCCATCCTGGTCGTCCAGGGTGTCGACGACGCCTACGGCAGCGGGCGGCAGGTCGAAGCGATCGCCGGGGCGGTGGCCGGGACGGTGGCGACCCTGCTGCTGCCCGGCTGCGGCCACCAGCCGCACCTGGAGCGGCGCGAGGCGGTGGTGGAGGCGGTGGTGGATTTTCTCGCGCGGCCGGCCGCGGCGCCACGCCCTCGCCAACCCTGAAACCACCGGTTTAACCCCCACGGCCCCAGGGCCTTTCAGCGCCGAAAACGGCATGGACAACGGGCTGGCGAAGAGTATTTTAACGGCCCATATTCCCAGCAGTGAGCTCCCGCGAAGCGGTCGCAACCGGTCGCGGGGCACGCCGACGACCCGAGACCGCCGCCGAGGCCTGAAACCCGGCCGGACCCAGGTCGTCAGGCGCGTCCCAACGCAACCGAAGGAGAGACGCTCATGCCATCCAAAGACAGCCTGAAAACCCGCCGCGACCTTTCGGTCGGAGGCAAGACCTACAGCTATTACAGCCTGGAGGCCGCCGCCGCCGAGATCGGCGACATCTCCCGCCTGCCCTATTCGATGAAGGTGCTGCTGGAGAACCTGCTGCGCTTCGAGGACGGCAGCAGCGTGACTGTCGACGACGTCCGCGCCATCGGGCATTGGCTGAAGGACAAGCGCTCCGACCGCGAGATCGCCTACCGCCCGGCCCGGGTGCTGCTGCAGGACTTCACCGGCGTTCCCGCCGTGGTCGACCTCGCGGCGATGCGCGAGGCCCTGGCCAAGCTGGGCGGCGACCCCAAGAAGATCAACCCGCTGTCGCCGGTCGACCTGGTCATCGACCACTCGGTGATGGTCGACAACTACGGCAGCGCCGACGCCTTCAAGAAGAACGTGCAGATGGAGTTCGAGCGCAACGGCGAGCGCTACGCCTTCCTGCGCTGGGGGCAGACCGCCTTCGACAACTTCCGCGTCGTGCCGCCGGGCACCGGCATCTGCCACCAGGTGAACCTGGAGTACCTCTCGCAGGTCGTCTGGACCAAGGACGAGGACGGCAAGACCCTCGCATATCCCGACACCCTGGTCGGCACCGACAGCCACACCACCATGGTGAACGGCCTTTCCGTGCTGGGCTGGGGCGTCGGCGGCATCGAGGCCGAGGCCGCCATGCTGGGCCAGCCGGTCTCCATGGTCATCCCCGAGGTCGTCGGCTTCAGGCTGACCGGCCGCATGAAGGAAGGCACCACCGCCACCGACCTGGTGCTGACCGTGGTGCAGATGCTGCGCGCCAAGGGCGTGGTCGGCAAGTTCGTGGAGTTCTTCGGCGACGGCCTCGATCACCTGACCCTGGCCGACCAGGCCACCATCGGCAACATGGCGCCGGAATACGGCGCCACCTGCGGCATCTTCCCGATCGACGAGGAGACCATCCGCTACCTGACCTTCACCAGCCGCGATCCCGAGCGCGTCGCGCTGGTCGAGGCCTATGCCAAGGCGCAGGGCATGTGGCGCGACGCCAACACGCCGGATCCCGTGTTCACCGACACCCTGGAACTCGACCTCGGCTCGGTGGAGCCCAGCCTCGCCGGGCCGAAGCGCCCGCAGGATCGCGTGGCGCTGTCCGGCGTCGCCGCCTCCGCCGAGAAGGCCCTCGCCGACATGGGCAGCGGCGAGTCGACGCCGGTCGCCGACGGTGACTACAGCATCGACCCCGCCGATGTGGTGATCGCCGCCATCACCTCCTGCACCAACACCTCCAACCCCTCGGTGCTGGTCGCCGCCGGCCTGCTGGCCAAGAAGGCCAATGAACTGGGCCTCAAGACCAAGCCCTGGGTGAAGACCTCGCTGGCGCCGGGCAGCCAGGTGGTGACCGACTACCTGGAGGCCGCCGGCCTGCAGACCCATCTCGACGCCCTCGGCTTCGAACTGGTCGGCTACGGCTGCACCACCTGCATCGGCAACTCCGGCCCCCTGAATCCTTCCATCCACGAGGCCGTCGAGAAGGGCAACATCTCGGTCGCCGCGGTGCTCTCCGGCAACCGCAACTTCGAGGGCCGCGTGCACCCGATGGTGAAGCTGAACTACCTGGCCTCGCCGCCGCTGGTGGTCGCCTACGCCCTCGCCGGCTCGCTGAAGGTCGATCTCTTCAAGGACCCGTTGGGGACAGGCAGCGACGGCAAGCCCGTCTACCTGAAGGACGTCTGGCCGTCCAACAAGGAGATCGAGCAGGTCATCGGCGACGTGCTGACCCCGGCGATGTTCAAGGCGCGCTACTCCAACGTCTTCGAAGGCCCGGAGGAGTGGCGCCAGATCGACGCCGGCTCGGGCATGACCTACCTGTGGAACCCCTCGTCCACCTACGTGCAGTACCCGCCCTTCTTCACCGAGATGAAGGCCGAGCCGGAGCCGATCGGCGACGTCGTCGGCGCGCGGCCGCTGGCGATGCTGGGCGATTCCATCACCACCGACCACATCTCGCCGGCCGGCTCCATCAAGAAGGAGAGCCCGGCGGGCGACTACCTGCTGGGGCACCAGGTGCGGCCGCTGGACTTCAACTCCTACGGTTCGCGCCGCGGCAATCACGAAGTGATGATGCGCGGCACCTTCGCCAACATCCGCATCAAGAACGAGGTGGTGCCGGGCGTCGAGGGCGGCGTCACCAGGCACTTGCCCGACGGCAAGGTCATGCCGATGTACGACGCCGCCATGAAGTATGCCGAGGAGGGCGTGCCGCTGGTGGTGATCGGCGGCAAGGAGTACGGCTCCGGCTCGTCGCGCGACTGGGCGGCCAAGGGCACCCGCCTGCTCGGCATCAAGGCGGTGATCGTCGAGAGCTTCGAGCGCATTCACCGCTCCAACCTGGTGGGCATGGGCGTGCTGCCGCTGCAGTTCATGGAGGGCACCGACCGCCACACCCTGAAGCTGACCGGCGAGGAAATCTTCGACATCACCGGCGTCGCCGGCGGCATCAAGCCGCGCATGCAGCTGACCCTGACCATCCACCGTCCGGACGGCAGCTCGGAGCAGATGCCGGTGCTGTGCCGCATCGATACCGCCGACGAGGTCGAGTACTACCGCAACGGCGGCATCCTGCACTACGT
>JBHJOA010000014.1:0-121806 GCA_050330205.1 Kiloniellaceae bacterium
CCTTGGTAAGGGTGGGGTCGGGTGTTCAATTCACCCCGGCGGCACCATCTCCCCTGGTCCACAGAGATTTCGTGAGGTTCCGCGGCTTGCCGCCGGGCCCACACCTGCGAATGCCGCGCCCCCCTTGCCATCGCCGAGAACGGTTGTCCGTAGGGCGATTGAAGGGATAGCCTGTTGTGGGAACCTGGCGGCCTGGCAGGCAAGCGGCTCTAGACCGGGGGTGGGGGACAGTGGAATCGGACCATCATCGGATGCTTCAGAACGTGAAGCAGAACCTCTACGGCTACGCGCTGGCGCTGACGCGCGACCGCGAGCAGGCGGCTGACCTGCTGCAGGACAGCGTCGTGCGCGCCATGTCGAGCCGGCGGGTCCCGAGCGACGAGCGTGCGTTCCGCAGCTGGCTGTTCACTATCCTGCGCAACCGCTGGATCGATCAGGTCCGGGCCGGGCAGCGCCGCAGCGAGGTCCATGCGGACCTCGAGCATGCCGACAGCGAGGCACCGGTCACCGTATCGGAGGACTCGGTCGTCAACCGGATCCTGGTGCGCCAGGCCTTCTTCAAGCTGAACAAGGATCACCGCGACGTTTTGGCAGTGGTCGACATCGGCGGCTTCAGCTACGAAGAGGCCTCGGCCATCCTCGATGTCCCGCGAGGCACAGTCATGAGTCGCGTCAGCAGGGCCCGCGCAGCACTCAGCCTGTTGCTCGGCGATCTGCAGGTCGTGCCGTTTCCCAGTTCCCGACGCGGAGCGCAGAATGGCGGATCGTGATCTCTCCTTCGAACTGCTGAACGCCTACGTGGACGGCGAGTTGGCCGCCGACGACGCAGCCTTCGTCGCCCGGCGGGCCGCCGAGGACCCCCGCATCGCCCGCAGGCTCGCCGCGCTCCAGGAACTGCGCGCCGGAGTGGCAGGGCTGGCCGCCGACGTCGTGATGCTGCCTGAATGCGGCACAGCGGCGCCTGCACGACACCCCCTGCGCAGACGCCTCGGCGCACTTTCGGCCGCGGCGGCGTTGCTAGCGGTCATGCTGGGCACAGGGTGGTGGGCCCTTGAGCAGGACGCCCCACAGCAGGCGCAGGGCGAAGCGGCCCTGGTGCAGTTGGTCGAGCGCCACTCCCTCTGGCGCCGATCCGCGGGCGAGCACCGCATGCCGGCCGACGTCGCCGCGCCGCGGACGACCGCCCTGATGGCCGCTACCGGCCTGCGACTGGTCCACGAGGAGACCCTCGTGCTGACCGATGGCACGGCCGTCCGGCATTCCGGCTATCTCGGCGCCAACGGCTGCCGCCTCAGCCTCTTCGAGTTGCCGCATACCCGTCCGGACTCCGCGACGGGCATGCTGGAGGTATCGCAGCGCGACGATCTGCTGACCGCCATCTGGCAGGGACGCGACCGGCGCTACGTGATGGTCGCACGCAACATGGACAACGTCCGCTTTGCCACCATCGCCAGCTCCATCAAGGCCGCGACCGAGGCCGTACCAGCCGACGAAGCGGACCTGATCGCCGCCCTCGAAGGCGCCCGGCAGCGCTGCCTCGCCTGACCGGCGCGATCACTCGCCCGTGGCCAGGGAATAATCCGGCCCTCCCATTCGTTTCATAGTCACGGTATTTCGCACCGTGACGCGGCGCGGAATGCGGGAAACGGCAGCAATCGGCAGTAAACCTAGTCCGCTGTCGACATATGCCGTCTCCCGCCAAGGCCCAATGCGGCAAATGCAGCCGTCCGGAACATGGGAGGGAAATCCAAATGGAAAGAACCGAAAGAGGTTTGTTCGAGCTCTATCACGAAGACCCGGAACGCGCCGACGCGATCGTCTTCGGACGCAAATCCGGGCCCGACCGGCGCGGGTTCCTGAAAGGGGCCGGCCTCGCGTCCATGGGGGCGGTGCTGGGCTCGGCGATCCCCTTCAGCAGCAAGATGCCCATGGGCCTGATCCCCTCCGCGCTGGCTGACACCGTGGAAGACTTCCGCATCGAAGCCAAGCACGCCGACATGATCCTGCACAACGACCGCCCGGTGAACATGGAAACCCCGGCGCACCTGCTGGACGACGACGTGACGCCGGCGAATCTTCATTTCGTACGCAACAACGGCGCCATGCCGACGCCGATCGACAAAGCAGCCTGGCGGCTGAAGATCGACGGCGAGGTCAACGAGGAACTGGAACTCAGCTACGACCAGCTGACGAACGACTTCGACCAGGTGACCCTGCGGCTGCAACTGGAATGCGGCGGCAACGGTCGCGCCGGCTTCAACCCGCCGCCGCGCGGCAACCAGTGGACTATCGGCGCCATCGGCAATGCGGAGTGGACCGGCGTACGGCTGCGCGACGTCCTGCGCCGCGCCGGCCTGAAGCCCAGTGCCGTCTACACCGGCCACTACAGCTATGACGAACACCTCTCGGGCGAGGCCGGTCGGTCGTCGATCTCGCGCGGCGGGCCGATCGACAAGATGATGGACCCGCATACCCTCGTCGCGCTGAAGATGAACGGCGAGGACATCCCGGCCGGGCACGGCTTTCCCGCCCGCATCGTGGCGCCGGGCTGGCCCGGTTCGGTCAGTCAGAAGTGGCTGACGCGGGTCTGGGTGCGCGACAAGGAGCACGACGGGCCGGGCATGACCGGCCTCAGCTATCGCATGCCGCGCTACCCGGTAGAGCCCGGGGCCGAGGTGCCGCATGAGGACATGATGGTCATGAACTCGATGGTCGTGAAGTCGGTTATTTCCTTCCCGCAGGCGGGCGTCGAGGTCGCCGCCGGGCGCCCCTTCGAGGTGCGCGGCCAGGCCTGGGCGGGCGACGATTACGTCACCGGCATGGAGGTTTCCATCGACTTCGGCGCCACCTGGCAGACCGCCGAGGTGATGCCCGCGCCCAACCGTTACAGTTGGCAGCGCTGGCGCGCGCAGATCATCCCGCCGCAGGCCGGCTACTACGAGGTCTGGGCGCGGGCAACCGACAATCGGGGGCGCAGCCAGCCCATGGTGGTGCCGGGCTGGAACCCGCGCGGCTACCTCAACAACGCCTGCCACCGTATCCACGTGCAAGCGGTGTGAGGGCGGCGGTCCCTGCAATGAGGAACCTTGTCAGCTTCAGCGGGGCGGCCCTGGCCGCCCTGCTCTTTGCCCTGCCGTCCACCGCCGAGGAGTACGAGTTCGCGCCCCTGCCGCCGGGCGACGGAGCCGAAGAGGTGTACTACAACTGCATCGCCTGCCATTCCCTCACCACCGTGGTCAACCAGCGCCTGTCGCGCCGCGTCTGGAACGAGGTGCTGGTCTGGATGGTGGAGGACCAGGGAATGCAGGAACTCGAGCCGCAGGAGTTCGACACCATCCTCGACTACCTCTCGACCCACCTGGGCATCGAGGAGAACTGAGCACCGCCCCCTCCGCCTCGGCGGAAGGGGGCGGGAGCCGCCAGCTTTCGAGGGCTCAGCGGAATCGCTTGACCTTCCAGTGACTGGAATCCCTAACTAGGGCCTCTACGGCCGGCGAGCTTGCCGGCACCAGCGAGAGGAATCCCGTCATGGCCGGCCAGGCGCCGAAGCCCGAACATCGCGACCACGCCGAGATCGTCAGGGACCCGGTCTGCGCCATGACCGTCGACCCCGGGGCCGGCAAGCCGACCCACGCGCACGACGGCCGCGTCTTCCATTTCTGCAACCCCGGCTGCCGCGACAAGTTCGCCGCGGCGCCAGAGGACTATGTCTCGGCAGAGGACCCCGTCTGCGGCATGACGGTCGACCGCGCCTCGGCCCGCCATGTCGCCCGGCACGAGGGCCGGCGCTTCTACTTCTGCTCGGCCGGCTGCCAAGCGAAGTTCGAGGCCGCGCCGGGCAAGTACCTCGACGGCCGGCCGGCGCCGGAACCGATGCCGGCGGGGACCAGGTACACCTGCCCCATGCATCCCGAGATCGTGCAGGACGGGCCCGGCGACTGTCCGCTCTGCGGCATGGCGCTGGAGCCCATGGGAATCCCCACGGGCGAGGAAGGCCCCAATCCGGAGCTGGTCGACTTCACGCGCCGCTTCCGGATCGGCGCCGCCCTCACGCTGCCGGTCTTCCTGCTGGCCATGGCCCCCCACGTCGGGCTGCCGCTGCGCGGCTGGATCGGCGAAGGCGCCGCCGCCTGGACCGAACTGGTCCTGGCGACGCCTGTGGTCCTCTGGGCCGGCCTGCCGTTCTTCCATCGCGGCTGGAAGTCGCTGGTGAACCGCAGCCTCAACATGTTCACCCTGATCGCCATGGGAGTCGGCGCCGCCTATGCCTTCAGCGTGGTGGCGACCGTGGCGCCGCAGATCTTCCCGGCGGGGTTCCGCGACCCCCAGGGCCATGTCGGCGTCTACTACGAGGCGGCGGCGGCGATCGTCGTGCTGGTGCTGCTGGGGCAATTGCTGGAACTGCGCGCGCGCGAGCGCACCGGCGGCGCCATCCGCGCCCTGCTCGACCTCGCGGCCAAGACCGCGCGCGTCATCCGGGCCGACGGGCGCGAAGAGGAGATTCCGCTGGAGGACGTCAAGGTCGGCGACCGCCTGCGGGTGCGCCCGGGCGACAAGGTGCCGGTCGACGGCACCGTGGTCGAGGGCCGTTCCCCGGTGGACGAGTCGATGCTGAGCGGCGAGCCGCTGCCGGTGGAGAAAACCGCCGGCGACAAGGTGACCGGCGCCACCCTCAACGGCAGCGGCACCCTGGTCGTCGAGGCCGCCAGGATCGGGTCCGACACCGTGCTGGCGCAGATCGTCGAGATGGTGGCCCAGGCGCAGCGCAGCCGGGCGCCGATCCAGAAGCTGGCCGACCAAGTGGCCGGCTGGTTCGTGCCGACGGTGGTGCTGGTCGCCGTGGCCGCCTTCGTCGCCTGGTCGCTCCTGGGACCCTCGCCGGCCATGGCCTATGCGCTGGTGGCCGCGGTCTCGGTGCTCATCATCGCCTGCCCCTGCGCACTCGGCCTGGCGACGCCGATGTCGATCATGACGGCGACCGGGCGCGGCGCGCAGGCTGGTGTGCTGATCAAGAATGCCGAGGCGCTGGAACGCTTCGCCAAGGTCGACACCCTGATCGTCGACAAGACCGGCACCCTCACCCTCGGCAAGCCGCGGCTGGCCGCCGTGCTGCCCGAGGAGGGCGTGGACGAAGGCGACCTGCTGCGCCTCGCCGCCTCGCTGGAACGCGGCAGCGAGCATCCGCTGGCGGACGCCATCATCGGCGGCGCGGAAGCGCGCGGTCTGAGCTTCTCCAAGGCCGAGGACTTCGAGGCGGTCACCGGCAAGGGCGTCAAAGGCCGCGTCGACGGCAAGGCCGTGGCCCTCGGCAATGCCAGGCTGGTGGCCGACCTCGGCCTCGACGGCGATCATGCGCGGGAGATCGCCGACGCCCGCCGCGACCAGGGCGAGACGGTGATGTTCGTCGTCGTCGAAGGTCGCCTCGCCGGGCTGGTGAGCGTCGCCGACCCGGTCAAGGAGACGGCCCCCGAAGCGCTGAAGGCGCTGCACGGCGAGGGGCTGCGCATCGTCATGGTGACCGGTGACAACGAGCGCACGGCCCGGACCGTCGCCGCCCGCCTTGGCATCGACGAGGTTCGCGCCGACGTGCTGCCGCAGGACAAGGCCCGCATCGTCAAGGAACTGCAGGCCGCCGGCGCCCGGGTCGCCATGGCCGGCGACGGCGTGAACGACGCTCCGGCGCTGGCCCAGGCCGACGTCGGCATCGCCATGGGCACCGGCGCCGACGTGGCGATCGAGAGCGCCGGCATCACCCTTGTGAAGGGCGACCTCAAGGGCATCCTGCGCGCGCGCCGCCTCGCCCAGGCGACCATGCGCAACATCAGGCAGAACCTCTTCTTCGCCTTCGTCTACAACGCCGCCGGGGTGCCGATCGCCGCGGGCGTGCTGTTTCCTTTCCTCGGCATTCTCCTGTCGCCGATGATCGCCGCCGCGGCCATGAGCCTGTCGTCGGTCTCGGTTGTCGGCAACGCACTGAGGCTGAGGAGCGTCCGGCTATGAACATCGGCGAAGCGGCACAGGCCAGCGGCCTGCCGGCCAAGACCATCCGCTACTACGAGGACATCGGCCTGGTCGTCGCGGACCGGCGGGGCAACGGCTATCGCGACTACGCGCGGGAACACGTCTACAAGCTGCGCTTCGTGCAGCGCGCACGCAGCCTCGGGTTTTCCGTCGACGAGTGCCGCAGCCTGCTGTCCCTCTACGAGGACCGGCAGCGGGCGAGCGCGGAGGTCAAGCAGGTTGCCGAAGCCCGCCTGGCGGATATCGACCGCAAGATCGAAGAACTGCAGAGCATGCGCGACACCCTCTCCAGGCTGGTCGACGCCTGCCGCGGCGACCACCGCCCGGACTGCCCGATCCTGGACGACCTGGCGAAGCGGCGGCCGGCCCTCGACTGAGGCCCCGGCCGCCGCCCACCCTGGCCGCTAACGTCCGAAGCTGATCTCGACCCGGCGGTTGCGCGCCTCCGGTGCTTCGGTCTGGACCACGGGGTTGGCCTCACCGAGGCCGCGCCCGACGATCCTGGCGGCGTCGACACCGCTGCCGACCAGGAACTCGATCACCGAGTTGGCGCGCCGTTCCGACAAGACCTGGTTATAGGCCTCCGCACCCGCGAGGTCGGTATAGCCGGTGATGTCGATGGTGCCCGCGGCGTAGCTCTGCGCCGCCGAAATCACGTCGGCCAGGTCGGCCTGCGCCTGGGGCGTCAGGTTTGCCCTGTCGAAGTCGAAGTAGACGGTGAAGGGCCCGGGCGCGGCCATCGGGGCCGGGGTCGGCACCGGTGCGGGCGTTGGTGCCGGTGCGGGGGCCGGTGCCTGCGCCTCGAGCACGCGCATAGCCGCATAGAAGCGATCGCGGCAGGCCGCAATATCGTCCGGTTGGAAGTTCTCCTCCTGCTCCTGCATCCAGCAGTCGAAGGCGACCTGGGCTTCGGCCGCGTTCAGGGGATTGGACTGCGCCGCGCCGGCCGCCAGCGCATCCATCAGGCGCTGGCGCGAAGCCGTCAGGATGCTGACCATGTCTGGCGGCAAGTCGCGCGCGGAGATGGCCTCCGGCTGCACCGCCTCGCCCCTGCCCGCGGCCATGGCGCGCAGCGCGAAGGCGTCCGAGTCCCGATAGTCGGCTTCGGCGAACTCCGCCTGAGACAGGGCAAGATAGCCCGAGTAGAGGTTGCGCTCGAAGGTCGTGCCCTCCGGCGACATGCGTTCGGCCCGATCCAGTTCGAGGCCGCTGCAACCGGCCAGGGCGATCAGCGCGGCCGCGGCCAGGAAAATGCGTGAAAATCGATTCATGTTCCGATGCTCCCTTTATTTTCTTTGTCCATCGTGATGGTCCGGGCCTCTGCGTTCCACCGGTCCGGAGCATCCCCGACGCCTGCCGCGCCCCGCGGCACGACGGCAGCTCACGCTGCCCCCTCGGGTTGCCTGCCCCGAGGAACCGTACAGGCGATTCCCGCAAGCGTACAACGCAGCGGGCATCCACAACCTTGAGTCAGTTGGAGACACGACCGGGCCAACCCCGCCCCGCCGATCACGGAGCGAAGGGCAGATGGGAAGAACAGCGCCGTAGCGCTCCTCAGGAACGTCCTCGCAGAAACTCATACTCTACGCCAAGTGATTAAGCCAATCAGGCGCAACTCAACTGCGACCGAACTACCTGTCTGCCTTCCCCAATGACTCTTCAACCAACCCTCGGTCTATTCTGCGGGCCTGACATGTGACGGCAAGGGAAAAAATTCTGGCTTTTGGAGATTCGCAACCAGGAATATCCGCCTATAAGCGACCGTCGGGGCGGCGGCGCGACAACTTTCCGCATACCGCCTTGCCCCCGGATGATGCTATGTCGGCGGGTGAGCTCGCCGGTTCCCGCCCGGGGCCCTCCGAGAGCCGCCCGTGCCCTTCGCGAGTCCTCCATGGGAACCCTGCTTTCCTTCGCCGCCCTCTTCGTGTCGATCTACCTGGTGCAGTTGGGCTCCGGCTCTCTGGGGCCGCTCGATGCCTTGTCCGGGTCCGTCCTCGGATTCAGCACCGAGGAGATCGGCCTGCTGGGTTCGGCGCACTTCTTCGGCTTCTTCATCGGCTGCTACGTCACGCCGCGCCTGGTGGGCGATATCGGCCACTCGCGTACCTTCGCGGCGGCCGCCGCCATCGGCGCCATCGGCGCGCTACTGCATCCGATGCTCGAGGGGCCGGTCTACTGGGCCCTGCTGCGGGTGCTGACCGGCCTTGCCATCGCCGCCGCCTACACGGTGGTGGAGAGCTGGCTGCACGCCAAGACCGACAACCACAACCGCGGACGGGTCTACGGCGTGTTCCGCGTGGTCGATCTGGTGGGGGCGCTGAGCGCCCAGGGCATCATCGCCATCCTGGAGCCGGCGACCTATGCCGCCTACAACCTGGTCGCCATGTTCTGCTGCCTCTGCCTGCTGCCGCTGGCGCTGTCGCAGAGGGTGGCGCCGGAGACGCCCAGGGCGCCGCGCCTGCAACCGATCCGCGCGGCGCTGCTGTCGCCGGCCGCGGCGCTCGGCATCATTGTCGCGGGCATCACCGGGGCCGGCTTCCGTATGGTCGGGCCGATCTACGGCATCGAGAACGACCTGAACCAAACCCAGATCGCCATCTTCCTGGCCTCCGCCATCCTCGGCGGCGTCGCCGCCCAGTATCCCGTCGGCTGGGTGGCCGACAAGACCGACCGGCGCATGGTGCTGCTCGGCCTCTCGGTGCTGGCGGTGGCGAGCTGTCTGGGGATTGCCGTCCTGACCGAACCGGGCCAGGTCACCGGCTTCTACATCGCCGCCTTCGTCTTCGGCCTCACCGCCTATCCGATCTACTCGGTCTCGGCGGCCTATGCCAACGACCTCGCAGCGCCGGACTTCATCGTGGAGCTTAACGCCGCCTTGATCTTCTTCTACTCCCTCGGCGCCATCGTCAGCCCGGTGATCTCGGCCTGGCTGATCGCCCTGGCCGGCCCCGCGGCGATGTTCTATTTCATGGCCGCCGTGCACGTGGCACTGGTCGCCTTCACCCTGTTCCGCATGACCCGGCGCAGCGGCACCGGCCCGCGCACCCCCTACCGCTACATCCCGCGCACCTCGATGCTGCTCGGCCGCATGTTCAAGGGCGTCGGCGGCAACGGCGGCCGCGCGAAGGACTAGACGGTTCTATCCGCTAGCCTTCGTAGCGGAAGCCGAGCTTCACGCCGACCTGGAAGTGTCCGACACCATTGTCGACGATGTGGCCGCGGATCTCCGTCACCTCGAACCACTCGAGGTTCCGCAGCGACTTCGAGGCGGTGCCGATCGCGTTGCGAATGGCGGCGTCGAGGCTCTCCGGCGACGATCCGTAGACCTCGGTGACGGAATAGACGTGATTGGGCATGGCTGATTCCTTCCCTGTATCGGGATCTCAAGCTGTCTTAGACTTACTCCGACGGAAACGAAGCCGCCGCGGCATAGGTTCCCGCCACCCTCAAGGCTAACGCAGGGCAGCAATCGGCGCCACGGCCATACACAATGGAAAGCACGAGAATCGCCTAGAAGCCGTAGAGCCTGGCGGGATTGTCGACGAAGATGAGCTGGCGCACCGCCTCGTCCGGCGCCCAGTCCAGCATGAGGTCGAGCAGCAGGCGGTCGTCGGGCTGGGCGTCGATGGGTAGGGAAACGTGCGGCCAGTTGCTGGCGTAGAGCATGCGCTCGGGCGCGTGCGCGATGAGTGCCTTGGAGAGTGCGCCGACGTCGGCATAACTTGGCGGGCCGACCTTCGAGGTCTCGTAGCAGGCCGAGATCTTCACATAGCAGTTGCCGCGGTCGATGAGCTTCAGCAGCGTCTTGAACTCGGGCGAGTCCATCGCCACCGGCTCAAGGAATTTGCCAGCGTGGTCGATCACATAGTCGCCGGAAAGTTGTTCAAGCATCGCGACGTACTGGGCGACGTCGCGGCCATCGAACTGCACGATGGGGCTCCAGCCGAAGGGCCGCGTGCGGGCGTCGATGGCCAGCAGGTCGTCCATGCCGACGGCGCCGCCCGGCAGCTGCATGATACGTGCGCCGCGCACGCCGCGCCAGGTCAAGTCCTCCAACGTCGCCTCGTCCACGTCGGGGCCGACCACGGCGATACCGTAGGCGGCGCCCCATCCGTAATCCGCCGCGTAGCGGTCGAGGGCGTCGAGCAGGCAAGCGTTGTCGAACTGGTAGGCGGCGCCCTGCACGAAGACCACGCGCTCCAGGCCGAGCCAGCGCTGCAGCCGCTTGTAGTCGTCCAGCGTCGCCGGCAGCGGCGGCTTCGGCGGCCCGCCGGCGCGGCCGGGGAAGCGGTCGTCGTAGATGTGCATGTGGGTGTCGGTTGCCCCCGGCGGCAACTTCAGGCGCGGCGGCTCACCGGAAAGCTTGCGCGCACTCATACACTGTACTTCTCGATCATGCTGCGATTGATCTCGATGCCAAGGCCGGGACCGTCGGGCACCGCCACCATGCCGTCAACGTGCTCGATCGGCTTCGCGATGATCGCCTGGCGGTAGGGATTGTACGTGCGGTCGAACTCCAGGTGCGGCTGGTAGCGTTCGTGGCGCGGTGGGCTGGGCGGCAGGACGGCATGCACGTGCAGCGAGGCCGCCAGCACCACCGCCGTGCCCCAGACGTGGGGCACCAGGCGGATGCCGGCCACCTCCGCCATGGAGACGATCTTCTTCATCTCGGTGAAGCCGCCGCAGCCGCAGACGTCGGGCTGCAGGATGTCGACGGCGCGCTTCGAGATCGCTTCGGCGAAGGCCCAGCGGCCGTGCCAGGTCTCGCCGGCGGCGACCGGCAGCGGTTGGCCGGCCTTCACGTCGCAGTAGGCATCGAGCAGTTCCGGCGCCACCGGCTCCTCGAACCAGTCGATGCCGAGGTCGGCAACGCGGTTGCCCAGTTCCACCGCCTCGATGGCGTCGTAGCCGTGGTTGGCGTCGATCATCAGCCGCGCCTCGGGGCCGATGGCGCCGCGCACCGCGGCGATCACTTCGGCGTCCTCCTCGACGCCGAAACCGATCTTGATCTTGGTCGCCTTGAAGCCTTCGGCGATGTAGCCGGCGGTCTCCGCCTCCAGCGCCGCGCGGCGGTCGCTGCCGACCGGGCGGAAGCCACCGGTGGCATAGGCCGGGACGACCTTGCGGAAGGCGCCGCCGAGCAATACGTGGACCGGCACGCCGAAGTGCCGGCTGGCGATGTCCCAGAGCGCGATGTCGATGCCGCTGATGGCGGTGACGGTCAGCCCGCGCTGGCCCTGGTCACGGAACTGGTTGTAGAGCTCCAGCCAGATCGGCTCGATCTCCAGCGGTTCGCGGCCGACGATCAGCGGCGCCATGGCCTCGACCACCGCGGCATTGGCTCTGGAGGGGCCGAGGCATTCGCCCCAGCCCACCGTGCCGTCGTCGCAGACGATCTCCACAAGGCAGGCCCAGCGGTCGGTGAAGGTGGAGAAGGCAGACTGGAACTGCCGGTCCAGCTTGTGGCGCAGGACGTGGGTGTGGACCGCCGCGATCTTCATCGGGAGAATTTCACGCGGCGAACTTGCGGACCAGCGGGGCCAGCATCTCCATCTCCTCGGCGGTGAGGTCCGTCAGTGGCGCGCGCACGGGGCCGGGATCGCGCCCGATGAGGCGCAGGCCCGCCTTGATGATGGAAACGGGATAGCCGGGACAGCGGTCGCGGATGCGGGCAAAGGGATAGAAGAAGTCGGACAGGATGGCCTGCATTCGCGCCTTGTCGCCGGCGCGCAGCGCGGCATAGAAGTCGAGCGCGGCGCGCGGCGCGAAGTTGAACACCGCCGAGGAGTAGGTGGACACGCCGGCACCGTCGTAGGCCTCGGCATAGAGTTCGTGGGTCGGCATGCCGCCAACATACACCAGTCGGTCGCCGAGCCGCGCGGTGATTTCACGCACCGTCGCGATGTCGCCGCTGCCGTCCTTGAAACCGATGAGATTGGGACAGGCGTCTGTGAGGCGCTCCAGTGTCTCCGCCGTCACCTGCGAATTGTCGCGATTGTAGACGATGATGCCAATGGAAACCGCATCGCAGACCGCCTTCACGTGTGCGTAGATGCCCTCCTGCGGCGCTCCGATCAGGTAGTGCGGCAGCAGCAGCAGGGCGTCGGCCCCGGCCGCCTCGGCGTCCTGCGCGATCTCGATGGCCATGCGGGTGCCGTAGCCGCAGCCGGAGATGATCGGCAGCTGGCCCGCCGCCTGCTTGGCGGTGCGGATCACCTCGACGATCTCGCCGCGCGAAAGCGAGAAGAACTCACCGGTGCCGCCGGCGGCGAAGAGCGCGGCGGCCGGATGGTCGGCCAGCCAGGCGACGTGCTCGCGGTACCTGCCGGCGTCGAAGTCGCCGGCGGCATCGAAGGTGGTGACGGGAAAGGACAGCAGGCCGGAGCCGATCTGCGCCTTGATGTCTTGGGGGGTCATGCTCAGGGCCTTGCTCGAAGAAAACGCGGAGGGCGCCTGCGGAGAACAGCCGCACGCGGCCACATCATATGATGCGGGTTTTGCCTGTCAACTCATCATATGACTTTGATGTGGCGGGCCCGCTCAGGAGGCGACGGCGGCCGGCCGGATCAGCGCCCGGTAGCGCTCCATGGAGCCGGCCAGGTGACGGCGCATGGCAGCGCGGGCGGCTTCCGGGTCACGTGCCAGGATGGCCTCGAAAATGGCGCAGTGCTCACCATAGAGCTTGTCGTCGCTGACCGGCGGTGCGATGGACGCGCCGACGGCCTGGCGCAGCTGGGAGCGCGGGATGGTGCGCCGGCCGAGGAAGGCCAGAAACTCCTTGAACTGCTGATTGTTGGCCGCCTCGGCGACGGCGACGTGGAAGGCGAAATCCTCCGCGTCGGTAGGCTCGCCGGCCCGCAACCGCGCCTCGAAGTCCTTGAGGCGGCTATGGATCTCCGCTTCCTGCGCCGGCGAGCAGCGGGCCGCGGCGAGGCCGGCGGCCTCGACCTCCACCGCCGTGCGCAGCTCGAGCGATTCGATGATATCGGAGATCTTGCGCGTCGGCAGGGTAAGGCGGGGCAGTTCGGCGTTGGGGGCGGCGGGCTCCAGCACGAAGACCCCGACACCCTGGCGCGGCTGCACCAGGCCATCGGCGCGCAGGCCCGCGACCGCCTCGCGGATCACCGTCCGGCTGACCCCGAAGTGCTTGACGAGTTCCTGTTCAGTGGGCAGCCGGTCGCCCGGCTTCAGCTCGCCGCTCTCGATCCGCTGACGCAGATCGGCGATCACCCGGTGGGTGAGCCCCTGGCGCGGCCGGCCCTCCTCAACTTCCTGCATGTCTTACCAGTCCCCTCTTCTCCCCGGCGATCGCCCGTCGGGGCCCCGAGTATCCCGCGATTCGGCCCTGCCGGACAAAGCCAAGTGCGAAAGCCATTGACCAGTCATCATATCAATTATATGACAATAGCTGCCATTTCAACCTGGGACATCATATCAATAGTCCCGGCCCTGGGAGGATAGAGAACCATGACACGCCCGATCCGGATCAAGTCCCTCGCCGCCGCGGCGACCGCCACCCTGATGCTGGCCGGCGCCGCCGGAACCTTTGGTGCTGCGCAAGCGGCCGAATGGCGCGGCTGGAACATCCACGTGCCGGAATACTCCGTCTCGCTGGGCATGGACCAGTTCACCGCCGAAATCGCCGAGAAGTCCGGCGGCCGTCTGACCGGCAAGACCTATCACTCCGGCGTGCTCGGCAACCAGCCGGACGCCATCGAGCAGATGCGGCTCGGCTCCATCGATTTCGCCGTCTTCAATCTCGGGCCGATGGGCCAGGTCGTGCCGGCGACCAACGTCGTCAACCTGCCCTTCATCTTCAAGGGTCTCGACCACATGCACCGCGTGGTCGACGGACCGGTCGGGCAGCAGTTGAGCGACGCCATGGCCGAGAAGGGCCTGGTCGCCCTGGCGTGGTACGACTCCGGCGCCCGTTCCTTCTACAACGCCAGAAAGCCGATCGCCACGCCCGACGACGTCAAGGGCATGAAGGTCCGCGTGATGAACAACGACCTCTTCGTGGACATGATCTCGGCGATGGGCGGCAACGCCACGCCGATGGCCTTCTCGGAGGTCTATTCCTCCATCAAGACGGGCGTGGTCGACGGGGCGGAGAACAACTGGCCGTCCTACGATTCGACCGGCCACTACGAGGTTGCCGGCTACTACTCCGGCACCGAGCACCTGATCATCCCGGAATGCTTCTGCGTCAGCAAGACGCTGTGGGACAGCCTTTCCGCCGAGGATAAAGAGATCGTCGCCACCGCCGCCCGCAACAGTGCGGACTTTCAGCGCGATCTCTGGGCCAAGCAGGACGAAGCCAGCCGCGCCAAGGTGCTCGCCGCCGGCGCCCAGTACAACGAGATCGCCGACAAGGGCCCCTTCCAGGCCGCGATGAAGCCAGTCTACGACAAGTTCATCGCCGCCAATCCCGACCTCGATGACCTGGTGAAAGCGATCCAGGCCGTCGACTGAACGAAGGCGAAACTGCAGCGATCGGCCCGGCCCGCGCGGAAAGTGCGGGGCCGGGCCGCTTTCCTCCTGATAGGCTCTGCCAAGCGCTCTTCCCGACGGAACCCGCCGGCATGTTCTCCTTCGCAAGTGCTCTCCGGAAGTTCGACCGCCTGCTGGCACTGCTTGCCAGGGCGGTGACGGCCGTTTCCGGCGTCTGTCTTGTGTTTCTCGTGATTTCCTTCGGCTGGCTGGTGTTCGGCCGCTACGTCCTCAACGCCACGCCGACCTGGGTGGAGCAGGTCGCCCTGCTGCTGGTCGTCGTGATCACCTTCCTCTCCACCGCCAGCAACGCCCGGGACGGCGCCAATCTCAGCGTCGACGTGCTGCCCCTGATGCTGCCCTGGCGGCTGCGCCGCTGGCTGCTGGCGGCGATCGATCTCGTCCTTGCCGGGTTCGGCCTGCTGATGGCCATGAAGGGCTTCGACCTCACCCTCTTCGCCTGGTCGACCAAGGTGCCGATGATCAACCTGCCGGAGGGCCTGCGCTCCCTGCCGCTGGCGGTCTGCGGCGGCCTGCTGGTGCTGTTCTGCGGCACCAACGCCGTCAAGCGCTTCACCGAAGGCGAGCCGCGGCCCCGGGCCGACACCGATTCCACCGCGCGCGGGCTCGAGTAGCATCGCATGGGGCTGTTTCTCCTTCTCGGCCTCTTCGCGCTCTGCGTCGTCGTCGGCGTGCCGGTGGCCTTCGCGCTGGCCATCGCCGCCATCGCCACCTTCGCCTACGAAGGGCTGCCGCTGCTGATCGGCTTCAAGCGCATCGTCTCCGGCGTCTCGGTGTTCTCGCTGCTGGCCATTCCCTTCTTTATCTTCGCCGGCGAACTCATGCTGCGCGGCGGCATCGCCGCCCGCCTCATCAACCTCGCCGCCGCCGCGGTGGGCTGGGTGCGCGGCGGCCTCGGCATGGTCAACGTGTTCTCCTCCATGCTGTTCGGCGGCATCTCTGGCTCCGCCGTGGCGGACGTCTCGGCGCTCGGCTCGCTGCTCATCCCGGTGATGAAGAAGAAGGGCTTCGGCGCCGACTACGCGGTGAACGTCACCGTCACTTCCTCCATCGCCGGCATCATGATCCCGCCGAGCCACAACATGATTCTCTATGTAGTGGCGGCGGGCGGCGGCATCTCGGTAACCAAGATGTTCCTGGCCGGCGTGGTTCCCGGCGTTCTCATGTGCTGCTGCCTGGCCGTGGCTGCCTACTGGGTGGCGCGCCGCAACGGCTATCCTTCGGAACCCTTCCCGGGCCTCACCGCCCTCGTCGTCGCCGCGGTCGCCGCCGTTCCCGGCCTGTTCACCGCCGTCATCATCGTCGGCGGCGCACTGTCCGGCATCTTCACGGTTACCGAGTCGGGCGCCATCGGCGTCATCTACGCCTTCCTGATCACGGCCCTAGCCTACCGCAGCCTGTCCTTCGCCGACTTCTGCGAGGCCGTGCGGCAGTCGGTGCGGACCACCGCCATGGTGATGATCCTGGTCGGCAGCGCCACCGCCTTCGCCTACCTGCTGGCGCTCTACCGCGTGCCCGAGCAGCTGACCTTCCTGCTCACGGCCATCTCCGACAATCCCATCGTCATCCTGCTCATCCTCAACCTGATGCTGCTGGTGCTCGGCATGATCATGGATATGGCGGCGCTGATCCTCATCTGCACGCCGATCTTCCTGCCGGTGGTCATGGCCCTGGGCATGGACCCGGTGCAGTTCGGCGTCCTGCTGATGATGAACCTCGGACTCGGCCTCTGCACGCCGCCGGTCGGCGCCTGCCTCTTCGTCGGCTGCGCCATCGGCAACGTGCCGATCGACAGGGCCGTTCGAACCATCTGGCCGTTCTACCTGGCGATCCTCTTTGCGCTGGCCATCGTCACCTTCGTGCCCGAAGCCTCGCTCACCCTGCCCAACCTGCTGGAGACGACCGGCCGGTAGTCGATTACAGTGCCCCCGAATTTCAGTAGCTGGAGATTCCCATGAAGCGACTTCTGATCACCGGCGCCGCCGGCGGCCTCGGCTCGCTTGCACGCCGCCGCCTGACGGGCCTTGCCGAGATCCTGCGCCTCTCCGACATCGCCGACCTCGGCGCGGCGGGACCCCACGAGGAGCTCATGCCCTGCGACCTCGCCGACTTCACCCGCGTACAGGCGTTGGTCGACAGCTGCGACGGCATCGTCCACCTGGGCGGCATCTCGGTGGAAGACAGCTGGGACAGGATCCTGCCGGCCAACATCCAGGGCACCTACAACATCTACGAAGCGGCACGCCTCAGTGGCGTGAAGCGGATCGTTTTCGCCAGCTCCAACCACGCCATAGGATTTTACAAGCGCGAGACCCGCATCGACGCCACGGATCCGGTCCGCCCCGACAGCCTCTACGGCGTCTCCAAGTGCTTCGGCGAGGCGCTGGCGCGCTACTACTGGGACAAGTACGGGGTGCAGACCGCGGCGGTGCGTATCGGCTCCTGCTTTCCCGAGCCGAAAGATCACCGCATGATGGCCACCTGGCTGTCCGAGGACGACTTCGTCGCCCTCATCGAGCGCGTTTTCTCCGCGCCCAAGCTCGGCTACGTCACGGTGTTCGGGGCCTCCGACAACGAGGAGCAGTGGTGGGACAACCGCTGCGCCGGCTACCTGGGCTGGCGCCCGAAGGACAGCTCGGAGCAATTCCGCGCCATGATCGACGCGAAATGCGAGAAGCCGGACGCCGAGGCGCCGGTGAACCGCTACCAGGGCGGCGCCTTCGCCGTGGCGCGGCTGGACTGATGCGCCCCTGACCGGAGCGCATGGCTCCCCTGTCGGCATTCCGCTGGCCCGGGGCGGCGTTCGCGTGGCAAGCTGCCCGCCTGCCCCCAAGCCAGTCCCGCCGTTCCCCGGATTCCGACCGCATGCAGCCCCACGTCAGCCCCTTCAAGGCAATCGCCTGGATGACCGGCGCCCTCCTCTCCTTCGCGGTGATGACGGTCTCCGTGCGCGAACTGACGGGGGAGATGCATGCCTTTCAGATGCTGTTCATCCGCAGCACCCTCGGCGTGCTGATTCTGCTGCCCATCATCAGCCGGAACGGACGCAGCGGTTGGTCGCAGATCCGCCGGCAGCACCTGCCGGGCCACGTGCTGCGCAACGTCATCCACTTCACCGGACAGGTGCTGTGGATCTTCGGCATCGCCCTGCTGCCGCTGGCCACGGTCTCGGCCATCGAGTTCACCTCGCCGCTCTGGGCCGGGATGCTGGCGATGCTGTTCCTCGGCGAACGCATGAACCGCGGCCGGCTGGCCGCTTTCGCCCTCGGGTTCGTCGGTATCCTCGTCATCGTGCGGCCCGGCTTCATCGAGGTCAGCGAAGGCATCGTCATCATGCTGTTCTGCGCCTTCTTCTTCGGCGCCACGGGCGCGGTCACCAAGTGGCTCACCCGGCGCGAGACGGCCCTGGCGATCATCTTCTTCATGGTACTGATGCAGGCTGCCTTCGGCGCCGTGGCCTCGATCTTCGTATGGCAGCCGGTGACAGTCGCCCATGCGCCCTGGCTGGCGCTGATGGCGGTGACCGGGCTGTCCGCGCACTTCTGCCTGACCAAGGCCCTGGCCGAAGCCGACGCCACCTTCATCATGCCGCTGGAGTTCCTGCGCCTGCCGCTGGTGGCCGTGGTCGGCTTCCTGCTCTATGCCGAAGCCTTCGAACTGATGACCCTGCTGGGCGCGCTGGTGATCTTCTCCGGCAACTACATCAGCATCCGGCACGAGACCCGGCGCGGCCGTCCGCCGGTGCCCCCGGCCGCTCCCCCGACCACCAGCGGCCCGGTGGTCTGAGGTCGCGGAATGCCTTCCTCGGCGTGTGGGATCCTAAGATTACCCGGACTGCTTGCGGTGCGCCCGGCAGCGGCGGTCATTTGTCACAAAATGACTAGATTCTTAACAGGAGGCTAATGGCAGACTGCCAGACTGTCTCAGCAAGAGCCGGGCTCAGGTCCGGCTGCTGCGCTGTGCGGAGAGACGGTTCAAGGAGATCGACGATGCCCAAGTCCCCAATCGCAGGCCGCGCCGGCAAGCTGCTCCTGGCTGCCTGCTTTGTCGCCGCCTTCACGGCCGCGCCAACGGCCTTTTTCAAGGATTTCAGTTTCGATACGTCGAGCGCTCTGGCGAAGGGCGGTAACGGCGGTGGCAATGGCGGCGGCAACGGTGGCGGCGGCAAAGGCGGCGGCAATGGCGGCGGCGCCGGCAACGGCGGCGGCAAGGGTGCCAGTGGCAACGCCAGCGCCGCTGGAGATTTCGGTGCGGCCAACGCGGGCAAGAGCGCCTCGGCGCCGGGCCGCAACAAGTCCGCTGCGAGCGCCGAAACTGAAGACGCTGAGATCGCCTCAGAAGAGTACGAGACGACCAAGGGCAGGAGCGCCCTCGGCAGCCTGAACGCGAGCAATGCGTCACCCACGGCTCGCGAACATGCCTCGCCGGACTCCCAGGTCGGCAAGCTGGCCGCCTATGAAGCGGCGCTCGCCGAAGGCGACATCGAGGCTGCGGCGGCGGCCCTCGCCAGCGCCGCCAATAAGGAGATCACCGGCGAGGTGGTCGCCGCGGTGAACCAGAACCTGGGCGTCGAGTCGACACCAGAGGAGGAAGCCGCCATCGCCGAGGCCGCCGAGGCAGCGCGTACCGCTGAGGCCGATCCCGAGAGCGAGGGCGAAGAGGTCGCCGAAGGCGATCTCGGTGAGGACCCTGGAGAAGAAGAAGGCGAGATCGCCGCGGCCGCCGATGAGTTGATCGGCGACGGCAGCGAGACGGCCATCCAGTAAGCATAGACGCTGCCCGGCGGCCTGCCGGGTCAGCCGAGAATGGCGGGGCCCCGGCCCCGCCATTTTCGTTGCGGGCTCGCCCGACCCCGGACTTGCCGGCGCCGCCACGGCCATTCGCGGGTACTCCCGACGCGCGCTTCGCGATAGAAGGGTCTTCGGCCCAATCACGTGGAGCGTCATCATGACTTACACCACCCTCGATTTCGAGCTGCGCGACGCCGTGGCCTGGATCACCTTCAACCGGCCGGAGCGATTCAATGCCCTGGACCCGACGATGGCGCGTGAACTCTGCGACGTCGCCAACCGCTGCAGCAGCGATCGCGGTGTACGCGCGGCGGTGCTGACCGGCAGCGGCGACCAGGCTTTCTGCGCCGGCGGCGACGTCGCGGTCTTCGCCGAACGCCTCGACGACATCGAAGTCCTGGTGAAGGAAGTCACTACCTGTCTGCACGCCGCCGTGTCGCGCTTCGCCCGCATGCGCGCACCGCTGATCGCCGCGGTCAACGGCGTGGCCGCCGGCGCAGGGCTCAGCCTGGTCGCCTGCTGCGATCTCGCCCTGGCGGCGCAGAACGCCACCTTCACCAGCGCCTACACCCGCATCGGCCTCACGCCGGACGGCAGTTCCACCCATTTCCTCAGCCGCCTCGTCGGGCCGCGGCGGGCCATGGAGCTCTATCTCACCAACCGCGTGCTCTCGGCCGCCGAGGCCCTCGACTGGGGCCTGGTCAACCGTGTGGTGCCGGCGGCGGAGCTCGGAATGGAAGCCGAGGCCCTCGCCCGGCGGCTGGCCGAGGGCCCGACGGCGGCCCACGGCAGTGTGAAGAGCCTGCTGCAGAGCGCCGCCAGCGAGAGCCTGGAAACCCAGATGGAACTGGAGTCCCGCGCCATCGCCGCCGCCGGAGCCAGCGCCGACGGCCGCGAGGGCATTCGCGCCTTCATGGAGAAGCGCCCGCCGCGATTCACCGGCGCCTGATCGTCCGGCATGGGTTTTCTTTCCACTGCGGCCATCTGCCCCTTGATTATCGAATATATGCGAGTCATTCTCATTCGCATCATGAGACTTCGAGGATACCGCCGCGATGGCCCCCGCCCTTTCCGCCTTGCCTGCCCTATCGTTCCATCGGGGCACCGGCCCGCGCTGCGTTGCGAACCTCGCCTTCTCGGAGGTCCTGGTGATTTGGGCACTGCGCCGCTACGCCGCCCGCAGTCTTTCCCGGGAAGCGCGCGCGGCCGCCGTGGCGCCGGAGTTCGCCCGCGCCTTCGGACTCGCGCGCCTGGAGGACACGCTGGAAGCCTTCTCCCGCATTGCCGACGGCGTGCTCTGCTCAGCGCGCTTGCCTCAGGCGGTTTCTCTGCTGGAGGACGACCGCATCAATCCGACCGAGGAGGCCCTGCTGTCCATTCTCGCCGCCCTGCAGCAGGGTGAAACCGGCCAGGCCAGGGCGCTGAGCGAGTGGTGCCTGTTGCCACGGGGTCGCGACGGATTCCTGGCCGCCGCAGGCGAGCTTGCCCGGGCCATGCGGGAGGCGGGCCAGGTGATTCCCTATGAGGCACCCCGACGGCACCACCTGACGCTTTCAGCCGCGGCAGTCGACACTGCGCCACTGCCCCCGGTGGCCGACGTCGCATCCCTGACTGCCGGCGAGCGCGGCCTGGCCGCCGGGGTTCGGGCCTGGGTCTCGGCCTTCAGACAGCAGACGGATACGCTGGCGGCGGCGCGACAGCACTTCGACCGCCTGTTCAATGCCGAGGACGGCCAGGATGGTCGGCTTTGGGGCGACCGGCGAAGCGGCGCCGATGCAGGCCTCAGCCTGCACGCGATACTGCGCAATACCACACTCGCTGCTTCGAGGTCCGTCGACGTGCGCTGCCCGGCCTGCCCCGCCCTGTCCCCCGACGAGGTGCGGCTGATCGACGCCATCGCCTGGCTGCAACGCGACATCGCCGAACCGGCAGGCACCGCGCTCGGCGACTGGCTGCCGCCGGCCGCCTTGCGGCTGTCGATGAGCCCGGCCCGTGGCCTGGCGCACGCCCTGCTGGCGGCGGAGCGGGTGCTGCCGTTGCGCGACTGGGACCTGGCCGCCCTTACCGCCGCCGCGCAGACGCACAACCGCGAAACCACCGCGGTCGAGGAAGCGCAGGCTTCGGCCGCCCAGCGGCCCGGCGCACCGACGCTGCACTAACCGTCGAGACCGGAAGCAATGATCCAAACACATGCCGAGACGAAGATGCGCGGGGCCGGCGATCGCCTACCGCAAGTGGTCTTCAAGCTGCGCCGCGACGGCAGTTGGGTGGAGAGGACGAGTGCGGATCTCTTCGGCGGCCGCCGCGTGGTGATTTTCGCCGTGCCCGGCGCTTTCGCCTCGGCCTGTTCCGGCCGCCACCTGCCCGGCTACATCGCCCTGTCCGGAAACATCAGACGCATGGGCATCGACGAGATCTTCTGCGTATCCGTGAACGACGCCTTCGTCATGAACGCCTGGGCACGTGACCAGGGCATCGACGGCGAAGTCACCCTGCTGCCCGACGGTAATGCGGACTTCACGCGCGCCATGGGAATGTTGGCCGATTGGTCGTCCGTCGGCTTCGGGCCGCGATCATGGCGCTACTCGATGGTGGCGGCCGACGGCCTCATCGAGCGGATCTTCGTCGAGGATCCTCGGCACGGCATCGACCCTTTCGCGGTCAGCGACGCCATCACCCTGCTCGACCAGCTCGACCGCGACAGCCGGCGCTTGGCCGGCGAATAGGGCGCGGTCGCCCAGGCTTACCGGGTGGCGGCCGTTACCGCGACCGGCGGGGCGGACTTCAGCGTCTGATAGACCACGCAGTAGCGCTCCGTCAGTTTCAGCAGGCTGGCCAATTGCTCCTCGGAGAGATCGCCGTCGATGTCGAAGCTGAGGCGAATGTCGCGGAAGCCGACCGGCGCCTCCTTGTCGACGCCCAGGGTGCCCCTGAAATCGAGGTCGCCTTCCGCCTTTACCCGCGCGTCGCGGATCTCGAGGCCGAGCGCCGTCGCTACCGCATTCAGCGTGACACCGGCACAAGCCACCAGGGCCTCGAGCAGCATGTCGCCCGAGCAGGCCTGCAAGCCGGAGCCGCCGGTGGCCGGATGCAGGCCGGCCTCGATCAGTGCACGCCCGGTCTCCACCGAGCAGCTGAGGCCCTCGCCGATGGCGCCCTCGGCCTTCAGCGTCACCACGGCCGCGGCCGGGTCCTCGCGGTAGCGCGCCTTGATCGGCGCCTGCATTTCCTTCAGTCCGGCCGCATCCATCTCCGCCTCCCTTGCGTCGCCCAGGATGAAAGAATCCTGAGCGTGACATAGACTGCGGGGACCGGCTGCGGATAGCAAGATGCGAACCGGCCGGCGCGACCGCCCTTTGAGGCATCTCAATGCCGCAGGGACGCGGGATCCCTACGCTGGTGGCGCACCGGCTTGAAGCAGCGAAAGGACCGGCCTTGTCGGAACAGAAGCGGCCGCCCACCAGTCCTGTGACCGAGGACCAGTCGGAGGTCCTGCGTCTGCTCGGCAGCGCATCGACCTATGGGCCGGACGTGACCGAGGTCGATCGCATCGATACCCACGGCGCGATCGTCTTTCTCGCCGGCGACCGTGCTTACAAGATGAAGCGCGCCGTCGCCTATCCCTACATGGATTTTTCGACGCTGGAGAAGCGGCGGGATTCCTGTCGGCGCGAAATGGAGATCAACCGGCGCACCGCACCGAGCCTCTATCTGGACGTGGTTCCGATAACACGCACCGCGGCAGGGCTCGCACTCGGTGGCGACGGCACGCCCGTCGAATGGGTCCTGGTCATGCGCCGCTTCGACCAGGCGAATCTTCTCAGCCGGCAGGCCGAAGCGGGCCGGCTGACCGCGGAGACGATGACGGCCCTGGCCGACGCCGTCGCGCACTTTCACGGGACGGCCGAGCCACGGCGCGACCGTGCGGCCGGCGCCGAGGCCATGGCCTGGGTGGTGCGTGAAAACGGCGAGGAGTTCGGCGACAGGCCCGACATCTTCGATCCCGAAGACTCGCGCCGCCTGACGGATGAGGCGCTGGGGCACCTCGCCCACCATGCCGCCTTGCTGGATGGCCGGGCGGAGAACGGCAAGGTTCGCCTCTGTCACGGCGACCTCCATCTGCGCAACGTGGTGCTGCTCGACGGGCGGCCGACGCTGTTCGACGCCATCGAATTCAACGACGCCATTGCCCGCATCGACGTGGTCTATGACCTCGCCTTCCTGCTGATGGACCTCGATCATCGCGGCCTGCGGCCATTTGCCAACCTGGTGCTGAATCGCTACCTGCAGCAGCGCGACGAAACCGGGGCCTTGCCGCTGCTGCCTGTGTTCCTTTCCACCCGCGCGGCGGTGCGCGCCAAGGTGGCGGCAAGCCTGCAAGCCGTCGCAGAGCTAGCCGCCGAGAGGTCCCTGCGGCGTGCCGAGGCCACGGCCTACTTCGAGCGGGCGCGCGCCTACCTCGCCCCGGCCCCGCCCCGCCTGGTCGCAGTCGGCGGGCTCTCCGGCACCGGCAAGACAACCCTCGCCCGCACGCTGGCGCCGGCGCTCGGCGCGGCGCCGGGCGCGATCCACCTGCGCAGCGACGTCCTGCGCAAGCAGCAGGCGGGGGTGGACGAACTCGACCGGTTGCCGCCTCAGGCCTACACCGCCGAAGCCAGCGCCGCCGTCTACGCGGCCCTCGGCGACCGCGCCGCCGCGGCGCTCGCCGCCGGACAGGCGGTCATCGTCGACGCCGTCTTCGCCCGGCCGGAGGAGCGCGCGGCCATAGAGGAGATCGCCCGGCGGGCCGGCGTCCCTTTCACCGGCCTCTGGCTGGAGGCCGATGCCGACACCCTGGCCGCCCGGGTCGAGCGACGCCGTGGCGATGCCTCGGACGCCACCGCCGCGGTCGTGGCGCAGCAGTTGACCTACGATCTCGGCACCATTGGCTGGCACTGTTTCGAAGCCGGCCACCCTGCCGCCGAGCTGGCTGACCGGGGACGGCGCCTCCTCGACGAAACGGCCTGACCCGCTGCTTCTTTTCCCCTTGTTAAGGCCTTGGTGCTATTCCCTCCGCGCCCCGGGATCGGGGCCTCGCTTCAGCCCTCGCAGGAACACAGTCGAGCCGCAATCCGGCCCCCGCAAGGACACGAGCGGATTGCGGAACAATCCCCGTCGCCATGCGTCGATTGGGTGGGAGTAGAGAACAAGGAGATGTGGCAGATGACCTCGGTTAGGCGACGCGACGACAACGAACCTGGATGTACCGCTGAGGGTCGCGTCGAGGGCCGCTTGGCAGCACTTGCGCGCGAACTGGTGGACAAGGTTGGCGTCGACGGCGCCACGCGCTACTGCAGCAGCCTCGGATGGCGGGGCGTCCTCGAGGAGGTGGAACTGCTGCGCCGGGAGCGGCTACAGCAGGACCGGCTGCCATCGGCGCAACTATAGATGGCGATCAGCCAGGCATCATGCCACCTGTCATCGAGGCCCGGCACTTATTCCAGCACTTATCATTAATGCTAAAGATTTCTTAAGGCACCTGATTCAGAATCGCCGCGGGCATTTATAGGCGGCCGCCCGAGGGGCGGCACCGGCCTTGTCTAGGAGAAGTACCAGGATGGTCACGCGCAGCGGTCAGGATGGCCCCAACCCGGTTCAGCCCACCGACGACAGCGACCTGAAGGCGGACACGGCCAGCGACGCGGAAATCGAGGCGGCGATTCGCGCTGCCGTCGCCGTCGTCCTGGACGAGGCGAGCGATATACCGGCTCACCCCGGTCTGCCGATGCCGACAGCCGCCGCCTTGACTCTGGACATCACGGACATTCCCTTGGAGACGGCGGCCGCTCCGGTCGCGCCCGGCAGCGGCGGCGGTAGCAGTCGCTATGACAGCGACCTCGGCACGCTCATCGCGCGCCTGCGTCCCCTCGCCGACGACAACACCCTCGACGGCAGCCCAACTCCGGGGGGCGAATTCGGTGCGCCGCCTGACGACGACGACGTGATCCTGCCTCCTGCAGCCGCCGCCGGAACGCCCCCGTTTGCCGTCGCGCTGCCGCCTGCAACGCCCACGGAGCCGCCGGCACCTACGGAACCGCCGGCACCGCCGCCGACACCGCCAGCGCCTCCTCCGCCACCGGCATCGCCGGCCGGCCCGGGCGCGGACGAGTCGCTGTTCAGCAACAAGGCCGACAGCGTCGACTTCAATGTCATCGACCGCGGCGGCTACCTCGAAGGGACGCAGTACGCTGCCGGCAACGGGAAAGATGCCGTGGTGCTGCCGGAAGATGCCTCGAAAGCCCTGCAGGCGGGCTTCACCCCCGGCACGCTGTTCTTGGCCGGCAACGGCAACGACACGGTGACCGGCGGCGGTCTCGCCGACCTCATCGACGGCGGCAACGGCAACGATCTGCTGATCGGCGGCGGCGGCGACGACACCCTGTTCGGCGGCAACGGTGCGGATACTCTCATCGGCGGCGCCGGCAACGACATTATGACCGGCGGCACCGGCCGCGACGTTTTCGTCTTTTCGTTGGCGAGCGACGAAGGTGACAACGTGATCCTCGACTTTACGACCGGCAACGGCGGCGACCGCCTGCTGCTCACCGACGTCACCGATGTTAACGGCGACGGCATCGTCAATCTCGGCGACCTCGATGCCGGCGGCCACAGCGTCAGCGGCAGCGCCACTGCCATCGTCATTACCTTCGATAGCGGCACCACCGTTACCCTGGCGGGCGTCAATGGCAGCGGCGTGGACTCTTTCGCCGACCTGCAAAATGCCAAGGTGAACGTCGACATCCTCTGACGGTACTTCGTCGGGCGGAACTTTAGAGGCATCCCCGACCTCTCCGGGCTACCACCTCTGCCCAGCTTGCGGCGCGGCACGGCGAAAGGCAGGGTGAGCACAGCGCCGTTGTCGATGCGGCACGCATCGAGGCCCCATATCGGCGTGTCCTACCCTTTCTGACACTCCCTGTACTCGACGAAACTCCCCGGCGCCGAAGCGCCGGGGTTTCTTTCGCGTCCCGGATCGCCTCCTTCGGACTAGCACGCCGTAGTCGGCGGCACCGGCACAAAGAGAGCGTAGAATCGCTTCCCTGTTCCCCAATCGGGAGGCAATCCAAAATGGCCCGCAGACCAACCCCACGCTCCACTGGGCGTCGCATGCGCAAGCACGATGGCCCGGATGCACCGCTCACCGAGGCGCAACTCAAACGCCAGGTCAAACCGCGCGCGGCGCTGAAGAAGCCCGGGAAGGTGACGCTGCGCGTCGACACCATGGTCACCGGCACGCCCAAGCTCAGCTATCGCACGACGAGGCTCGGCAAGTCGCTGATCTCCCGCCCGCGTACCAAGGCCAGATCCGGCGCCGGCATCGACGTGCAATTGGAGATCGCCGGCACCGAGCTCGGCACCCGCGTGTTCCGTCCCGCGATTCCCGGCAAGCGTATTCCGCTGCCGAGGCTGACGGACAGGATGCGACGTGACGCCCAGCAAGGCCTGCCGGACCTCGACGGCTACCTGCCGGATCACCTGCCGCTGCAACCAGTGCCGCCGCGCGTCGAAAAGGCCCTGCAGGTACGGCCCTTCATCAACGCGCTCAGCCGCAGCAGGACCCAGCGCAGGGCGACTACGGTTTTCGCCCCGGAAGACCGCTATACATTTTCCGATACTTCCTTCCCCTGGTGCACCATGGGCCGAGTCGACACCGCCGGCGGCTGGGCCAGCGGTGTCCTGGTCGGACCGCGTCATATGTTGACCTGCAGCCATGCCATGGTCTGGGGCAGCGGCAACACCGCCGGCTGGGTCCGATTCCGCCCCTCGTACTTCGACGGCAACGCGCCCTTCGGTGAAGCCTGGGCGACACGCTGGTACGCCTTCCGCAAGGTGACCGGACCGACCATCGACTCCGCCGAGGCCCGCGAGGACTACGTGGTGCTGGTGCTCGACCGGCGCATCGGCGACACCTGCGGCTGGATCGGCTCGCGCACCTATTCGGAGTCCTGGGACGGCGGCACTTACTGGCGCCACATCGGCTACCCCGGCGACCTCGCCGGCGGCCAGCGTCCCTCCTACGAGCGCGACATCGCCCTCGACGGCCGCAACACCTCGACACATCGGGCGGTCTGGCATCGCGGCGACGTCTGGCCCGGTCAGTCCGGCGGCCCCTTCTTCGCATGGTGGGCCGGCGAAGCCTGGCCGCGGGTCGTCTGCGTGCAGTCCTGGGAGAACAGCCAGCGCAACGGTGCCTCGGGCGGCAGCCGCCTGGTCGACCTCATCATCCGCGCGCGCAACGAGTTCCCGTGAGCGCCGGCCTCAGTCGAGCCGGAAACCCTCGCCGAGAGGGTCGTCCGGTTCCAGGGTGAAGCGGGCTTCGCCGCTGTAGTGGGCGCGGCCCGAGACCTCGACCACCACGGCCCGGTAGGGGCCGACACGGGTTTCCTCCACCGCCGTCCCGGCAAATCGGGCGCCGGTGAGGCTCTCAAAGCGCCGCGCCTGATGCAGGGCGATCTCGCCGCGGGTCCACTGCAGGGCGATCCGCGCGGACACGCCGGAGCCGGTGGGGCTGCGGTCGACCTGGCGCCCGGCAAAGACGCAGGCATTGCGGGTCGGCGCCTCGGCGAAGCTGTCGCGGCCGTCGGTGAAGACGGTGCCGTAGAGGAAGGCGAGATCCTGATCTTCCGGATGCGACAGGCGGACCTGCGCGCTTGCGGCCCGGGTAATTTCCTCGCCGGCATCGGCCAGGAAGCGCGCCGGCGTGGAATACAAGTCAAGGCCGATGGAGTCCGCCGGGACGATGGCGTAGAAGGCGCCGCCATAAGCGATATCGAGCTGCAGCGGCCCCCAGTCGCGGGTGTCCACCACGATCTCCCGCGCGAAGACGAAGGAGGGAACGGAGCGGAAGGAGACCGCGCCGGTCCTCAGCCCGCCGGATGCCTTCTCGACCTGCACCCTGGCGCGAACGAGCCCACAGGGCGCCTGGATGGCCACCTCGGTCTCCGGCTCCGTCGCTGTCACCAGCCCCGAATCGACCGCCCAGCGCCCAAGCGCCATGATGGCATGGCCGCACATGGTCGAGTAGCCCTCGCCATGCAGGAAGAGAACGGCGAGATCCGCCTCCGGATGGTCCGGTTCGACCGGCACCGCACCGTACATCTCGGCATGGCCGCGCGGCTCGAACATCAACAGGCGGCGAAAGGCGTCATGGTTGGCGTGGGCGTCGCGACGTTTGTCCAGCAGACGGCGCCCTTGCAGCTTCGGATAGCCCGAGGTGACGATGCGCAGCGGTTCGCCGCCGCAGTGCATCTCGATTGTGGTGACCTCAAAGGCGCCAGCTAGAAAAGGCGTTGAGGCCATGACTCATAGTCGACCGCGATCGGGGTGTCGTAGAAGCCGACGCGCCGGCCTTCCTCCCCGGGCAGGGGTTCGGCATGGCAGTCGACCACGGCCAGGGTACGGTAGCAGGGCCGTTCGGCGTAGGTGAGCTTCGGCAAGGGCTCGGCGCAGCCCGCCAACAGCAGCGCCGCAAACGCCAGCGCGAGAACCGCCGCGCCCCTAGGATCGGAATACCGCATCACCACCGTTCCTCCCCGCTATCGCCCGAGACCGCCTTTCTGCCGACAGCATAGCCCATCGACGGTGCGACAGCGCAAGGCCGCAGAGGCCAGAGGGCCTCGGGGAGCCTCGGTCAGGAAGACCACGATCGCTCGGCTGGAATTGTCCGGACGGACTGGCATGGACCACCGCCCTGCTCCCTCCCCGACGGGCAGCTGTCGGAGAGGAGGAGCAAGACGTGGCGGGTGCCGGCCACCCCCCGACGGCCGGCACCCGCATGGACGGGTCTCAGACCGCGGATGGGCCGAGCGCGCCGCCGAAGGTCGTCGCCGGGAAGGCGGCCCTGCGCTTCAGGACCCTGAGGCCGCTGACGGGCTTGGCGAAGCTGATCACGTTTCCCCTCCCAGCCTGCCCCTCTGTCGCTGCCGGGGTTTCCGCCCCCGGACCAGGCGCGGGACAGAAGCGCCTGTTTCGTAAAGACGATAAGCGCAAAGCAGTCAATTATACAATAAACTATTGTTATGAAATGGATTTTGTGTAAAAATCTGTTTCTGGGAATCGCCGGCCTTGTGAAACGTTTACACTGCGACGCACAAGACGCGCACAGATGAGTGGGTGAGACCTTGGCCATCCCCTTGATCGGCCTGAAGATTCGCGAGCGGCGCAAGGAAATGGGCCTGACCCAGACCGAACTCGCCGGGCGCATCGGCATTTCGGTGTCCTACCTGAACCTCATCGAGCACAACAAACGCAGCATCGGCGGACGCCTGCTGCGGCAGGTCGCCGAGGAGATCGGAGTCGGGCTCGACGCGCTCGACGGGGCCACCGAACGCCGCCTCGCCGGCGACCTCAACGAGGTGCTGGCCGAGCCGCTGTTCGACCAGATCCGGCTCGACCCGTCGGGAATCGAGGATCTGGTCGGGCGACACCCGGACTGGGCGCGGGCGCTGGTCACCCTGCACCGCGCCTTTCTCGACCGCTCCCAGGCCATGCATGCCCTTTCCGACCGCCTGAACCAGGATCCCTTCCTCAGCGACGCCATCCATCGCATCCTCACCAATATTTCGGCGATCCGCTCGATCTCGGAGATCCTTACCTCGGTGGAGGACGTCGATCCGGAGCAGCAGCGCCGCTTTCACAGCATCCTCTCGGAGGAGAGCGCCCGCCTCTCCATCGCCGCGCAAGGGCTGTCGGCCTTCTTCGGCGAAGCGCAGACGACGACCCGCTCCACCACGCCCGCCGAAGAGGTCGACGACTTCGTGCTGGAAAACCAAAACCATTTCCCGGCCCTGGAGCAGGCCGCCGAACAGCTGCGCGCGGCGCTCGACGCACCGTTGCGGGATCTCGAAGACCGCATGCTGGAGCACCTGGAAGCGAGCCACCGGCTGCAGGTCAGCCGCGCCGGGCCGCAGGTGGAGCGCCTGCTTTCCGCGCGCGAGCCGCTGAGTTACAGCCCGCACGGCAAGCGCATGCTGCTGCTCGACAGTGCCCCGCCCGCAGCCCGCCGCTTCGCGGTGGCCCGCCTGCTGGCACGTCTCAATTTCGGCGCCGAGATTGAAGAGATCATCGCACGCAGCGCCACGCTGACCACGCCGGCGGCCCGCGAGCGGGCGGCGGGCGCCCTGCAGTCCTACGGCGCAGGCGCCCTGCTGATGCCCTACGACAGCTTCCTGCAGGACGCTACGCGCCTGCGCTACGACGTCGACCTGCTATGCCGGCCCTACGGCGCCAGCGTCGAACAGGTTTGCCATCGCCTGGTGACGCTGCGACGCCCTGGCGCCGAGGGCATCCCCTTCGCCTTCATGCGCTCCGACCCCGCCGGCTTCGTCACCAAGCGCTTTCCGCTGCCCGGACTGCCGCTGCCACGCTACGGAGGCGCCTGCCCGCTCTGGGCCGTCTATCGGGCGTTCCAGGCACCGGAGACCGTGGTGCGCCAACTGGCCGAGTTTCCCAGCGGCGACCGCTTCCTCTTCATTGGCCGGGCTATTGCCAAGGGCAATGCCGCCTACGGCCAACCACGAAGGCTGCTCTCCATCATGCTGGCCTGCGACGCCCTCTATGCCGACCAGACGGTCTACGGCGACCGCCTGAACCTCTCGGCCGGGGCGCCGGCGGATCGCGTCGGCGCCACCTGCCGGCTCTGTGCACGCGGCAATTGCCCCCAACGCCAGGAAGATGTGATCATCAGGTCACAGGCCCTGGAAGAAGCCTGATGCCGGAAACCAACAACACAAAGGCCGCCAGGCCCCGGCACGTCACAGGGAGAAGGACGCGATGCTGATCATGATCGTCGAGGACGAGCCGAACATTGTCGAGTCCTTGAGCTTCGTATTCCGCCGCGAGGGCTGGCAGGTCGTCTCCGCCCTGGACGGCGACACGGCGATCGCCCAGTTGCTGAGCGAACCTCCCGACATCGTGGTGCTCGACGTCATGCTGCCGCCGCACAGCGGCTTCGAGGTCCTGAAGCGCCTGCGCAACGAACCTCAGCTGAAGCAGCTGCCGGTCATCGTCCTGACCGCCAAGGGACAGGAGAAAGACCGCCACACTGCCCTGCGTCTCGGCGCCGACGCTTTCATCACCAAGCCGTTTTCCAACCGCGACATCGTCTGCCAGGTGCGCGAGTTGACGGGCAGCAAGCAGGAGGCCGGCGGCGGCGGCGCGTGACGCCGCATCGACAGCCGCCGTGGCGGCGTCAGCCCTTCGGCCCGGCGACCAGCCAGATTATGAAGCCCAGGATCGGCAGAATAAGAATCAGCAGGATCCAGAACACCTTCGCGCCCGTGGAGGCACCGCTTTGCACGGTCTTCACGATCGCATAGATATCTGCGACCAGCACCAGCAGGCCGAACAGGCCACCGACTTCTATACCCATCCTATGCTCCTCGCTCGGTTGAATTGTTCTAGAACACTAATTCACTGCAGCTTTCCGGTCGTATGGCAGTCACCCGCAGCGGCGATACCACGGTCAGTATTTGAACAGCGTTTCAAGCTGCTGGCCGGCGTCGTCGGCCAACTCGCCGGCCGCCTTGCGCTCGTCATCGCGCAGCGGCGCCTCGCGCGCCGCCTTCGCGCAGTCCATCACTTCCTGCTCCCGGGAGCGGCAGTCGTCCAGCAGAGCCTCCCATCCGCTGTCGACCAAGACCGACCTGGCACCCGCCAGGGCCGCCTGCAGGAGGCTGCGCTCCTCCGGCGCCCCGCCCGGAATGTCGTCCTCCTCGATCATGCGCGCGCCGAAGAAGTCGGCCTCGCGGCTTCGGCGCTCCGCCAAGTCCCGCAGTTTCCCGGCGCGCGGATCGTCCTCCATCATCTCGGCCGCCAGGGCGCAGTGGCGGGCCGAATCGCGGCAGGCCTCGACGAGATCATGCAGCGCCAACAGCCGGTCGTCGCGCAGAATGCTCAAGCCTCGTCCTTTCTCTGCGACGTTGCGTCGTCATGCGCCGGCGCGAAAACCTCGACGGCCCCCGGCAGCACCTCGATGACAACCGGCGTACGGCCGTCGAGTTCCCCGTCAATGTTGACCGGCAACGGCCGACGGGTGCGGATCTCGACCCTCTTGGCCCAGATCACCTCGGCCTGCGGCGTACGCCGCAGCCAGCCGAAACGCAGCGCCGGCAGCATCGACAACATCGACAGCAGCCCGCTCGGGCGGAGATGGTAGACCTTGAGCCATCCGTCGTCGATCTCCGCGTCCTCGTCCACCGTCATACCGCCGCCGTAGTGTCTGCCGTTGCCGACGGCGATCTGCATGCAAGCGAAGAGGTGGCGTTCGCCGTCGACGACCAACTCCGCCCTGAAGGGGCGATGGCGTCGGAAGGCCGCCCAGGCACTCAAAGGATAGTTCAGGACACCGAGCAGCCGCTTGCGCGCGCCCTCGCCTTCGTGGGCGCGCACGACCTCGGCGCTGAGACCGACACTGGCGACGTTGAAGAAAGGCCGGCCATCGACCCGACCGAGATCGATGCGCCGGACGTGCCCGGCGCCGATCACACCGGCGGCATCGGCGAGATCGACAGGTATGCCGAGCGTGCGGGCAAGATCGTTGGCCGTACCGAGGGGCAGGATGCCGAAAGGCCGCCCCAGGTCCATCAGCGCCGGCGCCGCCGCGCTCATGGTGCCGTCGCCGCCGGCCAGAATGACCGTCGCCTCGCCGCTGTCGCCGATACGGCGCCGCAGATCATCGACCGAATCAGGCGCCGCCACGGCGACCGAGAAGCCGTGCTCCTCCAAACGTTCGATTGCCGGTGCCAGGTCGCTGGAGGCATTGCCGCTGCGCTTGTTGGTGAGAATCAGGGCCGGGCGCTTCGTCGCGGTCAAGAAACGCTGACTCCAGTCCGTGAGGGGGGGCGAGGGTGCCCGCAAGGCATCCATGCCGAATGGCCGGGCGTGGCTCCCGAGAAGCGGCTTTCAATCTGCGAAGGCCACCGTCCAGCGCTGCAGCCGCCCGGGCAGGCAGCGCAACAGACAGGTAATGCCAAAGGAGACGAAAGGTTCCGCGGTGGCCGCGACGGAATTCAGGACGCCGCTGCGGCCGGCTTCCGGCGGGGATCGGGCGGCCGACGCCTCAGGCATTGACGTCGACCACCACCCGGCCGCGAACCTGTCCCTTCAGGATGTCGCGGCCGAGGCCCGGCACCTCACCCAACCCGACCTCCCGGATCATGCCGTCGAGCTTGTCCATCGGCAGGTCGCGGGTCAGGCGCGCCCAGGCGGCCTTGCGCTCTTCCGGCGGACTCAGCACCGAGTCGATGCCGAGCAGGTTCACACCGCGCAGCAGGAACGGGATCACCGTGGTTTCGAGCTTGTTGCCGCCGGCCAGCCCGACGGCGGCGACCGAACCGCGATAGGCGATCTGCGGCAGCACGCACGCCAGCGTCGCACCGCCGACAGCGTCGATGCAGCCCTGCCAGCGTTCCTTGTCCAGCGGGCGCCCGCTCGGCGTCGCGATCTCGGCGCGGTCGATGATGGTCGTCGCCCCCAGGTCCTTCAGGTAGTCGTGAGTCTCGGCGCGCCCTGTCGAAGCGGCGACTTTGTATCCGAGCCTGGCCAGAACGGCGACGGCGACCGAGCCGACGCCGCCGGCGGCGCCAGTCACCAGAACCTCGCCGCCGTCGGGGCCGACGCCGTGCGCCTCCAATGCCATCACGGCCAGCATGGCGGTAAAGCCCGCGGTGCCGATCGCCATCGCGCGCCGGGTCGTGAGGCCCTCGGGCAGTGGCACCAGCCAGTCGGACTTGACCCGCGCCTTCTGCGCGTAGCCGCCCCAGTGGTGTTCACCGACCCGCCAGCCGGTAAGGATCACCTTGTCGCCCGGCTCGTAGGCCGGATGGCTGCTGGCCTCCACCGTGCCGGCGAAGTCGACTCCCGGGATGTGCGGATAGCTGCGCACCAAACGTCCCTGGCCGTTCAGCACCATGCCGTCCTTGTAGTTGAGGGTGGAGTAGTCAACCGCGACAGTGACCTCCTCCTCGGGCAGTTCCGACTCGTCCAGCTCCGTAAGCTCGGCCGAGACCTTGCCGTCGCTTTCCTCCAAGAGGATCGCCTTGAACATGCTGCGCGTCTCCCTTCGCTCGATTGAACCGCGACGGCCGCCGCTATGCAGGAACCCACTCCTGCAGGACCAGTTCCAGGGTAATGCAGATCGGGTTCTCGCCGCGCCGGAAGCCACCACCGAACACCTTGGCATTGCCGTCGGCGACGGTCCCGCGCAGGTCGGCGCGGGGATTGCCTTCAGCATCGGGGCGCACCTCGCCGGCGAGGGTCAGAATCTCGATGCCGGGGCCGGGAATCTTCAGCGCCGTATCGCCGGATTCCAGCACCGCGTCCACCAGGCTGCCGACCCCCGAGCGCACGATGGCACGGCTGAATCCATGCTCGCGGCAAACCACCTCCACTCCACCGACGAGATCCTCGTTGGGCCTGAGGCGAATCACGGCGATACGGCCCAGCCGGCCGTCCTCGATTGACGCCAACTCGCTCATGCGGGGATCCTCTTGGGTTGGAACAGCGGGTAGTTGGTTTCGCTGTCGTAGGCAACGACGAAGGCCGCCCGCCGCAGCGGCGTCACCAGGGCAACGGCACCCGTCGCGCCCAGCCGGACCTCCCCGGGCGGGAGGTGTCCACCGTGCAGACGCCCCTGCGCGTCGACCACCACGGCGTGACAGTGCAGCAGACTGTCGCCGTCCGGTCCCGGGCCGAGGATGCCGCTGGCGCCGATCAGCGTCACCGGCCCGTGCAGCCGGGTCGGCGGCCCGTAGGTGGCGACACGCGCGCCGCTCGGGTCCTCGGCGCCGGTGAGATAGGCCATCTGCGCGATCTCGGCGGCGACCACCTGTACCGCGGCGTGGCGGACGCCGCGATCCGCCAGGGCCGCCACCAGGCCGTGCAGCAGGTCCTGATCTCCTGCCAGCCTCACGCGCAGATCGACCGCCGGGGCCGCCCACTCGAGCAATCGGCGCGGCTGCAGCGGCGCGCCGGGCTGCGTCAGCGTCCTCATTGTGCCGCCGCCTCGGCGAGATCGCCGCGAGCCTCCAGCTCCTGCCGGATCAGATGCTTGGGCACCTTGCCGTAGCCCGACTTCGGCAGCTCGTCCCAGAAGAACACGCGGCGCGGCTGCTTGTAGCGGGCCAGCTTGTCCCTTAGGAAATCCAGCAGCTCGCTGCCGGTGGCGCTCGCGCCCGGCTGCAGCACCACCACGGCGACGCCGGTTTCGCCCCATTCGGGGTCGGGCACGCCCAGCACCGCCACCTCGGCGACGGCGGGATGGGTCAGCAGCACCTCCTCGGCCTCGCGCGGATAGACGTTGGAGCCGCCGGAGATATACATGTCGGAAGCCCGGCCGGTGATGTAGAGGTAGCCCCGCGCGTCGAAGCGGCCGAGGTCGCCGGTATGGAACCAGCCGTCCTTCAGCGCCTTGGCATTGGCTTCGGGATTGTCGTGATAGCCGGCGAAGACCGCGGGGCCGCGCACGCAGATCTCGCCCTGCTCGCCGGCGGGCAGGCTCCGCCCCTCGGCATCCTTGACGACGATCTCCATGCCGGTGCGGGCGTAACCGCAGGAGCCGACCGGCATGGCGTCATCGTCCAGGCTGTGCTCCTCGCGCGGCAGCACGGTGATGTTGCCGGTCACCTCGCCAAGTCCGTAGTACTGCACGATCACCTTGCCGAGCTTCTCCAGCGCCAGCTTCTGGTCGGCACGGTACATCGGCGCGCCCGCATAGATCACGTAGCGCAACGAGGAATGGTCGAAGCGGTCGACGGCCGGGTGGCGCACCATGCGCGTCAGGATTGTCGGCACAGTGAACATGTTGGCGATGCGGTGCCGCTCCACCAGGCGCCAGATCTCTTCCTCGTCGAACTTCTCGCCGGCCGTCAGCACCGACTTCGCACCGCGCGCCACCTGGGAGAGGGCGTGGGCGCCGGCGCCGTGGCTGAGCGGGGCCACCACCAGGGAGGCATCCGTCGCCGTGGTACCCGGCATGAGGTCGGCCAGGTGGTTGTTGGTGACGAAGTTGAGCTGCCCGTGGGTCAATACCGCCGCCTTGGGCCGACCCGTGGTGCCGGAGGTGTAGAAGAACCAGCAGGGATCGTGATAGTCGACCTCCGCTGGCTCGACCGTCTCATCCTCTCCTTCGGCCACCAGGTCCTCATAGGCGACGTCGCCGTCGCGCGGCTTCCCGATGACGACGGAGAGCTGCAAGGTCGAGGAAATCTGCTTCACTGCCTCAGCGTGCTGCCGGAAACCATCGTCGCAGAGCATCGCCTTGGCGCCGGACGACGTGGCGAGGTAGGCGACCTCCGGCGGCGTCAGGCGATAATTGGTCGGCACCCAGATGCCACCCAGCCGGAAGGCGGCCCACATGCTTTCGAACATCTGGTTGGAGTTCTTCGCCTGCACCAGGATCGGATCGCCCTTGCCGAGGCCGCGACGCCGCAGCGCGGCCACCAGGGCGTCGACGCGGGCATTGGTCTCGGCCCAGGTCCAGCTTCGCTCCCCCCAGACCAGGGACGGAGCATCGGGCAGGCGCCGCGCCGTATCGGCCAGCAGGCGCCCCAGGTTCATCGCGTTGCCCATGGCCGGAAAATTACGCGCGCAACGGCTCGAGGATCGAGACGTAGTTGGCGACGGCGGCGCCACCCATGTTGAAGATGCCGCCGAGCCGGGCGTTCTTCACCTGCATGTCGCCGGCCGCGCCGGTCAGCTGCATGGCGCTCAGGACGTGCATGGAAACACCGGTGGCACCGACCGGATGGCCCTTGGCCTTCAGCCCGCCGGAGGGATTGACCGGCAGCCGGCCGTCCTTCTCGGTCCAGCCTTCGGCGATGGCGCGCGCGCCCTGGCCGCGCTTGGTGAGCCCCATGGCCTCGTACTCCAGCAGTTCGGCGATGGTGAAGCAGTCATGGGTCTCGACAAAGCTGAGGTCGCCCAGCTTCACTCCGGCGGATTCCAGCGCCTGTCCCCAGGCCTGCTCGCAGCCCTCGAAGAGGGTGATGTCGCGCTTGCTCATGGGCAGGAAGTCATTGACCTGTTCGGCGGCACGGAACACCACCGACTTACGCAGGCCAAGCGCCGTCTCGACGTCCGTCAGCACCAGCGCCGCGGCACCGTCGGAGACCAGCGAGCAGTCGGTGCGCTTCAGCGGTCCCGCCACCAGCGGATTTTTCTCCGAGATGTTGCGGCAGAACTCGAAGCCGAGATCCTTGCGCATCTGCGCCAGCGGGTTGCCGACACCGTTGCGGTGGTTCTTGGCGGCGATGGCGGCCAGGGCGTCCGACTGGTCGCCGTGCCTCTGGAAGTACTGCTGGGCGATGAGGCCGAAGACACCGGCGAAACCGCCCTCGATCTCGCCGTCCTCCTTCAGGTAGGAGGCCTTCAGCAGGGTGTTGCCGATCTCTTCGCCGGAAACGGCGGTCATCTTCTCGACACCGACCACCAGCACGAAGCGGGCCGCCTTCGCCGCGATGGCGCGCAGGCCCTGGTAGACGGCGGCGGAGCCCGAGGCGCAGGCGTTCTCCACCCGGGTGGCCGGCTTGAAGCGCAGTCGGTCGTCGAACTGCAGCACCAGGGAGGAGGGGAACGCCTGCCGCGAAAAGCCCTCGTTGAAGTGGCCGACGAAGATCTCGTCGACCTCGTCCGGACCGATACCGGCGTCTTCAAGGGCCTGCACGGCGACGCGTCCGATCAGCGATTCGACGTCGTCGTTCTCATGCTTGCCGAAGGGCGTGTGGCTCCAGCCGACGATGCAGGCGGTCATCTCGCGTCTCCCTTGATCTTCCGGGCAGCGAGAGTAGCAAAGCCGCCCCCGCCCGTACAGGCGGCGCGGCGGCGCAATTTGCCCGGAATCCCAGCCGCTTTGCAGTGGCTCTCAGGGAACTATATGGTTAGCACTGTGTTATAAACCCTGCGGGTAGGTTTTCAGGGGGTAATCTTGAGTTCTTTCCTGGTCAGGGGCCGGCTGGTGGCGGGCGCAATCCTGATCGCCCTTGGCTTGCCGTTTTCCATGGCCGCCGCCCAGGAGACTGCGCCTCCCGAGCGCGATCCGGACCCGGCCTGGATCATCACCGCCCAGTTCAGCAACGATATCTTCGGCGGCTCCGACAGGCATTTCACCCACGGCACCCGCTTCAGCGCGCTTTCGCCGGACGACTACGTCCCCGACATCATAGAGCGGGCCGGCAAGGCGCTGCCGCTATTCCCGCAGGACGGCAACCTGCGGGTCACCTACAGCCTGGGCCAGGAGATCTTCACCCCCGAGCGCATCGAGGAGCGTGCCCTCATCGAGGACGACCGGCCCTATGCCGGCTGGACCTATCTGGGGGTCGGCATGATTTCCGAGAACGGCGACCGCCTCGACAACCTGGAACTCAACGTCGGCATGATCGGCCCGGCGTCGCTGGCCGACAAGACGCAGATCGAGTATCACAAGCTGATCGGCGTGCAGGTGCCCGAGGGCTGGGACAACCAGCTGCACAACGAGCCGGGCGTCGTGCTCTACTACGAACGCAAGTGGCGCAATCTCTGGCAAGCCAAGGAAGGCGAACTGCCGCTGCTCGGCGAGATCCCGCTGCTCGACGAACTGGCCTTCGACGTGACCCCGCACCTCGGCGGCGCGCTGGGCAATGTCTATACCTACGGCGCGGGCGGCCTCACCCTGCGCGTCGGCGACGTCCTGCCCAACGACTACGGCCCCCCGCGCCTCCGGCCGGCGCTGCCCGGCTCCGACTACTTCCGCCCCGACGGTTCGTTCGGATGGTATTTATTCGCCGGCGCCGAAGGCCGCGTCGTGCTGCGCAACATCTTCCTCGACGGCAACACTTTCCGCGACAGCCACAGCGTCGACAAGCGCCCCCTGGTCCTCGACCTGCAGGCCGGCGTGGCGGTCATGCTCGGCGAGCGCGTGCGCCTGGCCTACACCCATCTCTGGCGGAGCAAGGAGTTCCGAGAGCAGGACGGCTTCGGCCAGTTCGGAACGTTGAGCCTTTCGGTGCGGTTCTGAGGGTCCTCAGCCGGCTTCGCGGGCCAAGGTCTCGGTGAAGCGCACCGGCCGGCCGGCCGGGCCGCCCAGCAGGTCGCCGTCGCGCATGGCGACGTGGCCGCGGATCACGGTCGCCACCGGCCAGCCGGTGATCGGCTTGCCCTCGAAGGGCGACCAGCCGCACTTGGATTGCAGCCAGTCGTGCTCGACCGTCCGCTTCGCCTTGAGGTCGACAAGGGTGAAATCGCCGTCATAGCCGACGGCGATGCGGCCCTTGCCGGCGATGTTGTAAATGCGCTGCGCGCCCGCCGAGGTGAGGTCGACGAGGCGTTCCAGCGTCAGCTTGCCGGCGTTCAGGTGGTCGAGCAGCAGCGGCAGCAGGGTCTGCACGCCGGGCATGCCCGAGGGCGTGCGCGGATAGGGTGCCGACTTCTCCTCGCGGCTGTGCGGTGCGTGGTCGGAGCCGATGACGTCGACGATGCCGAGGCGCAGCGCCTCCCACAGCGCCTCGCGGTGGCGTGCCTCGCGGATCGGCGGGTTCATCTGCGCCAGGCTGCCCAACTCCTCGTAGCAGTAGGGCGCCGCCAGGGTGAGGTGCTGCGGAGTCACCTCCATGGTGGCGATGTCCTTGGCGACGGCCAGCAGCGGCACCTCTTCCGCGGTGGTGACATGCAACACGTGGATGCGCCGGCCTGTCTCCCGCGCCAGTCGCAGCAGGCGCTTGGTGGAGCGCACGGCGGTTTCCACGTCGCGCCACTCCGGATGCTGCGCCACCTTCCCACCGTCGCGGATCAGCTCGAAGCGCTCGCGCAGGCGCGCCTCGTCCTCCGAATGCACCGCGACGCGGCGGCTCCCGTGCCGCAAGACCGCGCGCAGTGTATCGTCATCATGGACCAGGAGAGAGCCGGTGGACGACCCCATGAAGATCTTCACGCCGCAGCAGCCCGGCAGGCGCTCCAGCTCGCCCAGCTTCTCCGCGTTCTCCGCCGCCGCGCCGATGAAGAAGGCGTGGTCGCACCAGGCGCGTCCCTCGGCCCGGGTCAGCTTCTCGTTCAGCGCCTCGGCGTCGATGGTGGCCGGACTGGTGTTGGGCATCTCGAAGACCGCCGTGACACCGCCCATCACCGCCGCGCGGGTGCCGCTCTCCAGGTCTTCCTTGTGCTCGAGCCCCGGCTCGCGGAAATGCACCTGGGTGTCGATCACGCCCGGCAGCACGGTCAGTCCCTTGGCGTCGAAGACCTCGTCGGCCCGGCCCGCGTCGAGACTGCCGATGTCGGCTATGCGCCCCCCGGCGACCGCCACGTCCGCGGAGATCAGGCCCGACGGCGTAAAGACCGCGCCGCCCTTGATGATGAGATCCCAGTCCATCGGCATACACCCGGTTCCCTGTTTCTTCGCCGCCCTCAGGACGCGGCGGCAACCTGCCGCCCGGCGAGCAGACGGTCGAAAAGTTCGAGGTAGCGCCGCACGGCGACCGCCTCGGTGAAGCCCGCTTCGAAGGCGGCCCGGCCGTTCCGCGCCAAGCGCCCCGCCGCCTGCGGGTCGTCGATCAGGCGCCGCAGGGCGCCCACCATGGCGCCGGCGTCGTCGATCGGCACCAGCAGGCCGTTCGCGCCGTCGTCGACGAGCCAGCTCGGCCCCTGGCTCGCGGCCGCCACCATCGGCAGGCGGTGCATCCAGCCTTCCAGTACCACGCTGCCGAGCGGCTCGTGGCGCGACGGTACCACGTAGAGGTCGGCGGCGGCGAACAGCGGCGCGGGATCGTCCCGCCAGCCGAGAAATCGCACCCGTCCGGCAATCCCGAGGTCGGCGGCCTGGCGCTCCAAGGACCGGCGCAGCGGCCCGTCGCCGGCCAGCCAAAGGTAGGCAGCGGGCACCGCCGCGACGGCCTGAAGCAGCACGTCGAAGGCCTTGTTCCGGTGCAAGCGCCCGAGGGCGAAGATCAACGGCGCCTCTTCCGGCGTGTCGAGGGCGGCGCGGTCCTGCGGCGGCGCGTCGGCTCGGTCCTCGACGAAGTTGGGGATGACGTGGACCCGCTCTTCGAGAAAGCCGTGCTTCACACAGTGCGCCTTCAGGTCCGGCGTGATGCAGATCAGGTGATCGCAGTTCCGATAGTACTTCAGGTCGTAGTAGCCGCCGAGCCGCGCCAGGTGCAGGAAATCGCCGCGCGGCATCATGGCGGAAGCACGGCTCATGTAGGTCAGGACGAGCTGCGGGCGAAAGTCCTCGATGACGCGCTTCAGGATGCGCCGCGTCTGCCGGTCGAAGAACCCGCCGAAGCGCGCGGTCACCGGCTCGATGCCGCCGGCACGCAGCACCTCCAGGCTCTGCGGATGCGGGCGGATCGCCACGCGCTGCTCGACCCCGGCGCGCTGCAGCGCGAGGCAGAGGCGCAGGAAGTGCCTCTCGGCCCCGCCTTGCGGGGCTCCGGCCAGGGCCTGCAGCAAGCGCGGCATGGAAGTGAAAGAGACCCCTCTGGAAAGCCTCGGACCGCCGGAGCGGTGCCGCGAAGCGGTCAGTGTCCGGCGACCGGCCGTGCCGGCAGTCCGGCGGTCCGGCGAGCCAGGACGCGTTGGCGGAATACTATCAGATAGAGAAGGATGAAAAGGTAGAAGTAGAGTTCCTGCACCTCGCTGGCCCGATAGAAGGTTCTCACCTCCCAAAGTCCTTGCGAAACCAGGCGCTCCCAAATCTTCGCGAACTCGGCGACGACGGCAACCGGCAGGCAGACCAGCGGCGGCAGAAAGATCGCGAAGCGACCCTCGCGAATCCCGGGACGCCACAACGCCAGCAGCGGAATGACGATGCCACCGACGATGACGCCCATCTCCAGCAGCGCGCGCGGCTTCTGGTCGAGCCAGGAGGAGACATTGTGCAGATTGGTTTCGCCCTGGTCGTTGATTGCCTGCCAGCCCTCCGGGGTGAGCCAGCCGAAATAATGCTGGCCCCAACTCGCTTCCTCGCCGACGACGTAGATGCAGCCGAACAGAGCGAGGATGACCCAGGCAAAGACCAGACGGTCGTGCCGCACCTCCGCGAAGCGCAAAATCCTCACGCAGAACGCGAGTGCCGCCAACAGAATGATCACCTGGAGGCTCTCGACGATACCGAGTTCGCCCACGAAGTAGGCCTGGTAGAAGCGCGACTGGAACTGCGAGATGAACGACAGAGCAACAGCCAAAGCCAGCGGCATCCACAGCCAGAGCCACGCGGGCAACCGGTCGGCGTGCTGCAGGCGCAGCGTGGTCTGCAGTTCGGCGGCTGAAGCGCCGGTTTCACTGGCTTGAGTCATCTGGCTCCCTGGACGCTTCGCGGTGTCTCTGCGGCCGATCCGCCGGAGGCGCCACGCCGATTCGCCGGAGGCGCCACTATGTCACCTGCGGGGAAAAATTCAATCGCACGGCCAAAGTGACCGACATATGGTGCCCGGGCGTCGCCCCGACGACACCGCAGCAGGGCATCATGAATTCTTCTCCCACGCGCATCCTGGTCATCAAGCTCTCGGCCTTCGGCGACTTCGTGCTGTCGATCGCCGCCTTCCAGGCGATCCGCCGCCATCACGGCGACGCCGAGATCACCCTGCTGACCACCGCGCCCTATCGGCAGATCGCCGAGGCCTGCGGCTGCTTCGACCGGGTGTGGATCGACGCGCGGCCGGCCTGGTGGCAGCCCGGCGGCTGGCTCGCCCTGCGGCGCCGGCTGGCCGGCGGGCGATTCGACCGCGTCTACGACCTGCAACGCTCCGACCGCAGCGGCGCCTACTTCCGCCTGCTGCCGCGCCCGAAGCCGGAATGGGTCGGCGTGGCGGCCGGCTGCTCGCACCGCTACACGCCGCCCGGGGACGCAGTCCTGCACATCTGCGAGCGCGAGGCCGCGCAACTGGCCCTGGCCGGCGTGCCGAAGCCGGGCCTCCCGGACCTCTCCTTCCTCGATGCCGACCTCGAAGCCCTGGACCTGCCGGCGCGATTTGCCCTGCTGGTGCCGGGCGGCTCGGCGCACCGGCCGGGCAAGCGCTGGCCGGCGGCCGACTATGCCGCCCTCGCCCGTCACATGATCGGCCGCGGGACCGTTCCCCTGCTGATCGGTGCCGGGGCCGAACAGGCGGAGATCGCGGCCATCGCCGAGGCGGCGCCCGGCGCGCGCGACCTCTGCGGGAAGACCAGCCTGGAGGCGCTGGCCGCCCTCGGCCGGAGGGCCGTGCTGGCGGTCGGCAACGACACCGGCCCGATGCACCTGATCGCCGCCGCCGGCTGCCCCTCGCTGGTCCTCTACTCGCACGACTCCGACCCGGCGAAGATCGCCCCGCGCGGCCCGAGCGTCGCCACCCTGCGCCGCCGGCGCCTGGACGACCTCACCCTGGAGGACGTACTGGCGGCCCTTCCGGGCGAAATCTAGACGCCGCGACCTTCGCCCACAGCGCCCGCGCCGCCGCCTCCGCCGCGTCGACGGTGAGGCTCTCCATGAAGCACTGCCGCGCGGCGAAGTCGAAGCCCGGCGCGCCGGTCAGTTCCTCGAAGCTCTCCGGCGTGCGCTGGTAGGCGGCCCGCGGCCCCCAGGGTCGGTAGCGTGCTTCCGGACTCGGCCCGAACAGGCCGAGGGTCGGCGTGCCGGCGGCCGCGGCGAGGTGCATGAGCCCGGAATCGTTGCCGACGAAAAAATCGGCGCGCTCGAGGCAGGCAGCGGCCGTCAGCAGGTCGCCGCCGGCCACGAGGTCGATGCCGCGCGCGCCCGCCGCCTGCAGCACGGGGCGCGCCTGGAAGATCTCCTGCGGCGCCGCCAGCACGGCGATGCGCGCGCCGGGCAGGATGCCGTCTGCCGCCGTCAGCCGTAGCGCCAACTCGGCGAAGCGATCCGCCGGCCAGGTCTTGCCCATCCAGTTGGCCGCCGGCGCCACCGCCAGCACCGGCAGGCCTTCCGGCAGCAACGCCGCCGCGCGCGCCCGCACCGCCTCGGCCAGCCAGAGCCGCGGCGCCGGCGGCGGTTCCGCCCCGATCAGGTGGCCCAGTTCCTCGACCCGGTGGAGACCTGGCCGGCGCTTGCCGATCACGTGGCGCCGGCCCGCCGGCAACAGGTAGGCGATCGCCGAACCGCGCAGGTCGACGACGATGTCCCAGTACCGGTAGGCGGTGCGCCGCCAAAGGCTCAGCCAGTGGCGGTTCCAGCTTTGCTTGTCGATCACGACGATGCGCTCCAGCCCCGGCACGGCGGCGAAGAGCGGCGCCGAAAGGCGGCCGACGGCGATCGTTACCCGGATGCCCGGATTGTCCTCGATCAGCTGGCCGAGCAGCCCGGTCGAGAGCACGGCGTCGCCGATTCGGGTCGCGGTGATGAAGAGCAGGCGCATGGGGGCTTCGCGGCTGTCGGCTGATGCCCGCCTTATAGGCGGCGGCCGACGGCTTGGCAAAGCCCGCCTCGGCACATCCGAAAGCACCGGCTTGCGCAGCGGCCTCTCCGATGCCACCTCTAGGGGTCCGAACGGAACTGGTAGGGGCTCGACGGACCATGGCGCAGGCCACAGCAGTCATCCTCGATTATCGCGGCGTGCTCAGGGTCGGCGGTGCCGACCGGCGGACATTCCTGCAGGGCATCGTCTCCAACGACGTCGAGCGCGTGACGCCGGCTGCGGCCGTCTGGGCCGCCTTCCTGACCCCACAGGGCAAGTTCCTGCACGAATTCTTCCTGGCCGAACAGGACGACGCCTTCCTGCTCGACTGCGAGGCGGCGCGCGCCGCCGACCTCGCCCGCCGCCTGAAGCTCTACAAGCTGCGCGCCCAGGTCGTCCTCGAGGCGGCGGAGGATCTCTGCGTCGCCGCCCTCTTCGGCGCCGAGGCCCTGGGGAGGCTCGGCCTGTCCGCCGAACCTGGCCGCGCCCAGGCCTTTGCCGGCGGCCTCGCCTTCGTCGACCCGCGCCTGCCCGGCCTCGGCGCTCGCGCGATCCTGCCCAGGGCAGGCGCCTCCGAGGCCTTGGCGGACGCCGGTTTCGCGCCCGGCCGCCTCGACGACTACGACGCCCTGCGGATCGCCGCCGGCGTGCCCGACGGCAGCCGCGACCTGGAGGTCGAGAAGTCGACCCTGCTGGAGAACGGCTTCGACGAACTGCACGGCGTCGACTGGGACAAGGGTTGTTACATGGGCCAGGAGCTGACCGCGCGCATGCGCTATCGCGGCCTGGTGAAGAAGCGCCTGCTGCCGGTGGAGATCGCCGGCCCCGCCCCGGCGCCGGGCACGGCGATCACCCGCGACGGCAAGGAGGCCGGCCAGCTGCGCTCGGCGGTCGCGCTGAACGGCGGCGGCAGCGTGGGATTGGCCCTGCTGCGGCTGGACGCGCTGGAAGGCGGCACGCCGCTGACGGCCGGTACGGCCGCCGTCACCCCCAGGAAGCCGGACTGGGCGAAATTCTAGCCATTCCCCGTCATGTCGCCCTCGGCCCCGTGCCGAGGGCCCAGGGCCAAAGAGCCCAGGGCTAAAGGGAGATGCGCTTGCCCTGGAAGCTCGGCACCGGCCCGAGCAGGGCAATCAAGCAAAGGGCGAGATCAGGGAGACCTCAGTCGACGATCGCCGCGGCGAGGTCGGCGAGGCGCTCATAGGGCGCGTCGCCGCGATCGAGGTTCATGCGGCAGCCCAGCATCTCCGCGCGCTTCACGCCCTCGCGGCCGAAGCGCGTGGAGAGCGCCTCGCGGAACCACAGCTTGGCGTTGGCGAGGCGCCGGGTCTCGCGGCGGCCGGCCTCGTCCAGCCAGTCGGCATGGCGGTCGAGGGCGGCGACCAGGGGCGCGATGCCGGTGCCCTTCTGGGCCGAGACCGGCAGGATCGGCACCGACCAGCCGTCGCGCCGGCGCTGGTGGCTGAGCGCAGCCTTCAGGTCGGCCTGAGTGCGCTGCGCGGTCTCGCTGTCGGCCTTGGTCACCACGGCGATATCCGGGATCTCCATGATTCCGGCCTTCATGAACTGCAGGGAATCGCCGGAGCCGGGCTGCACGCAGAAAACCACGGTATCCGCGACCCAGGCCACATCGGTTTCCGACTGGCCGACGCCCACGGTCTCGATCAGCACGACGTCATAGACCGCGCGCATCAGCAGCATGCCGCCGACGGTGAGCTCGGCGAGCCCGCCGAGGCGGTCCCGCGCCGCCATGGAGCGGACGAAGACGCCTTTGTCCTCGACATTGGTCATCAGGCGCAGGCGGTCGCCCAGCAGCGCCCCGCCGGTCTGCCGCGAGGAGGGATCCACGGCAATGACACCGACCGTCTGCCCGACCTCGCGCAGCCTGGGAATCAGGGCCCCAAGCAGCGTCGATTTGCCGACCCCCGGCGGGCCGGTGACACCGATCACCCGGCCGCGCGGCGCCGCGTAGGCGGCATCCAGCAGGCCGATGGTCTGGGCGGCATCCGGCGAGGATTCCAGCACGGCCAGGGCCTCCGCCATGGCGGCCTTGCCGCCGTCGGTGAGGTCCTTGAGCGTCATGGTCCGACCGAGGGTCATGGCTTCAAGTTGGCCGCGTCGCGGCGGACGGGTCAAGCCCCAAGATGAGAGCAATGCCGTCGCGGCAGCGGACGGCGGGCAGTCTCGGCGGCTTGATCTGGCTCAAGGCGATGCCTGCCTCGTGCGGCGTAGAGTTGCTCAACCGTCATCCGATGACGTCCTTTGCTACAATAGGAGGTTAGGCATGGCACTGAGAGATTTGGCTCCCTGGCATCACGGCAAGGGCGGCGGCGCCCCCTCCCCGCTCAGCGACCTGCACCGCGAGGTCGACCGGATTTTCGAGAACTTCTGGGGCGGATTCGGCACACCTTCCCTGCTGCGCGAGAACGGCGGCGCCGGCGGAATCACCCTCGACGTGCGCGTCGACGCCTCGGAGGACGAGAAGGCCTATCACGTCACCGCCGAGCTGCCGGGCCTGAGCGAGAAGGATATCGAGGTCACCTTCGCCGACAACACCCTCACCATCTCCGGCGAGAAGAAGGAGGAGAAGGAGGTCAAGGAGGAGAACTATCACCGCCGCGAGCGCTCCTTCGGCAGCTTCCGCCGCTCCTTCACCCTGCCGGCCGAGGTCGATGAGGCGAAGATCAGCGCCGCCTTCAAGGACGGCGTCATGACCATCGACCTGCCGAAGTCAAAGACCGCCCAGAAGAAGGCGAAGAAGATCACGATTCAGCGCGGCAAGTAGAGCGCACGCCGATCCGACCTTGAAACTTGAGACACGGGCTGCCCTTCAGGGCGGCCCGGTTTCATTTCGCGCTCCACGCAGCGGCCCGGATCAATCCGAAAAGACTGCAGACACATAGTCTAAGCCCCATCGTCTAAGCCCCCATCCAACCCTCGCTCGGCGTTAACCTTTGTTAAGCATTCCCGCGCGATACTGCGGCAGGAAATGACCCAGACACCCGAGGGGGACGCCCCGATGCAGTTCAAACACCTAGTCTCGCAGGACAACCCGAAGGGCCGGCGCAGCGAGGAGATCCTCTCCGAGATCCGCGCCGAGATCCTGGTGCGTGTCGCCAACTACGGCGACGACCCGCGCCCGGAAGCCAAGGCCGTTATGGAGAACAACCTGAAGATCGCTCAGTTGCTGACCGACGCCATCCACTTGGCCGAGGCCAACACCAACAAGCTGGCCGAAGTGGTCTGAGAGGAGTCCGAAGATGCGCCGCAGCCAGATGAAACGGAGCCGCCGCAAGGACTTGCAGCCGCAGCCGCGGCGGTGCCATGCTCGTCTCGACGATGAGCCGATCACCCTCCGCCGCACAGCACTACGCCCGGGAAGGCGAGCTGACCGGACGAATCCTCTCCGCGCTTACGGCCGCGGATAAGGATCTCGACCGCCTTTCCGCCGAGGATCTCTCCCCCTACGACCAGTTCCACAGCCGCGGCAGTCAGGCGACCGCCGAATTGGCGTCCCTGCTCAGCCCGCAGGCCGGACAGTTGCTGCTCGACCTCGGCTGCGGCATCGGCGGGCCGGCGCGCTGGCTGGCCAGGGAACGCGGCTGCCAGGTGGTCGGACTCGACCTGACCGAGGTCTACTGCCGCACCGCGCGCGACCTCAGCGCCCGCGTCCGGCTCGACCGGCAGACCCGCTTCCTCTGCGCCGATGCCCTCCAGCTTCCCTTTGCCGAGAGCAGTTTCGACCTGGTGTGGACCCAGCACGCCGCCATGAACATCGCCGACAAGTCCCGGCTCTACCGCGAGGTGGCGCGGGTGCTGCGGCCCGGCGGGCGCTTCGGACTTTACGACGTCATGGCCGGGCCGGCCGGCGCCCCGCACTTTCCGCTGCCCTGGGCCGGTGGGCCCGAGTGGAGCCACCTGGTGGCGCCGCAAGGGGTGCGCGAGGCGATCGCCGCCACCGGCCTGCGCGAGCGTCATTGGCGCGACCTCACCGAGGAGTCCAAGGCCTGGAGCGAGAAGGCCGTGGCCGCGCAGCAGGCGGGCCGCGGCCACGCCGGCCCCGCCCTCATCCTCGGGCCGTCCTTCGCGGAGATGGTCGCCAACCTGCGCCGCAGCCTCTTCGAGGACCGTATCAGCGTGGTGCAGGCGGTCTTCGACAAGGCGGGGTGATACACCTGGAGGTCCGGCTGTAGCCGCCCTCAATGGTGTCGCCCTGGAACGACACCGACAGGTGCGTCAGGCGTTCTTTCTGGCCAGCGCCGCCTGCGCCGCCGCCAGGCGGGCGATCGGCACGCGGTAGGGCGAGCAGGAGACGTAGTCGAGCGGCACGGTCTGGCAGAAGGCGATCGAGGCCGGGTCGCCGCCGTGCTCGCCGCAGATACCGAGCTTGATGTCCGGGCGGGTCTGGCGGCCGCGCTCGGCGCCGATCAGCATCAGCTCGCCGACGCCCTCGGCGTCCAGCGAGATGAAAGGATCCTGATCGATCAGGCCCTGCTGCTCGTAGGCGCCGAGGAAGTTGCCGGCATCGTCGCGTGACAGGCCGAAGCAGGTCTGCGTCAGGTCGTTGGTGCCGAAGGAGAAGAACTCGGCGCCCTCGGCGATCTCGGCGGCGCGCAGGCAGGCGCGCGGCAGCTCGATCATGGTGCCGACCAGGTAGTCGATGTTCACGTCCTCGCTCTTGCGCACCGACTGCGCGACCTTGTCGATGAGTTCGCGCAGCACCTCGAACTCTTTCTTCACGGAGATGAGGGGAATCATCACCTCCGGGACCACGGTGTCGCCGGTCTCCTTCTCGACCGCGGCCACCGCTTCGAAGATGGCGCGAGCCTGCATCTCGTAGATCTCGGGATAGGTGATGCCGAGGCGGCAACCGCGATGGCCGAGCATGGGATTGGTCTCGACCAGCTTCAGCGAGCGCGCGCGCACCTGTTCCTCGGAAAGGCCGGAGGCTTTGGCCACCTCGGCGACGGCAGCGTCCTCGTGCGGCAGGAACTCGTGCAGCGGCGGGTCGAGCAGGCGGATGGTCACCGGACGGCCCGCCATCTCCTTGAACAGGGCGATGAAGTCCTCGCGCTGATAGGGCAGCAGCTTCGCCAGCGCACGGCGGCGCTGCTCGCCGGAGTCCGCCAGGATCATCTCGCGCATGGCGACGATGCGGTCGGAATCGAAGAACATGTGCTCGGTGCGGCAGAGCCCGATGCCCTCGCAGCCGAACTTCACCGCGACCTTGGCCTCCTGCGGCGTGTCGCAATTCACGCGCACGCCCATGGTGCGGTACTTGTCGGCCCATTCCATGACCTGGGCGAAGTCGCCGGAAAGCTCCGGCTGCACCGTCGCCACGGCACCCTGCATGACCTCGCCGGTCGAGCCGTCGAGGGTGATGAGGTCGCCCTCCCGGAACTCCAGGTCGCGCACGCGCATGACGCCGCTCTTGTGATCGATGCGCAGCTCGCCGGCGCCGGCCACGCAGGCACGCCCCATGCCGCGCGCCACCACCGCCGCGTGACTTGTCATGCCGCCGCGGGTCGTGAGGATGCCGGCGGCGGCGTGCATGCCGTGGATATCCTCCGGCGAGGTCTCGGTGCGGCAGAGGATGACGCGCTCGCCGTCGGCGGCCTGGGTCTCGGCCTTGTCGGCGGTGAACACGATCTTGCCGGAGGCCGCGCCCGGCGAGGCCGGGAGGCCGCGGGCGATGACCTTGCGTTCCGCCTTGGGGTCGAGGGTCGGGTGGAGCAGCTGGTCCAGCGAGTTGGGGTCGAGGCGCCGCACCGCTTCTTCCTCGGTGATGAGGCCCTCGTTCACCATGTCGACGGCGATCTTGAGCGCCGCCGGCGCGGTGCGCTTGCCGGTTCGGGTCTGCAGCATGTAGAGCGTCCCGCGCTGCACCGTGAACTCGATGTCCTGCATGTCCTTGTAGTGCTTCTCCAGGACATGGCGCACGTCGTCGAGCTGCTGGAAGACTTCCGGCATGACCTCTTCCATCGCCGGCAGCCTGGAATTGTTCATCTGCTTGCCGCGCAGGGTGAGGTTCTGCGGCGTGCGGATGCCCGCCACCACGTCCTCGCCCTGGGCGTTCACCAGGTATTCGCCGTAGAAGGCGTCGTCGCCGGTCGAGGGGTCACGGGTGAAGGCGACGCCGGTGGCGCAGTCGTCGCCCATGTTGCCGAACACCATGGCCTGCAGGTTGACGGCGGTGCCCCACTCGGCGGGGATGTTGTGCAGGCGCCGGTAGGTGACGGCGCGCTGGTTCATCCAGGAGCCGAAGACGGCGCCGATGGCGGCCCAGACCTGGGCCTCGGGCGACTGCGGGAAGGGCTCGCCGGTGATCTCGCGCACCTTGGCCTTGTAGTCTTCGATGACCTTGGACCAGTCTTCCGCCGTCATCTCGGTGTCGAGCAGGTAGCCGCGGTCCTCCTTGGCGAGCTCGAGTATTTCCTCGAAGTGATGGTGATCGACGCCGAGCACCACGTCGCCGAACATCTGGATGAAGCGGCGGTAGCTGTCGTAGGCGAAGCGGCGGTCGTCGGCGGCCTTCGCCAGCCCTTCCACGGTGTCGTCGTTGAGGCCGAGATTGAGGACCGTGTCCATCATCCCCGGCATCGAGGCGCGCCCGCCGGAGCGCACGGAAATCAGCAGCGGGTTCCTGGCGTCGCCGAACGTCGCGCCGACCTGCCGCTCGACGGTCGCCAGGGCGGCCTCGACCTGCGCCTCGAGCTCGGCGGGATAGCTGCGGTCGTTCTTGTAGAAATAGGTGCAGACTTCGGTGGTGATGGTGAAGCCGGGCGGCACCGGCAGCCCCAGCGAGGACATCTCCGCCAGGTTGGCACCTTTGCCGCCCAGCAGTTCCTTCATGTCCGCCCGGCCGTCGGCGGTCCCGCCACCGAAGCTGTACACCCATTTGGTCATCGTCTGCTTTCCATCCTCATGAAATGTCCCGGCCCCTGCGCTCAACATCCCCAGGTGTCATGCCCGGGGGTGACAATCGAGTGGTTGTAACTGGAACCAGCTTCCCGCCCACTCGCATCGGTTCAGCTCTCGATCTTCGAGAAGTCCGCCACCTCCGCAAGCGTCGACCCGATGGCGCTCAGCAGCCGCAGGCGGTTCTCCCGCAAGGCCTTGTCGTCGGCATTCACCGTCACCTCGTCGAAGAAGGCGTCGACCGGCCGGCGCAGCCGCGCCATCGCGGCCATCGCGGCGGTAAAATCCTCCGAGCGTAACGCCGTCTGGGCGCCGCCGGCTGCATCGCCGAGGTGAGAAAAAAGTGTCTTCTCCTCGGACTGCCGCAGGCTCGCCGCATCCACCGCGCCGTCATAGGCGCGCTTGTCTTTCTTTTCCTCGATACGCACGATGTTGGCCGCGCGGCGATAGGCGACCAGCAGGTTGGCACCATCGTCACTGTCGAGGAAGGAGCGCAGCGCCTCGACCCGCGCCAGCAGGCGCAGGAGATCGTCCTCGCCGCCGCGCGCCATCACCGCGGTGATGAGGTCGTGGCGCACGCCCTGGTCGCGCAGCACCACCTTCAGGCGCTCGCCGAAGAACTCCATCAGGCCGTCCGCCACCGGCGGCGCCGAGAGGCCGGCGTATTCCGCCTGAGCCGCCGCAAAGACCGCGGCCAGCGGCATCCGCAGCCGGTTCTCCACCACCAGGCGGATGACGCCCAGGGCGGCGCGGCGCAGCGCGTAGGGGTCCTTGGAGCCGGTCGGCTTCTCGTCGATCATCCAGAAGCCGACCAGGGTATCGATCTTGTCGGCCAGCGCGACGCAGACGCTGACCGGTGCCGAAGGGCAGGCGTCGCCCGGGCCGAGCGGGGCATAGTGCTGCGCCACGGCCTCGGCCACCGCCGGCGCCTCGCCGTCGTTGAGCGCGTAGTAGCGGCCCATGACGCCCTGCAGCTCCGGGAACTCCCCGACCATGCCGGTGACGAGATCGGCCTTGGCCAGCCGCGCGGCCGAGCGCGCCTCGTCGCGGTCGCAGCCGGGCACATAGCTGCTGATCTCGGCAGCCAGGCTCTCCAGGCGCGAGACCTTGTCGGCGACGGTGCCGAGCTTGGCGTGGAAGACGATCTCCTTCAGCGCCGGCACCCGCGAGGACAAGGGCCGCTGGCGGTCCTGGTCCCAGAAGAAGCGGGCGTCGGCCAGGCGCGCGCGCAGCACACGCTCGTTGCCGGCGACGATGGTCTTCGCCCCTTCGCTGCCCTGCGGCGCCTCCATGTTGGCGACGACGAGGAAGCGGTCGGCGAGGCTGCCGTCGGCGTTCTGCGTCGAGAAGTACTTCTGATGCGCGCGCATGGAGGTGGAGAGCACCTCCGCGGGCAGATCCATGTAGGCGGCGTCGATGCGCCCCATCAGCACCTGCGGCCATTCGACGAGGCCGGTCACCTCGTCGAGCAGGCCGGAATCGTCCTTCACCGCGATACCCGCCTCGCGGACCAGCGCCTCGGCCTGCCGCGCGATAATCTCGCGCCGCTCGGCGGGGTCGAGAATCACCCGGGCGCGGCGCAGCTTCTCCCGGTAATCGGCGAAGCCGGTCGCCTCGAAAGGCTCCGGCGCCAGGAAGCGGTGGCCTTGCGTCTTGGCGCCGAAGGGCACCCGGCGATCCGCGCTCATGACCAAGCCGCCCGGCAGCGCCGCGCCGTCGAAAACGGCGACGATACCGTGCAGCGGGCGCACCCAGCGCTGGCTGTCGTCGGCCCAGCGCATCGACTTCGGCCAGGGCAGCCCGGCGATCGCAGCCGCGAGCAGCTCCGGCAGCACCTCCGCCGTGGGCCGGCCGGCGATCTTGCGCACCAGGAAATAGAAGGCGCCCTTGTCGGTTTCCCGCAGTTCGGCCGCGTCGAGGGACTGCAGGCCGTTGGCCTTCATGAAGCCCTCGATTGCCTGGGCCGGCGCGCCCTGCTTGGGGCCCTTCTTCTCCTCGATCACATCGGGCTGCTGCGCCGGCAGGCCGGCGACCACCAGCGCCAGGCGGCGCGGCGTCGCGAAGGCCGTGGCGGAGTCGAAGCCAAGGCTGGCCGCCTTCAGGCCATCGCAGACGAGGCGCTTCAGGTCGTCGGCGGCGCGCGCCTGCATGCGCGCGGGGATCTCTTCGGAAAACAGCTCGACGAGAAGCTCGGCCATCAGACCGCGGTCCCGCCATCGCCAGGGGCCTGGGTGGCGACCCAGGCCTCGCAGCAGGCCTTGGCCAGCGCGCGCACCCGTCCGATGTAGGCCTGGCGCTCGGTCACCGAGATGACGCCGCGGGCGTCGAGCAGGTTGAACAGGTGGCTGGCCTTCAGGCAGTGGTCATAGGCCGGCAGCGGCATCGGCCGGCCCTTGTCGACACCGAACTTCAGGATCGCCTGGCACTCCGCCTCGGCGTCCTTGAAGTGCTGAATGAGAATGTCGGTGCTCGCGGCCTCGAAATTGAAGGCCGAGAACTGCTGCTCGGCGGCGAGGAAGACGTCGCCGTAGGTCTTGCCGCCCTGATCCTTCGGCACGCCGTCCCAGTCCAGGTCGTAGACGTTCTCGACGCCCTGGACGTACATGATGAGGCGCTCCAGCCCGTAGGTCAGCTCGGTTGAGACGGGATCGCAGTCGATGCCGCCAACCTGCTGGAAGTAGGTGAACTGGCTCACCTCCATGCCGTCGCACCAGACCTCCCAGCCGAGCCCCCAGGCGCCCAGGGTCGGGCTCTCCCAGTCGTCCTCGACGAAGCGGATGTCGTGCGCCAGGGGATCGATGCCGATCGCCCGCAGGGAGTCGAGGTAGAGTTCCTGGCTGTTCGCCGGCGAGGGCTTCAGGATCACCTGGAACTGGTAATAGTGCTGCAGGCGGTTGGGGTTCTCGCCGTAGCGGCCGTCGGTGGGGCGCCGCGAGGGCTGCACGTAGGCCGCCTTCCAGGACCCGGGACCCAGCGCCCGCAGGGTCGTCGCCGGGTGGAAGGTGCCGGCGCCGACCTCCAGGTCGTAGGGCTGCAGGATCACACAGCCCTGGCGCGCCCAGAAGTCCTGCAGGCGGAGGATCAGTCGCTGAAAGCAGGTTTCCGGGTTGGCGTGGGGCATTCGCGATTCGGACGGTTTGGAGGCGCCGCGGTATGCTGCACCGCGAAACGCGGGCGCACCTTAGCGGGGCCCCAACAGCGAATCAAGCAAAGGGATCGGCCTGGAAATCAGGCCGCGAAAGGCCTGCCGGAGGGGCCTCTCTCAGGCCTTGCGGCCGCAGCTGCAGGTGCTGCCGGCGCGGACGTAGGCGCCGCAGGAGGGGCAGGGCACCAGGTCCTCGACCTGGTTTTCCGCCTTGCCGCCCTTCGGCGGAGACTCCGAGGACTTCGCGGCCGGCCGGCCGCCCTGCTTCTCGCGCAGCTTGGCCTCGGCCTGGCGGGCCGCCTGCAGGCGGCCGAGGAACTTGAAGCCGTACCACACCGCCGCCACAACGGCGGCGAGGACGATCAGCTTCTGCAGGGAGGGTAGCCCGAACATGGCGGCATTTAGCGTTGCGCCGGGGGCGAGGTCAACACAAGCCGGCCGTTACAGCCCGAAGCGCGACCACAGGGCGCGCTCCTCCACCGCGGCCAGGACGCCGGCGGCCCAGTCCTCCGGCGCCGGCAGTCCGCCGCCCCAGAGCGCCAGGCCCGCCTCGGAGCGCCCGCGCCCGAGGCCGAGGCGGCGCAGCAGGCGCTTCGGCCCCTGGATGCGGCGCAGCCGCACCCGCTTGCCGAAGCGGTCACGCAGCACCTGGCGCAGCTCGCCGATGGAATCCGCCAGGCCCAGTTCCACCGAGCGGCCACCGGCCCAGAACTCGCCGCTGAACAGCTCCTCCTCGGCGCCCTTCAAGCGCTGGCCGCGGCGGTCGCGCACCATCTCCTTGAATACGCCGTGCAGTTCCTCCTGCAGGGTCTTCAGGCGCGCCACGTCGCCGGGATCCTCCGGCCGGAAGGGATCGAGCAACGACTTGCGCTCGCCGGCGGTATAGAGCCGCCGCTCGACGCCGACCTTCTCCATCAGCTCGGCAAATCCGAAACCGGAGGTGATGACGCCGATCGAGCCGACGATGGAGGTCGGCTGCACGAAGATCTCGTCGGCGGCGCAGGCCAGCCAATAGCCGCCGGAGGCCGCCACGTCTTCGCAGAAGGCGAGCACCGGCACCTCCTTCTCGCGGGCGAGATCGCGGATGCGGTTGGCGATCAGCGCCGACTGCGCCGGCGAGCCGCCCGGCGAGTTGATCACCAGGGCGACGGCCTTCAGGCGCGGCTGGGCGAAGGCGCGCTCGATGAGCGGCTCGACGCTGGCGAGGCTCATGCCGCTGCGCAGCGGGCCGAAACCGCCGATTACGCCGGTGAGCCGCAGCACCGCGACCTCCGGCCGCGGACGGCGCAGAAACTCGAGAGTCAGCAGCTTCCAGAGGGTACCAAAGGCCATAACGAAGTTCAGCGTCCCATCAGTTGAGTCTTCCCGCACGTGTCTTGATATGGGCACAGGCCCTCCGCCGTCCAGGCATTCCGACCCGGGCTGTCATCCGGGATGTCAAAGCTCCAGTCCGCGGGCGTCGCGCAGCACCGCCTCGGCTTCGCGGGTGTAGCCGCCGGCGGCATCGTGGAGGACCAGGCCGTGCCGCAGGCGCAGGGGGGCAGCGCTGCCCTTGCGGGCCTGCAGCAGGATACGCTTGGCGTTCTCGCCGTGATGCGGCCAGAGCGGAAACAGCGCCATGTCGCCGCAGGTTCCGGCGAGAAGCGCGAGCAGTCGGCCGATGCGGTCGGCCCGGTGAATCACCGTGAGGCTGCCGCGCGGGGCCAGCAGCGCGAGCGCGCAGGACAGCCAGGCGTCGAGCGGCGCCGGCCCCTCCACGGTGGCGATGCGGCGCAACTCCTGCGCCGGCGCCTGGCCGGCGCCCGGTTCCTGGTAGGGCGGGTTCAGCATGACATGATCGAAGCCGCCGGCCGCCAGTACCGCCGGCGGGCTGGCGACATCGCCCAGCAGCACGGCGAGCCGCTCGCCACAGCCGTTGAGCTGGGCATTCTCCTCGGCCAGGGCGGCGAGCGGAGCCTGCAGTTCGAGGCCTGTCACGGTGGCCCCGGGCACCCGCGCCAGCAGGCAGAGCCCGGCGGTGGCCACCCCGCAGCCGAGGTCGGCGACCCTTTCGCCGGCCTGCGCGGGCACCGCCGCGGCCAGCAGTACCGGGTCGATGGCCGCGCGATAGCCCTCGGCCGGCTGGCGCAGGCGCAGGCGCCCGCCGAGGAAGGCATCCTCGGTGATCGGCGGCAACAGGGTCACGGCAACTCCGCCCCCTCGCCCGCTTCCACCAGCACCCGGCGCGCCCGCTGGTGGTCGTCGTCGCTGACCATCAGGCGCCGCGGCAGAATGCCGATCGAACCCTCGACGTTGCTGGTGTGCATGTCGAACACCAGGGTGTCGATGCCGGCGTCCGCCAGCAGGGCTTCCAGCCAGGACAGCCTGACGATGTCGTTGGTGCGCAGCAGTTCCTTCATGGTGATCCAAGTTATAGCGCCAAACGTCGCGGCAAGGGTATCGGGCTTGACCGCCCGCCGCTTCAACCTATGCTGCCACAAAGGCTTGCCGGCCGCGCCGGCCGCCGGGAGGGGAAACTTGGCCGCCGCGGGCCGGCGTGACAAGCTGCCGCTGGGCAAGTGAAACGGCCGCTCTACCTTGTAAAGCAGACGAGGTAGTGAGGTCAGGTTGCGGGCCGGTTGTGCGCGGCAATCCGTGCGCCCGGCGACGCGAGAGTATGGGGAAACCGCCTTGGCGTTGGCCGCCGAACTGGACAAGCAGCCGAAAGGCCCGGCACAGGCCGGCCTGGAGCCGTTGAGCCGCCTGGTGGCGGACGACCTGCAGGCGGTCAACCGCCTGATCGTCGAACATATGCACTCCCCAGTATCGCTGATTCCGCAGCTGGCCAGCCACATCGTCGCCGCCGGCGGCAAGCGCCTGCGCCCCATGCTGACCCTGGCCTCGGCCCGCCTCTGCGGCTATCACGGTGAGCGCCACCTCGGCCTCGCCGCCTGCGTCGAGTTCATCCATACCGCCACGCTGCTGCACGACGACGTGGTGGACGCCAGCGACCTGCGCCGCGGCCTCGCCACCGCCAATGCCGTCTGGGGCAACAAGCCCAGCGTACTGGTGGGCGACTTCCTCTTCAGCCGCGCCTTCCAGCTGATGGTGGCGGATGGCTCCCTGGACGTGCTGCGCATCCTCTCCAACGCCTCGGCGGTGATCGCCGAAGGCGAGGTGCTGCAGCTGATGACCGCCAACGACACCTCCTCCGACGAGGCCGCCTACATGCAGGTCATCGAGGCCAAGACCGCCGCCCTCTTCGCCGCCGCCTGCCGCATCGGCGCGGTGGTGGCGGAGCGCCCGGCGGAGGAGGAATCCGCGCTGGAGCGCTTCGGCAGCGGCTTCGGCATCGCCTTCCAGCTGGTCGACGACGTGCTCGACTACTCCGCCCTGCAGGCCGACCTCGGCAAGGCGGTGGGCGACGACTTCCGCGACGGCAAGATCACCCTGCCGGTGGTGCTGGCGATCCAGCGCGCGGACGACGGCGAGCGGGCCTTCTGGCGGCGCTGCCTGGAGGATCAGGACCAGCGCGAGGGGGACCTGGAGCAGGCCATCGAGATCTTGCAGCGCCACGGCGCCCTGGCCGAGGCCATGGCGCGGGCGCGAAGCTATGCCACCTCGGCCTGCCAGGCCCTGGACGACTTTCCCGACAGCCCGGCCCGGGCGGCCCTGCTGGAGGTCGTCGACTTCTGCGTCGACCGCGCCTACTGAGGCGTCCAGGGATAGAATTCCTATAAATCCTCCTGGATGGCCTGGCGCCACTCGCCCAGCCAGCTCAGTTCGTCGAGGAACACCATCAGCTTCACGCAGAGCGCCACAGGATGGGGAATCCGCGCCTTGCCGGAGGCCCAGCGGCGCACGGTGCGGTCGTTCACTTTCAGTTCCCTCGACAGGGCCGTCTGCCAGCGGCCGGCCCCGTAAAGGCGGGTGCAGAGTTCCCTCAGCTGGTCGGCCGACATGGCCTCCTCGTCTTCCTCCGTCGCCACGGTCGCGGTTCTCCCTTCTGCGGATCGATCGAAGGCCAATCTAGGACATTCTGACCAGCCCTACAAGGCTATTAGGGCAATTCGCCCAGCGTTCGAACACACGATTGGCCATTTTGCCCTAATAAATGACCTATATTCGGAGTTAGGCAGTAAAACTAGGGTGAAAAGCCCTATTTATGGTAGGCCGCACAGAGTATATTGAAGTATTTTTTGGCACCTATGCTTTTTTCGATTGACTTAGGTCCATAGCGTGGGTATATTCCAATCATCGTTCGGACAGACAGAGACACCCATATCGCATTCCTGATCCAAGTACTCCGCATCGCACCTTTTGTCTCGCATACAACGCCGACCGACATCGCATATTCAAGAAATTGGGGGTCGATTTATTCGACCCCCTTTTTTTGACCTCGGAAGGCTCGAGGAGAAACGTTTCAACGGGGTGAGGACATAGGTAATGGCCAAGCTTTCGGAGACACTGACCCGCGACCGCCCGCCGCAGAAGGTGCTGATCGGCACCCGCCTCAGCCGGGCCCAGCTCGACGCCCTGCTCGCGGCCCACGCCCGCTTCCGGGCCGGCCGCATCGACGGCCGCCGTGCCGTGCTGCTGCGCTGCGACCTCAGCGGCCTGGACCTGAAAGGCATCGACCTCAGCGGTGCCGACCTGGTCGACTGCGATTTCGAGGGCAGCAACCTGACCGGCGCCCGCTTCGATGGCGCCACCCTGACCGGCAGCCGCTTCGCCGACAGTCTGTTGAACGCCACGCGGTTCGCCGGCGCCGACCTGTCGCGCGCCGACTTCCACATGGCCGACCTGCGCGGCGCCGACCTCAGCGAGGCGAAGCTGGCGGAGGCCCGCCTGGAAACCGCGCTGATCGGCGAAAGTCCGGAATCGGGCCTGCCGACGACCCTGGATACCCGGGTACTCGACCGCGTGATGGAGCGCCGGCGCCGGCATTGATCCGGTAACGCGGGAAGCCGTCCCGGATCTTGGTCATTGGGCCTTGACGCACGGCCTCTATTAATCGAAATTCGATATCGAAATTCGATTAATAGAGGCCGGTACCTTTCCCATGACTGACCGTTCCGACCCTGCGGAGACCGCAGCCGGGAACCCCTCCGTCAAGCCCTCCGTCAGGGACGTGTTCCTCGCCTTCCTGCATCTCGGGTTCACCTCCTTCGGCGGACCCGTGGCCCACCTCGGGTATTTCCGCGAGGCCTTCGTGGTGCGCCGCCGCTGGCTGGACGAGCGCAGCTATGCGGACCTGGTCGCCCTCTGCCAGTTCCTGCCGGGGCCGGCATCGAGCCAGGTCGGCATCGGCATCGGCCTCGCCAAGGCGGGCATCGCCGGGGCCTTCGCCGCCTGGATCGCCTTTACCCTGCCTTCCGCCGTGGCGCTCATGGTGTTCGGATACGGCGTCGTCGGCTTCCACGATGCCATCCCTCCCGGCCTGCTGCACGGCCTCAAGGTCGCGGCGGTCGCCGTGGTCGCGCAGGCGGTCTGGGGCATGGCCCGCAGCCTCTGCCCGGACGCGCCGAGGGTCACCCTGGCGGTGCTCGCCGCCGCCGTCGTGCTTGCCGCGCCGACGCCCGCCATGCAGGTTTCGGTGATCGCCGCCGGCGGTCTCGCCGGCCTGCTGGCGTTGCGCGGCGAGGCCGACGCACACCACGTCGCGCTCAAAATCAAAGTGAGCAAGGCGGTGGCGCTGGCCTGCCTGGCCCTGTTCTTCACCCTGCTGATCGGATTGCCGCTGCTGGCCGCGGCGAATCCCTCCCAGACCCTCGCCTTGATCGACAGCTTCTATCGCTCGGGCGCGCTGGTGTTCGGCGGCGGCCACGTCGTCCTGCCGCTGCTGCAGTCGGAGGTGGTGCCGCCGGGATGGGTCTCCAACGACGCCTTCCTGGCCGGCTACGGCGCCGCCCAGGCGGTGCCCGGACCGCTGTTCACCTTCGCCGCCTACCTCGGCACGGTGATGCAGCCCCTGCCCAACGGCTGGGCCGGGGCCGCGATCGCCCTGCTCGCCATCTTCGCGCCGTCGTTCCTGCTGGTGATCGGGGCGTTGCCGTTCTGGGATTCACTGCGCCGGCATCGTTCGGTGCAGAAGGCCCTGCTCGGCGTCAACGCCGCCGTGGTGGGCCTGCTGCTGGCCGCGCTCTACAACCCGGTCTGGACCAGCGGCATCCTCTCGCCCGGCGACTTTGCCCTGGCGTTGATCGCCTTCACGCTGCTGGTGTTCTGGAAGCTGCCGCCCTGGCTGGTGGTGGCCCTGTCGGCCTGCGGCGGGTGGGGGCTGCAGTTGTTCGCCGTCCAATGAACGCCGGCGACAAGGATCTCTATTCGGGCCTCATCCGGCTGCATGTGCTGCACCATGCGGCGCGGGACCCCCTCTACGGCGCCTGGCTCATCGACGAACTCCGCCGCCACGGCTATGCCATCAGCCCCGGCACGGTCTATCCCATGCTCCATGGCCTGGAGCGCAAGGGCTACCTGGAATCCCGAGCCGAGGGCGCCGGCAGGCGCGCGCGGCGCCGTTATGCGATCACCGCCAAGGGACGCGACGCCCTGGCCGACGCCAAGGTCAAGGTGAAGGAGCTCTTCGGCGAACTTTTCGAGGAGGACTGAGCGGAAGGCGTTGCGCCGGACCAATTTGGAACAGGACCGCCATCCATGGCTAAGTCTCTGAGTAGATTGGTCGGGGAGAGAGGATTCGAACCTCCGGCCCCTACGTCCCGAACGTAGTGCTCTACCAGGCTGAGCTACTCCCCGGCGCGGCGGCGTTATAGCGGCTCCCCGACGGCAATGCAATCCTGGCGAAGCGGCGGCGGCACTGGCCCGGATTGGTGGATTCGCCAAGCGTTAACCATGCCGCCGAAAGCGCCGCGGATTCCGGAATGCCGGGCCATTGCGCTGTTGACCTCGGCGCCGGATTCGGGCGGGATGCGTGCGGTTTCGGCCCTCTGGCGCCCGCCGGCAAGCCGCAGACCGCCGTCGCCGCGGCTCGTCCGCAATCTTGTGAGGAACCATGAAGGGCTTTCGCCGGGCGGTCGTTGCCGCCGTCGTCACCGGGGCTTGGCTCGCGGGCGCCTGGCTTGCCGGGGCCGGACCGGCCGCGGCCGAGCAGCTGTCGTTGTTCCGCATCGGCACCGGCGGCATCGGCGGCACCTACTACCCCATCGCCGGCGTCGTGGCGCAGGCCATCAGCAACCCCGCCGGTCGTTGCGAGACCGGCGACACCTGCGGCGTGCCGGGTCTCGTCGCCGTCGCCCAGTCGTCCAGCGGCTCGGTGGCCAACGTGAAGGATATCGCCGCCGGGCGCATCGAGTCCGGCTTCGTGCAATCCGACGTGGCCTTCTGGGCTTACACCGGGATCAACGCCTTCGAGGGCGACGGCCGGCAGACGTCGCTCCGGGCGATCGCCAACCTCTATCCGGAATCGTTCCACATCGTGGTGCGCAGCGACGGCGCCATCCGGGAGGTGCGCGACCTCGTCGGCAAGCGGGTGGCCCTGGACGAGGCGGGGTCCGGAACCCTGGTCGGCGCGCGCCTGGTGTTGGAAGCCTACGGCCTGACCGAACAGACCCTGCAGGTCGCCTACATGAAGTCCGATGCCGCGATGGAGCGGCTCGTCACCGGCCGGCTCGATGCCTTCTTCCTCGTCGCCGGCTATCCGGCGAAGGTCGTCGAGTGGGCGGCCGAACAGACGGGCGTCCGCCTGGTGCCGGTCGCCGGCGAGGAGATCTCCGCCCTCCTGGAGCACAACCCCTTCCTGCAGCGGGACCGCATCCCGGCCGGGACCTACGACGGCGTCGACACCGTGGAAACCATCACCGTGGCGGCCCAGTGGATCACCCGGGACGACGTCGACGCCGAGACGATCTACGGGGTCCTGGAAGCACTCTGGCGCAGCGACGCGCGCCGTTTGCTCGACCGCGGTCACGCCAAGGGCCGCACCATCCGCCTCGAGACCGCGCTCGACGGCATCGGCATCCCCCTGCACGACGGAGCCCTGCGCTTCTATCGGGAGATCGGTCTGCTTCAGCGTCGCGACGCCACGAACCGCTCACCGGGCTGATCGCCACCGTTCGCCTTCGATCGACTCCTAGATCCGCCCAAATAACCATAAGTTACTGTGCTTTCAGCTTGTTCACCGAGTGGGCATGGGATAGCTTTTTTCAAGCCTCGCAGGCGCCGTGAAGTGAATTCTGACGGCACCGTGAAGGGGGGAACCAACAAGGCCCGTCAGCGGTGATGACGGGCCAAATGAACGGGAGGATTTTACGAATGCGCATCCGCAAGACGATGAATCTCGCCGTCTCGGTGCTGGCGGCGGGGGCCATCTTGGCGCTCGGCGGCGCCGATGACGCGACGGCCGATGACAAGCGCGTCCGCTGGAACATGGCCAGCGCCTACGGCAGCAAGCTGACCCAGCTCGGCACCCTCGGCACCCGGCTTTCCGAGCAGTTGGAGTTGGTCTCCGGTGGCTCGCTGGCCTTCCGGTTTTACGAGCCGGGCGCCCTGGTGCCGGCGCTCGAGATGTTCGACGCCGTCTCGGCCGGCTCCGTCGACGCCGGCTGGTCGACGCCGGGCTACTGGACCGGCAAGGACGAAACCTTCGCCATGTTCTCCGCCGTTCCCTTCGGGCCGAGCGCCGGAGAATACCTCGGGTGGGTCTACCACGGCGGCGGCAAGGAGCTGATGGACGAGCTCTACGCCCAGTACAATATCAAGTCGGTGATGTGCGGCATCATCGCGCCGGAGGCCTCCGGCTGGTTCCGCAAGGAAATCAACACTGTCGAGGATCTCAGAGGCCTGAAGATGCGCTTCTTCGGCCTCGGCGCCAAGGTGATGGAGAAGATGGGCGTCTCGACCCAGCTGCTGGCCGGCGGCGACATCTTCCCGGCCCTCGAGCGTGGCTCCATCGACGCCACCGAGTTCTCGATGCCGGCCATCGACCTCGACCTCGGCTTCTACCAGGTCGCCAAGCACTACTACTTCCCCGGCTGGCACCAGCAGTCGACGCTGTTCGACCTGATGATGAACAAGGACAAGTACGACGCCCTCTCGGACACCCAGAAGGCACAGATCGACGCCGTCTGCGGCGACAACATCCGCGCCGGCCTGGCCGAGGGCGAAGCCATCCAGGGAGCGGCCCTGGCCGAACTGCAGGAGAAGGGCGTCAACATCCACCGCTGGTCGCCGGAGATCCTCGAGGCCTTGAACGACGCCTGGAACGAGGTTGCCGAGGAACTGGCGGCCTCCAACCCCAACTTCAAGAAGGTCTGGGAGTCGTTTTCCGCCTACCGCACCCAGTACAAGATCTGGGGTGACCTCGGCTATCTATGATCAGGACGCCGGACGTCCTGAAACGGCTTTAAGTCGTTGATGAGGTAGCGCCGGAGATTCCCTCCGGCGCTTCTCATTCTCGCTTGCCCGGCGGGGGCAGCTGGCAAGAAGCCTTGGGGGTAATGGCATGGAACTCCTGACACGCGTCAGCGAAGGGCTCGACCGCGTCATCGTCAAGATCGGCAAGGTCGCCGCCTGGGCCGGCCTCGCGCTGATCCTGGTTACTGTGTTCGACGTGGTGACGCGGCGCTTCTTCGTGCTCGGCTCGACCAAGCTTCAGGAGCTTGAGTGGCACTTCCATGTCATCCTCTTCGCATTCTGCCTCGGTTACGCCTACCTCAAGGACTCCCACGTGCGCATCGACCTGGTGCGCGAGAAGCTGAGCGAGCGCACCCAGTGGTGGATCGAGATGCTCGGCATTCTGCTGTTCCTGCTGCCTTTCTGTGCCATGGTCGTGTGGTACGGCATCAACTTCACCGAGCGCTCCTTCGCCACCAGTGAGGTCTCCGCCTCCGCCACCGGCCTGACGCACCGCTGGCTGATCAAGTCAGTGATCCCGATCGGCTTTTCCCTTCTCGCCCTGGCCGGCATCGCCGTGCTGCTGCGCAAGTTCGTCGAGCTGTTCGGACCGGAGGATCTGCGCCGCAAGGTGCACGAGATCGAGGAGACCGAGGCCGAGCACCTGATCGACGTTGCACCGCCGGAGCTCCTGCAGCGCGACGAGGAGCCGCGGTGATGGGCTTCTATATCGAGGACTACCTGCCCCTCTTTATGTTCGCGGCGCTGGGGTTACTGCTGTTCACCGGCTACCCGGTGGCCTTCGTGCTCGGCGGGGTCGGCCTCGCCTTCGGATTCATCGGTATTTTCTTCGACGTCTTCAACTTCATCCAGTTCTTCAACCTGCTGCCGCGCATCTGGGGCGGCATCGCCGAGAGCCTGGTGCTGACCGCGATCCCGATGTTCATCTTCATGGGCACCATGCTGGAGCGCAGTGGCGTCGCCAACGACCTGCTGCACTGCCTGCAGGTGCTGCTGCGCCGCGTCCCCGGCGGCCTCGCCCTCTCGGTGACCATCATGGGCACCATCATGGCGGCGACCACGGGGATCATCGGCGCCTCGGTGGTGATGATGACCCTGCTGGCCCTGCCCGTCATGGTCCAGCGCAGCTACAACTTGCCGCTGGCGACGGGCACCATCGCCGCTTCCGGCACTCTCGGCATCCTGATTCCGCCGTCGATCATGCTGGTCATCATGGCCGAGCTGCTGGCCCGCTCGGTCGGCAATCTCTTTGTCGCGGCGATCATTCCCGGCTTCATGCTGGCCGGCTTCTACATGCTCTATATCCTGGTGCTCTGCGGCTTCAAGCCCAAGCTGGCGCCGCCGCTGCCGGAGGACGAGGGCCCGGACAGCGGTCTCGGCCTCGCCCTGCTGGTGCTGAAATCCTTCATCCCACCACTGTTCCTGGTGTTCCTGGTGCTGGGCTCGATCCTGTTCGGCTGGGCGACGCCGACCGAGGCTGCGGGCGTCGGCGGTGCCGGGGCCATCTTCCTGGCGCTGATCAGAGGGCGGCTGAAGTTCTCGGTCCTCAAGGACGTGCTGGAGCGCTCGGCGCTGACCGGCGGCATGCTGTTCGGCATTTTCCTCGGCGCGACCTGCTTCTCCTACGTGTTCCGCGCCCTCGGCGGCGACGATATCGTCACCGACATGGTCGACAGCCTCGGGCTCGGTCCCTGGGGCCTGCTGCTCATCCTCATGGGGATCGTGTTCTTTCTCGGCTTCTTCTTCGATTGGATCGAGATCACCCTCATCGTCCTGCCGGTGTTCGCGCCGATCGTCGCCGCCCTCGACTTCGGCGACCACGTGATGCAGCGCGAAGTGGTCTACTGGTTCGCCATCCTGCTGGCGGTCAACCTGCAGACGTCGTTCCTGACGCCGCCCTTCGGATTCGCGCTGTTCTATATGAAGGGAGTCGCTCCGCCGCAGGTGCGCATCCAGCAGATCTACAAGGGCATCATCCCCTTCGTGCTGCTGCAGCTGATAGGCCTCGGGCTCATCATGGCGTTCCCGGACATCGCCCTCTGGCTGCCCCGGGTGCTCCTGAACTAGCTCCAACAAGAAAAACGGCGCCGGCCTGCTTGGCCGGCGCCGTTGCGGCACTCCCCTACCGAAACTTTAGGCTGCGAGCTGTCGCAGCTTGTTCATCAGGTAGTCGATGTCGTCCTGGGTCATCTTCGAGGCCGGATCCTCGAACTGGGTCAGCAGGCGCTCGATGATACGGGCGACGAAGCGTTCGCGGTCATTGCGCCCGCCGTCGTAGCTCTCCTCCGCCAGGATCTGCGTGGCGGCCCGGACGGCGCCGAACAGGCGCTCGGGCATGCGCGCCTTCTCGTAGATGGAGCGCAGGCCCAGGTCACCGCCGTCGTGGATCAGCTTGCGGGCGTTCTTCAGCGGAACGCCGGCGAGGCGTGCCATGGCGGCCTCGAAGAAGGCCATGTCACCGACGCAGAGCGCGCGGATGATCAGGGTCGGGGTCAGGCGCCCGTTGACATGGATCTGGAACACCAGCTCCTCGAGGTCGGCGCCGCTCGCGCCACGGCTCAATAGACTGACGGTCGCCCGCTCGCGCGTCTGCAGAATCAGATTGGCCGCCGCATCGGCCGGCAGGTCGTGCTTGCTGACCAGGTAGCTTTCCAGCTTCTTGGCCATCGCCGAGACCAGATGCTCGGAAATGGTCGGCGGCAGGCTGGGCCGCCGGGCGATCGACTCGGCGACCGCTTCGCTGCTGTTGTAGTCGCTGAGCACACGATCCAGCGCGGCTTCAGTCAGCTCGGCGCCCTCGTTCGCCACCAGGCGGGCGACAGCGGTCTCGTTGCCGGTGTCGATCAAGGCGTCGGCAACGGCAATCGATACCTTGGTACGCTGGGCGATGGCGACCTGCTTGGCGGCGGCATTTTCGCCGCGCACGATCTCGATGAGGTCGTCGTCGGTGAGCACCTCGGAGTACTTGAGGACCGGCAGCGAGACACTGTCGACGTCGCGTGCCAGGGCCACCGCCAGGTCATGCGGCAGGTCCGGCGTCGTCTTCAGGTTGGCGGCCAGGGCCTCGCGGACCAGCACCTCGGCGTTGGCGGCCAGCTTGCGGAAGATCTCTTCCGCCAGGCTGCGCTCCGCTTCGGTCATGCGCGGATACTTGCGATCGTACTGCGCCGCGATCTTTGCGGTCGTCTCGGCCCGAACATCCGGCGAGGGATCAGCCATCAGGCGGGCGACGTCTTGCTGGGAAAGGCTTCCTGTCATCTCTCTCTCGGTCAAGCCTCTACGAACGCGAGAGCTCCGCAAGCCGTCATAGAGCCTGCCTTCTCGACGCCTCAAGGTGCCGATTATCGGAAGCTGGCGTTAATTCCTGCTTAAAATTCGGCCGCCTCGCGGCCCTGGCGGAGCCTGCTGCTTAATCTCAGGTTAACCCTGCCGGTCCGGGACGGCGCCGGGACCCTGCCCCTGCACCTTCAGCAGGGCCCGGGCCACGCCCTGGACCTGCCGTTCGACCGAGATATCGAGGAACGACGTCACCTCGAGGCCGCGGTCCTCGAATACGTCGCCCGCGGGTGCAAGGTTCCGCCAGGCCGCCACCTTGTGGTCCCGGGCCCGCAGCAGGTCGGCGATCTGCGGCTTGAAGAGAGCGATCATGCCGGTGATCCAGCGGTTCACCGGCCACGACGGCTGTGCGTGGTCGATCCTGAAGACGTCGAGGAGGCGGATCACGTCCTCGGCCGCATACCACACCTCGCCGGTCACCCAGCGGTTCACGGTGAACAGGCGGAAAGGCAGGCCGCCGGGGGTCATGGCGATAGCCACCAGGTGGCTGAGCGCGTCGTTGGGGTCCTCCGGCGCCACGTAGCCGGGCACCTCGGCCGGGTGGATTCCCGGCGGCATGCCCCTGGGGCGCACAAAGGTATGGAAATGACCGTGCTCGCCCTCGAAGCGCTGGTCGGCCGCATGGGCATGGTAGTAGTACTGGCCGGCGGTCTCGTGGTCGTAGACGTCGCCCGGCGGGTAGTGGTCCCACTCGTAGAAGGTGCCGTTGTGCTTAAGCAATTCGCCGACAATATTGTCGCCGGTTTTGGTCAGGACCCGGTGGACCTCCATGACCTCGGCACCGGCGGCGGCCATGGCCTCCAGCGCCGCCGAAGGCAGGCTCTCCAGCGACAGGTCCGCGTCCAGCGCGGCATCCCTGATCTTGGCTTCGCTTCTCATGGTTCCGCTAACCTAGGAAGTCCCTCCGCGGCTTGCCAGCTCCGCGACCATCACCTTGGTGTGACCCGGACGGCAGATATAGGACTAGCCGCAAACCGGTGAGGATACACTTAAGTTCCGCGCCGGTACCTCTTGCGCCGCCGCCGGGCGTGCCTCTCTGTGGAAAGTAGGGGCCGCGCCCTCAGCCGCGCACCACCAGGACCGAGCAGGGCGCGAAGCGCACCACCCTCGAAGCCGTGGAGCCGAGAAGATAGTCCTCGGTCCCCGGCTGGTGCGATCCGATGACGATGAGATCGGCACGGAGCTTCTTCGCGGCGGCCAGGATCTCGTCGTAGGAGCGGCCGTGGGCCACGTGGGTCTCGACCGCGAGGCCGCCGGGCAGGTGCTCCTTGGCGAAGGCCGAGCAGCGTTCCCGGGCCTCCGCCAGGGCCTTGCCTTCGAAGTCCTTCGGAAAGTAGGTGCCCACGATCGACATGCCGAAGCTCGGCACCACCGTCACCAGGTGCAGCGTCGAGTCGAATTTCTGGGCGTACTCCACCGCCGTGGGCAACGCCTTGGTCCAGGAGCCCTCGTGCACCAGATCGAGCGCCAAAAGGATGTTCTTGTACATCTTACCTTCCCCCCATCGATCCGGCGGAGGCCGGCGCCCCAACCGACTCCCGGGCACCGCGCCGGCGCTGGACCATGGCAATCAGCACCAGCAGGACAACCGCCGGAATCCACATCAGTTCCTTCGGCGGCTGGTCCGTAGGCACCCCGACCTCCACGATCTTCTGGTCGAAGTCGAAGCCGGCGGCGGCGGCACGCGAATTGAAATCCGTGCCGTCGACGATGACCTCGCCGCCTTCCTCGAAGATCAGCAGGCCGAAGGCTTCGAGACGCTCTTCGCCGGAGTCGCCCTCGAGCACGGGGATCAGCGCGACGAAGCTGATCGGGTCGCCGAATTCGTTGAGACCGTCGATGCGCACCCGCAGTTCCCGGCCGACCTCGGCCGCACCCAGCGACTCCACCAGCGTGGTGGGCTCCTGCCAGTCTTGCGGTGCGACGATGAGGTCCATCCAGAACCCGGGCCGGAACAGCGTGAAGGCCACCAGCAGCAGGGCGATGGTCTCGTAGATGCGCGAACGCGCGAGGAAGTATCCCTGCATGGCCGCCGTGAACACCAGCATGGCTGCCGTGGCTATGATGAAGACGACGACCGCCTGCGCCAGGGTCACGTCCATCAGCAGAAGCTGGGTGTTGAAGATGAAGAGGAACGGCAGCAGGGCCGTGCGCAGCGAATAGAAGAAGGCGACGAAACCGGTCCTGATCGGGTCTCCGCCGGAGACCGCCGCCGCCGCGAATGAGGCAAGGCCGACCGGCGGCGTCACGTCCGCCATGATGCCGAAGTAGAAGACGAAGAGGTGCACGGCGATCAAAGGCACGATAAGGCCGTTCTGCTGGCCCAGGACGACGATGACCGGGGCCAGCAGCGACGACACGACGATGTAGTTGGCAGTGGTCGGCAGGCCCATGCCGAGGATCAGGCTGAGAACCGCCGTCAGCAGCAGAATGAGCATGATGTTGCCCATCGAGAGGATCTCGACCAGGTCCGCCAGCACCAGGCCGACACCGGTCTGCGAGACCGCGCCGACGATGATGCCGGCGGTCGCCGTGGCGATGCCGATGCCGATCATGTTGCGGGCGCCGGCGATCATCGCGCGGACGAACTCCATGACGCCCCTTTGCAGGGTGCCGCTCAGGCGCTCGCGGCGGAAGAAGGCGAACAGCCAGCGCTGGGTCAGCAGGATGAAGATCATGAAGGCGACGGCCCAGAAGGCCGCCAGGCTCGGCGACAGCCGCTCCACCATCAGGCACCAGATCAGCAGCAGCACCGGCAGCAGGAAATGCAGGCCGGACTTGATGGTCGGGCCGGGCAGCGGGAGCTTGACGACGGGCGCATTGGGGTCGTCCATCTCGAGGTCGGGATAGCGCGCGCAGAACCAGATGAGACCGATGTAGACGACCAGCACCAGCAGCGCCACCGCATAGGGCGTCGACGGGCCGGCGACGCTGCGCAACAGGTCGATGAGGAAGAAGGTACCGAAGGCGAGGATCACGATATTGCCCAACACCAGCATACCCACGGAGAGGGCGTGCTTGCGCACCTCCCCCTCGGTGGTGCGCACGAAGCCGAAGTAGACGACGGCCTGCACCACCAGGGCAAGCAGGACGAAGCCCAGGCGCGCCGCGCTCGATTCGAGCGCCAGCCAGAGCTCGGCAATGGCGTAGAGGCCGGTGGCAATGCCGGTCAGCACCGCGATGGTCGCCAGCGGCGACAGCAGCGCCCACTTGCCCGGCTTCGCCTTGGCGGAGCGCGGCAGCATCGGCATGTTCTGCTTCACCGCCTCCAGGTGGACGATGTAGACCAGCGCGATATAGCTGATCACCGCCGGCAGGAAGGCGTGCCGGACCACGTCGACATAGGGAGTGTCCGTGTACTCCACCATCAGGAAGGCGGCGGCGCCCATCACCGGCGGCATGATCTGGCCGTTCACCGAGGAAGCCACTTCGACGGCACCGGATTTCTCCGCCGAGAAGCCGACCCGTTTCATCATTGGAATCGTGAAAGTGCCGGTGGTCACCACGTTGGCGATGGAGGAGCCGGAGATGAGGCCGGTCGAGGCCGACGCGACGACGGCCGCCTTTGCCGGTCCGCCGCGCAGGTGCCCCATCAGCGCGAAGGCGACCTTGATGAAGTAGTTGCCGGCGCCGGCACCGTCCAGCAGCGCGCCGAACAGCACGAAGAGGAACACCATGTCGGTCGACACCCCGAGCGCGATGCCGAAAACGCCGGAGGTCGAGATCCACTGGTGATAGGCCACCGATTGGAAACTGGTGCCCTTCCAGGCCAGGATGCCCGGCGCATAGGGGCCCAGAAAGGTATAGATCAGGAAGATGATGGCGATGATCATCAGCGGCGGACCGAGCGCCCGGCGGGTGGCCTCCAGCAGCAGCACCATGCCGATGCAGGCAATCACGATATCCTGGGTGATCAGGTTGTTGGGGCGCTGCGACAGCTCGCTATAGAAGAGGAAGAGATAGCCTGAGGAGAAGGCCGCGACCGCGGCGACGACCCAGTCCTGGATCGGGATGTATCTGCGCGGCGAACGCTTCAGCGCAGGAAACATCAGGTAGCCGAGGAACATCGCGAAGCTCAGGTGGATCGAGCGCGCCTCGGTCGAATTGAAGACGCCGATCCCGACCTGATAGGGGATCGGCGAGGCGTACCAAAGCTGAAAGCACGACCAGGCGAAGGCGACGGCACCGAGGAACAGGCCGACCGTCTTGTTGTCCGGTGCCCGCCCCCCGGTGTCCACCGTAGCGACGAGATCGTCGAGTTCCTCCCGGGAAGCGCTCGAACGCCCCTGATTCTGATCGCTCATGTCTGTGCTTTCCCCTGTCCCCCAAACCGCGGCGGCGCGTTGGCCTTGCGGGTCACATCTCGAGAGGATGCCGGCGGACCGCCGCACTCCGACCCGGCCCGCCGCAAAGAAAGGAAGGGGGCGGCCCCCGAAGGCGCCGCCCCGCTCCGGCCTACATCAAGCCGGCTTCCTTGTAGTACCTCACCGCACCGGGGTGCAGCGGCGCGGAGATGTTGTTGGTGATCATCTGCTCCTTCTCCAGGTTGGCGAAGGCCGGGTGCAGACGGCGGAAGCGGTCGAAGTTCTCGAACACCGCCTTGACGATCTGATAGACGGTTTCATCGGAGGTATTCGTCGAGGAGACGAAGGTGGCGCCGACACCGAACACGGTCACGTCCTCGTCAAGACCCTTGTACATCCCCGCGGGGATGGTCGCGTAGGCGTAGTAGGGATTGTCCTCGACCAGCTTGTCGATGGTGGGGTTCTTCACCGTCGCGAAGGTAACGTCGCAGGTGGTGGCCGCTTCCTCGATCGAGCCGGCCGGGTGTCCGACGGTGAACACGAAGGCATCGATCTTGTTGTCGCAGAGCGCGGCGGCCTGCTCTGCCGACTGCAGTTCGGAGGCGAGCGCGAAGTCCGACCTTGTCCAGCCCATCCGATCCATCACGACTTCCATGGTGCCGCGCTGGCCGGAACCGGGGTTGCCGATATTGACGCGCTTACCCTTCAGGTCGTCGAAGGTCTTGATCCCCGATTCGGCGCGCGCCACCACGGTGAACGGCTCCGGATGCACGGAGAACACCGCGCGCAGTTCCTCGAACTTGCCCTGCGGGAAGGTATCCGGCGCGGTGCCGTTAAAGGCGTGATACTGCCAGTCGGACTGGGCGACGCCGAAGTCGAGATCGCCGTTGCGGATGCCGTTGAGGTTGTCCACGGAACCACCGGTGGTGTGGGTGCACTTGATGTTGTGCGAGGCGGAGTCGCGGTTCACCAGGCGGCAGACGGCGCCGCCGACCTGGTAATAGACGCCGGTCTGACCGCCGGTGCCGATGGTGATGAAGGTTTCCTGCGCCTGAGCGACGACCGCGCTGCCGGCCATGAGCGCCGCGACCGACAAGCCGAGTGCAGCGGATTTAACGTCTATGAGTTTCATGGGTTGTTCACTCCCAAACCTTACGCTGTGAATAGAATTGGCGTGGCGCGCGCCGTCACGGCAACACGCCGCTCTCCCCCAGAATCGAGGTCGTTGGTCAGGCCCTGGAAATCCCGTCGACGGCCAGGCCCGGGGCGATGAGAACGGACAGCCGGCAAAGGCGGCCCGTCATGCCGTGAAGGCTCGGCGTGCAAAGCGAGGCTTGTCAGAACGCAATTCCCTGTGCCTTTGGCTCGGTGATTAGACCACCGTTATTTTTCAGCCTATTGAACACTTCTCTTTGGCAGAATGTCCACCCCCGTTGTTCCGGCTCCGGCAACCAGCACGCTACAGCTCCGGTGGCGGCCGAAGGTCGCACCGCCGGCGCTGGAACCGGCGGAAAATCTGCTCTATGGTCCGCGCACCATGCTGAAGCGACCCAAGAGGCTCCGGATTCTGCGCCTTGCCGCCAGCGCCCTCGCGGCCTTCGGCCTGCTCGGCCACGGTCTCGCCATGCTGCTGGTCGCTGTTCTGGCCCAGACGCCGGCAGCCGCGGCGCAAGGCGGCATCCAGGGCTTCGGCGAGATCTGCCGGGCCAATAGCGCGGATCTCCTGGCCGGGCGGCAAGCGCCCTCGCCCGATCGCCCGCACGACCATGACGGCGACCATCAGGGCGGGCACCTCAAGGGCTGCCCGGTCTGCACGGCCTTCGCGCAGAGCGGTGCGGCCGACCTGCCCCATGCCCTAGTCCTGCCGTTGGGCAACCGCGGCCGGATGCTGCTGCCGACGGCAACAGAGTTGCCGCCCGCCGACAGCGGTTGGGAACGGCCTCGGACCAGGGCTCCGCCGGCCGCGGCGTGACCCCCTGCCGACCGCAGGGGTCCGGCGTCGCGTCGGCCCTGTCGGCACCGCAAGCAGACCGCAATTCCTTGATCCACGGGCATTCCAGCGCCTCCGTCAAAATCGGCCGGGCGCGATCCCGCGATCCGACCAGGAACAGACTCATGATTTCGATCTTGTCCCGATTCTCCGCCGCCGCCCTGGCGGCCATGCTGTTCACCAGCCTCCCGGCCACCGCCCACGAGTACCAGCTTGGCGACCTCACCATCGGTCACCCCTGGGCCCGTGCTTCCGCCGGGCTCGCGCGCAATGGCGCCGCCTACCTGACCCTCCACAACGCGGGCGCCACCGGCGACCGCCTCGTCGCCGCCTCCAGCGACGTCGCCGAGCACATCGAACTGCACACCCACCTGATGGAAGGCGATGTCATGAAGATGCGCCGGGTGGAGGCTATCGAGGTCCCTGCGGGAGGCGACGTGGCCCTGCAGCCGAGCGGACTCCACATCATGTTGATCGGCCTCAAGGCACCGCTCGTCGAAGGCGAGCGCTTTGCCCTGACATTGAGGTTCGCGGAGGCTGGCGAGATCGCCGTCGAGTTCGCCGTGGAAGCCGTCGGCGGCATGGGCCACGGCTCCATGAACCACGGCTCTATGAACCATGGCGGCATGAATCACGACGGCATGAATCACGATGGCATGGGACACGGCGCGCCGGCGCCGGCCAACTGAGGCCTCGCCGGACTAGCCGGCTCCGGCCATCATGCGGCGCGCCTGGGCGGCATCGGCCAGCGGACGGCCGATCGCCGCTGCGGCGGCGGCGCCGGCGGCCACCAGTTCCGCATTGTCGCGGGCCAGTGTCCCTGAGGGCAGGTAGAGATTGTTCTCGAAGCCGACCCGGGCGTGGCCGCCGAGGGTCGCCGCCGCGGTAACGCAGGCGGTTTCCTTCGGCCCGAAGGCGCAGATCGCCCAGGGCAGCCTGGCCGCCTCCGGCCAGGCCTCGATGGCGGCAAGGTAGGGCAGCAGGTCGTTCGGCACCGAGCGTTGACCCGGCGTGTAGCGGCCCAGCACGAAAAGCAGGAAGGCCGGCCCGGGCGGCACCACGCCATCGGCCTGCAGCCGTCCGAAGCGCTCGACGTCCTCCGGCGCGTAGAGGATGTACTGCGGCAGGATGCCGGCGCCGACCGTCCAGGCGAGGAAGTCCCGCGCCGCGTCCTCGTGGGCCGCGTCGGGGACCAATTCGCGGATCGCCAGGCTGACCGCCTCCGGCTCCAGGGCGCGCACCATGGCCATCTGGTCCTCCGGGCTGAACACCCCGACCGCCTCGCTGGTGACCTGGATCACCATGCGGTCGCCGACGGCCTCGCGGACCGCCGCCGTCGCCTCGCGGTAGGCGCCGACGTCGAGGCTGTGCTTCTGCTCGGCATCGCGGACGTGGAGGTGGATCATGGCGGCGCCGGCGGTCTGAGCCGCGGCCGCGGTGGTGGCCAGTTCCGCCGGCGCGATCGGCACCGCCGGATGGTCGGCCCGGGTCTTGCGGGCGCCGTTCGGCGCCACCGTCAGCAGCATCGGCGTCCAGTCGACGCCTTCTCCTGAGCTCACGCCTGCCCCCCGGCCTCGGCCAGCACCGATTCGACGGCGCGGCCGAGCTTGTCGACGATTTCGTCGAGGTGCTCCTGCTGCACGATGAAGGCGGGCGCCAGCAGCACGTGATCGCCGCGCTTGCCGTCGGCGGTGCCGCCGGCCGGATAGCAGACCATGCCCTCCTCCATCGCCCGCTTCTTGATCTTCGCATTGACCTTGAGGGCCGGGTCGAAGGGCTGCTTGCTGGCGCGGTCGGCCACCAGCTCGAGGCCGATGAAGAGGCCGCGGCCGCGGATGTCGCCGACATGGTGGTGGTTGCCGAAGCGCGCCTCCAGGGCCTCGCGCAGTGCGGCGCCCTGGCGCCGCACGTTGGCCAGCAGATCCTCCCCCTCGATGGTGTGCTGCACCGCCAGGGCCGCGGCACAGGCGGTCGCGTGGCCGATGTAGGTGAAGCCGTGCTCGAAGGCGCCGGTTCCGGCGGCGATGGTGTCGTAGATGCGCCCGGAGCAGAGCACCGCGCCGATCGGCTGGTAGCCGCCGCCGAGCCCCTTGGCGCAGGTCAGGATGTCGGGCGCGATGCCGTCCTGCTCGCAGGCGAAGAGGCTGCCGGTGCGGCCCATGCCGCACATCACCTCGTCGAGGATCAGCAGCACGCCATACTGATCACAGATCTCGCGGATGCGCTTGAAGTAGCCGTCCACTGCGGGGACGGCACCGAGGGTCGCACCGACCACCGGTTCGGCGATGAAGGCCGCGACCTTCTCGGGGCCCACTCGCAGGATCTCCGCCTCCAGCGCGTCGGCGGCGCGGCGGCCATAGGCCTCCTCGCTCTCGTCGTGGGTCCGGTGGCGGTAGGCGTAGCAGGGGTCGATGTGGCTGGCCGGACTCAGCAGCGGCTGGTAGGGCGCGCGCCGCCCGGCGTTGCCGCCGACCGAGAGGGCGCCCAGGGTGTTGCCGTGGTAGCTCTGCAGGCGGGCGATGAAGTGGGAGCGCGAAGGCTCGCCGTTCTCGAGGTGGAACTGGCGCGCCAGCTTCAGCGCCGTCTCGTTGGCTTCCGAGCCGCCGGAGACGAAGTAGACGCGCGCCAGCCCCGCCGGTGCCCGGCGGATCAGATGCTCGGCCAGCGCCTCCGAGGCCTCGGTGGTGAAGAAGGCGCTGTGGGCGTAGGCGATCTTGTCGACCTGGTCCTTGATGGCCTGGATCACCGCGGGATGGCCGTGGCCGAGGCAGGACACCGCGGCGCCGCCCGAGGCGTCGATGTAGCGCTTGCCGTCGCTGTCGAAGAGGTAGGGCCCCTTGCCGCCGACGGCGACGGGATAGCTGGCCTTGGTGTGGCGTGGAAAGACGTAGCTCACGGCGGGTGCTCTCTGGCCTGTGGGAGAAGGATCGGCGCGGAATCGGATACATTCGCGTGCCTGCAGTCTATGCCAGCCGGAAACGCCCTGTCACCGTATGCGCGCCCGCCGATCGCGAAGGGCACCCCTGCGCTCCCTGCAGGCTTGCCCCGCCGGCGGAGGCTCCCCGACCCACGCCGGACTGCCGATTGTCCTGGCCCCGGCGGCCCAGTAGGATGCGGCGGCCGCGGCCCGGCCTCCAGCGCAAGGGGGCCTCGACGCCATGGCAGGGGAACGCGCGACGGGGGACAGCGACGGCGATGGATCTGAAACAGCACATTCGCGGGATTCCGGACTTTCCGACGCCGGGAATCCTGTTCTACGACATCTCGCCGCTGCTGGCGCATCCCGATGCCTGGCAGGCCACGGTGGAGCGCCTGGCCGAGATCATCCACCGGCACGAACCCGACGTCCTCGCCGGCATCGAGTCCCGCGGATTCCTGGTTGCCGCGCCCTTGGCGCTGAAGCTCAACAAGGGCTTCATCATGGTCCGCAAGCAGGGCAAGCTGCCCGGCGCCACCCTGCCCTACACCTACGACCTGGAGTACGGCAGCGACACCATCGAGATCCAGGCCGACGCGGTGCGGCCCGGCCAGCGGGTCTTTCTGCTCGACGATCTGCTGGCCACCGGCGGCACCATGAACGCGGCGGCCCAGCTGTTGCGCTCGGCCGGGGCCGAGGTCACCGGCGCCGCCTGCATCATCGAGCTGACTTTTCTCAACGGGCGCGACAATCTCGATATCCCGGTCTCGACCTTGATCGCCTACGACAGCTAACCCGCTGCGATCCGCCCGGGGCCAAAATCACGGCTGAATTCAAGGCTCTTTAGGGTCAATTAACTCAATTGCGGTATCACTCCCTGTTTGCGCGCTAAAGGCGAGTGGGCGATCCCCAAGGGAGAGGCCGCCGCCGGCGGGGGAATCCTGCGCGCCGACAGTCGTTTGCTTGTGGGTAGGGATTCAGGGGCTGCCGGGGTCATGCCAGTCGAGGCCACCACCTTCTCCTTTGCCGCGGTGATGCTGGTCGCCGCCATGGCGCCGGCGATGCTGGCCGTCATGGCGCTGACCTCCGCCCGCCAGGCCGACGGCAATCCGGCCCTCACCTGGTGGGCCGCCAGCCTCGGGACCGAAGCGCTGCGCCTCGGGGCCCTGGCGCTGGCCTCCGCCGTCGATCCGGTCTGCTTCTTGGCCATCCACGAGGGCGGACAGGCGATCGTCGCCTTCCTGCTGCTCGGTGGCACGCTGCGCTTTCTCGGCCACGACGGCTACCTGCGCCACATCATCGCCGTGGTCGCCCTGGTCTTCATGGGGACCGCCACCTGCCTGATCGATCCGGAGGTGCCGGTGCCGGTCATGGTGGCGCTGAACCTCGGCGCCGCTGCCGGTGTCGGCGGGGCCGGCATTCTGTTCTGGCGCCACTACCGCCTGCACAAGCGCTTCGTGTCGATCCTCTGCGCCGGCACCCTGCTGGGCTTCGGCACCTACCTGCTGGCCCAGATGATGCGGCAGCTCTTCGACCCGCACCTCTCGGCGTTCGACCCCAACGGCGACTGGCGCGTGATCCTGCACACCGGCCTGGTGCTGTCCTGCATGATCTGCATGATCTTCGCCGCCCTCAACGCCGCCCAGCTGGCCAAGGCCACGGCGGAGAAGAAGGCCGAGCGGCAGTCGCGCCTGACCAGCGCCATCGTCGAGAACATCCCCGTCGGCGTCTGCCTCTTCGACAACGACCTGAAGCTGGTGGCCAGCAACAGCGAGTTCAGCAAGCTGTTGGGGATTCCCCAAAGCATGCTGACCGGCGGAACCACCTTCCAGGACCTGGTCCGCTTCAATGCCAAGCGCGGCGAATACGGTCCTGGTCTCACCGAGGAAGAGGTGGAGCGCCGCACCGAGGTGCTGCTGACCAATCTGCAGGCCCGCATGGAACGGGTGCGCCCGGACGGAACGGTGCTGGAGAACCGCAACCGCCGGCTGCCCAACGGCGGCTACGTCATGGTCTATACCGACATCACCGAGACGAAGCGCATCGAGGCGGCGCTGCGCCAGAGCGAGCAGCGCTACGCGCTGGCCCTCAGCGGGGCCAACGAGGGAATCTGGGAATGGGGCGACGAGGTCGAGGGCGGCGTCTACGTCTCGCGCCGGCTGCGCGAAATCGTCGGCCTGGAGGGCGGCGAGGCGATCGTTCCCATGGACACCTGGCTCGCCCGCATCCACCCCGAGGACATCGACGACATGCGCGAGCGCATGCGCGAGCACCTGCGCGGCAACACCGACTACTACGACCACGAATACCGCATGCGCGGCGACGACGGCAACTACCGCTGGGTCCACTCGCGCGGGCTCGGCATGCGCGACGAGACGGGTCACGTCTACCGCATGGCCGGCTCGCTGAGCGACGTGACCGAACGCAAGCTGGCCGAGCAGGAACTGCGGCGCGCCAAGGAAACCGCCGAGATGGCCAACCGGACCAAGGGCGACTTCCTGGCCACCATGAGCCACGAGTTGCGGACGCCACTGAATGCCATCATCGGCTTCTCGGAGTTGATCCTGCAGAAGGTGTTCGGACCCGTCGGCCACGACAACTACCACGACTACATCCAGAACATCCACGAGAGCGGCAATCACCTGCTGACCATCATCAACGACATTCTCGACGTCTCGAAAGCCGAAGCGGGGATGATCGACCTCTACGAGGAGGAAGTGGACCTGCGCGAAGTGATCGCCGCCGGCATGCGCCTGATCGGTCCGCGGGCGCGCGAGAGCAACGTCGCCCTGGAGACAGATTATGCCGAACCGCTGTCCCTGGTGACGGCGGACTCCCGCCGGCTCAAGCAGATTCTCATCAACCTGCTGTCGAACGCCGTGAAGTTCACACCGTCGGGCGGCAGCGTCACTGTCGAGGCCTGGGCCGGGCCCGGCGCCGGCGCCGGATTCCGGGTCGTCGACACCGGCATCGGCATCGCCGGCGACGATCTGGAGCGCATGCTGGAGCCCTTTACCCAGGTCGAGTCGGGACTCAGCCGCAAGCACGAGGGCACCGGCCTCGGCCTGCCGCTGTGCCGGGCCCTGATCGAGGTGCACGGCGGCAGCCTCGCCCTGGAGAGCGAACTGGGCGCCGGCACCGCCATCACCGTCACCCTGCCCGACAGCCGGGTCTGCGAAAAGACCGTCGACGCCGCTTAGATATTAGAGGTCGAGGCGCTCCTCGGTTGCGCAGAAGGCCTCCGCGAAAGCGAGCAGGTCCTCGTCGCCGCCCGCCGGCGCCATCAGCGAGAGGCCGAGCGGATAGCCCTCGACCCTGGCCAGTGGCAGGGTGACCTGCGGCAGCCGCGACAGGCCGGCAATCGAGGTCAGGCTGAGTACCGCGCTGCGGTGCGCCACCAGATCGGCGGCATCGCTGCGGCACAGCGGCGCGATTCCGGGGGCCGTCGGCAGGCACAGCAGCCCATCGTCGCCCAGCAGGGCGGCGAGCCGCGCGGCGAAGTCCTCGCGCTTCTCGCGCGCCGCACCGGCCTCGGACTCGGCGACCGTCGCCGCCCAGTCGAAACGTTCCTGGATCTCGGGGCCGAAACGCGGCCGGGCTTCCGCGATCCAGGCGCCCTGCGATGCCATGATCTCGCGGGCCTGGATATGGCGGAAGCGCCACATCCAATCCTCCAGGCTTTCCGCTTCCGCCGCCCGCACCCTTTCGGCCGGCGCCAGGCGCTGCTGCAGCCGTTCGACCAGCGGCGCCAACGCCGCCTGGGCGGCGGGGGTCGCGAGCGCGAAGGCGTCCTCGGCGACCAACAGGCGCTGCCAACGCCCCGCATCGCCGCCGCTGCCGAGCAGCACCGTGCCGACCCGGTGCAGTGTCGCGGCATCGCGCGCGAACCAGCCGACGGTGTCGAAGCTGGGCGCCAGCGGCATGACGCCCTCGAGCGAAATGCGCCCGTGCGTCGGGCGCAGGCCGAACAGGCCGCAGTAGCTGGCGGGAATGCGCACCGAGCCGCCGGTGTCGCTGCCGAGGGCGACGTCGGCGAGACCGCCGGCCACGGCCGCGGCGGAGCCGGACGACGAGCCGCCGGGAATGCGCCCCGGGGCGTTCACGTTGGTCGGCGTGCCGTAGTGAAAGTTCTGGCCGTTCAGGCTGTAGGCGAGCTCGTCGGAAATCGTCTTGCCGATCAGTTCGGCGCCTGCGTCCAGGAGCGTCTGCACGACCGGCGCGTGACGCGTCGCCGGCGGGTGCGTCAGCGCCCAATCCGGGTTGCCGCAACCGGTGACAAAGCCGGCGACGTCGAAGATGTCCTTGGCGGCGAAGCGGAGACCCGCCAGGGGCCCGCCTTCGCGGCCGGCGATCTGGGGCTGCGGCGCCGGCACGAAAGCGCCAAGGGCGTCCCAGGCCGGCCGGCCGGCGTCCAGCGCGGCGAAGGGATTGCCTTCGCCCCCCTGCTCCGTTCGGGCCTGCTCCGTTCGGGCCTGCTGCGGTCCGGATTGTCTCTCGGTCATCTCGCCCCCTTCCCCAGGGCAGGCTCAGGTCGCCGTCTCGTCGATCTCCGACTCCCCGGCCGGCGGTTCCGCATCGCCATGCTTGCGCCGGATGATGATGTCGCCGTTCTCCAGGACTTCGGGCATTTCGTACTGCGGAATGCTGTCCACCAGCAAGCTCAGCGCGCGCATCAGCTGCTCCAGGGCCTCGCGGGCGAGTTCGCTTGGTGAGTCATTCGGGGCACCGTCGCCCTGCGCCGTTGCCGGGGCCAGCGGTGCCAGCGCCAGGCAGAGGCCCAGCGCCGCCGCCGGCAACCACGACTTTCGTAAGCTTCGCATCGCTAGGCTCCCTTGCTTGCGGGCCGCAACACTATACGCCAATGATGACCGCAATACGGCATGGCTGGAGCAGGACATCCCCGGCCGCCGGTCCCGCCAAGGCGCCTCCCGCAGCGTGACCTCGGCAGCGTGACCTCGACAGCGCGGCGGCGCCATGCCAGGAATGCGCGGCTAGGCATGCGCGACCCGGGCGTGCGCGGCCGGGAATGGGTTGCCGCCGCGCGGCGCCGGGCAGCCGACTAGACGAGTTCCACCCTTCACGAACAGAGGGCATCCGGCAAGGCATGAGTGACGACATCGCGCTAATGACGGCGAGCAAGTTGGTGAAACTCTACCGCGCCGGCGAGCTGTCGCCGGTGGCAGCGACGCGCGCCGCCCTCGACCGTATCGAACGCTACAACGGGCGGCTGAACGCCTTCAACCTCGTCGCCCCGGAGAGCGCGCTGGCCGCCGCCGCCGAGTCCGAAGAGCGCTGGCGCCTCGGTGCGCCGCGCGGCCCGCTCGACGGCGTACCGGTATCGATCAAGGACGTTCTGCTGACCAGGGGCTGGCCAACCCTGCGCGGCTCCCGGACCATCAATCGCGATCAGGCCTGGGACGAAGACGCCCCTTCGGTCGCGCGCCTGCGTGAACACGGCGCCGTCATGCTCGGCAAGACGACGACACCGGAATTCGGCTGGAAGGGCGTGACCGACTCGCCGTTGGACGGCGTCACCCGCAATCCCTGGGACCCCTCGACCACGCCCGGCGGATCGAGCGGCGGTGCCGCGGCGGCGCTGGCCGCCGGCATGGGTGCCCTGGCCCTGGGCACCGACGCCGGCGGGTCGGTGCGCATTCCCGCCGGCTTCACCGGTGTCTTCGCGTTGAAGGCGACCTTCGGGCGGGTGCCGGCCTATCCGCTCAGTCCCTTCGGCACCCTGGCCAACGTCGGGCCGATGACCCGCAGCGTCACCGATGCCGCCATCCTGCTCACCGTCATGGCCGAGCCCGACCACCGCGACGCCTACAGCCTGCCCTACGACGGCACCGACTATACCCACGGTCTGGAGGAAGGCGTGGCCGACCTGAAGATCGCCTACAGCCCGACTCTCGGCGGCCATGCGGTGGACCCGGAGATCGCCACCCTGGTGGCCAAGGCGGTGGCGCGGCTGTCCGACCTCGGCGCCGAAATCGTCGAGGCGGACCCCGACACCCGCGGCGCCGAGGAAATCTTCCGCCTTCACTGGTATGCCGCCGCCGCCAACCTGCTGCAGCGCTTCGACGCGTCGGCTCAGTCGCAGATGGACCCGGGCCTGCAGGAGGTTGCCGCCGAGGGGCGAGGCTACGGGCTGCTCGACTACCTGGGCGCCGTCGCCCGCCGCGAGGAGATGATCGCCGCGGCCAACCGCTTCCACCAGACCTACGACCTGCTGGTCACGCCGAGCCTGCCGATCCCCGCTTTCGAAGCCGGCGAGGAAGTGCCGCGCGGCAGCGGCATGGCGCGCTGGCCCGCGTGGACGCCCTTCAGCTATCCCTTCAACCTGACCCAGCAGCCGGCCGCCAGCCTGCCCTGCGGACTGACCGCAAAAGGCCTGCCCGCCGGGCTGCAGATCGTCGGGCCGCGCTTCGCCGACGCGCTGGTGCTGCGCGCGGCGCGCGCCCTCGAGAAGGCGGCGCCCTGGCCCTTCCCGGACCTCGAGCGCACCCTCGGCAAATGAGCGGTGCTACCAGATGAGGGTGAGCCGGTCGCCGCGCACCTGGTAGCCGTCCAGGCGCTTGAGGAACGACATGCCCAGCAGCGACACGCTGCCCGCCTGTTCGCCGACCGAGGCCGGCAGGTCGTAGAGTTCCAGCTGGCCGATGCGCAGGGAGCGCAGCGTCACCGGTGCCGCGCGCACCTCGCCGGCGGCGGTGCTGTAGCGCTCGGAGTAGGTCAGGCGCGGCGGCGTCCAGCCGAGCGTCGCGGCATCCTCCGGCGTCAGGTAGATCGAGCTGGCCCCGGTATCGACGAGGAACGTCAGCGGCCGGCCGTCGACGAAGGCTTCGACCATGAAGTGGCCGTGCGGACCGGCTTGCAGCACCAGTTCGGAGCGGGCCGCCGGCGGCGGCGCAGCCGTCCCGCGGTCCGGCACGGAAGCGGAAACGCCCGGCAGCGGCGACTCGCGGTCGATCGCAAACACCAGCACCAGGCCGGTGACGACCACCGCCGCCGCCAGCCTGAGGCTGTGGCGCAGCAGCCCGCCCGTGGCGGTTGCCTGTTCCTGGTAGCCGGACATGTCTGGCCCTTTCCGGTTTCCCGTGCAAGGCGGCGCGCCGGGGCGCGCCGGGGACCTCATGGTGAGCCCCAGGCCTTAAGGTTTTTCTTAGCTTCTTGGTTAACAACAGCGTCGAAGCGGCTGGAGAAGTTGCATGATCGGAAAAACATGTCCACCTTCTCCCCCTTGGTCCGCCGGCGCGACGCCGCCTTGGCCGTTGCGGCGGACACCCTCGCCGGAGAAGCTTCGAGGCATGGTCGCAGTGGGCAAGACGCAGCGGCGCGGCGCCGTGGCCTGCGGCCACCCGGCGACGGCGGCGGCGGCCGAGGAGATGCTGGCCGAGGGCGGCAACGCCTTCGATGCGGTGCTGGCCGCGTTCTGCGCGGCGACGGTGGCCGAGCCGGTGCTGGCCTCGCTCGGCGGCGGCGGCTTCCTGCTCGCCCAGCCGGCCGGCCGCGACCCGCTGCTCTACGATTTCTTCGTGCAGACGCCGAAGCGGCGCCTGGCGCCGGAGCACCTCGACTTCTATCCGATCCTCGCCGACTTCGGCACCGCGACCCAGGAGTTCCACATCGGCCTCGGGGCCGTCGCCGTGCCCGGGGCGGTGAAGGGACTGTTCGCGATCCACGGGGATCTCGCCCGGCTGCCGATGGCGCGCATCGTCGAGCCCGCCGTGCGCCTCGCCCGCGAGGGCGTCGAGCTGCGCCCCATCGACGGCTACCTGTTCCAGGTGGTGGCGCCCATCCTCACCGCCAGCGAGGCGCCGCGGCAGCTCTTCCTCGATAAGAGCGGCGGGCTTGTCGGCCCCGGCGCACGGCTGGGCCAGCCGCAGCTGGCGGACAGCCTGGAGGCGCTGGCGAGCGAGGGCGACCGGCTGTTCTACGAGGGCGACCTCGGCGCCCGCCTCGCCACGCTCTGCCGCGAGTCCGGCGGCCTGATCGGCGAGCAGGACCTCGCCGCCTACGAGGTGGTCCGCCGCCAGCCCTTCGTCTGCGACTACCGCGGCCATCGGGTGATGACCAACCCGCCGCCGTCCTGCGGCGGCCTGCTCATCGCCTTCGCCCTCGCCCTGCTCGCCGAGGAAGCGCCGGCGCGGCTGGGGGCCGGCACGGCGGAAAGCCTGCTGCTGCTGGCGCGCGTCATGGAACTCACCAACAAGGCGCGGCTCGAAGCGCGCCTGGCGGAAGGCGCCGAGGCCGCGGCCGAGCGGCTCTTCGCGCCGGAGCTGGTCGCCCGCTACAACGCCGAGGTGCGCGGCCAGCCCGCCTTCGGCCGCGGCACCACCCACATCAGCGTGGTCGACGGCGCCGGCAACCTGGCGGCCATGAGCCTGTCCAACGGCGAGGGCTGCGGGGTCCACCTGGCGGACAGCGGCATCATGCTGAACAACATGCTGGGCGAGGAAGACCTCTGCCACGGCGCCTTTCACTGCTGGCCGGAGGACCGCCGGCTGTCGTCGATGATGGCGCCGACGCTGGCGGTCGGTCGCGACGGTGCGCGCTTCGCCATCGGCTCCGGCGGCTCCAACCGCATCCGCACGGCGGTGCTGCAGGTGCTGGTGAACCTCATCGACCACGGCATGGAGATGGCCGCGGCGACCGAGGCCGCGCGGCTGCACGTCGAGGGCGATGTCGCAAACCTGGAAGGCGCCGAAGACGCAGGAGTCCAGAAAGACGCGGGCGGCTGGCCGCCCGAGGGGCAAGCCCTGCTGGCACGGCAGGGCTATCGCACCGTCGCCTGGCCGATGCACAACCTGTTCTTCGGCGGCGTGCATGGCGTCGCGCTGGCGGCCGACGGTTCGCTCTCGGCGGCGGGCGATCCCCGCCGCGGCGGCGCGGCGCTGGTCAGGTCCGCCGGCGCGTAGCGGCAGCCGTCACAACGATTCTCGCCGGATCGTCAGGCCGCTTCGGAGTCCGAGCGGTTGCGGACGATGTAGGCGCGGGCGCAGTGCTCGTCGCAGTAGGGCTTGCCGGCCACCGCCGGGGCGCCGCAGAAATGGAAATCCTGGTCGCCGGGATCGCCAATCGGCCAGAGGCAGTTCGGCCCCTTGCCGTTGGCCCGGGCCACGGTTCCCATCGCCCGCTGAGCGGGCGCCGGGGCGGCCGGCCGGGGCTGGATCTGCTTTGGCGCGGGCGGCGCCTGCATCGCCGGCTTCGCCATCGCCGCTGCCGCCGCGCTACGGCGGATCACCGGCGCCGCGCCGCGCTTGATGGGCGACGGCCGGGCCTTCAGCTTCATGCGGTGCGCTTTGCCGACGACCGAATTCTTGGATACCCCCAGCAGACGGCCGATCTCCGACGCGCTCCGTCCTGCTTCCCAGAGCCGCATGAGTTCCGCAACTCGTTCTTCTGTCCAAGTCATGGGATTGCCTCTGTGCTTTTGGCTATATGTTGCGGCACATACTATATATCGCCTTGTAAGCGATCCTGCACACAATATAGCGTAGAGCCCAGGCTTGTCCAGGCTGAAATCTGTGGAAAACTGCGGTTTTCTGTGGGTTGGACCGAGGCGTCGTTTCATCCCAAGCGGTTAACCGCCGGCGCGCGGCTCAGTCGAAGCTCACCGCCTGCCAGCGTTCGCCGGCACCCTTGTTGTTGTAGCCCTCGAACTTCACCACCCACCCCAGTTCCGGCGCGTACCAAGTGCGCTGTTCGGCCTGCCAGTCGCTGCCGAGGTGTTCGGACACCCGCAGCAGCACGAAGGTCTCGAAGGTGCCCGCCGGCACGGTCACCTGCTCGCTCGACACCACCTCGATGCGGTCGCGCCAGGCCTCGCCGGCCCAGCGGCGGGTGAAGCCGACGGACTTGCCGACCTGCAGCGGAAACAGCTGGGCCAGCTCACCGCCGTCCGGCGGCATGCCGGCGGCCACGCAGTCCATGCAGATGTGCGCGAAACTGGAGAAGCTGCGCCCTTCCCAGATCCACGACACGATCATGCCGCGGGTGCGGCCGACGATGCCTTCGACCCGCTTGCCGCTGTCCATGTCCTCCCACACCATGAAGGTGCCTTCCGGCAAGGACTTGAACGGCGCCGGCGCGGCATCGGAGGCCTGCGCCAGGGCCGGCCGCATCGCCGGCGGCGCAGAAATGCCGGCAACGGCCGCCAGCACCACGAGCAGCGCCAGGCGGCGGCAGGCCGTAAAAAGCTGCAGAAACAAGTCCACTCCCCCGAAGATGGGCCCGCGGCCGGCAGCCGGTCGCGGCGGCAGGAGACTAGCCCATCGGGCTCTGAAGTTGAAAGCCTCGCAAACGACGTAGATTGTCTTGGGACCAGTTTCGACAGGACAGAGATGCCCGTGATCCTACCGCCGCTGCTGTCGCTTTCCCGCGGCCTCCTCGTCGCCGTCGCCGTCCTGCTGCTGTCCGGCCAGGCCGGCGCGCTGGCGCCCGAGGACGCGCGCCACCTGCTGGCGCGCAGCGGCTTTACCGCCACGCCGGCGGAGATCGACGCGCTCGCCGGCCTGAACCGCGCGCAGGCCGTCCGCTCGATCCTGGACAACGCCGCGGGCAGGACCGCGAACACGCCGCCGCCGGCCTGGACCGCCGAGGTCCAGCCGCTGCAGCCGGCGGGCCTCACCGATGCCGAGCGGCTGGCCCTGCGCGACACGCGGCGCGCGCAGGCCCGCGAACTGAAAGCCTGGTGGCTGGAAGAGATGCGCCGCACGCCGACGCCGCTGGTCGAGACGATGACGCTGTTCTGGCACGGCCATTTCACGTCGGGCTTCGACAAGGTGACGGCGCCGGTCCTGCTGTACCGGCAGAACCTGCTGCTGCGGCGCCACGCGCTGGGCAACTTCGCCACCCTGCTGCGCGAGATCGCGCGCGATCCGGCGATGCTGATCTATCTCGACAACGCGCAGAGCCGCAAGGAAGCACCCAACGAGAACTTCGCCCGCGAAGCGATGGAGCTCTTCACCCTCGGCGAGGGCCGCTACACGGAAGCCGACCTCAAGGCCGCCGCCCGCGCCTTCACCGGCTGGGGCGTCGATCCCGACAGCGGCAGCTTCCGCTTCCGCGCGGACTGGCACGACGACGGCGAGAAGGAGATCTTCGGCCGGCGCGGCAGCTTCGGCGGCGACGAGGTGATCGACCTGCTGCTGGCCCGGCCGGAGACCGCCCGCACGGTCGTCGAAAAGCTGTGGCGCCACTTCGTCTCGGAGCGCCCGGATCCGGCCGAGGTGGAGCGCCTGGCGGCGCTGTTCCGCGACGGCGGCTACGAGATCCGCCCCCTGCTGGCCGCCCTCTTCACCGGCGAGGCGTTCTGGGCGGCGCAGAACCGCGGACGGCTCGTCAAATCGCCGGTGGACTTCGTCATCGGCACGCTGCGGCTGTTCGACCTGCCGGTCGGCGATAGCCGCGACCTCGCCTGGCTCACCGGCCGTCTCGGCCAGGACCTCTTCGCGCCGCCCGACGTGAAAGGCTGGCCGGGCGGCACTGCCTGGATCACCGGGGCCAGCCTGCTCGACCGCCAGGCGCTGGTCGCGCGGATCACCGGCGACGACCGGTCCGGCGTCGCCATGGCGGGCACCGGCGACCCCGCCGCGCCGCGCGCCGCCGCCTTCGACCGCTGGGTCGCGGCGCTGCCGGCGCGATGGCAGGAGGCCGCGGCGGTGACGCGGCTGGTCCTGCCCATCGACCCGGTGGACGTCGAGGTGCTCGACCGCCGGGCCAGCGGCGCGCTGCTGCGCAGCCTGCTGGCCGACCCCGCCTATCACCTGAAGTAGGCCGCCACCATGTCCCTGCGCCCATGCCCCTGCTGACCCGCCGCCGCCTCCTCCAGACCGCCGCCGCCCTGCCGCTGGCCGCCGGCCTTCCCGGCCGCCTCGCGCCGGCGGCCGAGCCGCCGCGCGTGCTGGTGCTGGTCGAGCTGAACGGCGGCAACGACGGCCTCAACACCGTGGTGCCCTATGCCGACCCCGCCTATGCCCGCGCGCGGCCGACGCTGTCCGTGCCGCGCGACCGGGTGCTGCAACTGGACGAGCGCCTCGGGCTGCACCCGGCGCTGGCACCGCTGATGCCGGCCTGGCAGGCGGGCGACATGGCGCTGGCCCTCGGCGTCGGCTACCGGCGGCCGAACCGCTCCCACTTCCGCTCCATCGAGATCTGGAACAGCGCCTCGGCGGCAGATGAGGTACTGCAGCACGGCTGGCTGCACCGCGTCCTGGCGGAGACCGGCATCGCCGCCACGGCGCCGCCGCCCGGCTTCGCGGCGCAGGGCATCGTCCTCGGCGGGCCGCCCGGGCCGCTGGCGGGAGGGGCGCTCCCCACGGTGACGCTGCGCGACCCACGGCAGCTGCACGAGGCCGCCGCCCGGCCGGACGACGGCGCGGCGGACGGCGGGGCGGCGGCCGGCAACCCGTCCCTGGCCCACATCCTGGCCACCCGCCGACAGCTGCGCGGTGCCGCCGCCGAGATCGACCGCCGCCTCGCGGCCACGCCGGCGCTCGCCACGCCGTTCCCGAACACCGACCTGGGCGGCCAGTTGCGCCAGGCCGCCCGGCTGATCGCCGCCGGCACCGGCGCCTCGCTGTTCAAGCTGCAGCATGGCGGCTACGACACCCACGCCGGGCAGGCCGGGCGCCACGCCGCCCTGCTGGCGGAGCTGGGCGAGGGCCTTGCCGCCTTCCGCGACGCCATGATCGAGGCCGGCTGCTGGCGGCGCTGCCTGGTGATGACCTACGCCGAGTTCGGCCGGCGCGTCGCCGAGAACGCCAGCGGCGGCACCGACCACGGCAGCGCCGCGCCGCAGATCCTGCTGGGCGGGCGCCTGCGCGGCGGCCTTCTCGGCAGCCAGCCCCCGCTCGACGACCTGGAGGACGGCGATCTGCGCCCGCTGCTGGATTTCCGCCGCCTCTATGCCGCCGTCTCGCAGGACTGGCTGGGCCTGCCGCCGGCCCCGGGCAGCCTCGGCCGGCAGCTGCCGCTGCCGCTGATCGCGTAGCAGGCCGCTGGCGCCGGCCGGCCCGGTCTGCTAGGAAACCGCCGCACCGCAACTCTGGAAGACCGCCACCATGAGCGAAGCGCGCTTCGTCACCTCCCCCCGGGGCATCGCCGCCGGTATCGCCGCGATGGTCGGAATCGTCGCGCTGTCGAACTATGCCGTGCAGTTCCCCATCAACGACTGGCTGACCTGGGGCGCCCTCACCTATCCGGTCGCCTTCCTGGTCACCGATCTGACCAACCGCAGCCTCGGCCCCAAGGCGGCTCGCGTGGTGATCTGCGTCGGCTTCGCGCTGGCGGTGGTGCTGTCGGTCTGGCTGGCGACACCGCGGATCGCCATCGCCTCCGGCACCGCCTTCCTGGCCGCCCAGCTGCTCGACGTCGCCGTCTTCAATCGCCTGCGCGAGGGCGCCTGGTGGCGCGCGCCGCTGGTCTCCTCGACCCTCGGCTCCGTCGTCGACACGGTGCTGTTCTTCTCCATCGCCTTCGCCGCCACCGGCCTGCCCTGGATCACCTGGGCGCTCGGCGACTTCGGCGTCAAGATGGCGATGGCGGCCCTGATGCTGCTGCCGTTCCGCCTGCTGATGCCGGCGCTGCGCCCGAAGCTGGCCGGGCGCGACCTGCCGGGAGTCGCCGGCTGACAGCCTGCTGCAACCGGCGTTCAGCAGACCCGCGTGTCGGGGTTCTCGCAGGGATGGATTTCAAAAGGTTCGAAGGAGTTGTCGCGATAGGCGTTGAAGCTGCGCTTGTCGACGCAGTGTACCGTGGCGAGCACGACGAGGTTGCCGCCGACCGTGCGTTCGGCGACCTGGCTCAGGAAAGCGACTTCGCAGTCGTAGTCCCGCAGCACCTGCTCGGTCAGTTCCGCCTGCCATTCCTGCGCCGTTACGGGTAGCGGCGCCAGCGCGAATGCCAGCCCAAAAGCGAACGCCCCCACAGACGCGATCCGTTTTCCTGCCATAGCCCGCCGATCCTTTCGGAATGCACGATGACGGTAGAATCGTCGCCGGCAGGCTTGCCGGCATTGACCTGCCTCAAGTCGTCCCTCGGAATCTAGAGGCGGCGCAGGTTGCGGTAGATCCAGGCAGCGGCGAAGGCGATGGCGACGGCCAGCGCCGGCTGCGCCAGCGGCATCAGCCAGGTCTGGCGCGCCAGAATCACCACGGCGAGGTAACCCCAGCCGGCGAGGATCGCCAGCACCGCGGGCCCGACGAAGCTGGGTCTGATGCGCAGCACCGCCCAGGCGGTCGCCAGCGCCAGCAGGACACAGACGCCCAGGACGGCCAGCGGCGGCGATCGCTTCACCGCTTCCTGCTGCAAGAGGTTGCGCACCGCCGTGGCGCTGACGAGCACCTCCGGCATGGTGCCGTCGGGCTCGCGGCCCGCCAGACTTTCGATCGCCGGCAATCGGCAGCGGGCGCCGTAGCGATCGGCGGCCTTCACGCCGAGGAAGCGCGCCGCCGTCACGCGCCGCCAGCGCGGGCCCTCGGTGCGGCCGAAGATCACGACCCTGTTGTCGAAATGCTTGCGGAAGAAGGCTTCGTCGCCCGCCTGCGCGCAGGCGTAAAGGTCGCCCAGGGAGAACACCGGAATGCCGCCGTCGCCACCGCGGAAGTTCAACAGCATGGCGTTGTCCTGCGACCCGGGAACGGCATAGCGGCCGAGCCTGAGATCGCTGCCGTTCAGCAAGTGCGGCCGCACGCCGATGACGCGCGCGGCCAGTTCGAGGGCCAGCGACGGATTGATGCTGACCACTCCGGCTGAATCGCGGCTGCTCTCGTAGAGCGCGGCGTGGCGCAGCACGCCGTCGGGATCGGGGTGGAGGGCGATGTGCCGCACGTTGCGGTCGCCGCCGACCGCTTCGGCATGCGCGGGCGCCGGGCCGAGGCGGTCCGGTGCCGGCGCACGGCGTCCGAGCACGATCCGCCCCTGCCGGCCGGCCTCGCCGAGCACGGCGAGGTAGTCGTCGTCATATCCGTCCAGCGCCCCGTCCGCGGTGGCGACGAAGGCCTGCTGCTGGGCGATGATCGTGGCGCCGCCCTCCAGAGTGCGGCGCATCACCTCGGCGATCTGGGGGGTCCAGAGTTCCTGCGGCAGGCGGTCGAAAGGCGGGCGCAGCGCCGTGTCCTGGTCGAGGGCCACCACCACCACCGGCGACGGCAGCGGCGGCCGGCGGGAAATATTCTGGCCGTAAACCTCGTGCCGGGCCCGCAGCAGGAGATCGTAGGCGGGTCCTTCGAGGTCGCGCAGCGGCGGCTGAACCGCCAGATAGGCCGCCAGTCCGGCAATCACCAGTGCTGCAAGGCCGTCGAACCAACGCATCGCCTGCTCCGGCTTTCCTGGCGCCAGGCGGCGCCCGGCGGCGCCCGCTGGAAAAGCGCGCCGCGCAAGGAAACCCCAGATTTCCAGCCGGGGCCAGTGTTCTAGATACCACCCACGGGTTCTAGATGCCTCGACGAAGCTTACCGGAGCGTTAAGCCGGCGCCCGCCGCAGCGGCGCCCTTCGCGGGCCCGGGAATAAAGCGGCGGCGGCCCGGTCGATAGGTCGAGGCGTTCGCGAAGCGACCCCCGTCGCCCAGCGCGCGCCGAGAGCGGATACCGGCGGCGGTTCCGCCCCGCGGATCGCCGCCAAGTGTTCCGGGTCGAAGCAAATACGGGCGTGCCCTTCCCTCACGGCCCGTAGAGGCGGCCGGCGCAGCTCTCTCCCCTGGCGCCGGCCGCCGTCCCGGGCGCCCGACCTGACCAGTGTTCTTCGTTTGAACGACTTCGTTCCCCTTGGAGGTTTAAATCATGTCGAGATCAGTCATTTTCACCACCCTCGCCGCCTCGGCCCTCGCCCTCGGCCTGGCCGCCTGCGACGAGCAGCAGGCCTCCGACAGCTCGTCGGTGCCGATGCAGCAGCAGGGCGCGGTGCCCAGCGGCGAAAGCAGCGCGCCGGCGCCGATGACGCCGGAGAGTGGCGCCGAGCCGTCCATGCAGCCGGAGACGGAGCAGCCCGAAGACGGCACCGGCGACGCCCTGCCCGGCAGCAGCCAGTAGGCGTTCCGGCTCCGCCGAGCACCTCGCCGGGTCGGCTTCGAGGAACCCCCGAAGCCGACCCAAGGGGGCCCGCGCGCCGCCACCGTGGCACTACCGCCGGTATCCACAGGTCATGGCATGAATACGGCGACGATCACCACAATTCGCCACAAATCAGCCCCCGTAAGGTTCCACGACACCCCGGGGCCCCGTGCCTACGTTCAACCCATGCGCGTCGGCGCGAGGCCGGCCGCGCCAAGGGAACAACGGCTGGAGGCCAAGCGCGTGGCGAAGACGGATTCGACGGTTCTGGAACATCTCCCCGGCCTGCGGCGCTATGCCCGGGCCCTGACCGGCAATGCCGCCGAGGCGGACGATCTGGTGCAGGAATGCCTGAGCCGCGCCCTCGCCCGGCGCCAGAAAGCCGGGTGCCAGAAGGCCGGCGAGATCCGCAACCTGCGGGCCTATCTCTTCACCATCCTGCACAACGCCCATGTCGACCGCCTGACCGAGCGGCGGCGCTGGAACTACAGCGTGCCGCAGGAGGCGCTGGAGAACCTGCTGGCGCGCCCGGCGCCGCAGCACGGGCAGATGGAACTCTACGACCTGGCGGACGCCCTGGAGCGGCTGCCCGAGGAGCAGCGCCAGGCGGTGCTTCTCGTCGGCTACGAAGGCATGGCCTACAAGGAAGCCGCCGCGACCCTGGACGTCCCCATCGGCACCGTGATGTCGCGCCTGTCGCGCGGCCGCGAGGCGTTGCGCCGCATGATGAACGGCGCGCCGATGGCCAATCTTCGGAAGGTGCAATGACGGCAGTCCGCGTCCTGCATGACCGCCACGACAACGACAACTCGGTGCAGGAAGCCGAGTTGCAGGCCTATGTCGACGGCCAGCTCGACAGCCGGCGCCGGGCCGCCATCGAGGCCTACCTGGCGATCCATCCCGGCGAGGCGGCAAGGCTGGCGGCCTACCGCAACCAGAACATCGGCCTGCACGCGCTGTTCGATTCGCGGCCCGACGGCGGATACAGCGAAGACGACGTCCCGGCCGAACTGGCCGCCATGGCCGGGCGGCTCGACGCCCGACTGCGCCGCGGCGGCAGCGCGGGGGCGGCGATGCGACACCTCCCGCGCCTCGCCGCCTCTCTTACCCTGCTGCTGACCGCCGGCGCCGCCGGCTGGGTCGCGCTGAGTCACGTCGACGGCCGCAACGACCCGCTGGTGGCCTTCACCCACCAGGCGACGCAGGCGCCGCTGCAGGAAGCGGGGCAGACGGCGGGAGTCACGGTTGCGGCCACCGAGAGCGGACAGCCGGTGGCGGCCTGGTTGTCCGCGCAGCCCGGTGGCGTTGCGGCGCAGGTGCCCGACCTGGAATCGCTCGGCTTCCGCCTGGCGGGCGAGCGGCTGGTGACCACCTCGAACGGCCAGCCCGCCGCCCAGCTGCTCTACCGCGACGACGCCGGGGCGCGCGTGACCCTCACCATGCGCGAGAGCGGCACCGTCGGGCAGACCGGCTTCAGCTTCGCGCGCGACGGCGACACCGCGCGCTTCCTCTGGCAGGACACCCACATGGCCTACAGCCTGTCGGGTGCCATGGCGCAGGAGAAACTGCTGCTGCTCGCCGAGACGGTGAGTGCCAGCCTGCGCAGAGGCCCGGCAGGAATTCCGCAACAGGAAAACGCCGGCAAGGCTCCGGAAACGCCGGAGGCGCCCGCGAGCGGCCCGGCCCCGACACCGGTCGCGCCGGCGCCGAGCCTCGACAATGTGCCCCTCATCCCGGTGCCGGCCGCAGAGGCGGAGAACCAGCCGAAAGACACCTGAGAGGCGACCGCCGGGGCACCGCCTGAAGGCTCGTCGCCCTACGCTTCGGCCTTGCCGCAGACCAGCAGCGCGAAGGCGTAGGCCAGCGCCACCTCGTGCAGCTTGTCGAAGCGCCCCGAGGCGCCGCCGTGGCCGGCGGTCATCACCGTCCTCAGCAGCAGCAGATTGTCGTCGGTTTTCGTTGCCCGCAGCCGGGCCACCCACTTGGCCGGCTCCCAGTAGGTGACGCGCGGGTCGGTGAGGCCCGCCGTCGCCAGGATCGCCGGATAGTCCTTGGCCTCGACGTTGTCGACCGGCGAGTAGGCGGCGATGGTGCGGTAGGCCTCGACGCTCTCCAGCGGATTGCCCCACTCCGGCCACTCCGGCGGCGTCAGCGGCAGGTCCTTGTCGCACATGGTGGTCAGCACGTCGACGAAGGGCACCTCGGCGACGATGCCGCGGAAGAGGTCCGGGCGCATGTTGGCGACCGCCCCCATCAGCAGGCCGCCAGCCGAGCCGCCGTGGCCGACGATCTGCCCGGCGCGGGTGAGGCCGAGGTCGATCAGCCCTTCCGCGGCGGCGATGAAGTCCTTGAAGGTATTGACCTTCTTTTCCCGCTTGCCGTGCAGGTACCAGCCGTAGCCCTTGTCGGTGCCGCCGCGGATATGGGCGATGGCATAGATGAAGCCGCGGTCGATGAGGCTGAAGCGGTTGGTCGAGAAGGCCGCCGGGATCGCCATGCCGTAGGAGCCGTAGCCGTAGAGCAGCAGCGGCGCCGAGCCGTCGAGCGGCGTCGATTTCCGATAGACCAGCGACACCGGCACCTCCTCGCCGTCGTGGCCGCGCGCCAGGATGCGCCGCGACTCGTAGTCGTCGGGATCGTGGCCGCTCGGTACCTCCTGCTGCTTGCGCAGGAGCCGCTCGCGGGTCGCCATGTCGTAGTCGTAGACCTGCTGCGGCGTGGTCAGCGACGAATAGGCAAAGCGCAGGCTGGCGGTGTCGTAGAGGTAGCCCGGCACCAGCCCCAGGGAATAGGCCGCCTCGTCGAAGGCGATCGAGTGCTCCTCGCCGGCATTCCAGTCGGTCACCACCAGCCGCGGCAGGCCGTCCTCGCGCTCCAGGCGCACCAGGTAGTCCTTGAACAGCTGCAGCCCGAGAATCAGGCAGCCCGGCCGGTGCGGGACGACGTCGCTCCAGTGCTCCGGCCCCGGCGTCGCCAGCGGCGCCTCGGCGATCTTGAAGTCGATGGCGCCCTCGGCGTTGGTCAGGATGAGGAATCGCTCGCCGTGGTCGCTGACCTCGTACTCGACGTCGCGCCGACGCGGCGCGATCAGGCGCGGCGCCGACTCCGGCACCGCCGCGTCGATCACCCGCACCTCCGAGGTGGTGTGGTCGTGCGCCGAGATGACGACGAAGCGGTCGCTCTCGGTCTTGCCGAGGCTGACGAAGAAGCCGGGATCGGCTTCCTCGTAGACCAGGACGTCGCCGGAGGGATCCTCGCCGAGGCGGTGGCGGAAGACCCTGGAGGGGCGGTGTTCGGCATCGAGGGTGACGTAGAACAGGGTGCGGCCGTCGTTGGCCCAGACCAGGCTGCCCTGCGCCTCCTCGATGGTGTCGGGCAGCAGGGCGCCGGTTTCCAGGTCCTTCACGTCGATGCGGTAACGCTCGGAGCCGTTGCGGTCGACCGAGTAGGCCAGCAGGCGGTGGTCGGGACTGTGCTCGCAGGCGCCGACCCGGAAGAAGCTCTCGCCCTCGGCCTCGCAGTTGCCGTCGAGCAGCACTTCCTCTCCGTCGCGGTCGCCGGCCTCGGCCGCAGTCGGACGTCGGCAGAATACCGGGTGCTGACCGCCGGTCTCGAACCGCTGGTAGTAGGCGTAGGGCCCGTCGGGGCTCGGCACCGTGCTGTCGTCTTCCTTGATGCGCGCCTTCATCTCCGAGAACAGCCGTCGCTGCAGGGCTTCGGTCGCGGCCATGGCGACTTCCGTGTAGGCGTTCTCCGCCTCCAGATAGGCGCGGATCTCGGGGTCGAGGACGGCGGGGTCGCGCATCACCTCGCGCCAGTTGTCGGCGCGCAGCCAGGCATAGGGATCCTCGCGGGTCACCCCGTGCAGCGTGATCCGGACCGGCTTGCGGGGCGCCACCGGCGGCGCCGCGAGGGGGCCTCGCGGCGCGGGGCGCGGACTTCTATCTTTGGGCACAGTAATATCTCGCTTTTTCTATCTTTGCGTTCATATCCGGCCGGCTTTCCGAGGCCGCGCGTCGTTCTGTCGCAGCGCCCGCCCGGGTGTAGCATCCCCGGGCCGGCGCAGGCAAAACCCATGCGAATTGCGCCGCCGCAACGGCCCGGTCAGGCGCGGCGCCTCGCACCCACAGGGCAGCGAAAACCACGCGCTCCGCTTATTGACCTGGATCAATGGCAGGTCCCCGGGGGGCTGCCAAGAGAGGGCGTACGAAAGAGCCCCGTGCAGGACCGTGACCGAGGGGATGGCGCCGGCCGACGGCGCCCGGTCGCAGGTCGCGAGGCTCTTGTTATAATGGGATTCGGTTTCGAACCTGATTGGGGCATCTGATGAGCAATTCGACCGAGGCTTCCGGCGCGGGGCCCATGACCCTCCTGGCGGGCCTTGCGCTGGCGTTGGCCGGCATCATGGGGCTGTTCCTCGTCGCCAACGCGCACGACGGCGCCATCGCCTTCCACGGCTATCTCTTCATCGCCTTCTGCACGCTCGGCATCTTCTGGATGATCAAGCGCCACTACGACGGCGCGGCGCCCGATGCCGAGGTCGGGATCGGCGACGGCTCGCGCTACAACGACGGCGTGATCCGGGCCGGCGCCATCGCCTCGCTGTTCTGGGGCGTGGTCGGCTTCCTCGCCGGCCTCGTCATCGCCCTGCAGCTCGCCTTTCCCGAGCTCAACCTGCATCTGCCCTGGACCAATTTCGGCCGCCTGCGGCCGGTGCACACCTCGGCGGTGATCTTCGCCTTCGGCGGCAACGTGCTGATCGCCACCTCGTTCTACGTGGTGCAGCGGACCTGCCGCGCAAGGCTCGCCGGCGACTGGGCGCCCTGGTTCGTGTTCTGGGGCTACCAGCTGTTCATCGTGATGGCGGCCAGCGGCTATGTGCTGGGCGTCACCCAATCCAAGGAGTATGCCGAGCCCGAGTGGTACGTCGACCTCTGGCTGACCGTCGTCTGGGTGGTCTACCTGCTGGTCTTCCTCGGCACCCTGATGAAGCGGCGCGAACCGCACATCTACGTGGCGAACTGGTTCTACCTGGCCTTCATCGTCACCATCGCGATGCTGCACATCGTCAACAACCTGGCGGTGCCGGTGTCGCTGACCGGCTCCAAGAGCTACGTGCTGTTCTCCGGCGTGCAGGATGCCCTGACCCAGTGGTGGTACGGCCACAACGCCGTCGGCTTCTTCCTCACCGCCGGCTTCCTCGGCATCATGTACTACTTCGTGCCCAAGCAGGCGAACCGGCCGATCTACTCCTACCGCCTGTCGATCGTGCACTTCTGGTCGCTGATCTTCCTCTACATCTGGGCCGGCCCGCACCACCTGCACTACACGGCGCTGCCCGACTGGGCGCAGACCCTGGGCATGACCTTCTCGATCATGCTGTGGATGCCCTCCTGGGGCGGCATGATCAACGGCCTGATGACGCTGTCGGGCGCCTGGGACAAGCTGCGCACCGACCCGGTCCTGCGCATGCTGGCGGTCTCCGTCGCCTTCTACGGCATGAGCACCTTCGAAGGGCCGGTAATGTCGATCAAGTCGGTGAACTCGCTCAGCCACTACACCGACTGGACCGTCGGCCACGTGCACTCCGGCGCGCTCGGCTGGGTCGGCTTTGTCAGCTTCGGCGCCCTCTACTTCCTGGTGCCCAAGCTGTGGAACCGCGAACGGCTCTACTCGCTGGCGCTCGTCAGCCTGCACTTCTGGATCGCCACCATCGGCATCGTGCTCTACATCACCGCGATGTGGGTCTCCGGCATCCTGCAGGGTCTCATGTGGCGGGCCTACGACAGCCTCGGCTTCCTCGAATACTCCTTCGTGGAGACCGTGGAGGCGATGCACCCCTTCTACGTGATCCGTGCCCTGGGCGGCCTGCTCTACCTGATCGGTGCCCTGATCATGGTCTACAACTGCTGGCGGACCATCCGCGGCGACATCCGTGAGGAGGGCCGCATCGGCGCTCCCGCGGGGCGCCCGGCCACCGTCGGCGCCGCCGAGTAAGGGAGGATCGGAACATGCGGTTCAAGCACGACGTCATCGAGAAGAACTCGATCCTCCTCCTGGTCCTTACCCTGCTGGTGGTATCGGTCGGCGGACTGGTGGAGATAGCCCCGCTGTTCTACCTGGAAAGCACCATCGAGAAGGTGAAGGGCATGCGCCCCTACACGCCGCTGGAGCTGGCCGGGCGCAACATCTACATCCGCGAAGGTTGCTACAACTGCCACAGCCAGATGGTGCGGCCGCTGCGCGACGAGCAGGAGCGCTACGGCCACTACTCCCTGGCGGCGGAGAGCATGTACGACCACCCCTTCCAATGGGGTTCCAAGCGCACCGGGCCGGATCTCGCCCGCGTCGGCGGCCGCTATTCCGATGCCTGGCACGTCGCGCACATGAACGATCCGCGCAGCGTGGTGCCGGAGTCGATCATGCCGGGGTACCCCTTCCTGGCCGAGACGCCGCTGCGGATACGCGACGTCGCAGCGCACCTGCGGACCAACCGCACCGTCGGCGTCCCCTACACCGACGAAATGATCGAGATGGCCGAGCAGGATCTCTTCGCCCAGGCGGACCCGGACTCCGACGGCGCCACCGAAGTCGCCGAGCGCTATCCCGGCGCCGTAGTCTCGAACTTCGACGGCGACCCGACGCGGCTGACCGAACTCGACGCCATGATCGCCTATCTGCAGATGCTCGGCACCCTGGTGGACTTCGAGGCCTACGAGCCCGAAGCCAACTACCGTTAGGAGGCGCGGGACCATGCAATACGAACAAGTTTCGCAGTTCGCGGCCACCTACGGCCTGATCTACCTGGTGATCCTGTTCGCGGCCGCGCTGGCCTACGCCTTCTGGCCGTCGAACAAGAAGAAGTTTGATGAGGCGGCCCGCCGGCCGCTCGAGGAGGACTGAACCGTGGCAGAGAACAAGGAAGTCGACCAGGTATCCGGCACGGAAACCACGGGCCACGAGTGGGACGGCATCAAAGAGCTGAACACGCCCCTGCCGCGCTGGTGGCTGTGGACCTTCTACGCCACCTGCATCTGGGCGCTCGGCTATTGGATCGTCATGCCCGCCTGGCCGCTGATCAGCAGCCACACCACCGGCGTGATCGGCTACTCCTCGCGCGCCAATCTCGCCGACTCGATGAGCGCCGCCCGGGCCGCGCAGGGCCAGTACCTCGACCGCATCGAGCAGGCCTCGCTGACCGAGATCACCCGCGACCGCGAACTTCTCGAGTTCGCCATGGCCGGCGGCGGCTCCGCCTTCGCCGTGAACTGCTCGCAGTGCCATGGCCTGGGGGCCGCCGGCTTTGCCGGCTATCCCAACCTCAACGACGACGACTGGATCTGGGGCGGCACCCTGGAGGCGATCGCCGACACCATCCGCTACGGCATCCGCTCGGAACACCCGGACAGCCGCTTCAACATGATGCCGGCCTTCGGCGCCGACGGGATCCTGGAGCGCGGCGAGATCAACGACGTTGCGGAGTACGTGCTCTCGCTGTCGAACAGTGGAACCGACGCCGCCGCCGCGGCCCGCGGCGAGGAGATCTACCTGGAGCAGTGCGCCGCCTGCCACATGGACGACGGCAGCGGCAGCCACGACCTGGGCGCCCCGGACCTCACCAACGCCATCTGGCTCTATGGCGGCGACAAGGCCGACATCGTCACCACGATCAGTCAGAGCCGGGCGGGTATGATGCCGGCCTGGACAGGACGCCTCGACGAGACGACCATCAAGCAGTTGGCTGTCTACGTCCACTCGCTGGGCGGCGGCCAGTAGCGCAGAAGGGGACCAAATGGTCGATCAGGCGGTTGTGCAGGACGCCACCGCGAAGCCGGCAGACAAGAGAGAAGGCGTAGAACGCTCCGACGCTGAACCGGTCAACAAGAAGGAACATCGCTCCCTCTACCAGAAGCGGATCAAGATCTATCCGCGCCTGGCACGGGGGAGCTTCCGCCGCCTGAAGTGGGTCATCATGGCGGTGACCCTTGCCATCTACTACGTGACCCCTTGGATACGCTGGGATCGCGGTCCCAACGCCCCCGACCAGGCGGTGCTGATCGACTTTCCCGGCCGGCGCTTCTATTTCTTCTTCATCGAGATCTGGCCGCAGGAAGTCTACTACCTCACCGGCCTGCTGATCCTCGCCGCCATCGGCCTGTTCCTCATCACCTCCCTGGCCGGGCGGGTTTGGTGCGGCTATACCTGCCCGCAGACGGTGTGGACAGACCTCTTCATCGCCGTCGAGCGCATCATCCAGGGCGACCGCGCCTCGCGCATCCGCCTCGACAAGATGCCCCTCAGCGCCGACAAGGTCGCCCGCAAGGCGGCCACCCACGCCAGCTGGCTGCTGATCGCCCTCTGCACCGGCGGAGCCTGGGTGTTCTACTTCGGCGACGCCCCGACCCTGGCGGTCCAGCTCGCCAGCTTCGAGGCGCCGGCAATCGCCTACATCACCATCGCCACGCTGACCTTCACCACCTACCTTCTGGGCGGCTTCGCCCGCGAGCAGGTCTGCACCTACATGTGCCCCTGGCCACGCATCCAGGGCGGCCTTCTCGACGAGGAATCGCTGGTCATCACTTACCACGAGGACCGCGGCGAGCCGCGCGGCGCGCGCAAGAAGGGCGCCGACGCAGGCGATCTCGGCGACTGCGTCGCTTGCAACCAGTGCGTCGCCGTCTGCCCGATGGGGATCGACATCCGCGACGGCCAGCAGCTCGAGTGCATCACCTGCGCGCTCTGCATCGACGCCTGCAACTCGGTGATGGACAAGGTCGGCCTGCCGCGCGACCTGATCTCCTACGACACCCTCGCCAACGTCGAGCGCGTGCGCGCCGGCGAAAAGCCGCGCCTGCGCCTGATCCGCCCGCGCACGCTGGTCTATGCCGGCATCATCGTCTTGGTCGGCCTCATCATGCTGTTCGCCCTGGTCACTCGCAGCGACCTCGACGTCAGCGTCCTGCGCGACCGCAACCCGCTTTTCGTCACCCTCTCGGACGGCTCGATCCGCAACGGCTACACCGTGAAGATCATCAACAAGCAGCACGCACCGCGGGTCTTCGAACTGCGCCTGGCGGGTATCGAGGGCGCCGCCCTCGACGTCGTCGGCGCCGATGCCTCGGCCGATGGGCTGCGGGTGGGCCCCGACAGCCTGGAGAGCTACCGCGTCTTCGTCTCGGCGCCGCGCGAGTCCCTGGAGAGCGGCTCGATGGACCTGCGGTTCCTGGTCATCGAGCAGGACAGCGGCGCCCAGGTAGTCTACGACTCCGTTTTCCGGGGGCCGCAATGAAGCAGGCAGGAAAGGTCCGCGAGATTCGCGGCAAGCACGTTCTCATGGCAATGCTCGGCATGTTCGGCATCGTCATCGCGGTCAATCTGGTGTTCGTCTACCTGGCGATCGGCACCTTCACCGGCGTGACCACCGCCAATCCCTACCAGGAAGGCCTCGCCTACAACGAGGTGCTGGCCGCGCGCGACGCGCAGCGCGCATTGGGCTGGCAGGGCGAGATCAGTTTCTCCCAGGCAGCCGATGCCGACAGGATCACCGTGACCCTGACCGACCGGACAGGCGCGCCGCTGACCGGCCTCAGCCTCGACGGCAGCCTGCGGCGACCGACCCAAGCCGGCCTCGACCAGCCCCTCGCCTGGCGCGAAGCGGCGCCTGGCAACTACACGGCGGAGGTAAGCCTGCCCGAGCGCGGCAACTGGGACCTCATGGTCAACGCCGCCGATGGCGACGGCCCGCCCTTCGAGATGAAGACCCGGCTATGGTTCAAGTAAGCCTCCAGGCACAGGCACCCGAGAGCGCGGCGGCGCTGGGCTGCTGTCCGGGCGGCGAGGTCGCCGCGCTCGCCGGCCGCAACGACGACGCGTTGCGCGCCGCCGACGTCGCCGACCACGTGGTGCAGCGCGCCGACGGCAGCGCCGAACTGACCCTCATCGTGCAGAACCTGCATTGCCCGACGTGCATCCGCACCATCGAGGGCGCCATCGAGGGGCTGGCCGGACTGGAAGCCGCGCGCGTCAACCTCGGCACCCGCCGCCTGAAGCTGCGGTGGGACCCGCGCGCCACCACGGCCGAGCCGCTGCTGGCGGCGGTGGCCGCCCGGGGCTACCGCCTGGTGCCGCTGGACCCGGAGCAGGTGGAGAGCGCCGAGGCCGCTGAAACGCGCGAGCTGCTGCGCGCGCTTGCGGTCGCCGGCTTCGCTGCCGGCAACGTCATGCTGCTCTCGGTCTCGGTGTGGAGCGGCCTCGCCGAGGACATGGGCCCGGCCACCCGCAGCCTGATGCACTGGGTGTCCGCCCTCATCGCCCTGCCGGCGGTGGCCTACGCCGGCCGCCCCTTCTTCCGCTCCGCCCTGGCGGCGCTGCGCGGCGGGCGCACCAACATGGACGTGCCGATCTCGCTGGCGGTCATCCTCGCCGCGGGCATGAGCCTCTCGGAGACCCTGCGCGGCGGCGAGCTGGTCTACTTCGACGCCTCGGTGATGCTGCTGTTCTTCCTGCTGATCGGCCGCTTCCTCGACCTGCGACTGCGCGGGCGCGCCCGCTCGGCGGCGGAGAACCTCACCGCCCTGCGCGCGACCTCGGCGACGGTGGTCGGCGCCGACGGCGGCCTTTCCAGCCTGCCGATCGGCCGCCTGCAGCCCGGCATGACCGTCGCCGTGGCCCCCGGCGAACGCATCCCGGTCGACGGCACCGTCCGCCTCGGCCGCTCGGAGATCGACAGCTCGCTGCTGACCGGCGAGAGCCTGCCCCGCCCGGCCCTGCCGGGTTCGGAAGTCTACGCCGGCACGCTGAACGGCGGCGGTGCCCTGCGGATCGAGGTGACCAAGACGGCCGACGCCAGCCTGCTGGCCGAGATCGTCCGCCTCATGGAGAGCGCCGAGCAGGGCCGCGACCGCTACGTGCGGCTGGCCGACCGCGTGGCGCGCCACTATGCCCCGGCCGTGCATCTTCTGGCCGCCGGCACCCTGGCCGGCTGGCTCGCGTTCTCGACCCTGCCCTGGCAGGACTCGTTGATGATCGCCATCGCTGTGCTCATCATCACCTGTCCCTGCGCCCTCGGGCTGGCGGTGCCGGCGGTGCAGATCGCCGCCGTCGGCCGCCTGATGAAGCGCGGCGTGCTGGTGAAGTCGGCCGACGCGCTGGAGCGCCTCGCCGCCGTCGATACCCTGGTGTTCGACAAGACCGGCACCCTGACGACCGGACGGCCGGAGCTGCAGAACCTCGCCCGCATCCCTGCCGAGGATCTCGACCTGGCGGCGGCGATCGCCGCCGAGAGCCGTCATCCCCTGGCCCGCGCCCTCTGTCGCGCCGCCGGCCGGCAGCCGGCGATCGGCACGGCGGTCACCGAGCACCCCGGCGACGGCCTAGAAGCCGTCGTCGACGGAGAGACCCTGAGGCTCGGAAGGCGCGGCTGGTGCGGTGTCGCCGATGAGGCGACGGGCGAAGGCGACGACAGCGCCGCCATGGAGCTCTGGCTGACCGGCTCCGGCCGCACGCCGCGACGCTTCGTCTTCCGCGACGCCCTGCGCCCCGATGCGGCCGAGGCGGTCGCCCGCCTGCTGCAAGCCGGCTTCCGGATCGAGCTGCTGTCGGGCGACCGGGCCCCGGTGGTCGCCGAACTGGCCGCGCAGCTGGGCATCGCCGCATGGCGCGGCGACTGCCGCCCGGCCGACAAGATCGCCCGCCTCGAGGCGCTGGCCGCCGAAGGGCGCAAGACCGCGATGATCGGCGACGGCCTCAACGACGCGCCGGCGCTCGCCGCCGCCTTCGCCTCGCTCTCGCCGGCCGACGCCGCCGACGTCAGCCAGGTCGCCGCCGACATCATCTTCCAGGGCGACCGCCTGGCGCCGGTCGTCGAGGCGCTGGCGACGGCACGGCGCGCGCGCCGCCTGGTGCTGCAGAACTTCGCCCTGGCGATGCTCTACAACCTGATCGCCGTGCCCATCGCGGTGGCCGGCTTCGTGACGCCGCTGATCGCCGCCTTGGCCATGTCCGGTTCCTCCATCATCGTCACCGGCAACGCCATGCGGCTGAACGCGGGGCGCCTCGACCTGGGAAGCGCCGCCGGCGACGCGCCGGCCGCAGCGGCGGCAAGGCCATGAGCGCGCTAGTCTACCTGATCCCGGCGGCGCTGCTGCTCGGCGTCATCGGCCTCGTCGCCTTTCTCTGGGCGCTGCGCAGCGGCCAGTTCGAGGATCTCGACGGCGCCGCCCACCGCGTCCTGCTCGACGACGAGGACAAGCCCTTGCCGCCGAAGCAGGGCGGCAAGCAGCCCGACGCGGATCGCGAAAAGAACTACCGCCCCACCGTTTCCCGGTAGGCGTGCCAGGTGGCGTGGCCGACCAGCGGGAAGGTCACGATCAGGCCGATGTAGAGGGTCGCCAGCCCGAAGGCGGTCAGGATGGCGATCAGCCAGGCCCACAGCAGCATCGGCTTGGGATTGCGCATCACCGCCTGCAGGCTGGTGAAGACCGCGCTCACGAAATCGATATCGCGCTCCATCAGCAGCGGCACCGAGACCACGCTGATGGCGAAGACCGCTGCCGCCAGGATCGCGCCGCAGCCGGTGCCGACCACCAGCAGGGCAAGCCCCTGGGGCGTGAGCAGCAGCGTCGGCACGACTTCCGCCAACGGCGGGAACTCCGCCGGTCCGAGAAACAGCGCCAGCAGCAGCGTCGCCGCGCGCATCCAGATCAGCAGCAGCGCCATCAGGGCGACGCCGAGGAAGGCGAGACGCATCGGCGAGCGGGTGGCGACGAAGAGGGCCGAGACGAGGGAGACCGGCTCGCCGGTTTCCAGCCGGCGGCTGGTCTCGTAGAGGCCGACGGCCAGCATCGGGCCGAGCAGCATGAAGCCGGCGGCCAGCGGGAACAGCAGGTATTCCACCCCGGCCAGCAACACGCCGGCGGTGATGAGGAAGCTGACGGCGGTGAAGATCGCCCCGTAGGTCAGGCTGACGCCCGGCGCCCGGCAGATGTCCCGCCAGCCGGCGGCGAGCCAGGCCCAGGGCCGGTCCAGCTCCAGCCGTCGCAGCGGCGGCAGGCTATGGTGATAACTGCTGTCGGTCACTGACATCGGGCTTCCTCCGGACACCGGTACCGCGCGCGGATTGATGCCGCGTCGCCTGCTTGCTTTCGGGATCGCTCCCGCCGCCCGCGGCCGCACCCTAGAGGGTGACAGCCGTGAGGTGCCCTACCCAGCCCGCCGCCATGATAGCCCGCGGGCGCCGCCGCCGGAAGCCCGCTCTGGCCCGCCCCGGAAGGGCCTAACCCGGCGGCGAGAGGTAATGGATCGACCGCCCCGGATTGGCGGCGGGCCGCAGGCTGAAACTGCCTTCCGACTCGTAGGGCAGGCTGCGGCGCTGCAGGCTGTCGAGGTAGGCCAGGCCGCGCAGGCGGTAGGCGATCTCGCCACGCTCGGCCAGCAGCAGCATCTGCCGCACCATCGCCAGCAGGGTCGTCGAGGCGGAAACCGAGACGAGTTCCTCGCTGAGCCGCGGGATGGTGACCCGCCGGTCGCTGAAGCCGCTGGCGAAGCTTTCGCCGTTGACCTCGAGGTCGAAGGTGAGGCCATCGAGCGGCAGGTCGACGTCGTTGGGATTGCCGATCCTGAGATCGACCTCGAAACGCTGCTCGAAGGCACTGCTCTCCAGCAGGCGCAGATCCACCAGCCGCACCTGGGGCGGGACGGCATCGGTGGTGCCGCAGGCCGCGAGCAGCCACAGCGCCGTCGCCGCGAACGCGCCCGCGGCGGCCCGCAGCCCGGCGCGGGCGGAAGAACTCAATTCCCGAACAGCCCCTTCTTGAGGTCGAGCGGACCGGTAGAGCCGCCGTCGGTACCCGGAAGGGCGTCGGGTTTGATCCCTTCCAGCAGTTCCTTGGCGCCTTCGCCGTCCTGCAGCTTTTCGATGGCCGCCGCAGGATCCGGCACCTGGCCCCTCAGCATGCCCTCGAGGTCGGGCTTGTAGGAGATGTCGTGCCACGGGCCGGTGACCTTGATCGGCACCTCGACACCGGCGAGGTCGCCGGCACCGCCCTGGCCCTCCAGGCTCCCCACCAGCTTCGGATTGACCACATAGTCGACGGTGCGCGGCGGCAGGGGAACGGTCCCCGCCCCCGTCAAGCGCACGAGCGGCGCGACCAGCGAGAGGTCGTCGTTTTTGACGATCCCCTTGTCGATGGTGAAGCTGCCCGACAGCTCGGCGAAGTCGGTCGCCTGGGCTTCGTCGAAGGACTGCTCGATGGCGGCGACCGAGATGTTGCGCACCATGGCGGCCAGGTTGATGCCCTTGACGGCGCCGTCGCGGAACACCACCGCGCCGTTGCCGTTCAGGTTGGAGACCAGCTCGCGCTGGCTGCCGCCCGTGGTGGTCACCGAGAACCTGCTCTCCGTGGTGCCGAGGATGCGGTCGAACTGCGCCAGATCGTTGAGAAACGGTCCGGCCTGGAAGTTCGCGAGGTCGAAGTCGGCGGAGATGGCCGGCCTGCCGGAGCTGCCGTCGACCACCACCTTGCCCTTGCCCGAGCCTTCGTAGAGCTGCATTTCCAGGAGATCGGCGGTCAGCTGGCTGTCCTTCAGGACCACCGTAAGGCGGCTCTGGCCGATCTTCACGTCCTGGAACTGGATGCCGCCGGCGTTGAAGGCGAGGTCCGCATTCACCGCGGCAAGGCCGGAGACGTCGATCGGGTCGTCGCTCCAGTCGCCGCCGCCGGCCGCATCGCCGCCCGCGCCGCCGCCGGCCCCGGCCGCTTCCTGTTCCGGCGGCAGGTAGGGGTTGACGTTCAACTGGTCGACCGTCAGTTCGGCCTTGATCGCCGGCTTGGCACCGGTGGCGTCAACCGAGAACAGGCCTTCGCCGTTGATCTCGTCGAGGCGCAGCTTGGCCTCGGTCAAGGCCACCTTGGCGCCCGTCATCTCAAGCGCACCGGAGATGCTGAAGGGGCCGAGCCCGTCGCCGGGGAAGTCGAGCGGGTTTCCGGTCCAGGCGGCGAGATTGCGCAGCGAAGGCACGTCGAGGGAGAGCGCACCCTGCAGGCCCAGCGCCTGGGCGTTGCGCGCGGCGCCGTCGAACGCGAATGCCACCGGCGCGGAGTCCACCTTCATGGCCAGCTTGGTGGTCTCGCCGGCCATCAGCGCCCGCGGGTTCTCGGCGTCCACCTCCAGCGAAATCTTCTCGCCGTTCCACACCGCCGAACCCTCGGCGGCGAAGGGCGAGGACAGCGATGGCAGGGACAGTGCCATGTTCACTTCGCTGACAGTCACCGCCTGGCCGCTCTGGCGGTCGAGGTAGTTCAAGGTGCCGTCGACCAGGCGCACCTCGCCGAGGCGGATCTCGCTGACCGGCGAAGCGCCGCCGTCACTCGGCGCTGCCTCCGAAGGCGCCGCCTCCGCAGCCGCGGTGTCGAGCTGCCAGTTCGGACGGCCCTCGGCGTCTACCTCGAGGTTGATCACCGGCTTGTCGAGAATGAAGCGGTCGACCGCGACCTCGCCGCTCAGCAGCGGCCAGATCTGCAGGGCGACATCGAGGCGGTCGATGGTCGCCATCTCCGGCGTGGTGGCGCCGGGAGCATTGGCGAATCCGACGTTTTCCACCGAGACGGCGATCACCGGCAGCAGCGACAGCGAGATGTCGCCGTCGATGCGCAGGTCGCGCCCGGTCGCTTCCTTGACGCGGGCCTGGATCTCGCCCTTGTAGCTGTCCAGCGGCACCAGCATGGGGACCACGATGACCGCCGCAAGGAGCAGCACGACGACAACGCCCAGGCCAATGAGTAGCTTCTTCATATCCTAAGACCTCCGATCGGAGCGCTTGCCACCCGGGCGGCCGCGCCGTTGTCCCCCGACAACCGATGTTCCCTACCCGGACAGCCCGCCGCCGCCCGTCGCGGCAAGCCGCAATCCCCTGTCAAGTTTGCACTGCCTGTTCCGCCGCCACACCCGACATGTGAACCTGGCGCTGCGGGTAGGGTATGGTGATGTTCTCCGCGTCCATCCGGTTCTTCAGGTTCTTGGTCAGGTCGAACTTCAGGCCCCAGAAATCGGCGGCATTGCACCAGACGCGCACCGTGAAGTTCACCGAACTGTCGCCGAGGTCGGTGACCGCGGCCATCGGCGCCGGATCGGCCAGGACGCGGGAGTCCTTCTTCGCCTCGTCGACGATGGCCGCGAGCGCCTTGTCGATCTCGTCTTCGTAAGCGATGCCGAGCGCGATGTCGACCCGCCGCGTCGGATGAAACGAGTAGTTCTTGATGGCCGAGCCCCAGAGCTGCGAGTTGGGCGCGATGATCTGCACGTTGTCCGGCGTCGCCAGCTCGGTGACGAAGAGCGAAATGCCCTTCACGGTGCCGGCGAGGCCACCGCCCTCGATGTAGTCGCCGACCCTGAACGGCCGGAACAGCAGCAGCATGACGCCGGCAGCGACGTTGCTGAGGGTGCCCTGCAGCGCGAGGCCGATGGCGAGGCCGGCGGCACCGAGCAGCGCGATCAGGCTGGTGGTCTGGACGCCGAACTGCGCCAGCACCGCGACCACGGTGAAGATGATGACCGCGTAGTAGGCGAGACTGGAGAAGAAGGCCCGCAGCGTATCGTCGACCTTCTTGAACCTGCTGAGGCCCCGGTTGACGCTGCCGCGCACCCACCCGGCCACGACGAAGCCGGCGATCAGGATGACGATGGCGCCGATGACGCTCAGCCCGTAGCTCGTCACCAGGGCCATCACCATCGTCCAGATGTCTTCGAAGGACTGCTCCACTAACTCCCCTCCCTGCGGTTTCCCGCCTGCTGGCCCCCGGCAAAACATGCGCCATCGGGGCGGCGACCGCAGTTACCCTTGCCTGCGTTGCTTATTGCATCGCCATATTAAACCGCAAACGCGCGGAAGTTTAATGGTTTGTGTAGGACTGCCTAGGAGTTTTTCCCTGAAATTCCGCGAAACTCCCCGGAAACTACAACCCGGCGTGCCCCGACGATCCAAAAACATTTCTGTGACGTCCGCAATCGGCGGTCGCTTCGAATTGGGAACGCTTTCGCAGCTGCGTCAGTGGGAATCGCGGTCGACGAGGTGCAAGAAGGAGCCGAAGACGCTGCCCTGCCGCTGCCCGACGTCACCCAGCGGCGCGTCATCGGCGGTTGCCGCCTGGAACAGGGCCGACGCCGCCGGCCCCTCTTCCCCCAGCACCCGGGCGTAGTGGAACTCGTGGCCGCGAAAGGCGGTGCCGGCGGGCCCCAGGGGGCCGGCCGCCTGCAGCCGGGCCCGGCGATAGCCGAGATGGCGGACCGGGGCCCGGAAGGAGCTTTCCAGCGGCAGCAGACCGGCCATGGCGTGGCGCGCGCCGCCGGCATCCTCGAGGCCTTGCCCAAGCACCATGTAGCCGCCGCACTCGCCGTAGACCGCCGCCCCGCGGGCCGCGGCGGACCGCAGTCCGGCAAGGAAGCGGGCATTGGCGGCCAGTCGCCCGCCGTACAGTTCGGGGTAGCCGCCGGGCAGGTAGACCGCATCCGCCGCCGCAGCGGGCGCCTCGTCGGCCAGCGGCGAGAACGGCAGGATCTCGGCCCCGGCGCGCCGCCAGCCCTCGAGCACCAGCGGATAGGCGAAGGCGAAGGCGATGTCCTCGGCGACGGCGATGCGCTGGCCCAAGGGGGCCAAGGGCGGCGGCGGCGGCCCCGCGGCGTTCTGTGGACCCAGTGCCGCCGGCCGTGCCGCCGCCCGCAGGGCATCGCTGTCGACCGCCGCCGCGACCGCCGCGGCGGCGGTTTCCAGGAAGGACTCCAGCCCACTGTCCTCCGCCGCCTGCACTAGGCCCAGGTGGCGCGACGGGCGCGCCAGGGCCGGATCGCGCCGCAGCGCCCCGAAGACGACCACGCCGGCGGCGGCGCAGGCATCGCGCAGCAGGCTTTCGTGACGCGGACTCGCGACGTTGTTGAGGATGATGCCGGCGACGGCGACCGCTCCGTGGAAGCCGGCGAACCCCCGCGCCAGCGCGGCCACCGAGGCCCCCATGCCGGCGCAGTCGACCACCAGCACCACCGGCCAGCCGGCCAGCGCCGCCAGCTGGGCAGTGGAGCCGGCGGCCAGCCCCCGCGTGTCCGACACCGCCGCGCCGTCGAACAGGCCCATCACCCCCTCCGCGAGGATGAAGTCCGCCCCCGCCGCGGCCTGGGCGAGGGCATCGCCGAGGGTTTCCGGACGCATCGCCCAGCCGTCGAGGTTGAGGCAGGGGCGCCCGCTGGCGGCCCGGTGGAAGGCGGGATCGATGTAGTCCGGACCGACCTTGACGGAGGACACCGCGAGGCCGCGGTTGCGCAGGTGGCGCAGCAGGGCAAGGGTGAGCGTCGTCTTGCCGCTGCCCGAAGCGGGCGCCGCGACCACCAGCCCCGGCGGCGACGGGGTCATCCCGTCTCGCGCCGCCGCGAGACGCCGAGCGGACTGGGGTCGAGGACGCGGCCTTCGGCGGCGCCCTGCCAGTCGAGGCCCGCACGCAGGCGCACCACCTCGCCGACCACGACGATGCAGGGCGGCTCGATCCCGGCGGCGGCGATCTCCCCGGCACAGCGCCCGAGGGTGGTCTCGAGGATGACCTGCTCCGGCAGGGTCGCCTGGCTGACCACGGCGACCGGCTCGGCGGCGGCACGTCCGTGCGACATCAGCGCATCGGCGATGGCGGCGATGTGCTTCAGGGCCATGTAGAGCACGATGACAGGCGCACCCTTGGCCAGCGCCGCCCAGTCGATGCCGTCGGGGACCGCGCCGCCGACGCCGTGGCCGGTGACAAAGGTGACTGTCGAGTTGGTGTCGCGGTGGGTCACCGGAATACCGGCATAGGCGAGCCCGCCGATGCCCGCCGAGATGCCGGGAATGATGCGAAACAGCACGCCGGCGGCGACCAGCGCCAGGGCCTCCTCGCCGCCGCGGCCGAACACGAAGGGATCGCCGCCCTTGAGGCGCAGCACCCGCTTGCCCGCCTTGGCCAGCCGCACCAGGCGCTGGGAAATGTCGGCCTGCACCGGCGAGGGCTTGCCGCCGCGCTTGCCGGCGTAGATGCGTTCGCAATCCGGCCCCGCCAGGTCGAGGATGGCGCTGCCGACCAGGGCATCGTAGACCACGACGTCGGCCTGTTTCAGGCCATTGAGGGCGTGCAGGGTCAGGAGCCCCGGGTCGCCCGGGCCGGCGCCGACCAGCCACACGCTTCCGGCCTCGAAGGTCGGCAGGGAAAGATCGTCTGCTTCCATGGAAATCAGCCTAGACGCGGACGCCCGGCCGTCCTAGTCAGTGAAAAGCCTGAACTTGTAGAATAGCGACATGACCCGCAAACCGGAAGGCGCGTTGCGGCGCGGCTGGACCACGGGAGCCTGCGCCACGGCGGCGACCAAGGCCGCCTATACGGCGCTGCTCACCGGCCGTTTCCCCGACCCCGTCAGCATCGTCCTGCCGAAGGGCGAGCGGCCGGCCTTTGCCCTGGCGCGGGAGTCGCTGTCGCCAAGCGAAGCCAGCGCCGCCATCGTCAAGGATGCCGGCGACGACCCGGACGTCACCCACCTGGCCACGGTGCAAGCGACCCTGCGGCCGGGGGCGCCGGGCAGCGGCGTCGTCTTCAAGGCCGGCCCGGGCGTCGGCACGGTAACCAAGGCCGGCCTGCCGCTGCCGGTCGGCGAGCCGGCGATCAACCCGGTGCCACGGCAGATGATGCGCGAGGTGGTGGCCGAGGTGGCCGCCCGGCACGGCGCCGCCGGCGACGTAGAGATCGAGATTGCCGTCGACGACGGCGAGGCACTGGCCCGCCAGACCTGGAACCCGCGGCTCGGCATCCTCGGCGGCCTCTCCATCCTCGGCACCACCGGCGTGGTGGTGCCCTTCTCCTGTTCGGCCTGGATCCACTCCATCCATCGCGGCATCGACGTGGCGCGTGCGGAAGGACTGGCACATGCCGCCGCCTGTACCGGCTCGACCTCCGAAGCGGCGGTTCAGCGTCTCTACGGGCTGCCGGAGACGGCGCTACTGGACATGGGCGACTTCGCCGGCGGCCTGCTGAAATACCTGCGCCGCCATCCCCTGCCCCGCCTGACGATCGCGGGTGGCTTCGGCAAGCTCTGCAAGCTGGCCGCCGGGCACCTCGACCTGCATTCGGGCAGGAGCCAGGTGGACTTCGACCTGCTGGCGGAGGCTCTCGCCGGGCTCGGCGCCGAGGCCGCGCTGGTGGCGCAGGCGCGCGGCGCCAACACCGCCAAGGAGGTGCTCGACCTCGCGTCGGCGGCCGGCCTGCCGCTCGCCGACGCGGTGGCGGTACGCGCCCGCGAAACAGCCCTCGGCCTGCTCGACGGCGCGACCGAGGTGGAAGTGCTGATCATCGACCGCGCCGGCAACCTCGCCGGCAAGGCGGCGGGGTGGCGGCCATGAGCGAGGCGCGGACCGCCCGGCGTAAGCGCATCCTGCTGCTCGGCGGCACCGGAGATTCCCGGGCGCTTGCCGAGCGCCTCGCCGGGCGCCGGGACGTGGAGGTCATCTCCTCGCTCGCCGGCCGCACCGAGCAGCCGGCGACGATCCCGGGCGGCCTGCGCATCGGCGGCTTCGGCGGGGTCGACGCGCTGGCCGACTACCTGACGCAGACGGGCATCGACCTGGTGGTCGACGCCACCCATCCCTACGCCGCCCGCATCTCGGCCAACGCCGAGGCCGCCTGCCGCAAGACCGCCACGCCGCGGCTGCTGCTCAGCCGTCCGCCGTGGCAGGAAGTCGCCGGCGACCGCTGGATCCGCGTGCCCGACGCCGCGGCGGCGGCGGCGGCGCTTCCGGGTCTCGCCTCCCGCGTCTTCCTCGCCGTCGGCCGCGGCGAGCTTGAGGCCTTCGCCGGCCTGCCGCGCATCTGGTTCCTGGTGCGCACGGTGGACGCGCCGCGCGAAAAGCTGCCGCTGGAGACCTGCGAGGTGGTGCTGGGCCGGGGGCCCTTCGAGGAAAGCGGCGAGCGCGCGCTGTTTCTCCTCCATGGTATCCAGGCCCTGGTCACCAAGAACTCCGGCGGCGAGGCGACCTACGCCAAGATCGCCGTGGCCCGCGAACTGGGCCTGCCGGTGGTCATGATCGAGCGCCCGCCGCATAGCGAGCAGGAAACCGCAGGCTCGATCGCCGAGGCGATCGAGTGGATCGACACGCAGCTCTAGCCGGAGCCAGCCCCGGGCTCAGGCGACCTTTTCGATATCGAGATATCGCACACCCTGCGGCGTCTCGACCTCGACGCCGTCGCCGGCCGCCTTGCCCATGAGGGCGCGGGCCACCGGCGAACCGATAGATATCTCGCCGCGCTGCAAATCGGCCTCGTCGTAGCCGACGATGCGGACCTCGTGAGAGTGATCCTCCTCGTCGACGTAGGTCACCCGGGAGCCGAAGCGCACCCGTCCCTGCATGTTCTGATGCTCCGAGCGCACAACAGTTGCGTTTTCCAGGCGGCGTGACAGCCAGCTGCAGCGACGGTCGATCTGGCGAAGACGCTGCTTGTTGTAGATGTAATCGCCGTTCTCGCTGCGATCTCCGTTGCCGGCGGCCCAGGCGACGATGGCGCAGACCTCGTGACGCTCTTCCTGCAGCTTCCTCAGTTCCTCCCGGAAACGGGCAAATCCCTCGGGGGTAATCAGGGTACGGATGTCCTCGGTCAACATGGTCCGGGCCTGACGGTCAGGCTGTTTCCAGCTGCGACGTGCAGTGCGGGCAGCGGGTCGCCTTGAGCGGAATCGTGGTGGCGCAGAACGGGCAGGACTTCTCCGACGGGGCCGGCGGCGGCGCCTCCTCCTTGCGCTTCAGATTGTTGACCGCCTTGACCACCAGGAAAATCGCAAAGGCGATGATCATAAAATCGATCACCGTGTTGATGAACAGCCCAACGTTCCAGGTCGCCGCACCGGCCGCCTTGGCCGCTTCCAGCGAGGCGTAGTCACCGCCACTGAGCACAACGAAGATGTTCGTGAAATCGACGCCGCCGAGCAAAAGGCCGATGGGCGGCATCAAAATATCGGACACAAACGACGTCACGATCTTGCCGAAGGCGGCACCGATGACGATACCAATCGCCATGTCGAGGACATTGCCCCGCATGGCGAACTCTTTGAATTCCTTCAACATATGCGTTCCCCAAGGATTGAGTCGACCATTCCCCAAGCCTGCTCCGTCATGAACCGGGAGCAGCAGCGGCAATCGCGAAGATTAGGTCGATCGGCTGGCAAGCGGAAGCGGCATTACGGACAGGCGGCTACACCGCGCCGCAGGCCCGGATTCTCCCTGGTTGAGTTGCGAAATCAGATGCGCCAGTATTCTTCGGTTGAGCCGATGACAAGCGCTCACAACAACAAGAACCGGCGGGAGGGAAAAGGGATGCAACGTATTCGTTTCGGCATGGCGGCACTCGCCTTGGGAGCGCTAGCTGCCTGGAGCACCACGGCCGCGCAGGCCGATGAGCGCCGCGGCGCCATTCTCGCCAACACCTGCTTTTCCTGTCACGGCACCGACGGGCACAGCGCCGGCGCCATGCCCTCGATCGACGGCAAGTCGGCCAGCTACATCAGCGATACCCTGATGCGCTTCCGCGACGGCAGCAAGCCGTCGACGGTGATGGCGCGCATCGCCAAGGGCTTTACCGACGAGGAAATCGAGGCCCTGGCCGGCTACTTCAGCGGCCAGAATTGAGGGGAGCGGGACCATGACCAGGATGAACCGACGCAGCTTCAACCGGCTGCTCGCCGCATCGACGGCGACCTTCACGCTCGCCGCGCCCTTCGTCGCCAGAGGCGCCAACGCCAGGGTGGCAGTCGTCGGCGGCGGCTTCGGCGGCGCCACCGCGGCCAAGTACCTGCGCCGTTTCGACAGCGGCCTCGACGTCACGCTGATCGAACCGAACGAGACCTTCGTCACCTGTCCCTTCAGCAACACGGTGATCGGCGGGTTCAACGACATGTCGCGCATCACCCACAGCTACGACGGCCTGCGCGGCCACGGCGTCAACGTCGTGCATGACATGGCAACGGCCGTCGATGCGGAGCGGCGCGAAGTCCGGCTGGCCGGCGGGTCGACGATACCCTACGACAAACTGATCGTTTCGCCCGGTATCGACTTCAGGTGGGGCGTCATCGAAGGCGCGGAGGAATCCGCCGCCGAAACCATACCGCACGCCTGGAAGGCGGGTCCGCAGACCATGCTGCTGCGCCGCCAGCTCGAAGCCATGCCGGACGGCGGCGTCTTCGTGATCTCGCCGCCTGACAACCCGTTCCGCTGCCCGCCGGGCCCGGGCGAGCGCATCAGCCTTGTCGCCCACTACTTCAAGACCCACAAGCCGCGGTCCAAGATCATCGCCCTCGACCCTAAGAAGGGCTTCTCCAAGGAGGGATTGTTCAAACAGGCCTGGGAGGCCCTCTATCCCGGGATGATCGAATACCGCAACCTGGAGAACGACGGCCGGGTGGTGCGGGTCGACGCGGCGAACTTGACGCTGCACACCGATTTCGGCGAGGTGACGGGCGACGTCGTCAACTTCATCCCTCCACAGCAGGCCGGCCAGATCGCGCAGGATGCCGGACTTGCCGACAACACTGGCTGGTGCCCGGTCGAACAGCTGACCTTCGCCTCGACCCTGGTCCCCGATGCCCACGTCATCGGCGATGCGTCACTCGCGGCGCCGATGCCCAAGTCCGGATTCTCGGCCAGTACCCAGGCCAAGGTCTGCGCCGCGGCCATCGTCGCGACCTTGAACGGCCAGGAGCCCTCGGCGCCGAAGTTCGTCAACACCTGCTACAGTCTGGCGGCGCCGGACTACGGCATCTCGGTGGCGGGAGTCTATGACTATCGCGACGGCAAGATCATCGAGATCGAGGGCGCCGGCGGCCTCAGCCCTTCCGATGGCGATGCCGCCTTCCGCCAGCAGGAAGCCGACTACGCCAACGGCTGGTACGACAGCATCACGCAGGACATCTTCGCGTAGGGTCCGCTGGAGCCAGTCGAGAGAGGACGATAGCCGGCGGCGCGTTCAGCCGCCGGCGAGCACCAGCACCGTCGGCTGCCTCGGCAGGCCGCGGAGGGAGATTTCGACGGTGGGAGTCTGCGACACTCTGATGTCGAAGTCCCCGGCCATACCCGCCAGAAAGATGTTCAGCGAGCGGCTGCCGAAATAGTGCATGGGAATCACGAGGCTGGCGCGCAGATCCTGCAGCACCTCGATCATCGAGGGCAGATCCAGGGTATGGCTGCCGTCGACGGGCGCGAAAACCACGTCCAGGCGGCCGATCAGGGCGAGTTGCTCGGCGGTCGGCTTGTGATGCAGGTGCCCGAGGTGGCCGATGCAGAGGTCGGCGACCTCGAAGATGAAGATCGAGTTGCCGAAGCGCTCCACCCCGCCGCCCCACGACCTGATGTCGGTGGAAACGTTGCGGATGTAGACATCGCCGACGGTCAGCTTATGGTCCGCCGCTCCGCCCTCCGGGTTCCAGCCTCTCAGGACATGCTCGATGGCAGGATCCGGAAAGTCCGTGTAGTGGGTGCCATGGGCATGGTTCATGGTCACCACGGTGGGGACCGGCCCGGCCCCGGCATAGCCGGCGTAGTCCGTCGCGATCACCACGCCCGCCGGGGTCTGCAGGCGGAAGGTCGAGTGCGTGACGTAGGTCACCTCGACGGTGCCGGCGCTCTGGATCTCGGTATAGGCGACCGGGACGACGGCGGGCCGCTGTTCGACATAGGCGACGCACTGGCTCGCCTGGGCGGCCGTGGTCGGCAGAACAACCGTGAACCACAGCGCGGCGAGCAACAGGGTCACGCCGAAAAGGAGCCTGGCCATACCATCCCTCCTGCGAGCCTTCGCCGGCGCGAAACGGCGCCGCTTCCCGCGTGTTGCGCAAGAAGGCTTCGTTCCCGCCTCGGTTCATTGTGTCAGCGGCGGGCCCGACACGCCAGGGCGATTGCCGCGCGTTCCCGGTGTCGGTCAGTCCGCCGAAGGCAGAACCTCAGGCGCTGCGTTTCGGCCGCAGCACGTGGACGTGATCGGGATCGTAGAGCTTCGAGTCGATGAAATCGGTCTCGCCGAGCACGCGGCCGACGAGGATCAGCGCCGTGCGGGTGATCTTGGCGGCGCGCACCTTCCCGCGAATGTCGGCGAGGGTGCCACGGATGATCTGCTGGTCCGGCCAGGAGGCGCGGTAGACCACCGCCACCGCACAGTCGGCACCGTAGAAGGGCGTCAGCTCCGCCTCGATGTGCTTCAGGTTGCGGATCGAGAGGTGGATCGCCAGCGTGGCGCCGGACCTGGCGAGGGTCGCGAGATCCTCGCCTTCCGGCATGGCGGAGGCCTTCATGGCGGTGCGCGTGAGGATCACCGTCTGGCTCACTTCCGGCAGGGTGAGCTCGCTCTCCAGTGCCGCGGCGGCCGCCGCGTAGGCCGGAACGCCGGGCACGATCTCGAAGGGAATGTCCAGCGCCCGCAGGCGGCGGATCTGCTCGGCGATGGCGCCGTAGAGCGAGGGGTCGCCGGAGTGCACCCGCGCCACGTCCTGGCCCGCCGCGTGGGCCGCGGCGATCTCGGCGAGGATCGCGTCGAGGGTCATCGGCGCCGTGTCCATGACCTTTGCTCCCGGCGGCGCGAAGGCCACCACCTCGGTCGGCACCAGGGAGCCGGCATAGAGCACCACCGGGCAGCGCGCGATGAGATCGCGGCCGCGCAGGGTGATGAGATCGGGGGCGCCGGGGCCGGCGCCGATGAAGTAGACCGTCATGCCGCGTCTCCCGATATCTCCGGCGAGGTGTCCCTGGCTTTGCCCGCATATCCCCGGGGCGTATAGACCCAGGCACCGCCGCCTTCCCCGGGAGATCGCGCCACGCGCCGCGTCTCGCTGGAGCCGACCAGCACCACCGTCAGCATGTCGACCATCTCCGGGGCGAGTTCGGCGAGATCGACCGTGGTGACGCTCTCCCCTTCGCGCCCGAGGTTGCGGGCCAGCACCACCGGCGTGTCGTCCGAGCGGTGCCGGCGCAGGATCGCCACGGCCTCGGCGAGCTGGCGGGTGCGGCGCCTGGAGACGGGGTTGTAGAAGGCGACGACGAAGTCGCCTTCCGCCGCCGCCTTCACCCGGCGCTCGATGACCGCCCAGGGCGTCAGCAGGTCGGAGAGCGAGATGGTGCAGAAGTCATGGCCGAGCGGCGCGCCGGCCCGCGCCGCCGCCGCCTGCAGCGCAGAAACGCCCGGCATGACGGTGATGTCGACGCGCCGCCAGTCCTGCCGGCCGCCGCGTTCCAGCAGCTCGAAGACCAGGGTCGCCATGGCGTAGATGCCGGGATCGCCGGAGCAGACCAGCGCCACGTCGCGCCCCTCGGCGGCGAGGTCGAGGGCGACGCGCACGCGCCGTTCCTCCTCGCCCAGTTCGTAGCCGTGGCGCGCCTTGCCGGCGGCCAGAGGGCCCAGCAGGTCGAGATAGAGTCCATAGCCGACGAGATCGCTCGCCCGCAGTACGGCAGCCTCGACCTCCGGCGTACGCCAGACCGCGTCTCCGGGGCCGGTGCCGATGACGCTGAGGGTGCCACGGCCGCGCCCGACGGTGGTGGCATTGAGAATGTCCGGCGCCAGGGCGACGGCACAGGTGGCGCGCGCCGACTTGGTCTTGGCGACGACGAGCTTGCCCCGCGGCCCGGCCGCGGCCAGCGCGGCGCCCTCGGCCACGCCGTGGCAGCCGACCTCGCGGAACACCAGGTCGGAGGGATTGGCGAGGCGCGGCGTCTCGGCCTCCAGCGTCGCGGCATCGAAGAAGCGCGCCGGCACGCCGAGACTTTCCGCAAGGGCCAGCACCGCCGCCTCGTCGGCCTTCACGTCGATGGAGAACACGCCGGCGACGGCGAGCGGCGACAGTCCGGCCGCCGCCAGGGTCTCGCGCACCAGTGCCTCCAGCTCGGCCGGATCGGCGTTGCGTTCGCAGCCGACGCCGAGGCAGAGCAGCGCCGGGTGGTAGACCAGCTTCTCGGGACCGGGATCGCCCGTCGTTTCCGTCGCCTGGATCGCCAGGGCCCCGCTGTCGTCGAAAGGCAGGCCGCTGCCGGCGAGCCAGGGCGCCTCGCCGTCGAGACGCAGCCTGCCGCCGCCCAGCAGCGCCGCCGCGAAGCCCTTGTAGTGCTCGGGATTGGCGAGGCGCCAGCCGTCCGGCGGCGCATCCAGGGCGACGCCGAAGCGGCGATCGCCGGCGGTGGTGACCGCCGCCTCTACCCCCAGTGCCTGTGCGATCTGGCGCGCCAGTTCGTTGGCACCGCGATGGCCGCCGAGCAGCGGCACCACCGCGCCGCCGTCCTCGGCGACGGCGACGACCGGCGGTTCCCGGTGCTTGTCGGCGATCACCGGCGCCAGGGCCCGGATCAGCGCGCCGGCGGCGCAGATGCCGACGACGGGGCGGCCCTGGAGAAACAGGGACTGCACCTGGGCGGCGAAGTCCTCGAAATGGACATCGGCGTCCTCCGCGCGGCCCCGCCTGGCGAAAACCATGGCGCCGGGGAACGCCGCCCGGAGGCGTGCCGCCAGCGCGGCGCCCCCGGCAGTCAGCACGACCAGTGCGGGCGCCATCGCCGTCATGTCCAGGCCTCGCCGCGGCGATGGAAGAGGATCATCGAGAAGTAGGGTGCCGCGTCGGCGTCGACATCCTGCAGCGGCAGGATGCGCTGCTCGCCCATGGTGGCGCGCTCCACGTAGCGGGCACGGTCGAGCAGTCCGAGGACGCGCAGAACCTTGCGCACCTTCTGCAGGTGGCGGCCGACCTTGATGATCGCCGCGGCCTCGGCGTCCCGCAGCACCTGCGCGAGCACCTGCGCCTCCAAGGGGGCCGGCACAACGGTCAGGATGTCGTTGCGCGCGGCCAGGGGCGCCCCGAGCACCGCCGCGCAGGCGGTCAGCGAAGACACGCCGGGCACCACCTCGACCGGGAAGCGCTCCGCCACCCGCCCGAAGAGATACATGAAGGAGCCGTAGAAGAAGGGATCGCCCTCGCAGAGCGCGACGACGTCACGGCCGGCTTCGAGATGCCCGCCGATCTCCTCCGCCGCCCGGTCGTAGACCTCCTGCGCCGGAAAGCGCGCCGCCACCATCGGCATGCGCAGCACGATCTCGGTCTGCCCCCCGGGCAGGTGCCCGGCGACGATGGCGCGGGCGAGGCTGTCGCCCTGCTCCGGCGCCGGATAGGCCAGCACCGGTGCCGCCTGCAGCAGACGCAGCGCCTTCAAGGTGATGAGTTCGGGATCGCCGGGCCCGATGCCGAGGCCGTAGAGTGTGCCGGTCATGGCGTCGCCCCCCACGGCTTGGTCGCGGCATACTGCGTCACCGGCATCATCGGACGCCAACCCTGGAAGGGCCCGACCGGCTCGGCGCGGGAGATGGCGAAGCGCGTGAGCGCGCCGCCTTGCTGCTTCTGCCAGGCGAGCAGCGCGGCCTCGCCCTCCAGCGTCACCGCATTGGCGACGAGCCGCCCGCCGGGCTGCAGGGCGTTCCAGCAGGCCTCGAGCAGGCCTGGCTCCGAAACCCCGCCGCCGACGAAGACCGCGTCGGGAGGATCCAGTCCCTCGAGGGCCGTCGGCGCCGCGCCGGCGACGATCCCTAGGGTCGGGGTGCCGAGGCTCTCGGCGTTCTCGGCGATCATGGCGCGGCGCTCGGCCTTGCGCTCGACGGCGACGGCGCGGGCGCGCGGCGCCGCGCGCATCCATTCGATCGCGACGGAGCCGCAGCCGGCACCGACGTCCCACAGCAGCTGCCCCGGCGTCGGCGCCAGGGCGGCCAGCGTGGCGGCCCGCACTTCCTTCTTGGTCATCTGGCCGTCGTGGCGGAAGGCGTCGTCGGGCAAGCCCGGCGTGCGCGGCAGCAACGCGGCGTCGGGGCCGGCGATGCAGTCCACCGCCAGGGTATTGAGATCGGCGACGTCGTTAGCGCTCCAGGTCCCGGCGGTGCCGTCGAGGCGGCGCTCCTTCGCGCCGTCCATATGCTCCAGCACCGTCATCCGGCTGGCGCCGTAGCCGCGCCCGCAGAGCAGCGCCGCCACGGCAGATGGCGTCGCCGCATCGTCGCTGAGGATCAGCAG
>JBHJOA010000015.1:0-45122 GCA_050330205.1 Kiloniellaceae bacterium
GTGGAGCAGGTCTACCGCCGCCTGCCGGTCGGCAACACCTACGTGAACCGCAACATGATCGGCGCCGTGGTCGGCGTGCAGCCGTTCGGCGGCCAGGGCCTGTCGGGCACGGGGCCGAAAGCCGGCGGCCCGCGCTACCTCTACCGCTTCGCCACGGAGAAGAGCCTTTCCATCGACACGACGGCGGCCGGCGGCAACGCCTCGCTGATGTCGCTGCAGGAGGGGCTGTCGCGGTAGTGCGCTCGGGGAGGAAGGGCGGTCGCGGTGAGGGCGGGTTCCCCCTCACCCAGCTCCGTCTAAGCTCGGCATAGCCTCGCTAAGACTGCGCAACCCTCTCCCCGTTGGGGCGAGGGATGTTGCGTTTTGCCCCCTCTCCCCCACGGGGAGAGGGCCGGGGTGAGGGGGCTTTTCAAGCCGCCCGCGTTGCTTTCACGGCAGCTCCACGGAAGCGCTCCTCCGCCAGGCGGTCGGCGGCGTCGGAGGTGGCCTGCTTCGCCGCGTCGGCGCGGCGGAAGATCTCCAGCAGGGTGTCGTGGATCTTGGCGACCTGGGCGAAGGCGCGGGAGTCGTCGTAGCCGGGGCCTTCGTGGCTGATGGCGATGACGCCGCCGGCGTTGATCACGTAGTCGGGCGCGTAGAGGATGCCGCGCCGGCGCAGCGCCTCGCCGTTGTGCGCCTCGGCGAGCTGGTTGTTGGCCGAGCCGGCGACGATCTTCGCCTGCAGCAGCGGCAAGGTCGCATCGTTGATCGTCGCGCCGAGCGCGCAGGGCGCGTAGATGTCGACCGCGGCGGCGGCGACGGCGTCGGGCGCCACTATGTGGGCGTCGAATTCCTTGACCACGCGGTCGAGCGCGTCCTGGGCGATATCGGCGACCACCAGCTCGGCGCCTTCGGCGGCCAGGTGGCGGCAGAGGTAGTAGCCGACATGGCCGACGCCCTGCACGGCGACGCGCAGGCCGGAGAGGCTGTCGCGGCCGAGTCGGTGCTTGGCGGCGGCCTTGATGCCCATGTAGACGCCGTAGGCGGTGGCGGGGGAGGGATCGCCGGCGCCGCCCGCCGGCGTGCCGGCGACATGCGCGGTCTCCAGCGCCATGGTCTCGACGTCCGCCACCGAGATGCCGACGTCCTCGGCCACGGTGTAGCGCCCGCCGAGGCCGTCGACGAAGCGCCCCATGGCGCGGAACAGGGCCTCGGACTTGTCGCGGCGGGGATCGCCGATGATGACCGACTTGCCGCCGCCGAAGGCGAGGCCGGCCAGGGCCGACTTGTAGGTCATGCCGCGCGCCAGGCGCAGCGCGTCGGTCACCGCCTCGTCCTCGCCGGCGTAGGGCCACATGCGGCAGCCGCCGAGCGCCGGGCCGAGGTTGGTGTTGTGGATGGCGATGACGGCCTTCAGGCCGCTGGCGGGGTCGTGACAGAAGACGACCTGCTCGTGGCCGTCGAACTCGGGATGCTCGAATACAGACATGACAACCTCACAAGTGGTGCCCCGTTCCCGGTGCCTGCCTTGCGGCGCAGGTCTTGCCTGTCTTCAAACCTCGGCCCTTGTGCTTAAGTATTCAATAACAAGATCAAGGTCTTGCCGAAATAGACGCATCGTTAAACGAAGGGCGCCTCTTCCCGTTCGGAAGCGACGCCCTCGCGAATTCTCCGGCAACAATCTTACCGGCGGAAATCCGGCCCCGGGGGCTAGAGTCGGCCCTCCAGGGCGGCCTCGAACATCCGGCGCATCTCCGGCGCGCCGGCGGGCACCGGGTTGGTCGGCGCCGTCGGGTCCTCGGCGGCCATCTGGGCGATCTCGTCGATGCGCTCGTCGCCGACGCCGAGGCCGTCCAGCTTCGCCGGGATCTTCAGCTCTTCCCGCAGCGCCAGCACCCAGTCCTGCACCGCGTCGAAGGAATGCTGCTTCAAGCCGAGCCAGGCGGCGAGGCGGCCCATCTTGTCCTCGATGGCCGGGCGGTTGAAGGCCAGCACGTAGGGCATGAAGACGGCGTTGGTGAGGCCGTGGTGGGTGTCGTAGATCGCGCCCACCGGGTGGCTCAGCGAATGGATGGCGCCGAGACCCTTCTGGAAGGCGGTCGCGCCCATGGAGGCCGCCGCCAGCATGTGAGCGCGGGCGGCGAGGTTCCTGCCGTCCTTCACAGCCTCCGGCAGCCAGTCCTTCACCAGGCGCATGCCCTCCACGGCGATGCCCTCGGCCATGGGGTGGTAGCCCGGCGCGCAGTAGGCCTCCAGGCAGTGGGCCAGCGCGTCCATGCCGGTGGCGGCGGTGATGTGGGGCGGCAGGCCGACGGTCAGCTCCGGGTCGGAGATCACGGTGGACGGCAGCATCTTCGGATGGAAGATGATGCGCTTGGTATGGGTCGCTTCCTCGACGATCACCGAGGCGCGGCCGACCTCCGAGCCGGTGCCGGCGGTGGTCGGCACGGCGACGATGGCGGCGACGCCGGCCGGGTCGACGCGCTTCCAGTTGTCGCCCTTGTCCTCGAAGTCCCACAGCGGCCGGGTCTGGCCGACCATCAGGGCGACCGCCTTGGCGCAGTCGAGGCCGGAGCCGCCGCCGAAGGCGATGACGCCGTCATGGCCGCCGTCGCGGTAGGCGGCGACGCCTTCCTCGACGTTATGGCCGACCGGGTTGGGCTTCACCGCCGAGAACAGGCCGGTGGGCAGGCCCTCGGCCTCGTTGGCGGCGATGGCGTCCTTGACCATCGGCAGGCCGGCGAGCCCGGGGTCGGTGACCAGCAGCGGGCGGCGCATGCCGAGCGCCTTGCAGGCCTGGGCGAGGTTGCGGATGCGGCCGGGCCCGAAGATCATCTGGGTCGGGTAGTTCCAGTTGCCCTTCAGGTTCTGGGGATTGTCGAGGGAGGTGTCGGACGGCATGCGGATGACCTTCGGTATGAAAATGCGCCCGTGCCGGACGGCCGGGCCGGGAAGGCGGCAGTGAGACAAAAAACCCCGGGCCGGTCAATGGCCGAAAGCGGCGAGCGGCTATGCGCTCCTACCCCGGCCGCCCCGGCTCCGCCGGAGGGCGAAACCGGGGCGCGGAGTCAACTTCCGCTTCTTCGGATCACCCGCCGCTGAGCCTGAAGTGCTGCGGCAGCCAGAGGGCGATCTGCGGGAAGGCCATGACCAGCGCCAGGCCGACGATCATCACCAGCACGAAGGGGACGATGGAGCGGTAGATGTCGATCAGCGTCACCTCCTTGGGCGCCATGGCGCGCATCAGGAAGAGGTTGTAGCCGAACGGCGGCGTCATGTAGGCGATCTGGCAGGTGATGGTGTAGAGGATGCCATACCAGATGAGGTCGAAGCCCAGCACCTTCACCAGCGGCACGTAGAGCGGTGCCACGATGACCAGCATGGCGGTGTCGTCCAGGAAGGTGCCCATCAGCAGGTAGGATAGCTGCATCAGGATGAGGACCTCCCAGGGCGTCAGGCCGAGACGGTCGATGAAGAAGCTCTCGATGGCCTTGACCGCGCCGAGACCGTCGAAGACGGCGCCGAAGCAGAGCGCGGCGAGGATGATCCACATGAACATGCAGGAGATGCCGAGCGTCTTGCGCAGGGTGTCCTCCAGCACCTTGAAGGTCAGCCGCCGCTTGTAGATGGCGGCGAGCGTCGCCGCCAGGGCGCCGACGGCCGAACTCTCGGTCAGGTTGGTGTAGCCGAGCAGGAAGAGGCCGGTCATCGAGAAGAAGATGAACAGCGGCAGCAGGCCGGCGCGCAGCAGGGCGAGCTTCTCGCGCAGGGGAAGGTCGCGGTCCTCCTTCGGCATCGGCGGGCCGAGGTGCGGCTGGAACCGGCAGCGGATCACGATGTAGAGGATGAAAAGGCCGGCCATCATCAGGCCCGGGAAGACGCCGGCCAGCCACAGCTGGCCGACCGGCTGGCGCGCGATCATGCCGTAGAGCACCAGCACCACGCTGGGCGGCACCAGGATGCCGAGCGACGAGCCGGCCTGGATGACGCCGGTGACCATGATCTTGTCGTAGCCCCGGCGCAGCAGTTCGGGCAGGGCGATCGAGGCGCCGATGGCCATGCCGGCGACGCTGAGGCCGTTCATGGCGGAGATCGCCACCATCAGGCCGATGGTGCCGACGGCGAGGCCGCCCCTCAATCCCCCGAACCAGACGTGGAACATCCGGTAGAGGTCGTTGGCGATGCCGGATTCCGACAGCATGTAGCCCATGTAGATGAACAGCGGCAGCGTCAGCAGCGGATACCACCGCATCAGCTTCATGGCGGCGCTGAAGGCGATCTCGGATCCGCCTGTGCCCCAGAGGGCGAGCGCCGCGACGACGGCGACGAAGCCGATGGCGCCGAAGACCCGCTGACCGGTCATCAGCATCAGCATCATCGACGAGAACATCAGGATGGCGATGACTTCGTAGCTCATACCCGCTGCTCCCCGCCGGAAGCGTCGCTACTGGGTGTCTCCGGATAGCCCCACTGCTCGCCGCACAGCTTGGCGACGTCCTTGATGAGGGTGGCGATTGCCTGCAGCAGCATGAGGAAGATTCCGATGCACATGATGATCTTGATCGGCGCCATCTGCGGCCGCCAGAGGGAGGGGCTGACCTCGTTGTAGTACAGCGCGTACTGGGTGCTGGAGATGCCGCCGTTGAGCAGCACGACGAGATAGAAGATGAGGAAGCAGACCGTGAGGACGTCCATCGCCGCCTTGGTGCGGTCCGACCACATGCCGTAAAGCAGGTCCATGCGGACATGGTCGCCGAGCTGCATCGAGTAGGCGCCGCCGAGCAGGAAGTAGGCGACCATGAGGAACTGTGCCACCTCCAGCGGCCACCACGAGGGAGCGAAGAGGATGCCCGTGAAGGTCTTGTTGATGGAGGACCACAGCAGCACCCCCATCATGGCGAAGACCATGAACATCGTGATGCGGCCGACGACGCGGTTCACCCGCTCGACGGTGACGACATAGGCTTTCAGGATGTTCTTCAACGTTTGCTTCCTGTTCGCTGTCCGGTTCGCTCAGTCCCCTCCGCGACGCCTTCGCGGTCGCCGTGGCGGTCTCGCGGGGTTGGCAGGACCGGGTGAAGCAGCGGTCCTGCCCGGTTCATCGCTTGGGGGGCGTCGGAATCGACCCCGGGGCGAGGAGAGGGATGGCAGCTACGATGCGGGCGCCGTCGCGCCGGCGCAGCGTCACACCCGCCGCCGGGACGGCGTGGCGCCGGCAAAGCGCTTCAGGCCCTGCTGCTCGAGATAGAGGGCGCGCGCGCCCCACTCGGCTCTCTGGCTCATGGTCTGGACTCCCCGAACGCCGTTCCCTGTACGCACTCTAAGACACCGGCAGTCTCCCGAAGGCGCGGGGATTGTTCCCCTTTTTCGGCCTGCCCGGCGCGAAAGGCGGCCATATTAGGCTGGCGGTCGAAGGCGATCAATTTTCCTGACGGCGCCTGGAGAATTTTGCGCCGGCCGGCATTAGCGGCGGGCGACAGTTGTCGGGGTCTGGACAGCCTGGGGTTGTTTCCGACGGCCAGAAATCGGCTCCGGGGCTAAGAATTCATTCACCCTCGATCCCTAAAATCCAAGGCAATCCGATCACCCGGCGCCTTGGAGGGCAGGCAGGCCCGCCCTGGCCGACCCCGAGCGGGGTGGCCCGCCGCCTCAGGAGGAGGAAGAGATGCTTTCCTCATTGAACGACATTTCCGGGCTCTTTCCGGGCCTGTTCCAGCGCGGCGAGTCCGCGGCGGCGGCCAAGGGCGCCCGTGGCGAGGGCCGGCATCCGCTGGCCGATCAGCAGTCCGCCGAGGGCCGCGACCGCCTCAGCCTCTCGCCGCAGGCGCGGGCGGCGGCGCGCGAGGACCACGGCAAGGCCGGCGACATGGCGGCCGCCGAGGCCGACGGCAAGGTCCCGCTCGGCCAGGCCGGCGGCTTCATCCGCAAGGCCCTGGAGACCATCCGCCACGATCTCGCCAAGGCGCTGCAGGCCTTCGGCTTCGACAACGACACCATACAGAGTTTCGCCAGGGCGTTCGTGGAGCCGGTCATCGATGCCCTGAAGGAAGGCGTGAATTTCACTGCCGAACTCTCCTTCGCCGCCTTCAGCCAGGTTACCATGTCGTCGTCGGCCGGCGTAAGCCAGTCCACCTCCCTGGTCGCCCAGTCGCTGGCGATCGAGGTGAACCGCGACACCGGCGAAGTCAGTGTAAGCGTCGCCAAGCTGTCTTTCGAGCAGCACATCCAATCTTCCGGCGGCGGCCAGGAGCCGCTGCTGGTCTTCGATCCCAAGGGCCTGGCGACCCCGCAGGAACTGGCCGAGAAAATCCTGCAGAGCGGCGAGACTCCGGCTCCCGCTCCGGCGGAGAAGCCGGCCCCTGCGGAAGACGACGCGCCTGCCGAGGCCGATACGCTTGCCGAGGACGGCGCCGAAACGTCGCCTTCGGAAGACCTGGCGCGGACTCTGGCCGAGTTGCGCGAGAAGCTCGCCGAGGACGCCGCCAACCTGCAGACCCGCCTGACCATCTACCAGGTGACCACCTATCGGAACGACAAGGGCGAGACGATCACGCGGCTGCTACTCGATGCGCAGCTTCGGATCGCCGAGCCGGTCGCCGATGCAACGGCTCAGGACGAGGCACAAAGCCTCAATCTCACGGCCTAAAGGCCGTGAGGGCCGGAGCAGTGAAAAGGAGCCTTCTTTTTCACCGGCATTGCGCATAACCGGACGATGCGATCGCGCTACGACCGCAGCCGACGCACCTCCGCCAGCAGGTTGAGCTGGAGCCAGGACGGAAAAGCTTCGCATAGATGAGGCGGGCCATGCAGCTCGATCGCGCCGTCTTGAATGGCGCGGCTGAGCGGGACGTCCCCATACCAGACCAGGGTCACGGTCCGGCTGTCGGTTTCCACAAACAGATCGATGTCGAAACCGGGATCGGTGATACACAGATCGATGCTTCCCGGCTCTCCGACAATCCATCGCAGCCTTTTCGCGGCCGGCTGGTCGGTGAACTCGAACTGGATGACGGTGCGCGCTTCGGGCATGCGGTCGAGATGCATCCGCCGGTGCATGTCCCACATGACGAGATCCGGATCGGCGCGGTCGTCGCTGAGGGTAGCCGGCAGCCATTGCTTGCTCCAGACCGCCAAGCTCTGGATGGTCGGCGCCAGAGCCTGACCGGCCTCGCTCAGTACGTACTCGATGCGCGCACCGGCGCGCCGGCGCTCGACGATGCCGGCGCTTTCGAGAGTCCTGAGGCGGCGAGAGAGCAGTGCCGGCGACATGCGCGGCACGCCGCGATGGATGTCGTTGAAGCGCGTGCTGCCGAGCATCAGTTCGCGCAGCACCAGGGGCGTCCAGCGCTCGCCGACGATCTCGGAGGCAAGCGCAAGCGGGCAGAACTGGCCATATCCCTTCATGTGGCCAGAGTAACGCGAAGGCGCGCAAAAGGCGATTCACTACAGTTTCGGAAGTTGTTCCGGCATCCGCGCCAGTGGCAGGTTTCGCCCAGCCCGTGGGGCGGGCCTCGTTGAATCTACGCGACGGGACAATCTTCAAGAGCGAAGGTGCGGATGCATGCTTGATTCCATCGAACACGGTTGCCGCCGCGACAGATGGCCTGAGGTGGCGCCATGACGGACGACGCGCCGCTGGATCATCTGCTCCGCTATCCGCTGCTGGGCGCGATGTTCGGTCGCCGGGCGCGAAGGTTCGGCCTCGGCATGGAGATCGCATCGGGGCCACTGGCCTTCAAGTCGCGCCGCACCCCCTTGCCGCTTTCCGAGCTCGAGCGCTCGGTGCTGGTGGTGGCAGCGACGGGCGTGACCGGCTGGAGCTTCGGCGTGCCGCACGGCCCCGACCGCCCCGACCAGCATGCGCACTATTCGCTGCGCTTCACCGGGCGAACGGGGCCGACGGCAGGTGGCTTCGGAACGCCGGCCCTGCTCTTCACCGACGATGAGGGGCTCTATCTGACCAGCACGCGCGACGTTCCGCCTGAGAGAATGCGAGAGTTCGACGGCATCAAGGACGATGCCGAACGCATTGTCGCCGTGGCCCGCGCGCATACAGAGAAGCTGTCGGACGAGCGGCTGGACCTGCCGGCCGAGCCGCCACACATGCTGGAGCCGAACTTGTGGATGGCCAATGCGCCGGGATCCACGCTCTTTATGCCGATCGGGGATGCGAGCGAGCAGGTGCTGGCACTCATGGCCATGGCGATCGGCAACGGCAATGTCCTCATGGATGACGAGGCCGGGCAGCCGGCCGGCGACCTCGAGCCGTTCATCCGCAGTGGCCTGCTCGACAATTCAAAACGCATGCCGCTGTCGGTGATCCAGCAGTCCGCCTACGAAGCCAATTGCTCGGAGCTCGCCTTCATGGGCCACAACATGGTGCTGACCATGCAGGCGATGGGCCTCGGCGGCCTCTACTTCAACGGGCTGAACCGGTGGAGCATCCTGGGCGCCTTCGCGGAGAGCGGCATAAAGGGCTTCGGCTTCCGCTTCCTTCGTGACGATCGCTGGACTCTGCCCAATCCGGTCGGGCTCGACGGAGTCTATGAGGCCCTGTGCCCGCCCTACCATGCCGACATGCGCGCCGCGGTGGAGACCTTCGTGGCGCGAAAGTTCGGCCAAGGCGGGACATACGATCCGGCGACCCCCGGCGCTTGGAAACACAGTGCCGAGGTCAAAGGGAGCGTCAAGCCGTACAGCGACGAGTTCGTCGCCTGCATGGGCGAGGTTGCCCAATACATCCACGGCAAGTACGGCAAGTTTCCCGGCACGTTCACCACAATCGTGCTGCCGGGCTTCGTGCAGGCTGTGCACCTCGACACCGAGTTTTACGACCGGCACTACAAGCAAGGCGCCTATCTAGACACCCATGCAGAGCATATGAGCAGGTGGCACAGTGGGCGGGGGTGAAGCCCGGCAATGACGGTGCGGCGGCTGTGCGGCCGTTGCCTTCGCTACGGCTTCCTGCTCCGGGCTGTCATCCTGCCGCCAGCGCGCGGTCGAGGAAGTCGAGTCGGTCCTGGCCCCAGAAGATCTCGTCGTTGTAGACGTAGCTCGGTGAGCCGAAGACGCCGCGGGAGATCGCCTCTTCGGTCAGCTCTTCGTGGCGCTTCTGCACGACCGTATCTTCGGCGGCGGCGCGCAGTTCGGCGCCGTCGTGGCCTGTCTCCGCCGCGATGGCCTCGCAGACTGCCGGATCCGCGAAGTCGCGTTCCTGCTCCCAAAGCGCTTGCCCGAAAGCCTGCGCCAGGCGGAGCGGATCGCCGCCGCTCTCGCCGGCGGCGATCACCATGCACGCCGCCAGTTTCTCCTGGGCGGGGAAATGCGCCGGCTGCAGATTGATGGGGATGCCGAGGAACGCGCTCCAGCGCTTCATTTCGGCCAGGCGGTAGGCCTGGCGTTCCGGTGCCCGCTTGGGCAGCGGCAGGCCGCCGGTGCGGGGAAAGATCTCGCCGAAGTTCACCGGCTTCACCCGCACCTCCGCGCCGTGGCGGCGGACGATCTCGGCGAAGCGTGCACTGCCCAGGTAGGCCCAGGGCGAATTCAGCGTCAGATAGTAGTCGATCAACTTGCTCATCGCGGCGCGCATCTCCTCTACGGTATCCCTTGGCCGGCCGTGCGGCCGGCCGCGCCTGATTAGCGCGGATGGTCCCGGCGGTCCAGGCGGCTGTCAATGGCCTCGCGCCGCCAGGGATCACCTGCTAGGGTCGGCCCCGCGGATTTCCTACGAAAGGCGGTTCCCGACGATGCGGATCACGAATGCGAGAGCTGGATGTATCGCCCTGCTGCTGTGCCTCGGCGCGGCGGCGCAGCCCGCGCAGGCGGCCGAGCGCGCGCGCGAGGCCGTGGGCCTCTTCGTGCAGTCCTGCCTCAAGTACGTCGAAGATCCCGTCGATCTGCTGGACTGGATTCGCGCCACCCCGGAACTGCGGCAGCTGCCGAGAAACCAGGCTCAGCAGTTCCTGGAGAACCGGCGCGGCGACGTCTGGTCGGCTTCCAACGACGCCGGCCTCTTCGCGCTCGCGGTCTTCGCCGACGATACCTGCTCGGTCATCGCCCAGCAGGCCAGTGCCGACCAGGTGTCGCTGGTATTCTCCGAGTATGTCCGCCGCCGCGGCCTGCAGCTCGACAAGATCGGCGACCGCAAGGACTTCGTGCGCGGCATCGACCAGCGCATCGAGACCTACCGCTCAGGCGGCGGGCGGGTTCCCTACGAGGTGGTGCTGACCACCTCCAAGTCCCTGCGCGCCGAGGTGCAGGCGGTGCTGACGATACGCCCGAACCGCTAGCCGGCCGGCGCGCCGATTTATGGCGTGATGGCGACTTTCAGCACGCCGTCGCGCTGGTTGGCGAACAGCTCGTAGGCCGTCTCGATCTCTTCCAGCTTGAAGCGGTGCGTGACCAGCGCCTGCGTGTCGACACGGCCTGCCGAGATGGTCCGCATCAGGCGGTCCATGCGCTCCTTGCCGCCCGGGCAGAGCGTGGTGACGATCTTGTGGTCGCCGATGCCGGCGAGGAAGGCGTCGAGCGGAATCCTGAGGTCGCTGGAATAGACGCCGAGCGAGGAGAGCGTGCCGCCCGGCCGCAGCACCCGCAGCGCCGCCTCGAAGGTCTGCTGGAGCCCCAGTGCTTCGATGGCGACGTCGACGCCGCGGCCGTCGGTCAGGCGCAGGATTTCCTCGACCGGGTCGACCTTGCTGAAGTCGACGACGTGATCGGCGCCCATGCGCTGCGCAATCTGCTTGCGCGCCGGCACGGCCTCGACACCGATGATGGTGGTGGCGCCCATCAGGCGGGCTCCGGCGGTGGCGCAGAGGCCGATCGGTCCCTGCGCGAACACGGCCACCGTATCGCCGATGCGGACATGCCCGCTCTCGGCGCCCGAGAAGCCCGTCGACATGATGTCCGGGCACATCAGCACCTGCTCGTCGCTGAGCCCGTCCGGTATCGGCGCGAGGTTCGCCATGGCGTCGGGCACCAGCAGGTATTCCGCCTGGGCTCCGTCGATGGTATTGCCGAAGCGCCAGCCGCCGAGCCCCTTGAAGCCGTGCCGGGTGCCCGCGCCGTCCTGCGCGTGAAAGCCGCAGAGGCTGGCCATGCTGTGGCCGCTCGGCGTGATGGCGCCGGCGATGACCCGCTGGCCTTCCTGGTAGCCCTGCACCGCCGAACCCAGCTTCTCGATGATGCCGACCGGCTCGTGGCCGATGGTCAGGCCGCGCTGAACGGGGTATTCGCCCTTCAGGATGTGCACGTCGGTTCCGCAGATGGTGGTCGTGGTCACGCGGATCAGCGCGTCCAGCGGCCCTACGTCGGGGATCGGCTTCTCGTCGAGAGCGATGCGGTTCGGCTCGACGAACACGGCGGCTTTCATCTTCTGTGCCATTGGCTGGTCCTCGCTTTCTCGGGTTGAGTCAAGAATCTGCGTTGCTGTTGGGTTCCCTCCTTTCCGGCCGACAGGGCCTTCAAGCCGGGGCCGCGGCCCCGAATCGTCTATGCGCGGCCGATGCGGACCGCCACGCGCTTCTCGATCTCGACGATCAGCAGCAGGACGACGCCGACGCCCACGATGGCGAGCCCGTCGGGCAGCGACACCGGCCGGGTGCCGAACACCGCCTGCAGCGGCGGCAGGTAGGTGAAGGCGAACTGCGCGACCACCACGGCCGCGACACCGGTCAGTACCGCGCGGGTGCCGAGGACGCCCTGCCAGGTCAGCGACGTACCGTGCACATAGCGCACGCTGAAGAGATAGAAGATTTCCATCACCACCAGCGTGTTGACCGCCATGGTGCGGGCGAGTTCGACCGGCAGGCCGCGGGCGGTTGCCCAGGCGTAGATGCCGAAGGTGCCGATGATCATCAGGGCGCTGACGAAGAGGATGCGCCACAGCAGGCGGCCCGAGAGTATCGGTTCCTTGGGTGCCCGTGGAGGGCACTGCATGGTGTTCGGTTCGGTCGGCTCGAAGGCCAGCGTGAGGGCGAGCGCGACCGAGCTCACCATGTTGACCCAAAGGATCTGCAACGGCGTGACCGGCAGCGCGAGGCCGAGGAGGACCGCCAGCACGATCACCATCGACTCGCCGCCGTTGATCGGCAGCAGGAAGGAGATGACCTTGCGGAGGTTGTCGTAGACCGTCCGCCCCTCGCGCACTGCGGCGACGATGGACGCGAAGTTGTCATCCGCAAGCACCATCTCGCTGGCTTCCTTCGCCGCCTCGGTGCCTTTGCCGCCCATGGCGACACCGACATCGGCCCGCTTCAGAGCCGGTGCGTCGTTCACGCCGTCGCCGGTCATGGCGATGATCGAGCCGTCCGACTGCAGGGATTGGACGAGGCGCAGCTTGTGCTCGGGGCTGGTGCGGGCGAATACCGTCGCCTCGCGGGCGTGACTGTCGAAGCTGTCGTTTTCGAAGCTGTCGAGATCCTGTCCGGTGACTGTCGTGGGGTCGTCGGCCAAGCCCAACTGGCGGGCGATCGCGCGTGCCGTCGCCGCATGGTCGCCGGTGATCATCTTGACGCGGATACCCGCCGCTTTGCACTCGGCGACGGCGGCGACGGCCTCCGCGCGTGGCGGGTCGATGAGGCCGACGAGGCCGAGCAGACAGAGGCCGCTCTCGACGTCGGCAGGTTCAATGCCATTGCGGCTTTCGGGGAAGTTGCGGCGGGCGAGCGCGATTACCCGCTGTCCGTCGGCGGCGAGCGCCTCGATCCGGCGGTGCCAGCGGTCGGCATCGAGCGACCCGTTGCCGTCCGGCGTCGCCACCTCCGTGCACATCTGGAGAATGCGCTCCGGCGCTCCCTTGACGTAGGCCACAGGGGGGCGGCCTTCCCGCGCATGCAAGGTCGCCATGTAGCGGTGCCGCGAGTCGAAGGGAATCTCGTCCAGTCTTGCGAGGCGGGCGCGCGCCGCGTCGACATCGTGCCCGGCCTTGCGGGCGAAGGTGATCAGGGCTCCTTCCATCGGGTCGCCATCGACGATCCAGCGATCGCCGGACTGGCGCAGATGCGCGTCGTTGCAGAGCGCCCCCGCCAGCGAGATATCCTCGAGCTCCGGATAGGCGGGCGGATCGATCGGCTCGCCGTCGGCCAGGAGCCTTCCCTCCGGCGCATAGCCGGTCCCCTCGACGGTGATCTCCGCCGCCGCAATCGACACCCGGCTCACCATCATCTCGTTGCGGGTCAGGGTGCCGGTCTTGTCGGAGCAGATGATCGAGACCGACCCGAGTGTCTCTACGGCCGGAAGCCGGCGGATGATGGCATTGCGCGCGGCCATGCGCTGCACGCCGACCGCCAGCGTGATGGTCATTACCGTCGGCAGGCCCTCCGGTATCGCCGCGACGAAAAGGCCGACGACGACCATGAAGGCCTCGTCGAGGGCGTAGGCCTGCGCGAGGGTCGCATAGGCGAACACCGCGATGGAAACCACCAGCACGGCGAGGGTGACCTGCTTGGCAAAGTGGTCCATCTGCCGCAGCAGGGGCGTGGTCAGACGCTCGACCGCGCCGATCATGGTGCTGATGCGGCCGAGCTCGGTCGTCGCACCGGTGGCGACCGCGACGCCGGCACCCTGGCCGGCCGCCACGAAAGTTCCCGAATAGGCCATGCAGGCGCGGTCGCCGAGGGCGGCAGCAGGTTCTGTCGGGGCGACGGATTTGTCGACCGGAACAGACTCCCCGGTCAGGATGGCCTCGTCGACGCGCAGACTGCGCGCCTTGATCAGGCGCAGATCGGCGGGAACCCTGTCGCCGGCCTCCAGCAGCACGATGTCGCCGGGAACCAGGCGGTCGGCACCGATGGTGATGCGCCGGCCGGCCCGCATCACCGAGGCACGCGGGTCGATCATGCCGCGGATGGCCTCCAGCGCCCGCTCGGCACGGCCTTCCTGGATGAAGCCGATCAGCGCGTTGACCACCACCACGGCCAGAATCACCACGGCGTCGGTGACGTGACCGATGACGGCCGAGAGAACGCCCGCCGCCAGCAGCACGTAGATCAGCAGATTGTGAATCTGCGCCAGCAAGCGGAGGAGGGGGCCGCGCTGTTTTCCCTGCGGCAGGCGGTTGGGACCATGGGCGGCGAAGCGCCGCTCCGCCTCGTCCTCGCCGAGGCCGCCAGGCCCGCTTTGCAGCGCCGCCAGGGCGGCGGCCGCATCGATCGCGTGCCAGTGCTGCGCGGGGGGGCCGCCGGGCGCCTCATCCGGCGTCAAGGGAGTCTGTGCCGATTTCGCGGTCTTCGACATAGTTCCTCAGGCTTCAGGTTTGCGGGCTGTTCTCGGCCGCGTGGCGCTTGCGCAGCGCCTTGCGGACGATCTTGCCGGTGGCGGTCATCGGCAGCGAGTCCACGAAGGCGACCTCGCGGGGGTATTCGTGGGCGGCGAGGCGGGTCTTCACGAAGTCCTGGATCTCGCGCACCAGGGCGGCGTCGCCCGCGCGGCCCGGCTTCAGCACGACGAAGGCTTTCACCCGCTCGGTCCGGACCGGGTCGGGCACACCGACCGCCGCCGCCATGGCCACGGCGGGATGCTTCAGCAGGCAGTCCTCGATCTCGCCTGGGCCAATGCGGTAGCCGCCCGAGGTAATGACATCGTCATCGCGGCCGACGAAGTAAAGGTAGCCGTCGCCGTCCAGGGTTCCCTGATCGCCGGTCAGCAGCCAGTCGCCGTGGAACTTGGCGGCGGTCGCCTCCGGGTTGCGCCAATACTCGAGGAACATCACCGGATCGGGACGGCGCACGGCAATGGTGCCGGTCTCGCCGCGCGGAAGCTCGGCGCCGTCCTCGCCGACGACGGCGACGCGGTGGCCCGGCACCGGTCGGCCCATCGAGCCAGGTTTCACCGTCATGATCTCGGCGCAGTTGGAGACCACGAGGTTACACTCGGTCTGGCCGTAGAACTCGTTCACCGTGACGCCGAAGGTCGTCCGCGCCCAGTCGAGCATCTCGGCGCCGAGGGTCTCGCCGCCGCTGCCGATGGAGCGCAGCCGGGTGGCCTCCGGATGTTCCACCGTGCGCATCATCTTCAGGGCCGTCGGCGGCAGGAAGGCGTTGCGCACGCCGAAGTCGGCCAGCAGCTTGAAGGCTTTCTCAGGATCGAACTTGGCGAAGCGGTGGGCCAGCACCGGCACGCCGTGGTGCCAGGCCGGCAGCAGCACGTCCAGCAGCCCGCCGATCCAGGCCCAGTCGGCCGGCGTCCAGAACAGGTCGCCCGGCTGCGGGAAGAACGACTGCGGCATCTCGACCCCCGGCAGGTGGCCAAGCAGCACGCGGTGGGCGTGCAGCGCGCCCTTCGGCGGTCCGGTGGTACCGGAGGTGTAGATGATGAGGGCGGGGTCGTTGGCGAGGGTGTCGACCGGCAGGAAGCCGTCGGAGGCGCGCTCCAGCAGGCGGTGCCAGTCGAGAGCGCCCTCAAGGGCGTCTCCGCCGTCGACGGCGATCACCGTCTCCAGCGCCGGCAGGCGATCGCGAATCTGCGCGATCTTGGCGAGGCCGTCGCGGTCGGTGATGACCACGCGGGCGCCGGAGTCGGCGAGGCGGAACTCCAGCGCCTCCGGTCCGAAGAGGGTGAACAGCGGCACCGCGACGGCACCCAGCTTGTAGGTCGCAAGATGCGCGACCGCGGTTTCCGGTCCCTGGGCCAGCAGGATGGCGACGCGGTCGCCCTCCTCGACGCCCTGGGCCTCCAGCACGTTGGCGCAGCGGTTGGACAGGCGCCGCAGGTCCGTGAAGCTGTAGCGGGTCTCGCGGCCGTCGTCGGCGAGGTGGATGAGGGCCAGGCGGTTGCTGTCCGCCCATTTGTCGCAGGCATCGACGCCGATGTTGTAGTGCTCCGGCACCTGCCAGCGGAATGTCGCCACCAGTTCGTCGTAGCTCGCCGCCTGGGGCAGCATGAGACCTCCCGCGTTCGCTGTAATTGCCGCTACCATAGCCAAAGCGCCGGCGGGAGGGTACTAAGCCGGGGCGGCGGCGAAAAGAGAGGTTACCGATGTTTCGAGACGACCTGCTGAAGGACAAGCGCATCCTCATCACCGGCGGCGGCACCGGGCTCGGCAAGTCGATGGGCCGGCGCGTCCTGGAACTGGGTGCCTCGCTGACCATCTGCGGACGCCGCGAGGCGGTGCTCGAGGAGACCCGGGCGGAATTCGAGGCCGACTTCCCCGGCCGCACGCGCGCGATTCCCTGCGACCTGCGCGATCCCGCCCGGGTCGACGCCCTGGTCGAGGCGATCTGGGCGGAAGGACCGCTCGACGCGCTGGTGAACAACGCCGCCGGCAACTTCCTCGCCCGCACCGAGACGCTGTCGCCGCGCGCCCTCGACGCGGTGCTGGCCGTCGTGCTGCACGGCACCGCCTACGTGACGCTCGCCTGCGGCAAGCGCTGGCTGGCGCAAGGGTACCCCGGCAACGTGCTCTCCATCGTCGCCACCTACGCCGAGACCGGCTCGCCCTACGTGGTGCCCTCGGCGATGGCGAAGGCCGGGGTGCTGGCGATGACGCGCTCGCTGGCGGTGGAATGGGGCGGGCGCGGCATCCGTCTCAACGCCATCGCGCCGGGTCCCTTTCCGACCGAGGGCGCCTGGGCGCGCCTGGTGCCGAACGAGGCGATGGACCGCGCCTGGATGAACAAGATTCCGCTGGGCCGCGTCGGCGAACATCGCGAGCTGGCCGACCTCGCCGCCTACCTGCTGGCCGACGGTTCAGCCTACGTCAACGGCGAGGTGGTGGTGATCGACGGCGGCGAGTGGCTGAAAGGCGCCGGCCAGTTCTCGCTGATGGAGGCGCTCGGCGAGGACGACTGGGCGGCGATGAAGGGGCGCTAGGCGCCGCAGCGATCCAGCTACTCGCCGCCGAAGCGCTCGAGCTGCGGCTCGAAGGCGGCCTGGACCGAGAGGACGGTGTTGGGCAGCCCCTTCGAGTGGAAGAAGACCTGCGCCGCCAGCACCTTGTCCACCTGGCTGCCGTCGCTGCTGAGCGGCAGCATGAGGCGCTTGGTCTGCAGCATCCGCTCGTCGTAGCTGCTGACCGAGTAGACCGGACAGCGCTGCGCGACGAGACGATCGTAGAGCCCCTCGATGTAGGTGCGGTAGGCGCCCTCCATCAGGGTGTCGATGTAGAGTCCGCGCATCGCGATGCCGAAATGCTGTTCCACCTCGGTGCCGCAGAGACGATAGCGGTAGCGCCGGCCGCTCTCCGTCGTTTCGATGTCGGTCACCAGCAGGTAGCGCAGCAGCTTGGGGATGTCGATGGGATCGACCGCGTCGTAGGGGGGTGCGAAGCGGCTGCCGCGCAGCCGGTCCCAGTAGCGGTAGACGTCGACGAGCCGTTGGTCATCGACCTGTTCGAGAAGCCGCTCGGCCGTCAGTGAACCGGCGGCGATTTCATCGGGATGCGGAGTCGTCACAGGAAATGCCCAGTTTGGGATGCTTGGCCCCCTTTGGGGAGGCAGGCAAGGCGGCAATTGTCTAGAAAGAGGCTTAAAGAGGCGTGAAGGCGGTGATTTTCGCCCAGGGAGGGAACATCAGAGGGCGGGAACGGCAGGGGGCGGGGCGTTTACCTTCCGCTTACCTTGAAGGGGCAGGATGGCCGGGCGGCAGAGCGCCGCCGCCATCCCCGGGATTCCGCCCTTGCGCCATCCGACCCTCGACCAGGCCGAGAGCCCGCAGATCGCCGCCGCCAGGCCGCGGCGCGGCCTGCTGGTCGCCGCCAAGCTGGCGGTCTCGCTGGCGCTGCTGGCCTTGCTGGCGGCGCTCAGCGACCTCGGCGCCCTGGGCAGCCTGCTGGTCCGCCTGGACCCCGGCCATGCCCTGCTGGCGGTATTGTTGCTCGCCGGCATCGCCGCGGTTTCCGGCCTGCGGTGGTGGCTGGTCGGCCGCGCCATCGGCGCGCGGCTGCCGCTTGGGGACTGCATTTCCCTGATGTTCGTGGGCAGCTTCTTTACCCAGGTGCTGCCGACCTCGATCGGCGGCGATGCCGTGCGCGTCCTCATGGCCGGGCGCCGCGGGCTGCCCTACGGCCGGGCCTTCAGCGGGGTGATGCTGGAGCGGGCGAGCGGCCTCCTGGCCCTGGTCCTCATGGTGGCGGCCGGCGCATTGTGGCTCGGCGCCCGCCTCGATCCGCCGGCCCTGCGGTTCGTGCTGCTGCTGTCGCTGCCCGGCCTGCTGGCCGTCCTCGCGGTTCTGTGCAGCCTCGACTCGCTGCCGCTGCCGGCGGCCCTCGCCCGCCTCGCGCGGCCCTTCCTGGCCCTGGCCGCCGATGCCCGGCGGGTGGTGCTGTCGCCGCGCGTCTCGCTGGTCCTGCTGCTGCTCTCCGCCGCCGCCCAACTGCTCACCGTCGGCGCGGTGTGGCAGCTGGCGCAGGGCCTGGGACTGGCGCTCAGCTTCGCCGACAGCCTCGCCCTGGTGCCGGCGATCGTGCTGATCACCTTCTTTCCGCTGTCCTTCGCGGGCTGGGGCGTGCGCGAGGGGGCGGCGGTGCTGCTGTTGGGCTTGGCCGGGTTGACCGCCGACGCCGCCCTGGCGGTTTCCGTGCTGCTCGGCCTCGGCTCGCTGGCCGCCGGCCTGCCCGGCTGCCTGCTGTGGCTGCGGTCGCGCCGGGAGGCGCCGCCCGCCCACACTCCGGCCGCCCGCATTGAGGTCTCGGGACCGGCACTGTAGGATCGGCCGTCGCCGCCCTCAACGACGGACTCCGCTGAGATGCCCCTCGACCAAGCCGCCGGGAAGGCCTTCGTCCACTCCACCTGCCCGCACGACTGCCCCAGCGTCTGTGCGCTGGAGGTGGAGCGCCTGTCGAGCACGCGCATCGGCAAGGTGCGCGGCGCGCGCGGCAACGACTACACCGACGGCGTGGTCTGCGCCAAGGTCGCGCGCTATGCCGAGCGGGTGCACCACGCCGACCGCCTGACCGCGCCGCTGCGGCGGGTCGGCGCGCGCGGCAGCGGCCGCGACGCCTTCCAGGAGATCGGCTGGGAGGAGGCCCTCGACGAGGTGGCCGAGGCCCTGCTGAAGGCCGAGCAGCGCCACGGCAGCGAGACGGTGTGGCCGTACTTCTACGCCGGCACCATGGGTCTCGTGCAGCGCGACGGCATCGAGCGGCTGCGCCACGCCAAGCGCTATTCGCGCCAGTACTCGACCATCTGCACCAAGCTGGTGTCGACCGGCTGGAACGCCGCCTGCGGCGCGCGGCGCGGCCCCGACGCGCGGGAGATGGCGCAGTCGGACCTCATCGTGGTGTGGGGCGGCAACCCGGTCAGCACCCAGGTCAACGTCATGACCTGGGTCGCCAAGGCGCGCAAGGCGCGCGGCGCCAGGCTGGTGGTGGTCGATCCCTACCGCACCGGCACCGCCGAGCAGGCCGACATCCACCTGGCCCTGAAGCCGGGCACCGACGGCGCCCTGGCGGCGGCGGTGATCTCGGTGCTGCTGGCCGAGGGCTATGCCGACCGCGCCTACATGGCGAAATACAGCGACTGGGACGCCGAGCTGGAGGCCCACTTCGCCGCCTGCACGCCGGCCTGGGCGGCGGCGATCACCGGCCTCTCGGAGCAGGAGATCGTCGACTTCGCGCGCCTCTACGGGCAGACCAAGCGGAGCTACCTCCGCGTCGGCTACGGCTTCTCGCGGGCGCGCAACGGCGCCTCCTCGGTGCACGCCGTCGCCTGCCTGCCGACGGTGACCGGCGCCTGGCAGTATCCCGGCGGCGGCGCGATGCAGGCCCAGTCCGACGTCTACGGCCTCGACGAGACGCTGATCCAGGGCCTCGACCTGCGCGACAAGTCGACGCGCCTGCTCGACCAGTCGCGCATCGGCCCGGTCCTCACCGGCGACCGGCGCGACCTCGGCGAGGGGCCGCCGGTGACCGCCCTCTTCATTCAGAACACCAATCCGATGGTGGTCTGTCCCGAGGGCGCCAAGGTCGCCGAGGGCTTCGCGCGGCCCGACCTCTTCACCTGCGTGCACGAGCAGTTCATGACCGAGACGGCGGCCATGGCCGATATCGTGCTGCCGGCCACCACCTTCCTCGAGCACGACGACATCTACGTCGCCAGCGGCCATACCTACCTGCAGGTGACCAGGGCGGTGATCGAGCCGCTGCCCGGCACCCGCAGCAACCACGAGGTGATCTGCGCCCTGGCCAAGCGCCTCGGCGCCGAGCATCCCGGTTTCGGCATCAGCGCCTGGGAGATCATCGACCGCACCCTGCAGGCCTCGGGCCTGCCCGACGCCGCGACGGTCCATGCCGCCCACTGGCACGACTGCGTGAAATCCTTCGAGGAGATGCATTTCCTGAACGGCTTCGGCCATGCCGACGGGCGTTTCCACTTCCGGCCGGACTGGGCGGCCCTCGGCCGCGACGTCGCGGACATGCCGGCGCTGCCCGGTCATGATTCGGGCTACGACCAGGCCGACGAGGAGCGTCCCTTCCGCCTGGTGGCGGCACCGGCACGCTCCTTCCTCAATACCACCTTCACGGAAACGCCTGGGTCCCTGAAGCGCGAACGGCGGCCGACCCTGCTGATCCATCCGCAGGCGGCGGCGGCGCTGGGTGTCGCCGAGGGCGACCGCGTGCGCCTCGGCAACCATCGGGGCTCGCTGGTCATCCATGCGTCGCTGTTCGACGGCCTGCAGCCGGACGTGGTGGTGGTCGAGAGCATCTGGCCCAACGGCGCCTTCGAGGAAGGGCAGGGGATCAACCTGCTGATCAGCGCCGACCCCGGCCCGCCGGCCGGCGGCGCCGTGTTCCACGATACCGCGGTCTGGGTGCGGCCGGCCTGACGGCGGCCGCCCGAGCCGCCTGCCCGAGCCGGCCCCGGGGGCCGCTTGCGCTGGATTCGCCGGGGTGAAACACTAGATAAGAAGCAGCATGAATCAGCGCTGCAGAGGTTGAATGGCCAAGGATCCCAAGCTCCCGCAGGCGTCTTCGTCCTCGGACGTCGATGCCTTCCTGCGCAAGCTGGCGGCCACTCCGGCTCCCGCTCCGGGCGCCGCCGGCAACCTTCGCGGGCGGCTTATCTTCGCCATGGACGCCACCGCCAGCCGCGAGCCGACCTGGGACCGCGCCACGCACCTGCAGGCGGAGATGTTCAAGGAGACCGAGGCGCTCGGCGGCCTGGAGGTGCAGCTCATCTACTACCGCGGCTTCGGCGAGTGCAAGGCGAGCCCCTGGGTGGCGGACTCGGCGCAGCTGCTGCGCTTCATGACCGGGGTGTTCTGCCTCGCCGGACGGACGCAGCTCGGCAAGGTGCTGAAGCGCGCCATCAAGGAGACCAGGGAGAAGAAGGTCTCGGCCCTGGTTTTCGTCGGCGATGCCATGGAGGAGGACGTCGACCACCTCGGCCACATGGCGGGCGAACTCGGGCTGCTCGGCGTGCCCTGCTTCATGTTCCACGAAGGCAACGACCCGGTCGCGCGCAAGGCGTTCCAGGAGATCGCGCGGCTGAGCGGCGGCGCCTTCTGCAACTTCGACTCGGCCAGCGCGCGCCAGCTGCGTGAACTGCTGTCCGCCGTCGCCGTCTTCGCGGCCGGCGGGCGCCGTGCGCTCGCCGACTACGGCCGCAGGACGGGTGGCCTGGTCCCGCAACTGACTCACCAGGTGAAATAGCCGCGGGACAGGCGGGCAACTGATGCAGTATTTCCTTCTCGGCATCGCACTGCTGGTCGCCCTGGTGTTCATCGGGCGCTGGTTCGTCCAGGCCGATCCCCACAGGATCGCCCGGGGACTGGTATGGGGTGGCGTCGCCATCGCCGCCGCCGTGCTGCTGCTGCTGATGTTCAGCGGCCGTGTGATGCTGCTCGCCGCCCTGGTGCCGCTGGCCGTCTGGATTTATCGCATGTACCAGCGCGCCAAGGCGGCGCGCGGCCCCTCCGCCGGCCAGTCCTCGCAGGTGCGCACGCGGTTCCTGCAGATGATGCTGGACCACGACAGCGGGGCGCTCGACGGCCAGATCCTCGACGGCCGCTACGCCGGCGAGTGGCTGTCCCGGCTCGACCTGCCGGCGCTGATGGAACTCCTGCAGGACTATGCCGTTGCCGACAGGCAGTCCGCCGCCGTGCTGGAAGCCTTTCTGGACCGCACCCGGCCGGAATGGCGCGACAGCGGCGAGGCCGCCGCCGGGGCCGAGGACGAACCGGGCGACGGTCGCCGTGCCGGCGATAACCGCCGCCGGGGGCCCGCGGCGGCCGGCGCCATGACCCGCGCCGAGGCGCTGGAGATCCTGGGGCTGGAGGAAGGCGCCGATGCGGAGGCGGTCCGCGAGGCGCACCGCCGCCTGATGCAGAAGCTGCACCCCGATCACGGCGGCTCGAACTACCTGGCCGCCAAGCTGAACGAAGCGAAGGAGTTGCTGCTGCGTCATTGAACCGCGAACATTCGTGTGACCGGCAGCGCCATTTGTGTCACTTGTCGCCCTGGGCCCCCTGTGGCAATACAGCCGCGACCCACCCCGATCCCGTCACCGTGAGGTATTCCGTTCCATGACTGGCCCCATTCGCAAGGCGGTCCTGCCCGTCGGCGGACTCGGCACGCGCTTCCTGCCGGCATCCAAGGCGATTCCCAAGGAGATGCTGCCGGTCGTCGACAAGCCGCTCATCCAGTACGGCGTCGAGGAGGCGCGGGCGGCCGGTATCGAGGAGATCATCTTCGTGACCAGCCGCGGCAAGGCCGCCATCGAGGATCACTTCGACCATCACTTCGAGCTGATGAAGACGCTGGAGGCGCGCGGCAAGACGGCGGAGCTGGAACTCGCGCGCGGCATGGAGGCCGGTGCCGGGCGATTCAGCTACACCCGCCAGCCGGAGGCGCTCGGTCTCGGCCATGCCGTGTGGTGCGCGCGCAATCTCGTCGGGCGCGAGCCCTTCGCCGTGATCCTGCCCGACGACCTGGTGCTGCATCCGAAAGGCTGCCTGGCGCAGCTTGTCGAGGCCTACGGAAAGGTCGGCGGCAACCTGGTCGCGGTGGAGGACGTCCCGCGTGAGCAGACCAACCGCTACGGCATCCTCGACGTGGTGGAGGATGCCGGCGCGGAAGAGGGCGGGCGCCTCGTTCGGGCCAAAGGCCTGGTCGAGAAGCCCGAGCCCGCAAAGGCGCCCTCGACGCTCTCCATCATCGGCCGCTACATCCTGCAGCCGGAGGTGTTCGACGAACTGGACCGCCAGGACAAGGGCGCCGGCGGCGAGATCCAGCTGACCGACGCCATGGCGCGCACCATTCCCGGCCTGCCCTTCCACGGACTGCGCTTCGAGGGCCGCCGCTTCGACTGCGGCAGCAAGGCGGGCTTCCTGGAGGCCAACATCGCCTACGCCCTGGCGCGCGACGACCTGCGGGACACCGCCCGCGACATCATCCGGCGCTACGGCGCCACTTCCTGATAGGATCGTGCGACGGGCGGCCGAGGCCGGCCCGCCGCATCCGCTGGAGAACGCTGCATGCGCATCGCAATGATTGGCACCGGCTACGTCGGACTCGTGTCCGGGGCCTGCTTCTCGGAGTTCGGCACCGAGGTCGTCTGCGTCGACCGCGACGCCGGCAAGATCGAGCGCCTGGAGCGCGGCGAGATTCCGATCTTCGAGCCCGGGCTCGACGTTCTCGTCGCCAACAACCGCGAGGCCGGCCGCCTGACCTTCACCACCGACCTCGCCGCGGCGGTCGCCGGGGCCGACGGGGTGTTCATCGCCGTCGGCACGCCGACCGGACGCACCGGCGGCGAGGCCGACCTGAGCTACGTCTACGATGCCGTGCGCGAGGTGGCGCGTGTGCTCAACGGCTACACGGTGGTGGTCAACAAGTCGACGGTACCGGTCGGCACCGGCCGCGAAGCGGCGCGGCTCATCCGCGAGGTCAACCCGACGGCCGAATTCGACGTTGTCTCGAACCCGGAGTTCCTGCGCGAAGGCGCGGCGATCAACGACTTCATGCGCCCGGACCGGGTCATCATCGGTGCCGAGAGCGACCGGGCGCGGGAGGTGATGCGCGCCATCTATCGGCCGCTCTACCTGATCGAGACGCCGATTCTCTTCACCACGCTGGAGACGGCTGAGCTGACGAAGTATGCCGGCAATGCCTTCCTCGCCACCAAGATCACCTTCATCAACGAGATCGCCGACCTCTGCGAGCGGGTCGGCGCCGACGTCCACGACGTCGCCCGGGGCATCGGCCTGGACGGGCGCATCGGCCGCAAGTTCCTGCATCCCGGGCCCGGCTACGGCGGCTCCTGCTTTCCGAAGGACACCCTGGCGCTGATACATACCGCGCAGAAGGCCGGCTCGCCGATGCGCATCGTCGAGGCCGTCGCCGACATCAACGACAAGCGCAAGAAGGCGATGGCCGAGCGCATCGTCGCCGCCTGCGACGGCTCGGTCGCCGGCAAGACCGTGGCGGTGCTGGGCCTCACCTTCAAGCCGAACACCGACGACATGCGTGCCGCGCCGAGCCTGGAGATCATCCCGGCGCTGCTGCAGGCGGGCGCGCGGGTGCGCGCCTTCGATCCCGAAGGCATGGAGCAGGCGAGCCCACTGCTGCCCGGCGTCGACTGGTGCCAGAACGCCTATGAGGCCATGACCGGCGCCGATGCGGTCGCCATCCTGACCGAGTGGAACGAATTCCGCGCTCTCGACCTCGCGCGCATGAAGTCGGTCATGAAGGCGCCGGTGATGGTCGACCTGCGCAACATCTACAATCCGGCGGACATGCACGCGGCCGGCTTCCGCTACAGCTCGGTCGGCCGCCCGCAGACGGTATCGGGCGCATAGCCATGCCCGGCGGAGAGGCTTTCGACCCGCAGGCGGCGCACCGCTTCGACCCCACGGTGCTGCGCGAATACGACCTGCGCGGCATCGTCGGCGAGACCATCACCGCCGCCGATGCCTATGCGCTGGGCCGCGCCTTCGGCAGCTTCGCCCGGCGCCGCGGCGCCGGCGCCCTGGCGGTCGGCTACGACGGCCGCGAGTCCTCGCCGAAGCTGGCCGAGGCCCTGGCGGCAGGCCTTGCCGCCTGCGGCCTGCGGGTGCTGCGCATCGGCCGCGGGCCGACGCCGATGCTCTATTTCGCCGCCTATACCCTGGGCCTCGACGGCGGCGTCATGATCACCGGCTCGCACAACCCGCCGGACTACAACGGCTTCAAGCTGGTGCTGCACAAGGACTCGGTGTTCGGACCGGACATCCAGGAACTGGGGCGCATGGCCGCCGCCGCCGACTACGAGACGGGCGCCGGCAGCATCGAGGATATCTCGGTCTTCGATGCCTACGTCGCGCGCATCCTCGAGGACGTTGCCGGGGAACGGCGGCTGAAGGTCGCCTGGGACGCCGGCAACGGGGCGATGGGCGAGGCCATGGCGGCGGTGGCGGCGCGCCTGCCGGGCCGCCACGTCCTGCTGAACGCCGAGATCGACGGCAGCTTTCCGAACCACCACCCGGACCCGACGGTGGCCGAGAACCTCGTGCAGCTGCAGGACAAGGTGCTGCGCGAGGGCTGCGACCTCGGCATCGCCTTCGACGGCGACGGCGACCGCCTCGGGGTGGTCGACTCCCGGGCGCGCATCCTCTGGGGCGACCAGATCCTGCTGTTCCTGGCCCGCGACGTCCTGAAGCGCTACCCAGGCGCCACCATCGTCGGCGACGTGAAGTGCAGCGAAGTGCTGTTCGACGGCATCGCCGCCGCCGGCGGCAAGCCGCTGATGTGGAAGACCGGGCATTCGGTGATCAAGGCCAAGATGAAGGAGATCGGCGCGCCGCTCGCCGGCGAGATGGCGGCCCACTTCGTGATTGCCGACGGCTTCTACGGCTACGATGACGCGCTCTATGCGGCGGTGCGGATGCTCTCCATCCTGCAGTCCTCCGAGGAGACCCTGGCCGACTTCCGCGACTCCCTGCCCGCGGCAATGAACACGCCGGAGCTGCGGGTGCCCTGCCCCGAGGCGCGCAAGAAGGCGGTGGTGGAAGAGGTGCGCGCGCGCCTCGCCGCCGAGGGGGCCGAGGTCAACGCCATCGACGGCGTGCGGGTGCGGGAACTTGGGGGCTGGTGGCTGCTGCGCGCCTCCAACACCGAGAACGCCCTGACCCTGCGCTGCGAGGCGCCCGACGCTGCCGGCCTCGCCGCGCTCACGCGCAGGCTGGCTGCCCAGCTCGAGGCCAGCGGCCTGGAGCCGCCGCGCTTTCCGGAACTGTCGGAGGGGGTCAGTTAGATCCCTGGGCCAACGGCTGGATCACGACGCAGTTGCGGCTTGCCGCGATGAGTTCCCGGCAGGCGGTGCGGGCCTGCTGCTCGTAGAGCCCCGCCAACTGCGAGCGGTAGAGGGTGCCGGCGGTGGGGGAATCGATGCGTTCGATGGCGACCCGGGCACCTTCGAGGGTTCGCGCGGCGGCCTCCAGGGCGTCCCTGGCGCTGACATGGGCGGCCTTGAAGCGGCTGAAGGCACCGACCTGCACAGCCCAGTCGTTGGTCAGCATCTCGGCGTCGGCCTGCACGTCGCCCATATCGCTGGCGTCGCCGGCGGCGGCGATCTGCGAGGAGGCGGCGATCGGCTTCACCGGACGGCGGCGCGGCGGTGCCGCCTCGGCCGCGGCGACCTCGAGCGTCACCACCGGGTTCTGGAAGGGGTTGGGGCCGGGAACCGCCGGAATCGTCTTCACGCCCATCGAGGCCAGCTTGGTGAAGCTGCGGTCGAGCAGCTTGACCATGTGCTGGTCGCGCGACGACGCGGTCTTGCCGCCGAACACCACGGCGACGACGCGGCGCCCGTCGCGCTGGACTGAACTGATCAGGTTGAATCCCGAGGCGCGGATGTAGCCGGTCTTGATGCCGTCGGTGCCCTTGTAGCTCTTCAGCAGCCGGTTGTGGCTGCGGTGGCTCTGGCCGTTGTAGGTGAAGCTGGTCCTCGAGAAATAGTGATAGTACTGCGGGAAGTCCTCCTGCACCGCCATGCCCAGGCGCACCATGTCCCGCGCCGTGCTCTTCTGGTGGCTGTTGGGCAGGCCGGAGGCGTTGCGGAAGGTGGTGCGGCTCATGCCCAGTTCCCGGGCCCGCGCCGTCATCATCTTGGCGAAGTTGATTTCTGTGCCGCCCAGCGCCTCGGCGACCACCACAGCCACGTCGTTGGCCGACTTGGTGGTCAGCGCCATGATGGCATCCTCGAGCACGATACTGCTGCCGGCCTTGAGGCCCAGCTTCGACGGCGGCATACCGGCCGCGCGCTTGGACACCGGCAGGCGCTGGTCGATCTTCAGGGTGCCGTTCTCCAGCGCCTCGAAGACCATGTAGAGCGTCATGATCTTGGTCAGCGACGCCGGGTACCGGAGCGTATCCGCGTTGACCGCGTGCAGGACCTGTCCGCTATCCGCGTCGACCACGATGGAAGCATAGCGGGCCGTCGCGGTGTTGGGCATCAGCGCAACACCGGCCGCAACAGCCAACAGCATCGTGAACAACGCGGCGATCTTTCGGAGCATCGGTTCTCGCTTTACAGTCGATCGGTCGGGCGGACGCGGCGCGACGGGTTACACGGATATCATCGAATTGATTCGGTAATCCCCCGAAAAGCGTATCGATTCTAAGGCATTACCTGATTCCCTGTCCAGTCTAATGCCACAGCGATTACAAGTTAGTTAAAATTCCTCCGGTTCGGAGCCGAACGATGTCACAAGAGCGGCGGATTTCAGCCCTCAGCGAGCAGGCGGCGAGTCATTAAGGTTAAGCCGCGTGAACCATGTTCCGTGAAACATCGGCCGTGAAACATCGGCTCAGGAATCCACCTCCGCCTCCTCGGGAGAGTTCTTCGCATGACATTCCGTTGTTCCGCAGTCCTTCGCCGATCGCTGGCGGCGCTGGCGCTCGCTGCCGTGGCGGCGCTCGCCGCCTGCGCCTATCGCGGCCAGATCGACGACCCCTTGACCCTCAAGGCGACCTGGCTCAGCTACCTCAACGGCGATGACCTGCGCGCGGCCTGCGTGGAAGGCGCGCCGACGCAGTACCGCCTGATCTACAATGCCGACTACGACGAGCAGCTGCGCAGCTACGAGTTTGCCGGCGACGGCCGCGGCGGCGGACTGCTGATCGCACGGGTGCATGGCCAGAGCGGCATCGTCGTCGACCGGATGACCTTTTCCGACCCCATGGCCTTCGCCCGCTGGACCCGCCACGATGCGGCGCTCGACGCGGCCCAGCTGGCCGAACTGGACGCCGCCCTGGCGGCCAGCGGCGCCTTCGACCCGGCGCCGCGGGGGCTGCAGCTGTTCTCCAAGGAGACCTACTGGATTTCGAACCTCTGCCGCGACGGGGTCTACTCCTTCAACGCCTGGCGCTATCCTTCCGACCGCTTCGAGGCGATTACCTTCGACGACTGGCTGTTCGCCCGCGACGAAACGGGGGTCGCCGTGCGCGCGCCGGTGGCGGTGCCCGTCGGTGCCTCGGCCCGCGCCAACGTGCCGCGGCAGCGCGACAGCAGCGACGAGCGTGGCAACTATTTCAACGTGAAGGTAGGCGACAACGGCCTGACGAGCCGGCTGGCGTTCTGACCGAACGGGGGAGAGCTTGCGCCGCAGCGACTAGTCGGCCGTGTCGCAGCACAGACTCTTCCAGTCCTCGACCCGCGGATTGAAGAACCCGACAGTGCTGTATCCCTTCCGGATCAAGCCCCTGTCGTGAAGTATCGCCAGGCCGATCTGCAAGGCGTCGAAGATCTCCCTGGCGTGAGGCACCTGCTTCGAGACGGCGACATGCCGTGTCCCCGGCAGGGTGATCTTGATGCCTGGGACAGGCACGAACCGGAAGCCGTTTATGTACTGTGACAGGTCATCGACGCCGGGAAACTCGCCAACGAGAAAGTCCACTCGGCGCCCTTCGACCATCTTTCCCATCAGTTCGTAGCGGGAAACTGCGAACGTCTCGATCTGCATTCTCTGGAGCGCGGTCCAGTCATAGAACCAGGTTTCGTTGGAGACGGCCCTGAACTTCCTGAGCTCCTCCAGGGTTCTGACTTGCAGCAATTCAGTGTGGTCGGGGCGCGTGTAGATGCCTTTGACGAAATCGCCTATCCGCAAGACGGCATCACTGCGATAGAGATCCTCGTGGCTTGCGAAGTCGCCCCATGGGAAGTCGACCATGATGGCGAAGGAGCCTTTCAGAAGCTCCGTCCGCGTGCGCGCAGAGTTCGGATAGTTGAGAATGGTGTAGGTCGCCTCGATCCCGCCGAGGCGGATCGCGCGACAGGCAATAATGAACTCCAAAGCCGTGCGAAGCCACTGGTCCGAAAAGAACTCTTCCTCGGCACAGACGTTCGGATACTCGTCGATGATTTCGATGATGCTCGGACCGAGACTGTCCGACACGCCAATGCCAATTTCAATGGGCTTCGAGGCGGCCGGCGACGCGAAGGACGCGGCAAGTGCCGAGGCGAAAAGCGCGGCGCCGAGGCGCAATGCGTTGCGGACTTCATATCGGCGGACGCGCCCGGTCGGCTTTCCACGAGCCATGCCACAGGCGGGCCGACTGCAGGAATCCGTGCGAGAAACGGCCATGGCCGATACTCCGACGACGCTATGAGGCCGAGTATCCCGCTATATCGATTGCACGCCAACAAAAATGAATGGCGCGAGAGGGGGGCGCCGTCGCCAAGACCTTAGATTTTAAAGACCTTAGATTTTACCCTTGTCCTCGGAAACAACCGTAAGGTGGGCGCTGTTGCTGCCGGGCCGCAGTTCGTTGACCCAGGGCCCGTCGGGCATCTCGATGGCGAGCTTCTTGATGTGCTCGTTCCACCAGATGCGCTGCTCGCGCAGGTCGTCGTAGTCATAGTGCGCCCGCCGCCAGCGCTTGTCGGCGCTGCTGTAGGTCGCCAGGTCGATCGGAAAGCCGACGTCGGCCGAGGAGAAGCGCGACGAATCGAACGACAGGTAGGCGAGCTTCAGCGCCGTGCCCATGGAGGTGTCGTAAGTCAGGGCGCGGTCGAGGATCGGCTTGCCGTAGGCCGTCGCGCCGATCGACAGGTAGGGGGTGCGGCGGTCGACCTCGATCCAGTTCCCCTCGGGATAGACCAGGAAGATGCTCGGCGCGTCGTCCTTGGCCTGGGCCCCGGCGATCAGGGTGTGCAGGTTGAAGCTGAGGTCGGAGCCCTCCAGCTGCTCGCGGTCCTCCTTGGCCACGGCGCGCAGGCAGTGGCAGTAGGCGGTGACCGCGTCCAGCATGGTGTCGAAGCCGTCGGGGTGGCTCTTGCGGGTGTCGCGCTCCAGGTAGGCGAGGGTCTTGTCGCGCAGCGACCGCAGTCCCGAGGTCATGACGGCGAACTGTGCCGACCCGTTGCCGTGCATCGAGAGCTTCTGGGCGTTGGTTACCTGGTTGCCGCTGGTGATGCGGCCGTCGGCCAGGCAGACGAGGCCGTCGGCAACCTTGATCCCCAGGCAATAGGTCATATGCGGTCCGATGCAGTTTGCGAGGCAGGGGCGGTCGGCGCCCGCCGCGATACTGACAGAGGCCCTTTTTCCCAGCAAGCGGCCATTCCCGGCGGCGCGGCCCGGTTTCGGGCCGCCGTTGCAGGCATTATGTTGCAGCGCACAAAAATGCCTTGACTTCGGCTTCAGGGTTAATACATCTAGGGCGATGCTGCAGTGCAACATAAGCCAAGGATGCCCGTTCGGCGCCCTTGTGCGCCGGGATGACGACGCGGCCGCCCGAGGCGCCGGCGTCCCCGCCGTAAAGCACCGCAGCCGCGCCGATCCCTGTTCCAAAATTTCAGTCCGGGAGTAATCCGATGCCTACCAAGAAGACCCCCAGCAAGACTGCCGCGAAGACCCCGGTCAAGACCGCCGCGGCAAAGACCTCCACCGGCAAGGCGCCGGCCGCCAAGCTGACCGCCGCCAAGTTGGCCGCTCCCGCCGCGACGGCGGTGCTGGCCGAGGCCGAATCGGCCGTCGCCGCCCACCAGGAGACCCTGGACGGCATGATGAAGGCCGGCACCCAGGCGGCGACCAAGGGCTATGAGCAGGCCATCGCCATCGCCCAGGAGCAGGTCGAGAAGGCCTCCGAGAGCCTCTTCAAGCGCTACGACGAGGCGGCGACCCTGAGCCAGGAGAACGTCGAAGCCTATGTGCGCTCGACCACTGTCTTTGCCCAGGGCGTCGAGATCGTCGGCAAGGAGCTGATGAGCTTCGCCCAGAGCGCCGTCGAGACCAACGTGGCCAACACCAAGGCCCTGTTCGGCGCCAAGTCGGTGCGCGAGCTTGTCGACCTGCAGGCCGAGATCTCCCGCAGCGGCTTCGACAGCCTGGTCGCCGAGAGCGCCAAGCTGACCGAACTGAGCCTGGCGCTGGCCAACGAGGCCCTCGAGCCGATCCAGCTGCGCGTGAACGTCACCGTCGAGAAGCTGATGAAGCCGATCGCCGCCTGACGGCGTCCGCGCCATCGCAGAAGATGGAGGGCCCGGCGCCGACGCGCCGGGCCCTTTTCATTTCCGGCGCGGCTCGGGGGCGGCGCGGACATCAAGAGATAGGACGAAATTCTTATGTCCGCCTGCGCCCTTCGGCGCCGCCGCGGGACGTGGCATAGTCTTGAAATCATTGAGCTGCAGCCGTCCCGCTGCCGATCGCGGCGCGGCCGGCGCGCGGCGGATGCGATTCTCGGCAGCGGGCTCCCTCGGGCCTTTTCCCGCCGTTAATCCATCCAATATGATTGAGTGCAATGCTGGTTAAGTTTCGGATCCGACGTGGAATCATGAGTGAAGACAAGCAGAACGGCGGCAGGGGCGGCACCTCGACGGGGATCATCGTCAAGGCCAAGCCGAAGACCAAAAAGCCGTCGATGTACAAGGTGTTGATGCTGAACGACGACTACACTCCCATGGAGTTCGTCGTGCATGTGCTCGAGCAGTTCTTCGGCAAGAACCGCGAGGAGGCGACCCGCATCATGCTGCACGTCCACCAGCGCGGCGTCGGCGTGTGCGGCGTGTTCACCTACGAGGTTGCCGAGACCAAGGTCACGCAGGTCATTGACTATGCGCGCCAGCACCAGCACCCTCTTCAGTGCACTCTGGAAAAGGAATAGAGCACGGATGCTATCGGCCAACTTGGAGCAGACGCTTCACCGCGCCCTTGCCGGCGCCAACGAACGGCGCCACGAGTACGCGACGCTTGAACACCTGCTCCTGGCGCTGATCGACGATCCCGACGCGATGTCGGTCCTCAGGGCCTGCAGCATCGACCTCGAGCGCCTGCGCGCCGATATCCTCGACTACATCGACAACGAGCTCTCCAGCCTGATCACCTCGCAGCTGGGCGACGCCAAGCCGACGGCGGGCTTCCAGCGGGTGCTGCAGCGCGCCGCCATCCATGTGCAGTCCTCCGGCCGCGAGGAGGTGACCGGCGCCAACGTGCTGGTCGCGATGTTCTCCGAGCGCGAGAGCCACGCCGTCTACTACCTGCAGGAGCAGGAAATGTCGCGGCTCGATGCGGTGAACTACATCAGCCACGGCATCGCCAAGGCCAAGGGCCACGAGGAGGCCCGCACCGTCGAGGGCGCCGACGACGACGCCGAGGCGGAGAAGGTGGTGCGCAAGGGCCGCGAGGCGCTGGACGCCTACTGCGTTGATCTCAACCGCAAGGCGCGCGACGGCCGCATCGACCCGCTGATCGGCCGCGCCGCCGAGATCGAGCGCACCATCCAGGTGCTCTGCCGGCGCACCAAGAACAACCCGCTCTACGTCGGCGATCCCGGCGTCGGCAAGACCGCCATCGCCGAGGGACTGGCCCGGCGCATCGTCGACGGCGACGTGCCGGAGGTGCTGCAGGGCGCCACCATCTTCGCCCTCGACATGGGCGCGCTGCTGGCCGGCACCCGCTACCGCGGCGACTTCGAGGAGCGCCTGAAGGCCGTGGTTTCGGAAATCGAGGGGCAGGACAACGCCATCCTCTTCATCGACGAGATCCACACGGTGATCGGCGCCGGCGCCACCTCGGGCGGTGCCATGGACGCCTCCAACCTGCTGAAGCCGGCCCTGCAGAGCGGCCTGCTGCGCTGCATCGGCTCCACCACCTACAAGGAATACCGCGGCTACTTCGAAAAGGACCGCGCCCTGGTGCGCCGCTTCCAGAAGATCGACATCATGGAGCCCTCCATCGAGGACACCGTGAAGATCCTGCGCGGCCTCAAGCCCTACTACGAGGACCACCACAACGTGCGCTTCACCAACGAGGCGATCCGCACGGCGGTGGAGCTTTCGGCCCGCTACATCGGCGACCGCAAGCTGCCCGACAAGGCCATCGACGTGATCGACGAGGTCGGCGCCTCGCAGCGCTTGCTGCCGGAGTCCAAGCGCAAGAAGACCATCGGCGTGAAGGACGTCGAGGCGGTGGTGGCGAAGATCGCGCGCATCCCGCCGAAGAGCGTCTCCAAGGACGACCGCGCGGCGCTGCGGAATCTCGAGCGCGACCTCAAGACCATGGTGTTCGGCCAGGACCAGGCGATCACCGCGCTGTCGGCCGCCATCAAGCTGGCCCGCGCCGGTCTGCGCGAGCCGGAAAAGCCGATCGGCTGCTACCTCTTCTCCGGCCCGACCGGCGTCGGCAAGACCGAGGCGGCGCGCCAGCTCGCCCTCTCCCTGGGCATCGAGCTGACCCGCTTCGACATGTCGGAATACATGGAGCGGCACTCGGTCTCGCGCCTGATCGGCGCGCCGCCGGGCTACGTCGGCTTCGACCAGGGCGGCCTGCTGACCGACGCCATCGACCAGCACCCGCACTGCGTGCTGCTGCTCGACGAGATCGAGAAGGCGCACCCGGACCTCTTCAACATCCTGCTGCAGGTCATGGACTACGGCAAGATGACCGACCACAACGGCAAGACGGTCGACTTCCGCAACGTGATCCTGATCATGACCACCAACGCCGGCGCGGCGGATCTCGCCAAGACGGCGATCGGCTTCGGCCGCGACGTGCGCACCGGCGACGATGCCGAGGCGATCAACAAGCTGTTCACGCCGGAGTTCCGCAATCGCCTGGACGCCATCATCGGCTTCAGCCACCTGGGGCCGGAGGTGGTCTCCCGCGTGGTCGAGAAGTTCGTCATGCAGCTGGAGGCACAGCTCGCCGACCGCCAGGTCACCATCGAGCTGAGCGACGCGGCGCGCGAGTGGCTGGCCGGCAAGGGCTACGACAAGCAGTTCGGCGCCCGCCCGCTGGCCCGGGTGATTCAGGAGAACATCAAGAAGCCGCTGGCCGAGGAGCTGCTGTTCGGCAGGCTCGCCAAGGGCGGCGTGGTGCGCGTCGATATCGAGGACGGCCTGCCGGTCTTCACCTACCCGGAAGGCGCGGTCCCGCCGAAGGCCGCCAAGGGCAAACCGAAAAAAGGCGGCAAGCGCAAGGACGAGGCCGCGCTGGCGGAGTAGTCTCTTCGATGTGCTGGAACACGAAAGGCCCGGCTGCCGCAAGGTGCCGGGCCTTTCCACAGCAGGAGGGGATCTTCGTGCTGACGACGCGCTCACCATGAGATTTCCAGCTGGAGCGGATCAAAGTGAGATTCCGGCAATGATCGACTATTGCATCCGGTGCGTGGGGTGGAAGCAATGGCGTCGTCGTGTTGAGTGGATCGCCGAGCAAGTTCGCACCAATCCAGTGATGCCAAACTTCCTTACAGAACGTTTCGGACTCGAGCTCGCGTTCACAGAGGTCATGCGGCACAGACGGATCTCCGGTCGATGCCCCTGGCCTCCGGCTACCTCTGATCAACAGCGGCTGTACTCATTCTGTGCTGTTTTTTCCCGCAGCCATTTAAGGCTGACCAGCAAAGGTAAGGCGCGTCTGGCGGGGATGCTGCGCGATGCCCTGCAAAGTGACTATGGTTTGGCACCGCTGGCCTTCGAAATGCTGGTCGTCGCGCATCTGATAGCCAAGGAGTTCGATGTAGAGTTCTCCGACGCTGAGAAGGGCTGTGGCTTTGATTTTCTTGGCCAGAAAGATGGAGTTGAGTTGGAGGTCGAATGCAAACTCATCTCTGGCGACATCGGAAGGCAGATACACAAAAAGCGGATGTACCAGCTGGGGTCCGTGCTGTTGTCGACTTTAGAGATGATAAAATCACGGAAAACTGGCTTGTATATCGTCCACCTTGCGATTCCTGCCGCGCTCGGCGCAACTACAGAGTTGCATCAACAACTGGCGCAACTTGCGCTATCAGCGATAGAAGTGCCGGGAGAAACGATAAGAACTGATTCTTACCAGGCCATAGCTTCGAGAGCCGAGATTCCAAAGAACTTCCTCCCAACATTAGCATCTGGAGAGCTGACCCAAGAGCAGATAAAGGAGATTGCAGAGCTCCACTTTGGCTTGGTTGATAGAAATGTTCTGATGGGATTTGATCGGCATGGAAATGGAGCATTTATCTCTATTAAGAGCGCGAAATCGGACAAGGTCCTGGATGGTATCCGCCGTCAGCTACGCGATGCTGCCAAAAGGCAGTTTTCTGGATCGAGACCAGGCATCCTTTGGTGTCAACTACTTGATGTGACGGAAGAGGAGCTTCTCGACTTGGCAACGAGCGACGGCACGCCGACTGGCCTTCAGATAATGGCCAACAGGGTGCTCCGAGGCCGTCCCGTCATCCACACCCTTGCGTTCTCGACTCCTGGAGCTGTAAAGGTTGCGAAAGCACAAGAGCATGGCATGGAAGCCACTACCGCCTACCAATCGGGTGGAGTCTATGCTTTTTACAATCCCTCGAACTCACATGCTGGCATCCCACTGTATGACCTGTTTTCGTAAGCGCTAAGGGTAGCTCAGCCGCCTGCCCGCGTGGCCTTGAATACCGCGCCGTCGGTATCTGCGGGCGGCTCGGCGATGAGTTCCAGCAACAGCTTGCGTTTCAGGGCCTCGCCGAAGACGGCAATGCTGCGGGCTTCGATGGCGAAGCTGCCGGGGCCGCCGACCACATTGCGCAGGTAGTACTCAATGACGGTCTCGTGGCCCCGGCGGGCGGCGGAATAGGTCAACTGGCCATCGACAGTGCCGATCGGGCGGTCGTCGATGATCGGCAGGGCGTTGATAGTGATGCCGTTCGCCACCGCGACGTCGCGGATGGCGGCGGAGCGGCCGCCGTCGCTCGGGTGGTCGCTGGTGATGTCGATGACGCGGAGCGCGGCGCCGAAGTCACCGTCCAGGAGTAGGCGTGAGGCTTCGGCAAGGGCGGCGGCCAGCGCGGTGTTGCCGGCGCTGGAGCGCGGCGCGGCGGCAATCGCTTCGCCAAACGCGTGGGCGGATGCGGCGCCGGTCAGCACCTGCCAGCCGATCACCTGCTCGATCTCGTCGTGGCCGGAGAACTCGACATAGGTGACGGCCACGCCCTTGTCGTTCCCGATCAGCGCCGCGACGACCTCCGAATCGGCAAAGGCGGCGCGGTAGCCTTCCTTCACCAGGGCGTATTCTCCGTCGTCCATGCTGCGAGAGACGTCGGTCAGTAGCACCAGTGCAAGGTCGACCGCGGTGGCGGGCCGCGGTACCGCGCTCAGCGCGGTGGCGAAGACGGCGAGGGCGAGGATCTTCCAGCGCATCGGCGGCACCTCCCTGCGGATTGCGGCTCGGCTCAGCCTGCCCGGGAAATGCTAGCCGCTATGCAATCGATGAGGAAGCCTTCTGATTCCCGCGGCCTTCCTTGAAGGCACTGTAGTCCTCCAGGGCGTCGATCTCGCCTGCATGACGCGGCGCTCGCTGCACCGGGATGACTGGCTGAGAGCTGGCTCGATGCGGCGATGGCAAAGCTGAGCGCTGCATTGTATCTTTCCCGCCCCAGTCTCCTTCAACCCGCCGGCGCAAAGAACTCCCCATGGATTCCCTGACCCAGCTCGCGCTCGGCGCCGCCGTCGGCACCGCCGTCCTCGGCCGCAGGATCGGCCCCCGCAGGGCCGCCATCGCCGGCGGCGTCCTCGGCACCCTGCCGGACCTCGACGTCCTCTATGCCTTCGACGACCCGATCGACGCCTTCACGCTGCACCGCGGCGCGACGCACTCTCTTGTCGTGCAGGCCCTGGTGACGCCGCTGTTCGGCGAGGCGCTGGTGCGGCTGTTCGAGGGATTGCGCGATCAGCGCCTGCGAACCTATCTCGCGGTCTATCTCGTCTTCGCGACCCACGCCGTGCTCGATGCGCTGACCATTTACGGTACCCGCTTGTTCTGGCCGATCTATCCGGAGCCGCTCGGTGCCGGGTCGATCTTCATCATCGATCCACTCTACACCCTGCCGCTGCTGATGGCGGTGATCTGGGCGTTGTTTCGGAGCAGATGGTCGCCGGGATTCGGCAGGAGCCTCGCGGTCGCCCTGGTCGCGTCGACGGCCTACCTCGGCTGGGGACTGGTGGTACAGCAGATGGTGAAAGGCCATGCCCGCGACCTGCTGGCACAGGCCGGGGTCGTGCCCGACCGCCTGCTGGCGACGCCGACGGCTTTCAATACCTTGCTGTGGAAGGTGATCGCCGTCGACGGCGACCGCTACCTCAATCTCTACCTGCCGGTCTCCGGCGACCGCGGGCCCGTCGCCGCCTTCGTCCATCCGCGCGGGACCGGACATCTCGGCTGTCTCGGCGAGTCCGAGGCGCTCGACAAGCTGGCGGCCTTCAGCAAAGGCTTCTACCGCCTCGACCTCGTGGCGGACGAACTCAGGGTGTCGGACCTGCGCATGGGGCTGACGCCGAACTACGTCTTCAGCTTTGCCGTCGCCGCAGAGACCGCGGAGGGTCTGCGGGCCATCGCGCCGCAAAGGCGGGTCAACGCCCGCAGCGCCGAGGGCGATGTCGACTGGCTGCTCGCCAACCTGGGCGGCGCGCCGATGCTCCGCCCCGCCGAGGCCGCCGCCGTCGTCGACCTTCTCGATCCGCTGCAGCTCGCCCGCGGGGAAGACGCACCCGCGGCCTGCTGAAGGTCGCCGCCGGGGTTATTCCGCGCAGCCTTCCTTGAAGGGGCTGTAGTCTTCCAGCGCGTCGATCTCGCGCTGCATGGCGCGGCGCTCGCGCGCCAGGAACTCCTCGACCGCCCGGCTGAAGCCGGCATCGGCGATCCAGTGGGCGCTGTAGGTCGGCGTCGGCAGGTAGCCGCGCTGGATCTTGTGCTCGCCCTGGGCCCCGGCTTCGACGAACTTCAGGCCGTGGGCGATGGCGTAGTCGATGGCCTGGTAGTAGCAGGTCTCGAAGTGCAGGAAGCGGAAGCGCCCGAGCGAACCCCAGTTGCGCCCGTAGAGGGTGTCGCCGGATTTCAGGTTCAGGGCGCCGGCCACCGGCTCGCCCCGGTAGTCGGCCATCACCAGCACCACCCGGTCGGCCAGGCGCTCGCCCAGCAGGTGGAAGAACTCGCGGGTCAGGTAAGGCTGGCCCCACTTGCGGTCGGCGGTGACCATGTAGAACTCGAAGAAGGCATCCCAGTGGCGCGGCTCGATCTCGTCGCCGGTCAGCGCGCGCAAGTGGATGCCGCTCTCCGCCACCTTGCGGCGCTCCTTCCTGATCGCCTTGCGCTTGCGCGAGGCGAGGGCGGCGAGGAAGGCGTCGAAGTCGGCGTAACCCGCGTTCTGCCAGTGGTACTGCACGCCGAGGCGCTGCAGCAGACCGAACGCGCCCAGGCGTTCGTACTGCTCCTTGGGCGGAAAGGTGATGTGCAGGGAGGAGGCCTGGTGGCGGCGCGCCAGCTCCAGCATGGCGGCGACCAGGCCGGCCTCGACCTCGTCGCGGTTGGCCGCCGGGTTCGCCAGCAGGCGCGGGCCGGTCGCCGGGGTGAAGGGCACCGAGCACTGCAGCTTCGGATAGTAGCGCCCGCCGGCGCGCTCGTAGGCGTCGGCCCAGTTCCAGTCGAAGACGTATTCGCCGTAGGAGTGGCTCTTCAGGTAGAGCGGTGCGCAGCCGAGCAGGCCGCCGCCCGGCGCCCCGTCAAGACCGGGAAGCAGCAGGTGCTGCGGCAGCCAGCCGGTCTCCGCCGAAACCGAGCCGCTGTCCTCCAGCGCCGAGAGGAAGGCATGGGAGACGAAGGGATTGTCGCCGGCGCAGGCGTCCCACTCGGCCGCCGGCACCTCGGCGATGCGGCCGACCACCTGCACGGCGAGGCTGTCGCTTCCGTCCGGCATTCAGGCGGTTCCAGAACTTGTGCGCGTCACTCTACCAGATGACGCCGGCCGCGCCGGAAACAAGGGGCCCGCCGTCAATCGGCCTGCAGGAACCAGGTGTATTCCAGCGGCGAGATCTGCGTTTCGAAGCTTTCCAGCTCGGCGTTCTTGCAGGCGGCGTAGGCACGCAAATAGTCGGCGCCGAAATATTCGGCGAGACCGCAGGTCTCGGTCAGCTTGTCGTAGGCGCGCGCCGGCCGCCACGGCAGGTCGTCGTCGTAGTCCATCGCCGCATTGCCGTCCCAGGGCTTGCCCGGGTCGATCTTCTCGACGATGCCCTTGTGGATACCGGCCAGCAGGGTGGCCAGCGCCAGGTAGGGATTGGCGTCGGCGCCGGCGATGCGGTGCTCGATGCGGCGGGCATCGCCACCGCCGGCCGGGATGCGCAGCGCCACCGAACGGTTCTCGAAGCCCCAGCTGCGCTGCGTCGGCACGAAGATGTCGGGCAAATAGCGGCGGTAGGAATTGATGTTGGGCGCCAGGAAGGCCATGGATTCCGGCATCACCTCCAGCACGCCGCCGATGGCGTGGCGCAGGGTGTCGCTGGCGATTTCCGTGCCGCCGTCGAAGACGTTGTGGCCGGCCTTGTCGAGCAGGCTGACGTGCATGTGCATGCCGTTGCCCGCGCGCTCCACGTAGGGCTTGGCCATGAAGGTGGCCTGGAAGCCGTGCTTCTGGGCGACGCCCTGGACGATGCGCTTGAACAGGATGCAGTCGTCGGCGGCCTGGATCGGGTCGTCGACGTGTTCCAGGTTGATCTCGAATTGGCCGGCGGCGTATTCCGCCGTCACCGCGCCGGTCGGCACCTCCTGGATGGCGCAGGCCTTGGTGATGTCGTCCAGCATGGCGTCGTAGGCGTCCAGCGTCTTCATGCCGTAGACCTGGGTGCCGAAATCGCGCCGCCCGGTGGCCGGGGAAATCGGCGGCTGCGGGGACCCCTCCGGCGTACGCTCGCGGTCGATCAGGTAGAACTCCAGCTCGAAGGCGACCACCGGGCAGAGGCCGAGGTCGTCCAGGCGCTGGGCGACGCGGCGCAGGACGTTGCGCGGCTCGTAGTAATAGGGCTCGCCGTCGTCGTCGATCAGGGTGACCATGACCTGCGCCAGCGGGCGCTCGGCCCAGGGCACCGGCAGAAGGGTGTCGGGAATCACCTTGGCCAGGTAGTCCGGGTCGCCGTCGGAAAATCCGATCCCGTCGGGGTCGTGACTCTCGCCCATGGTGTCGAGCATGAAGACCGAGCCGGGAATGGCGAAGCCGGACTCCATCACCTTGCCGAGCTCCGCGATGGGATAGCGCTTGCCGCGGATGACCCCGGAGAGGTCGGGAAAAATGGCGTCGAGCGAGCCGGTATCGGGATAGCGGCTGAGGAAGGCGGCGGCCTCGGCAGGCAGCTTCTGGGTTGTGTCTGGCATGATGGCTATCTGGCCCGGAGGCCGATGCCGCGGTCAAGCGGGAACGGTCTCCGGCGGGGTGCGGCCTTTCCTATCGTTTCAGGAGATTTCCACGATCGCCTCGACCTCGACGGCGACGCCCACCGGCAGGGCGGCGGCGGAGACGGCGGCGCGGGTATGCCGTCCCTTGTCGCCGAAGACTTCGACCATCAGGTCGGAGGCGCCGTTAACCACTTTCGGCTGGTCCGTGAAGTCGCCGGTGGAGTTGACGAAGCCGGTCAGCTTCACCACCCGCTGCACGCGGTCGAGGTCGCCGCCGCAGGCGGCCTTGGCCTGGGCGATCACGTTGATGGCGCAGAGCCGGGCGGCGGCCTGGCCGTCCTCCACGGACATGGACTCGCCGAGCTTGCCCTGGAACTGGATCTTGCCGTCCTTCAGGGGGATCTGGCCGGAGATGAAAACCAGGTTGCCGACCTGCACGTTGCCGACGTAGTTGGCCACCGGGGCGGCGGCCTGCGGCACCTCGATGCCGAGTTTTGCGAGCCGGGCGTCCACTTCTCCTGCCATGAGGCGGGTCCTCCAATCGAATCTTCGGTTCTATCGCAACGCGGGCCGAAACGTGGGCAAGCCCTGCGTCGAGCGGGCGGGAGCATAGCCTTGCCCCGGGTGGGGCGACAAGCCCGGCAAGCGACTCCTTTGCGCCGCTTTGCGGCAGGGCCCCGACGCTCCCAGGGGCTGTACAGCCCGCGGTTTCAGCCGCAGCGGCCTTTGGACGCCCGAGGGGAAAATCCCCCGGGAAAATCGCCCGAAACCCCCGGCAATGCAGGAAGTTCCGGAAAAAGCGCACTATAGTGGTACCGGAAATGCTTATGGAACAAGGGACGGTGCCGGAAGAGCTGAAACAGGCTGGCCGCGGGGCGGCGGCAGGCAGGAGGCCGTGGCGATGAAGCTGCGCTACCTGCTGCTGATCATTTTCAGCCTGGTCAGCGCGGTGCCCCTGGCCATCTACTGGGCTTTGCCGAATCCCCAGCCGATGACCGAGGAAATGGAGGACGCGCGCGAGCGGCACCTGCTGCTCGCCGAGACCCTCGCCATCGCCCTAGAAGGCTATCAGCGGGAGGTGTCGGCGACGTTCCGGCTGGTCCACGCCAACCTGGTCCGGCACGGCCGCGTCGAGGGTGCCGACGAGCTGCTGCAGGAACTCCACTTCCGCAACATCTGCGTTTTCGAGGCCGCGACCGGGCAGCTGTTGCTGCGCTTCGACAGCTTCGACAACCGCTGTCCTGAGAGCCTGGATCCGGACGAACCGACAAGGCTCGGGGAACTCGCGATGCCGGACAGGGTGGTCTTCAGCCCGGTCCTGGCCGGAACCGGCGACGAACCCACACTCTACGTCGTCGAGGCACGCGACGGCCTGCTGGCGGTGGGCTCCCTCTACCCGGACTTCTTCGCCAGGCTCGGAGGCTCCATCGACTTCGGGCGCAGCGGCTATGCGGTGATCATCGACCAGACGGGCCAGGTGCTATGGCATCCCGACGAGACCTGGCGTCGGCAGCGCTATAGTTTCGCCGACGTCGCGCCGGCCCCGGAGATCCGCGAAGGCCGGTCCGGCGTCGCCGTCTACCGGTCCCCCTTGCTGCAGAAGGAGGTGGTCGCCGGCTATGCGCCGGTCGGCGGCATCGGCTGGGGCGTGCTGGTGGTCCAGCCGGTCGAGGAACTGGAGGAGCGCGCCGCCAGGGCCAGCTACGCGGCGCTGGTGGTGGTCGCCTTCGGCATGCTGGCGGCGCTGCTGATCGGCTATCTCGTCGCCTTCTACATGACCCGGCCGCTGCGTGCGGTGTCGCTGGCGGTACGCCGCATGGCGGCCGGCAACACCGAGGCGCGCACGGATGTCAGCTCCGGCGTCCTGGTGCCGGCGGAGGTGCGCGAACTGCAGACGGCCTTCAATGCCATGGCCGAGGCCATGGAGCGCTCCAAGCGCGATGAGCAGGAGGCCCGGCTGCGCGCCGAGGAGGCCAATCGCTCGAAGTCGGCCTTCCTTGCCAACATGAGCCACGAGCTGCGCACGCCGCTGAACGCGGTGCTCGGCTTCTCCGAGGTGATCCTGGCGGAGACCTTCGGCAAGATCGGCTCGGCGCGCTATACCGAGTACCTGGGGGACATCCGCACCAGTGCGCGTCACCTGCTGGCGCTGATCAACGACCTCCTCGACCTTTCGCGCATCGAAGCCGGGGCGATGAAGCTCGACGACAACTGGATCTCTCTCGGCGACGTCCTGGACGAGAGCTCTGCGATGTTCCGTGAGAACTGCGCCCGCAAGGGCGTGACGCTGAGGCTCGAGGCGCCCGGCGACGAGATCGCGATCCTGGCCGACGAACGGGCGCTGCGCCAGATCCTCATCAATCTCCTGTCCAACGCCGTGCGCCACACGCCGGCTGGCGGCGAGGTGGTGCTGGGCGCCCGGCCGGCGTCGGAGGGGCGCCTCGAGATTTTCGTGGCCGATACCGGGGTCGGTATTCCGGCCGCCGACATTGAGCGTGTGTTGCAGCCCTTCGAGCAGGTGACCCGCGACCAGGGGCGGCCCCAGGAGGGGACCGGCCTCGGCCTTTCCATCGTCAAGCAGTTGATCGACCTGCACGGCGGCGAACTGACCCTGGAAAGCGAGGTCGGCAAGGGCACTCGCGTGACCTTCACCCTGCCGGCCGACCGGGTGAACGCGGCCGGCGGCGCCGGCCGGGCCAAGGCGGCGCCCTGAGCGTCCGCGCGCCTCACCGTCCGCCTCGCCATAACTGCCATCTTTTTGATACCGTTCGCGTTGCAGGCGGACGTGGACGCTCGGGCGCCGGCAAGGGATAGTGGCGGCATCCGGGGCAGGTGCCGAGAGGGTGAGGGCTCATGCAATTGGTCGACTGGCCGACGTTGCAGATCGTAATCGTTCTCGTTCTCGTGGTCGTGGTGTTCTTCGGCTTCATACGTGAGCGTATGGCGCCGGACATCGTCGCGCTGTCGGCGGTCGGGGTGCTGCTGGTGTCCGGCATCCTCAGCGTCGGCGACGTCCTTGGCGTGTTCAGCAACCCCGCCCCCCTCACCATCGCCGCCATGTTCGTGCTCAGCGCCGGTCTCGAGCGTACCGGCGTGATCGACAGCCTGGGCCGGTTCGTCAACCGCGTCGGTGGCCGCTCTCCCTTGCTGTCGGTGGTGCTGATGATGGTCTGCGTCATGGTGATGTCCGCCTTCATCAACAACACGCCGGTGGTGGTGATCCTGACGCCGGTGATTATCAGCCTTGCCCGCACGCTGGACATTGCCGCCTCGAAGCTGCTGATCCCGCTCTCCTTCGCCAGCATTCTCGGCGGCACCACGACGCTGATCGGCACTTCGACCAACATCCTGGTCGACGGCGTGGCGCAGCGGGAGGGCCTGGCCCCCTTCGGCATGTTCGAGATCACGGCGGCCGGCGCCATCATGGGCGCCGTCGGCATCGCCTACCTGCTGCTGGCCGGACGCTGGCTGCTGCCCGACCGCGAGATCATGGCCGACATCATGCCGCGTACGGAGGACCGGCACTTCATCGCCGAGGTGCTGGTGCCGCTGGACTCGCCGCTGGTCGGCAAGCGCCTGAAGGACGCCGGCTTCACCGACGCGCGCGGCCTGCGCGTCATCGACCTGATCCGCCGCGACCTCTCGCTGCGTCAGCAAATTGCCGAGGCGGTACTCGAGCCCGGCGACCGGGTCGTGGTGCGCAGCAAGGTCGGCGACATGCTGGGACTGCGCGAGGCCGGCGACGTCGCCTTCGGCGGCCGCGAGGCACACGCCATCGAGCCGATCGGCGCCCGCGAGACGGTGGTGATGGAGGGCGTGATCGGCCCGCAGTCGCGCTTCCTCGGCCGCCGCGTGGGCGACCTCAGCCTGCGCCGTCTCTACGGCGCCTATATCCTCGCCGTTCACCGCCGCGGCGCCGGGCTTTCCCGCAACTTCAACGACCTGCATCTGCAGATGGGTGACACCCTGCTGCTGGAAGGTTCGGCCGAGAGCATGAAGCTGCTGTTCGACTACAAGGAGCTGGTCAACCTCACGCATCCGACGGCGCGCCCCCTGCGGCGGGACAAAGCCCCGATCGCCATCCTCGCCGTGCTGGCGGTGATGGGCCTTTCGGCCTTGGGGTACCTGCCGATCGCCGCGCTCGCCCTGATCGCCGCCACCCTCGTCGTCGCTCTGCGCTGCCTCGACGCCGAGGAGGCCTACGGCTCGATCCGCTGGAACATTCTCATGCTGATCTTCGGCATGCTGGCCATCGGCGTCGCCATGGAAAAGACCGGCGCGGCACGGCTCATCGTCGAGAGCCTTGCCCTGATGGTCGGCTCGCTCGGGCCGCTGGCCGTGCTCTCAGCGGTCTACCTGATGACCTCGGCGTTGACGGAGATCATCAGCAACAATGCCGCGGCCATCCTGCTGACGCCCATCGCCGCCGGCCTTGCGGTGCAGCTCGGCGTCGATCCCCGGCCCTTCGTGGTCGCCGTGATGTTCGCCGCCAGCGCCAGCTTCGCGACGCCGATCGGCTACCAGACCAACACCTTCGTCTATGCCGCCGGCGGCTACCGTTTCACCGACTTCATCAAGGTCGGGCTGCCGCTGAACCTCATCCTCTGGGC
>JBHJOA010000016.1:0-87531 GCA_050330205.1 Kiloniellaceae bacterium
CCGCCATCCACCACGCCCTCGCCGTCGATCAGGATGCCGTGCCGCTTCATCCGGTCCAGGGGCTCCGCATGGCCTTGCACCCGCCTGTGGCTCATCGCGTAATAGGCGTCGGGCGGGGCCGGCATGAAGGCGATCCCGTTCGCGGCGATCGCGTCGACCGAGGCGTAGATGTCGTTCGTGGCCACCGCGATGTGCTGGATCCCCTCGCCCTTGTATTCGTTGAGATATTCCTCGATCTGGCTCTTGTCGTCGGCGCTCTCGTTGATCGGGATGCGGATCTTGCCGCAGGGGCTGGTCATCGCCTTGGACTTCAGGCCGGTCAGCTTGCCCTCGATGTCGAAGTAGCGGATCTCACGGAAGTTGAAGAGGCGCTGATAGAACTCGGCCCACTCCTTCATCCGCCCGCGGTAGACGTTATGGGTCAGGTGGTCGATGTAGGTCAGGCCCGCTCCCTTGGGGCGCTGGTCGACGCCGGGAAGCGGCTTGAAGTCGACGTCGTAGATGGACCCGTTGTCGCCGTAGCGGTCGACCAGGTAGATCAGCGAGTCGCCGATGCCCTTGATCGCCGGGATGTTCAGTTCCATCGGCCCGGCCGTCGACTCGACCACCCAGGCACCCATCTCCCGGGCCCGCCGGCAGGCCGCCGCCGCGTCCCTCACCCGGAAGGCGATGGCACAGACCGAAGGGCCGTGCAGCAGGGTGAAAGCCTGCGGAAAGCCCTCGCGCTCCGCGTTGAGGATGAAGTTGACGTCGCCCTGGCGGTAAAGGGTCACGTTCTTGGAGCGGTGGCGGGCAATTGCGGTGAAGCCCATGGTCTCGAAGAGGCGGCCCAGCTCCTCCGGCTCCGGCGAGGCGAACTCGACGAACTCGAAGCCGTCGGTCTGCATGGGATTCTCCCAGCGACCGGCCGGCCGGCCTTCCGCGGTACCTTGTGTCGACTTTGCAGCGTCCGACATGTCTCACTGCCTTTCACGCGCGGCCTCGCGCCCTGTCCGGCGCGGCCGCGAGGTTGCCGTATCGTATTCCGTCTCCGATGTGCCGACTCTTAGTTAGAGCGTCCACTTGCAACCATCAACAGGGGCGCCGTGGAGTGGCCCGCACGAGCCGTCCGGCAGTGCCGAATCCGGGGCGTCCCGGTGCGATGGTAGGGCCCTTCGACGCGCGCCGGCAATGCCGGCATGCCGTGTTGCGGTGCAGCACAAACCCGGGGCGGCAGCGGGGCGCGATTTTCTTTCGCCGGCAGGGGAGCGAGCTTTGCGAAATGATTTGCCCTGCCGTGGGAACGGACGTTTCCTTGCTTTCTGCGGCGTAAGCGCTTTGTGAAATTGTTTAATAGGTCAACGTAAATTACCTTTTCATCAGGCGCGGCCGTTTCAACTCAGCCTTGAAGCCGCCGCCCCGAGGCGCCGCAACAGCAGGTGGGGACTTGCTACGATGGCTTTGCAGGCGGTAACTCTCGACGATAAGTACGCCCTTGAGCAAGGGCGGGTGTTCCTCACCGGCACCCAGGCGCTGGTGCGCCTGCCGATGATGCAGCGCCGGCGCGATCTCGCCGCCGGCCTCAACACCGCCGCCTACGTCACCGGCTATCGCGGCTCGCCGCTCGGCGCAGTCGACCAGCAGATGGCGCACGCGCGCGAGTTCCTGCAGAGACATCACATCCGCTTCCAGGCTGGCGTCAACGAGGATCTCGCCGCCACCGCCGTCTGGGGCACCCAGCAGCTCGACCTCTTTGGAGATTCCAACTACGACGGCGTGTTCGCCATGTGGTACGCCAAGGGACCGGGGGTCGACCGCTCCGGCGACGTGCTGCGTCACGCCAACATGGCCGGCACATCCAGGCACGGCGGCGTGCTGCTGCTGGCCGGCGACGACCACACCGCCAAGTCCTCCACCACCGCCCACCAGTGCGAACTCACCTTCAAGGATCTCATGATCCCGGTGCTCAATCCGGCGGGCGTGCAGGAGTTTCTCGATCTCGGCCTCTACGGCTGGGCGATGAGCCGCTTTTCCGGCTGCTGGGTCGGCTTCAAGACGATCAGCGAGACGGTGGAGACCTCCGCCAGCGTCGATGTCGATCCCTCTCGCGCGCAGATCGTGCTGCCGGAGGATTTCGAGATGCCGCCGGGGGGCCTGCACATCCGCTGGCCGGACACGCCGCTGGAGCAGGAGGAGCGCCTGCACCGCCACAAGGTCTACGCCGCCCTCGCCTTCGCCCGTGCCAACAAGCTGGACCGGATGGTGATCGGCAACGGCGAGCGGCGCTTCGGCATCGTCACCGCCGGCAAGGCCTATCTCGACGTGCGCCAAGCGCTCGACGACCTCGGCATCGACGAGGAACACGCGCGGCAGATCGGCCTCGCCGTCTACAAGGTCGGCATGTCCTGGCCGCTGGAGCGCGAGGGCATCCGCCGCTTCGCCGAGGGCCTCGAGGAAATCCTGGTGGTCGAGGAGAAGCGCGCCGTCATCGAGAACCAGGTGAAGGAGCAGCTCTACAACTGGCGCGCCGACGTGCGCCCGCGCGTGGTCGGCAAGTACGACGAGGAGGGCGACTGGGCGCTGCCGTCGATCGGCGAGCTGACCCCGGCGCGCATCGCGCGCACCATCGCCAAGCGCATCGCCCGTTTCCATACCAGCGAGGAAATCGCCCAGCGCCTGCGCTTCCTGACCGAAAAGGAAAAGGCCATGGAGGCCGGCAAGGCGCCCATGGCCCGGGTGCCCTTTTTCTGCTCCGGCTGCCCGCACAATACCTCCACGAGGGTGCCGGACGGCAGCCGCGCGCTGGCCGGCATCGGCTGCCACTACATGGTGCAGTGGATGGACCGCCGCACCGATACCTTCACCCAGATGGGTGGCGAGGGCGTGCCCTGGCTCGGCCAGGCGCCCTTCTCCAAGACCAAACACGTCTTCGCCAACCTGGGCGACGGCACCTACTTCCATTCCGGCATCCTGGCGATCCGCGCCGCCGTCGGCGCCGGCGCCAACATCACCTACAAGATCCTCTACAACGACGCCGTCGCCATGACCGGCGGCCAGGCGGTGGACGGACCACTCGATCCGGCGATGATCACCCGCCAGGTCGCCGCCGAGGGCGTGGCGCGCATCGTCGTGGTGAGCGACGACCCGGAGAAATACCCCCTCGGCACCGACTGGGCACCGGGCGTCACCATGGAGCATCGCGACCACCTCGACCGCGTGCAGAGGGAGCTGCGCGAAATCGAAGGCGTCACCGTGCTGCTCTACGACCAGACCTGCGCCGCCGAAAAGCGCCGGCGCCGCAAGCGCGGCCGCTATCCCGACCCGCCGCGGCGCGTCTACATCAACGAGGCGGTCTGCGAGGGCTGCGGCGACTGCTCGGTCCAGTCCAACTGCGTCTCAGTGGTGCCCGTGGAAACCGAATTCGGCCGCAAGCGCGCCATCGACCAGTCGTCCTGCAACAAGGACTACTCCTGCCTGAAAGGCTTCTGCCCCAGCTTCGTGACGGTACACGGCGGCGAGATCCGCAAGCAGCGGCGCGCCAGCGGCGCCGAGGCCGTGTGGGAAGCGCTGCCGGCGCCGCGCCTGCCGGCCCTGGAGGATCCCTACGGGATCGTCATCACCGGCGTCGGCGGCACCGGCGTTGTCACCATCGGTGCCCTGCTCGGCATGGCGGCGCACCTGGAGGGCCGCGGCTGTTCGGTGCTGGACATGGCCGGCCTGGCGCAGAAGGGCGGCGCGGTAGTCAGCCACGTGCGCCTGGCGGCGCGGCCGGAGGATATCCACGCGGTGCGCATTTCCGCCGGCGGCGCCGGGCTGGTGCTCGGCTGCGACCTCGTCGTCGCCGCCGGCTTCGAGGCCCTGTCGAAGGTTACCCGGGGCCGCACCCGCGCCGTCGTCAACCGCCACGAAGTGATGACCGGCGACTTCACCCGCAACCCGGATCTCGCCTTCCCCGGCGCCGAGATGGAGCGCCTGGTAGCCGAGGCCGCCGGACCCGGCCAGGCCGACTTCCTCGACGCCACGCGCCTGGCGACCGCTCTGCTCGGCGATTCCATCGCCACCAACCTCTTCATGCTCGGCTATGCCTGGCAGAAGGGACTGGTGCCGCTCGGCGCCGAGGCCATCGACAAGGCCATCGAGCTGAACGGCGTGGCGGTCGAGGCCAACCGCGCCGCTTTCCTCTGGGGCCGCCGCGCCGCCCACGACATGGCGGCGGTGGAAAAGGCGGCAGCGCCGCGCAGCGCGCCGCGCAGTCACGACCTCTCCCGCACCCTGGAGCAGGTCGTCGCCCGCCGTGCCGATTTCCTGACCGGCTACCAGAACGCCGCCTACGCGGCGCGCTACACCGCCGCGGTCGAGAAGACGAAGGCGGCCGAGGCGGCCAAGGCGCCGGGCTGCAACGGCCTCGCCGAGGCGGTCGCGCGCTACTACTTCAAGCTGCTGGCGATGAAGGACGAGTATGAGGTGGCGCGGCTCTACAGCGATCCCGCCTTCGCCCGTGGCCTGCGCGAACAGTTCGCCGGCAGTTACAGACTCACCCTCCACCTCGCCCCGCCGCTGGTCGCCAAACGCGACCCCGACAGCGGTCACCTGACAAAGCGCGAATTCGGGCCCTGGATCCTCACGGCGATGCGCCTGCTGGCCGGGCTGAAGGGACTGCGCGGCACCGCGCTGGACATCTTCGGCTATAGCGAAGAGCGCAGGACCGAGCGCCGCCTGATCGCCGACTACGAGGCCCTGCTGGAGGAGGTCCTTGCCGGGCTGACGCCGGACAACCACGCCCTGGCGGTGGAACTGGCGGCGATCCCGGAGAAGATCCGCGGCTTCGGCCACGTGAAAGAGTGGCACCTGAAGGCCGCCAAGGCCTGCGAGGCCGACCTGCTGGCTGCCTTCCGCGACCCGTCAAAGCGCCACGCCAGGGTCGCGGCTGAGTGAGACGGCTTCGCCTTCTCCCCCGCAAGCGGAAGGAGAGGGGTATCCTGGCGGAGACGTTTAGGCTCGTTCTTCGCCCAGGCCTTCAAGCATGCTGTCGGCGCGGCGGGTGGCCGCCTCGAACTGTTCCTCGAAGGTCTTCAGGCGCCGCTTCGGCTCCTGATAGTAAGCGGTCAGCTTCAGGCCCTGGATGAAGAGGCGGTTCAGCAGCCGGCCCCAAAACCGCATCGGGCGCTCGAAGTCGAACAGCAACACCACGCGCGGCTGGCCGGTGTCGTTCAGGACCTCATGGTCGTAGGTGTCGTCGAACACCAGCACTTTGCCGGTTTCCCAGGAATACTTCTTGTCGTCGACCCGCATCCAGCAGTCCTCGCGGCGATCCGGCACGACGAGGCCGAGGTGGCAGCGCAGGATGCCCTTGGTGACGCCTTTGTGGGCGGTGATGTGGTAGCCGGGCTCAAGAATGGAGAACCACGCGGTCTGCAGATGGGGGACCTGCTCGAGCAGATTCGTCGTGCGCGGCGCGTGGGCACAGTTCTTCTGCAGCTTGCTGCCGAAGCCGAAGAGAATGAAGGTGCGCCACTGGCGATCGCGGGCGATCTTCATCTGGTCGGTTGAGACCTCCTCGAAGGCCGGCACGCTTTCCTTGTGCTTCAGGATCTCCTGTAGCTCGCCGTTGATCTCCTCCCAGTGGTCCTCGAAGGGCTTCAGGAAGGCAAACTCCGCTGGGTCGAGGACGGGGTCGTTGCTGACCAGCGACTGGTCGGCCAGGAAACCGCGCAGGCGGCGGATCAGACGCTTGCCTGTCTTCTTGACCGCCTTGCGGCGCCGCGCGCGGAACTCCTCGTTCAGCAGCATCGCCCCCGGGTCTCCCTATTCAGCCGCGCGGGCCGGTGCCGGCACCGACGTCGGCACCGATTCCCGAACCAGCTTCGCCAGCCGCTGCAGCTCGCGGTCCGGCAACCCCTCGTAGCAGGGCAGGATCACCAGCTTGGACAGCATTTCGGCGGCGGCCCTGGGCGCCAGCTGCGGCCGGTCCTCCGGCGCCGCGACCGCCTGGGAGCGCGGCAGGTTGGCGGCGTCGAAGCCGCGCCGGCGCAGCTTGGCGATGAAGCCGAGGGGGTCCTCCACCAAGGTCGGGAACACCCAGTAGTCGTGGTGAGCATTGGCCTGCCCCGGCAGAACCAGGCTGTCGCCCAGCAGTTCCTTCAGGCGGTGACCCTTCTCGGTCCGCCGCGCCAGCGAGGCAGTGTCGAAGCGCTCCAGACGTCGGCACAGCAGGGCCGCCAGCGCCGCCGAGCAGCGGAAGCGCAGGTTCTTCGACTTCTTCAGCACGGCGACGTTGCGCACGCTCTCGGCCACGGCATCCTCGTAGTCGCGCCCGGTCAGCGCGTAGAAGCGCTGCACGAGGCCGAAGACCAGCGGCAAGGTGAGGAGCTTGAGGCCGGCGAACTGCAGTATCCGCCTGGCTTGCCGGCCCGTCGGTTGGACCGGATAGCTGTCCTGAATGGCCCGCATCTTCTCGCGCAGAGCAGCATCACGTACGTTCAGCAATGCGCCGCCGAGCGCGGTCGCCGTCTTCAGGGGCCCGAAGGAGAACATCGAGACGTCCGCCTTGGGATGTCCCGGATAGTCCTTGCCGTTGAAGGCCTGGGCACAGTCCTCGACCACCACCAGGCCGGCGGCATGGGCCGCGTCGATCAGGGCATCCAGCTCGAGCCGGCAGCCGAAGAGATGCGCCACCACCAGCACCTTGGAGCGCGGCGTCAGCGCCCGCCGCAGGGTCTCTTCCGAGGCGGTGATGGTCTCGGCGTCGAAATCGAGCGGCACGGCGACGTAGCCTTCCCGCCGCACGATGTTGATCATGCCCTTCACGTTCAGGGCCGAGAAGATGACCTCGTCGCCCGGCGCCAGTTCGAGCGCCTGAAGCAGCAGGTCGAAGCCGCTGCGCACCGAAAAGCACAACAGGGAAGGGCGGCCCGGCCAATAGCCCTCGGCGCGGCGCACCAAGGTCTCGCGGTCGCCAGCGGCCAGGCAGGCGACGCTGCCGGCAGCGAGATCGCTCCAGCCGATCTGCAACCGCGTGCGCGGCCACAACCTCATGATGCCCTCCAGGCAGTTTATAATCGTGAAGCGTGCGACTCGCGGTTGCCCGCTGACTTGGCCTCACGATGTCGCGAGGTCGCGAACTTACACCGCAAGGCCGTAAAACTCTAGCGGTTCGGCAGCGGCATTTCGCTACGCCGGGAGTGGCAGGGGTGTGGCCGCCGGCGCCCCTATTCCAGGCGCCCCCTACTCCAAGCGCGCCCTACTCCAAGCGCCCCCTACTCCAAGCGCCAGTATTCGCCGACGTCGTTCTTGCGGCGCTCCTTGTCGGCGGCGAACTCCTCGTCCAGCTTGCCATCGAGCACCTGCAGGAGGTCCTGACGGACCCGCGAGTTGTTGCGGAAATACTGGTGGCCGGTCGGGTCGGCCGTCCAGGCGCTGGCGCCCTTGGCCTCCCACACGATCCGCGGCGAGACGTTGACCACCGAGACCTTCCTGGACAGCGGCTCGCCGCCGCCGGGGCCGCTGCGGCCGAGGCGGTCCGGGTTGCCCATGGCGTAGTCGCTGGCCTTCAGCGCCAGATCCTGGTGATTGTAGTAGACCGTGAGGCGCCGGCAGCCGCGCAGCAGCGGCGCAATCTTGTGGTTCAGATGGAGGGTGTCGTCGTCCTCGTCGGCGGCGGCCAGGATGACCTCGTCGAACAGCGGCGGAACGTTGTTGCCGACGAAGGTGCGCATGGCCTGCACGGCGCCGCGGACCGCCCAGTTGCCCATCGAGTGGCACAGCAGATGGATGCGCCCGTCGCAGCGGTCGGCACGGGGAGTGTTGCGGATGAAGTCGGTCGCCTTGAGGATGGCTCGGCCGAGGGCGGGGCCGGAAATGCGGGCACGGTCGCGGTCGTCGGCATAGGTGCGCTTCGAGACGCCGGCCCCGGCCGAGGGCCAGGAGAACAGCAGCAAGGTCATGTCCTTGCCGCCGGCGGCCAGCCACTGCTGCAGCTGCGCGGCGCGGCCCGCAGCCTCCCGGAAGCTGTGGTCGTAACCGTGCACGAAGATGAGCGCGTCGCCCTTCTTGAGCATCTCGTCGCGCACCTCGTCGAAGATCGCGCTGCTGCCGAACTTGCCTTTGGCGGCGTCCTCGCTGCTCAGTGCCTCCTTGGCGACGGTGATCTTCGCCTTGCCGATGAAGCTGTCGAGATCCTTCTTGAACAGTTCCTTGCCCGCGAAGCTGACCTTGCCGAACCGCAGTTCGTCGATGTTGGGATGGAAGTCCTCGCCGACCTCGGCGTCCTCGCCGTCCTTGAGAACCCTGCGGTTGGTCGCGAAGTAGACGTTGAGGGCCATGGTTCTGACTTCCCCTGCTGCGGTGCCGGCGCCGGGCGGCGCGGCGCCAGACTATCAGGCTTCCGGCGGCGGCGGCAGGGCGACGAAAGGGGTAGCGCGGGAGGGGCAAAGCCGGGGCTTGCATTTCCGGCCCCAAGGGCCTATGTAGCCCCCACGATATTGGCCGAATGACTGGGCCGCTTCGCCTTGTCTCCGACGGGCGTGCACGTTTCAGACTATCTCTCCAAAATCGACGAACCGGGTGTTTGGCCGCGAAGCCTCGCGCCGACCCCACGTGCAATCCGTTAATGACAAGGAAAACATCATGATTACGGGTACTGTTAAGTTCTACAACGACCAGCGCGGCTACGGCTTCATCCAGCCGGAGGACGGCCAGAAGGACGTCTTCGTTCACGCCACGGCGCTCGAGCGTGCCGGCATCCTCGGCCTCCGCGAAGGCCAGAAGGTGAAGTTCGACACGGCGACCGACGCGCGCAGCGGCAAGCTCGCCGTCAGCAGCATCGAAGTCGAGTAACGCAACGCGGCCCCAAAGGGCCGCTTCGCGAGTTGAGGAGCCGCCGCCTGGAAAACGGGCGGCGGCTCTTTGCTTGAAGACGGGAGGGTTGTCGCGATCTTCATCTTTATGCCGCAGTCTGGGTGTAGCCTGACCGCAAACTCGGCCGGACCGCAGACTTGAGCCCTCGACCGCAACCCAGTTCGCCCTCACCCGCGCCCGCCGCCGCGCCACTCGCCGCGCGGCAGTGGAGCCGCACCCTCGCGCCCTACCGCGATCCCAGCCACGGCCGCAGCCTCTTCGAGATCGCCGTCACTTTCCTGCCCTTCGCCGGGCTCTGGGCGCTCGCCTGGACGGCGGTCCACCTGGGCCATTGGGAGCTGTCCCTGCTGCCCTCGCTGCTCGCCGGCGGGCTGCTGGTGCGCCTCTTCCTGATCCAGCACGACTGCGGCCACGGTGCCTTCTTCCGCCACCGTCTGGCCAACGACTGGGTCGGACGGGCCATTGGCGTACTGACGCTGACCCCCTACGACGCCTGGCGCCGCGCCCACGCCGTCCACCATGCCGGTTCCGGCAACCTGGCTCGCCGCGGGGTCGGCGACATCGACACCCTGACGGTCGCCGAATACCGCGCCCTCGGCTTCTGGCGCCGGCTCGGCTACCGCCTCTACCGCCATCCCCTGGTCCTGTTCGGAATCGGACCGGTTTACATCTTCTTGCTGCGCCACCGCCTGCCGCTCGCCGGCGGCGGCGGAAGTCGCATGGACTGGATCAGCGCCATGGCCACCAACCTGGCGATCCTCGTCGTGGCCGCCGGCCTGATCTGGCTGGTCGGCGCCGCGCCCTTCCTGCTGGTACAGCTGCCGATCACACTGGCCGCCGGCGCGGCGGGGGTGTGGCTGTTCTACGTGCAGCACCAGTTCGAGGCGACCTACTGGGCCGAGGAGGGCGACTGGAGCCCGCAGGAGGCCGCCCTGCGCGGCAGCTCGCACTATGACCTGCCGGGAGTGCTGCGCTGGCTCACCGCCAACATCGGCATGCACCACCTCCACCACCTGGCCAGCCGCATTCCCTACTACCGCCTGCCACGGGTGCTGCAGGATCACCCGGAGCTCGGCACCGCCAGCAGGCTGACGCTGCGTCAGAGCCTCGGCTGTATCCGCCTTGCCCTCTGGGACGAAACCCAAAAGCGCCTGGTCACCTTCCGCGAAGCGCATCGCCCGTCCGGCAGCGACCCGGCTGCCTGACCGCGCTTCCCTGACCGCGTCTACCGCGGCAGGAGAATGTCAGGATGACCCGATGCCGTCTTGCGGATAGGCTCCGAGCGACCGCAACGGAGGCCGCCGATGAGCGAAGAGGTTATTTTCTACACCAACCCGATGTCGCGTGGGCGCATGGTGCGCTGGATGCTGGAAGAGGTCGGCTGCCCCTACCGCGCCGAGATCCTCGACTACGGCCCGGCCATGCGGACCCCGGAATACCTGGCCGTCAATCCGATGGGCAAGGTGCCGGCCATCCGCCACGGCGGCCAGGTGGTGACCGAGTGCGCCGCCATCTGCGCCTACCTCGCCGATGCCTTCCCGGCGGCGGGGCTGGCGCCGTCGCCGGCCGAGCGCGGCAGCTATTACCGCTGGCTGTTCTTCGCCGCCGGCCCGCTGGAGGCCGCCGTGACCAACCATATGGCCGGGTTCAAGTTCGAGGGGGAGCGCCAGGAAGGCATGGCCGGCTACGGCAGCTACGCGCGGACAATGGAGGCGCTGGAAAGGTCGATCCCGGCGGAGGGCTACATCGCCGGGCCGCATTTTTCCGCCGCCGACCTCTATCTCGGCGCCCACATCGGCTGGGGCCTGCAGTTCGGCTCCATCGAGGCCCGTCCGGGCTTCGCCGAGTACTGGGCCCGGGTCAGCAACCGGCCGGCTTGCCGCCGCGCCAACGAACTCGACGAAGCGCTGATGCCGAAGGAGGCGTGAGGTCGCGGCGGCCGGCGTCGCCGTCAGGCCGCCGGCGACCTCGGCAGAGCGACGCCGATCATGCAGTCGCGGGTCACGAGTTCGGCGAGCTTCGCCTCGTCCCAGCCCTCGGTGCCGGCCGGGCGTGCCGGCAGCACCATGTAGCGCAGGTCGGCGGTGGAGTCGTGCACGCGGACCTCGGCGTCCTCCGGGATCTCGGTGCCGAACTCGGCGAGGACGGCGCGCGGCTCGCGCACCGTGCGGCTGCGGTAGGCGCGCGACTTGTACCAGTCCGGCGGCAGGCCGATGAGCTGGCGCGGGTAGCAGGAACAGAGGGTGCAGACGATGACGTTGTGAACCCCGGCAGTGTTCTCCACGGCGCGGATCGGAATGCCGCCGGCGTCGATGCCGAGCTCCCCGGCCGCGCTGTTCACGTCCGCCAGCATGCGCGCCTTGAACGCCGGGTCGACCCAGGCCCGCGCCACCAGGCGCGCGCCGAGGGCCGGGTTCTTGGAGTCGATGAGCTCCACCATCGCGCGCAGCTCGTCGGCGGTGATGACGCCCTTTTCGATCAGCAGGTCGCCGACCGCCTGGGTCATCGCCTGGTAGTGGGTCAGCGGCTGCGCCTCCAGGTCCGGCTGGAAGGGGTGCGGCCGATGCGCAGGGCCGTGGTCGTGATCATGCGGATGGTCGTGACTCACGACATCTCCTCCAGCCAGTTCTCGTAGATGTCGACCACCGTGCAGTCCTGCGGCGCGCCGTCGTAGCGGTCCCAGAGTTCGGCCGTCTCGAAGACCACCCGGTAGAGCGGCAGGGCCGGCTCGCCGCTGCGGCCGTAGGCGAGTTCCTCCGGATTGCGGTAGGGGCCGAGGATCTCGCTCACGCGTCCGGTCTTGCCGCGCACGAAGAAGGGCGTGCGCACGTGGCCCGGCGGAAAAGCGACGCGCACCCGCACCTGGTCGCCGACGGAAAAGCGCGCGCTCACGGCTTCTTCTCCACGCCGGCCGGCCAGGACTCGCTGACCGCCGCCATGCGGCGGCCCAGCTCGTCCACCGTCAGGATGCCCTTCTCGAGCAGGTTGTTGGTGACCGAGGCGATCCAACGCTCGTAGTAGGTCATCTCGTCGTAGGCGCCGGGGCCGAGATCCTCGATGCCGCGCCGCAGTTCGTCGACGGTGATGACGCCTCGCTTGGGATCGGCCAGCAGCCGCAGGATGGCGTCGACCCGCTTCTCCCAGGGCGCGTAGTCGTGCTCATGCCGCTCCACGGGCCCCGCCGGCAGCCCGCCCATGTCGTGGTGGCGGCGCAGCACGGTCTTGCCGCTCGCGCGTTCCCTGGGCTTGTTGGGGGTCTGGTCCCGGCTCATGGCGGGAGTATCGGCCAGGCGGCCGGAAAGCGTCAATGGCAGGCGGAGGGTTTCCCTAGCCCACCATCCCGAGGGCCTGCTTGTAGAGGTCGAGGATGGCCTCCTGCTCCTGGCGGTCGCCGGAGTCCATCTTGCGCAGGCGGACCACGTGGCGCATCACCTTGGTGTCGAAGCCTTCGCCCTTGGCCTCGGCGTAGACCTCGCGGATGTCGGCGGTCAGCGCCGCTTTCTCTTCCTCCAGACGCTCGATGCGCTCGATGAAAGTGCGCAGACGGTCCGCTCCGATGCCGCCAACATCAGCCATGCATAAACTCCTAACTCGCGCGGGATTCGACCCTGTTGAAGGGCGCAGAGACTAGCCGCCGGACCGCGGCCTGACAATGTCGGAAAGCGGGGATAACCGCCGGAAAGAGGCGATTCAGCCGTGCTTGTGGCTCTCGGCGAAGGCGGCCTTCTGCTCGGCCGTCGCCTCGGTCTGGTGCTTCGCCTTCCACTCCTCGTAGGGCATGCCGTAGACGACCTCGCGGGCGGCGGCATAGTCGAGGTCCAGCCCCTTCTCCTCGGCGGCGGCCAGATACCACTTGCTGAGGCAGTTGCGGCAGAATCCGGCGAGATTCATCATGTCGATGTTCTGCACGTCGGTGCGCTTGCGCAGATGCTCGACCAGGGTGCGAAAGGCGGCGGCCTCCAGCTCGGTGCGGGTCTTGTCATCCATCGACGTCATGTCTCCTCCTTTGCGACTGCCCGGGTTGATTGGAATCTGGAGCGTCGAGGCGGGTTTGTCCAGGCCCGCTCTAAGACTCCGACGGTACGCTGGCGTCGATCAGGTAGTCGACCACCTTCTCCAGGGCCTCGCGCTTGTCGGCGCCGTCGTAGCAGGCCTGGCTGAAGATCTCCAACTGGCGGTGAGCCGAGGTGCCGCGGTTCACGATCTCGCGGGCGCGCGCCACCTCGGCGAGGCAACCCAGCGCTTCGGCATGGTCCGCGGTCAGGGCGATGATCTCCTCCAGCAGGTCGCGGTAGGGCACCACCTCGCCGCGGCCGAAGTCCACCAACCCCTCGTCGAAGCCGTAGCGCTGGGCGCGCCAGCGGTTCTCGTCGATCAGCATGTTCGAGTACTTGCGCCAACGCTGATTGTTGCGCTTCAGCACATAGAGCATGCGCATCAGGCTGACGTAGAGGGCGGCGATGGTGAGCCCGTCCTCGAGCAGGGTGCAGACGTCGGCAATGCGCATCTCCAGGGTCGGAAAGCGCGCCGACGGCCGCACGTCCCACCAGATCTTGGTGCCGTCCTCGATCAGCCCGGCACCGACCATCATCTCGAGATGGCGCTGGTACTCGCCGAAGCTGTCGAAGGTTTCCGGCAGGCCGGTGCGCGGCAGTTCGTGGAACACCGAGAGCCGGTAGCACTTGAGGCCCGTCGACTCGCCGCGCCAGAACGGCGACGAAGTCGACAACGCCAGGAGGTGCGGCAGGAAGTAGGCGATCTGCTGCATGAGGTCGATGCGCAGTTCGTCGTCGTCGAGGCCGCAGTGCACGTGCATACCGCAGATCAGCAGGCGCCGCACCACCGCCTGCATGTCGCGGGCGAGGTCGTCGTAGCGCTCCTTGCGGGTGTGCTTCTGGGTGTCCCAGAGGGCGAAGGGATGGGTGGAGGCGGCGATCGGCGCCAGGCCGTAGTCGCCGGCGATGCGCGCGATGCAGCGCCGCAGCTCGGCCAGCTCGGCGCCGGCCTCGGCCACGGTCTCGCACTTGCTGGTGCCCACCTCGATCTGCGACTGCAGGAACTCCGGCGCCACCCGCTCGCCCAGTTCCTGCTCGCAGCGGGCCATCAGGCTGTCGGGCGGATCGACCACCAGGTCGCGGGTCTCGCGGTCGACCAGGAGGTATTCCTCCTCGATGCCGACGGTAAAGCTCGGCTCCGGCCGCCTGCCCCCCTTGCCCATCCGCCGTCCCCTCTTTTCGCTAGTGGTACTCGATCCGATAGAGCGCCGGGTCGCCCAGCACCGCCTCCAGCACGGCGCCGAGGCGGTCGGCCCAGTCGGCCGCACCCTGCGGGGTGTCGATGAGATCCTGGCGTACCTCGATCAGCACGTTGGCGATCCCGCGGCTGTCGCCGTGGCTGTGCTGGGTGTAGCCGTGGCCGTCGGCGCCGGAATAGGGCTCGTTGTCGCCCACCGTCAGGCCCTCGGTGCGCAGCCGCTCCATCAGGGGCTTGGGCAGGCGCGGATCGCGGTTCCACAAGATGCCGATCTCCCACGGCCTCTGGATGCCGTGCATGACCGGCGTGAAGGAATGCATGGAGATCAGCACCGGCACCCGGCCCTGCGCCTGCATGGCGTCGATCCCGGCGTCGATGGCTTGGTGGTAGGGCCGGAAGAAAGTGTCGATGCGGGCGCGGCGCGCGGCCGGCGTCAGACCACGGTTGCCGGGCACCACCGTGCCGTCGCTGATCTCCGGCATCAGGGTCGGGTTGTCGAGCGGCCGGTTGGGATCGACGATGAGCCGCGAGAAGTGGCTGAGTACCGCCGCCGCGTCGAGCCGCCGGGCCAGGTGGCGGGTGACCTCGGCGATGCCGATGTCCCAGGCGATGTGGCGGCTCAGCGACGCCTCGTCGAGGCCAAGGCCGTTCAGCGCCCGCGGAATGAAAGGCGTCGCGTGATCGCAGACCAGCAGCAGCGATGCCCGCCCGCCGGTGTTGAAGCGCTCGAAAGGGCGCGGCTCGTCCGGCGCCAGAAGCCCGGATTCCTGCGCCTCTTGGGCGTCTGGAGTGGCGATCTCAAGGGTGGACATAAGGCGCCGACTATAGCCGTGGCCCGGGGGTCGGGAAAAGCCCCGCAACGCGCCGGCCGCCAGCGGGGACAAGGCGGGGCGGGGATTGCCAAGGACCGGGCCCGCCCCGATACTCCGGGCCATGAGCGAAGCCCGCGAGCACAGTCAGGCCGATAACGTGGCCGGGGCCGGCACCGTCCGGCCCAACACCTTCTTTTGCATCGACGGCCACACCTGCGGCAATCCGGTGCGCCTGGTGGCTGCCGGCGGACCCGCGCTTGAGGGCGCCTCGATGAGCGAGCGGCGCCAGGATTTTCTCGCCCGCTACGACTGGATCCGCACCGGGCTGATGTTCGAGCCGCGCGGCCACGACATGATGTCCGGCGCCATCCTCTACCCGCCGACACGGCCCGGCTGCGACATCGGTGTCCTCTACATCGAGACCTCGGGCTGCCTGCCGATGTGCGGCCACGGCACCATCGGCACGGTCACCTTCGCGGTGGAGCGCGGGCTGGTGCAGCCACGCGAGCCCGGCCTGCTGCGCCTGGAGACCCCCGCCGGGCCGGTGGAAGCGCGCTATGCGATTCGGGACGGCCATGTGGAGTCGGTGCGGATCACCAACGTCGGCTCCTATCTCGCCGCCGAGGGGGTCGCCGCGGACTGCCCGGGGCTGGGACCGGTCACCGTCGACATCGCCTACGGCGGCAACTTCTACGCCATCGTCGAGCCCCAGACCAACTACGGCGACCTCTCCGACCTGACCCCGGGCGACATCCTTCGCCTCTCGCCCCTGTTGCGCCGGGCGCTGAACGAAAAGGTGCAGATCGTGCACCCGGACAATCCGACCATCCGCGGCGTCAGTCACATCCTGTGGACCGGCAAGGCGACCAAGGCGGAAGCCGACGCCCGCAACGCGGTCTTCTACGGCGACAAGGCGATCGACCGCAGTCCCTGCGGCACCGGAACCTCGGCGCGCATGGCCCAGCTGCACGCCAAGGGACGGCTGAAGACCGGCGATACCTTCGTGCACGAAAGCATCATCGGCAGCCTCTTCACCGGGCGTGTCGAGGCGGAGACGAAGGTCGGTAACCACGCCGGCATCGTGCCCTCCATCGAGGGCTGGGCGCGCATGACCGGCCTCAATACCATCACCATCGACGCCCGCGACCCCTACGCCCACGGCTTCCAGGTGGTCTAGCCTCGACCGTGCGGATCGAGCAGATCGAGCGCGGCTCCTGCGGCGAGGAGTGAGATTCCCCTACCTGCCGCCGACCTCGTCGTCGGCGACTTCCGCCGCCTGGCCCTCCAGCCGCTGGACCTGGGTCGAGTAGGTGAGGCAGATGCCGCGCTTGCTGGCGCGGATGAAATCGAGCATCTCGCGCAGTTCGGCGCCGGGGGAGCCGGCGTCCAGTTCGGCCACCGCCTCGGAGACGGTGAGGCCGCTGCGGAAGATGGTGCGGAAGGCCTGGGTCAGCTCGGCGATGACTTCGCGCGGGAAGCCGGCGCGGCGCAGGCCGATCTTGTTGAGGGCGCGCACGGTGTTGGACTGGTCGACCAGCACGAAGGGCACCACGTCCTTACCCAGCGCGGTGAGGCCGCGCACCATCACCCGCCGGCCGATGCGTACGAACTGATGCACCACGCAGTTGCCGGAGATGAAGGCGTTGTCGCCGACCTCGACGTGGCCGGCCAGCAGGGCGCCGTTGGCCATCACCACCTCGTCGCCGAGCCGGCAGTCGTGCGCAACGTGGCTCGATCCCATCAGGTAGCAGCGGTCGCCGAGACGTGTCTCGCCGCCTTCGTGGAGGGCGCGGTGGATCGAGGCGTACTCGCGGATCGTGTTGCCGGCGCCGAGAACGACGCGGCTTTCGACCGGCTGCCAGCCGATCGCCTGCGGCTCGCCGCCGACCTGGGCCGCCAGCCCGACCGTGTTGTCGGGCCCCATTTCGGTGAAGCGGCCGATGAAGGCCTGCGGGCCGATGCGGCAGCGCGGCCCGATGGTCACCTCGTCCTCGATCACCGCGCCGGGGCCGACGACGACCCCCTCGCCCAGTATCACGCGCGCGCCGACCACCGCGCTGCCGTGAACCTGCGCCGTCGGATGGATTCCGGTCATCTCCGCCGCCCCCAAGTCACCGATCCGGCTCCGCCAGCGTCTTGCGGAAGTTGACGTCGGTCGGGCGGGTGTAACCGGGATGGCTGCCCTCGCCGATCTTCTCGAAGCCCAAGGCACCGAAGGCGCGGTGGTTTTCGGTCAGTTCGATGCGCGCCTGCAGCTCCAGGGCCTTGAAGCCACGAGCCCGCGCATTCGCCTCGGCCAGGGCGAACATGCGCCGCGCGACGCCACGACCCTGCAGCCCCGGCCGCACGGCGATCTTGCCGAGGTAGAGGATCTCGCCGCGCGCGGCAGCGAAGAGGCAGCCGGCCAGGGCGCCGTCGGCGAAGGCAAGGATCATCTCCTCGGCCGCCGCCTTGGCCGCTAGCTGCTGCAGGTCGAGGGCATGCAGCGACGACGGCGGATCGATGCGCCCGTCCATATAGGCGAAGGCCTCGCGCAGCAGGGCGAGCAGCCCGTCCCAGTCGTCGAAGTCCCGCGGATTGGCGACGATCTCGATGCGTTCGGCAATCGCCGGCTGGAACGCCTGCATGGCCGTCACGCCGCCAGCGCGGGCCGCGTGTCGATGGCCTGCTGGACCAGGGCCACGATGCGCTCGCGCTCCTCGCCCACCAGCGGCAGGCGCGGCGCGCGGCAGTCCTCGGTGCCGTGGCCGCAGATCGCCTGGGCCAGCTTGATGTACTGCACCAGCTTGGGATGGCAATCGAGGTGCAGCACCGGCGTGAACCAGCGATAAAGTTCCAGCGCTTCGCGGTAGCGGCCGTCGATGGCCAGCTTCCAGAGGTGCAGCGTCTCCTCGGGGAAGGCGTTGACCAGGCCGGCGACGGTGCCGACGGCGCCCAGCATCACCGATTCCATCACCAGGTCGTCGACGCCGCCGAACAATACATAGCGGTCGCCGCAGGCGTTCACGATGTCGGTCAGGCGGCGCGGATCGTCGGAGGACTCCTTGATCGCCACCAGCATCGGTTCGTCGGCCAGCTCGGCGAACATTTCCGGCGTGATGTCAACGCCATAGACGACGGGGTTGTTGTAGCACATGACCGGCAGGCCGGCGGCGCGCGCGACCTCGCGGAAGTGCGCCATGGTCTCCCGCGGGTCCGATTTGTAGACCATGGCCGGCAGCACCATGAGGCCATCGGCGCCCAGCGCCTCGACGTCCTCGGCGTAGCGGCAGGCGGCGCGGGTCGTGGTCTCGGCGACGCCGGCGATCACCGGCACCCGGCCGTCGGCGGTTTCGACCGCCGCCTTCACCACCCGGCGCTTCTCCTCGGGCGTCAGCGAGCAGTTCTCCCCCACCGTGCCGAGCATCACCAGGCCGTGCACCCCGGCACGGATCAGCATGTCCAGGTGCGCCGTGGTCGCCTCCAGGTCGAGCGCCTCCGTGGGCGTGAACTGGGTCGTCGCCGCGGGGAACACACCCTGCCATTCAACCGTCATGATCTCTCGTCTCCAAAAAACGTGCCTGCCTTCGCTGCTCTAGCATGGCGTGGCCGGCGTTGTCTTGGAACAGGCAAGGCGGAGCCTCGCGGGATTCCGGGGGACCGGGACCGCCCGTCGCGCGCCGCCTTGACGCGGGACCCTCGAAGCGGCTTTAATAGGTTTCAAATTGGTCATACCAAAATGCCAGTACGGCAATCCACTCACCAAGGGGAGGCCGGCCAAGGGCAGCAGTGGGCAGTCCAGAGGACCGCCGATCAGGGCTGACGCCGCGCGCCGGGAGAGACGAGCCATGGATCGCAGATTTCAGGAAATTCCGCGCGAGCGCGTGGCGGACCGCATCGCCGGCGAGCTGCTGCGCATGATCTCCAGCGGCGAGCTGGCGCCGGGCGAGCGCCTGCCCGGCGAGCGGCAGCTGGCCGACATGATGGGCGTCAGCCGGGTTTCCGTGCGCGCCGCCCTGCAGCAGCTGAAGGCGCAGGGCTTCGTCACCGCGGTGCAGGGTGGCGGCACCCGCATCACCGCGGCGGCCGACCAGCTCGATTCGGCGCTGGCCCGCCTGGTGCGCGCCAACCGCAACAACCTGCACGACCTCGCCGAGGTGCGCGCCAACTTGGAAGTCTGGGCGGCACGCCGCGCGGCCGAGCGCGCGACGCCGGAGCAGCTTTCCGAGATCGAGCGCTGCTTTGCGACCATCATGAGCCCGGACCGTCCGTCGCGCGCCAAGGCCGAGGACGACCTGAACTTCCACCTGGCGATCGCCAAGGCGTCCAACTCCGCCGTCTTCATGCACCTGATGTCGGTGCTGGGCGACATCCTGGAGCAGATGTTCGCCTTCCACCGCTACAGCCTCTACGCCAGCCCGGCCGACGACCGCCGCTTCATGGAGCAGCACCGGGCCATCTGGGCGGCGATCCAGCGCGGCGATGGCGACGCCGCCGAGGAAGCCATGCGCGAGCACCTGCACACCGTGCTGTCGCGCTATGAAGAGGAAGCAGACGAGGATGCGGCGGCCTTTCCGGCCCCGCCGCAGGCGGCCGCCCAGGGCTGACCATGGCCCTGTCCGATCCCGGCGCTCTGCTGCGCCGGCTGTTCGACGCGGCCCTGGCCGCCGCCGACCCGGCCAAGGCCGTGCCGCGTTTCCTGCCAGAACCGCCGCCCAAGGGCTCGGGAGGCCGCACCCTGGTGGTCGGCGCCGGCAAGGCCGCCGGCGCCATGGCCCGGGCGGTGGAGGACCACTGGCAGGGCCCGCTCGACGGCCTCGTCGTCACCCGTTACGGCCATGCCGTCGCCTGCGCGCGCATCGAGGTGGTGGAGGCGGCGCACCCGGTGCCCGACCGGGCCGGCCTCGACGCCGCCCGCCGCATCCTCGAGAAGGTGCAGAACCTGGGCCCCGACGACCTGGTGCTCTGCCTGATCTCCGGCGGTGGCTCCGCGCTGCTTTCCCTGCCCGCCCTCGGCATCACCCTGGAGGAGAAGCAGGCCGTCAACAAGGCGCTGCTGCGCTCCGGCGCCGCGATCGACGAGATGAACTGCCTGCGCAAGCACCTCTCCGCCATCAAGGGCGGGCGCCTGGCCGCCGCCGCCGCGCCGGCCCGGGTGATCAGCCTGCTGATCTCCGACGTGCCGGGCGACGACCCGGCGGTGATCGCCTCCGGTCCCACGGTGGCGGATCCGACCAGCTTCGCCGACGCCCTGGCGATCCTCGACAAGTACGGCATCGACGCGCCGGCGTCGGTGCGCGCGCACCTGGAAAAAGCCGAGGACGAGACGCCGAAGCCCGGCGACCCCCGCCTTGCCCGCGGCGAGACGCGGCTGATCGCGCGGCCCCAGGACGCGCTGGAAGCCGCCGCCGCGGCGGCGCGCGCGGCCGGGGTGACGCCGGTGATCCTCGGCGACGCCATCGAGGGCGAAGCCCGTGAGGTAGCCCGCGTGATGGCCGCCATCGCCCGCCAGTCGGCCCGCTTCGGCCAGCCGGCACCGGCACCCTGCGTGCTGCTGTCCGGCGGCGAAACCACCGTGACCCTGCGCGGCAACGGCCGCGGCGGTCGCAACGCGGAGTTCCTGCTGGCGCTCGCCGTGGCGCTGGAAGGGGTCGCCGGCATCCATGCGATCGCCTGCGATACCGACGGCATCGACGGCAGCGAGGACAACGCCGGCGCGCTTGCCGGGCCGGACAGCCTGGCCCGGGCGGCGGCGGCCGGCCTCGACGCCAAAGCGATGCTGGCGAACAACGACGGCTACGGCTTCTTCGCCGCGCTCGACGACCTGGTGGTAACCGGGCCGACACTCACCAACGTGAACGACTTCCGCGCCGTGTTCATCGACAAGGGCGCCGGCCACTGAATATTTCGGTTAGGCCGGAACCGAATCCTGGGTAGACTCCGCGCCATGCGACGCCAAAGAAAAGCCAAGATCCTTGCCACGCTCGGCCCGGCCAGTTCGAGCAAGGAGATGATCCGTGAGCTGTTCCGCGCGGGCGCGGACGTCTTTCGCCTCAACTTCAGCCACGGCAGCCACGACGATCACCGCGAGCGCTACGAGGCGATCCGCGAGATCGAAGCGGAGTTGGAGCGGCCGATCGGAATCCTTGCCGACCTGCAGGGACCGAAGCTCCGGGTCGGCAAGCTGGAGGGCGGCGAGGTAACCCTGAAGGCGGGGCAGGCGTTTCGCCTCGACCTCGACGAGACGCCGGGCGATACCAAGCGCGCGCCGTTGCTCCATCCGGAGATCTTCGCGGCGATCTCGAACGGCACCTCGCTGCTGATCGACGACGGCAAGCTGCGCCTGGAAGTGCAGGACTGCACGCCCGACTACGCCGAAACCCGGGTGGTGACCGGCGGCGCGCTGCGCGATCACAAGGGCGTCAACCTGCCGGGCGTCATCCTGCCGATCTCGCCGATCACCGAAAAGGACCGGGTCGACCTGGAGTTCGCGCTCGACCTCGGGGTCGACTGGATCGCGCTGTCGTTCATCCAGCGCCCGGAAGACCTCACCGAGGCGCGCCGCCTGGTCGGCGACCGCGCGGCCATCATGACCAAGGTCGAGAAACCCGCCGCGCTCGACTGCCTGGCACAACTCATCGCGCTGTCCGACGCCGTCATGGTGGCGCGCGGCGATCTCGGCGTCGAGATGCCGCCCGAGGCCATCCCCAGCCGGCAGAAGCAGATCATCCACGCCTGCCGGCTTTCCGGCATCCCGGTGGTGGTGGCGACCCAGATGCTGGAATCGATGATCTCGGCGCCGGCACCGACCCGCGCCGAGGCCTCAGACGTCGCCACCGCGGTCTACGACGGCGCCGACGCGGTGATGCTCTCGGCCGAGTCCGCCGCCGGCAAGTACCCGCGCGAGGCGGTCACCTTCATGGACCGCATCATCCGCTCGACCGAGGCCGATCCGGCCTACCGCGGCATCCTGCACGCGCGTGACGGCGCGCCCGAGGCGACCGGCGCCGACGCCATCTCCGCCGCCGCCTCCCAGGTCGCCGCGACCCTCGAAACCGCCGCCATCGTCACCTACACCATGTCCGGATCGACGGCGCTGCGCGCCGCGCGGCAGCGCCCCAATGCGCCGATCATGGTGCTGACCAACGAACTGCGCACGGCGCGCCGCCTGGCCGGCCTGTGGGGCGCGCACTGCGTGCTGACCGAGGACGTTTCGAACACCCAGGAGATGGTGGAGAAGGCCTGCCGCCTGGCGGTTCGCGAGGGGATGGCCAATCTGGGCGACACCCTGGTAATCACCGCCGGCGTGCCGTTCAAGACGCAGGGCACCACCAACATGCTGCGTATCGCCCGCGTCGATTACTGAGGCGCCGTCCGGTCAGGTCTCGCGGTCGCGCAGGATCTTGCGCAGCTGCTCGGCGTTGATCGCCGCCGAGGTCATCTGCGGGTGGATATCCAGCGCCGCCTCGAAGGCCTCGAGCGCGCGGCGTTCGTCCTCCAGCTTCACATAGACCAGGCCGCGGCCCGCGAGGGCGCCGAAGTGGCGCGGCTCCAGCTCCAGGGTCTTGGCGATATCCGCCAGGGATTTGCCGTAGTTGCCGAGCAGGTAGTTGACGGTCGCCCGCTTGTTCCAGCCTTCCGCGAAATCCGGCGCGATGAGCACCATCTGGTCGAACTTGCCGAGGGCGTGGGGGTGGTCGCCGCGGTTCATCGCCAGGATGCCGTCGCGCATCAGGCCGCGCACGGCGCCGTCGTCCGACTCGATCCAGACGCGCCAGATCAGGCCCTCGATCTGCTGCGCCTCGGCAGGTCCCGGCGCCGCCAGCAGGCTGGCGAAGAGCCCCTCGAGGCGGCTGTCGTTCTGGTCGGCGCGCGCCGTCAAGGCCGCCGAAAGGACGACGAGGATCGCGATCGCTGTGGCCGACAGGCGCCTCATGACGTCGATTATGGCGCAATCGCCGCCCCCGCCAAAGCGCCGCTCGACACCTCTTGATCACAAATCTTTGAAATCGAAAGCTGGCATGTCGGGCGAGGCCGGCGGCGTAAGCCGCTAAGATTCCGAAAAGTCGTTGCCCCCCCGTCCGGCGGAAGCTAACGCGCCGCCAGGGCCCGGGGCGGCGGCCCGCCGGTCGCCCAGTCGAGCAGTTCCACGGTGTGCACCACCGGGATCGTGGTGCCGCCGGCGATCTGGGTCATGCAGCCGATGTTGCCGGTGGCGATGACGTCCGGCCGGGTGCTTTCGATGTTGGCGACCTTGCGCGCCTTCAGGCGCTCGGCGATGGCGGGCTGCAGCAGGTTGTAGGTGCCCGCCGAGCCGCAGCAGAGATGGCCCTCCGGCACCTCCTTCACGGCGAAGCCGGCCGCTGCCAGCAGCGCCTTGGGCTCGCGGCGGACCTGCTGGCCGTGCTGCAGCGAGCAGGCCGAGTGGTAGGCGACGGTAAGCTGCTGCTGGACGGCCGGCGCCGTCAGGCCGAGTCCGTCGAGATACTCGGTGACGTCCCGGGTGATGGCGGAGATTCTCGCCGCGCGGTCCTTCCAGGCGGCATCCTCGCGCAGCATGAAGCCGTAGTCCTTGACCGTGGTGCCGCAGCCGGAGGCGTTGACGATGACGGCATCCAGCCCCTCGCCCTCCAGTTCGCGGCTCCAGGCGGCGACGTTGCTGCGCGCCGAGTCCAGGGCCGGCGCCTCGCGGCCCATGTGATGGACCAGCGCGCCGCAGCAGCCGGCCCCCTTCGCCACCACCACCTCGACTCCGTGGCGGGTCAGCAGACGCACCGTCGCCTCGTTGATCTCCGGCGCCAGCACCTTCTGAGCGCAGCCGGTCAGCAGCGCCACGCGGCCGCGCCGCGCGCCCTCGGCCGCGAAGACCTGTGGCCGGTCGACACCGCTGGGCGCGCGCACCTCCGCCGGCGCCATGGCCAGCAGGCCCTTCAGCCGGCCCGGCATGAGCCCGGCCAGCGGCTTGGCGAAGAACGCACCGAGCAGCGCCAGGCGGAAACGTGTCGGGTGCGGCAGCACGAAGGCGAGCAGCCGGCGCAGCAGGCGGTCCGGCAGCGGCCGGCGATAGGTCTCCGCGATGTGCCTGCGGGCGTGATCGACCAGGTGCATGTAGTGCACGCCGGAAGGACAGGTGGTCATGCAGGAGAGGCAGGACAGGCAGCGGTCGATGTGCTTCACCACGTCGGGCGAAGCCGCGCGGTCGTTTTCCAGCATGTCCTTGATGAGGTAGATGCGCCCGCGCGGGCTGTCGAGTTCGTCGCCCAGCAGGACGTAGGTCGGACAGGTCGCCGTGCAGAAGCCGCAGTGCACGCAGGTGCGCAGGATGCGCTCGGACTCCGCGACGTCAGGATCGGCGAGCTGGGCCAGCGAGAAATTCGTCTGCATTTCCTGGTCCCTAGAGCCCGGCGTACATGCGCCCGGGGTTGAGCACCCGCTGGGGATCGAAGCTGTCCTTCACGCGCCGCGTCAGCGCCGCGGTCGCGACATCCTGCGGCTGGAACACCTCGACGGCGGCGCGCAACTCCAGCGGCGCGCGGATGAGCGTCGCATGGCCGCCGACGCCGGCGACGGCCGCGCGCACGACGGCGGCACCGGCATGGTCCGCGCCGTCCCGCGGCACCGCCAGCCAGACGAGGCCGCCGCCCCAGTCGTAGAAGGCCTCGGCGGCGGGCAACTGCGCGGCGATCGCGGCAACCGTGCGGGGACCCTCGGTCGGCGCCACCGAGAGGCGCCACACGGCGGCCTTGTCGCGATCGACGAAGGGCCGGACGTCCCGCAGTTCCCGCCAGAAGAGGTGCGAATTGTGGCTGTGCAGTTCCTCAGTCGCCCCGAGATCGGCCAGGTCGCGCCGCAGCGCAGCGCAGCGATACTCCACCGACGGCCCCGGCCCTTCCAGGCGCAGGGCGGTGACCGCGCCGCCGGCCCCGGCAACGTAGGAAACTTCCGAGCCGGACGTCAGGGCGGCCGGCAGGTGGGCGGCGCCGGAAACCTCGTGCGGCGAACCGAGCGCGCGGGTCATGGCCTGCGCCGCCGTCGCGTCGTCGAGTCCGAGGAGGAGAACCGTGTAGGTCTTCTCCGGACGCGGCAGCACCTTGACCGTCACGTCGGTCATCGCCGCCAGGGTGCCATGGGAGCCGCAGAGCAGCTTGCAGAGGTCGTAGCCGGTCACGTTCTTCACCACGCGGCCACCCGACTTGAAGAGCTCGCCGCGGCCGGAAACCGCCTCGACGCCGAGGAAATGATCGCGGGCCGCGCCGGCCTTGATGCGCCGCGGGCCGGAGAGATTGCAGGCCAGCACGCCACCGATGGAGGCGGCACCGGCCGGGCCGCCCAGCAGCGGGCCCAGGTCCGCCGGCTCGAAGGCCAGCATCTGGCGCTGCTCGTCGAGCGCCGCCTCGAGGGTCGCCAAAGGCGTGCCGGCCCGCGCGGAGAGCACCAGTTCCTCGGGTTCGTAGAGGGTGATCCCGTCGAGGCGCGAAAGGTCGAGGCTGTGGGCGGCCTGCACCGGGCGCCCGAAACCGCGCTTGCTGCCACGCCCCAGAACTTCCAGGGGAGAAGCTTCGGCCGCCGCCCAGGCCACGACCTCGACCACCTGGTCCCGATTGTCCGGTGCAAACACCGCTGCCTTTTCGGAAGCCATCATCGCTGTCGACTTCAGAAGCGCGGCAGGTCGGGAAACGGCAGCTTGCCGCCGCTGATGTGCATGCGGCCCAACTCGGCGCAGCGATGCAGCTGCGGGAAGACCTTGCCGGGATTAAGCAGCGCGTCGGGGTCGAAGGCGCACTTCACGCGCTGCTGCTGCTTGAGGTCGATCTCGCTGAACATCGATCCCATGAGATCGCGTTTCTCGATGCCGACACCGTGTTCGCCGGTAAGCACGCCGCCGACCTCGACACAGAGCTTCAGAATATCGGCGCCGAAGTCTTCTGCCTTCTCAAGTTCGCCGGGCTTGTTGGCGTCGTAGAGGATCAGAGGATGGAGATTGCCGTCGCCGGCGTGAAAGACGTTGGCCACGCGCAGGCCGTAGTGCTCGCTGAGTTCGCGCATGCGCTTCAGCACCTGCGGCAGGCGCGCGCGCGGAATCGTGCCATCCATGCAGTAGTAATCCGGCGATATGCGGCCGACCGCCGGAAAGGCCGCCTTACGACCGGCCCAGAACGTCAGGCGCTCGGACTCGCTCTCGCTGATGCGGCTGGTGACGGCGCCCTTGTCGGCGGCGATCTTCGAAACCTCGCCGATCAGGTAGTCGACCTCCGCCTGGGGACCGTCGAGCTCAACGATCAGCAGCGCTTCGACGTCGCGCGGATAGCCAGCCTGGACGAAGTCCTCGGCCGCGTTGATGGCCGGCTTGTCCATCATCTCCATGCCGCCGGGAATGATGCCGGCGGCGATGATGGCCGCCACCGCGTCGCCGGCCTGTTCGTTGGTCGGAAAGCCGAGCAGCAGGGCGCGCGCCGTCTCCGGCTTCTTCAGCAGGCGCACCGTCACCTCGGTGATCACGCCGAGCAGGCCTTCGGAGCCGGTCATCAGTCCGAGCAGATCATAGCCCTCGGCATCGAGGTGCTTGCCGCCGAGGCGCAGCACGGTGCCGTCCATCAGCACCATCTCCAGGCCGAGCAGGTTGTTGGTGGTGAGGCCGTACTTCAGGCAGTGCACGCCGCCGGAGTTCTCGGCCACGTTGCCGCCGATGGTGCAGGCGATCTGGCTGGAGGGATCAGGCGCGTAGTAGAAGCCGTGATCCTCGACCGCATGGGTGATGGCGAGGTTGGTGACGCCCGGCTGCACCACGGCGCAGCGGTTGTCGAAGTCGATTTCCAGCACACGGTTGAACTTGCCGAGCCCGAGGACGATGCCGTCGGCCAGCGGCAGGGCGCCGCCGGACAGCGAAGTGCCGGCGCCGCGCGGCACCACCTTCACGCCGCGGTCCTGGCAGCACTTCAGGATCCGCGAGACCTGGTCGGTGGTCTCCGGCAGCACGACGATCAGCGGCAGTTGGCGGTAGGCGGTGAGGCCGTCGGATTCGTAGGCCCGCAGCTCCTCCTCGTCGACGATCACCCCCTCACCTGGAACGATGGCGCGCAGGGCGGCGACGATGTCGGACTTGGCGGCGATGACCCCCTGATCCGGGTCGGGCATCTGCATGAAAACGCTGCTCCCTGGTTCCCACCGCATTCCTCGACGGGGCAATTGGTAATACCAATTTTCGGGAGACTATGGCGCGAGGGACCGGCGGGGTCAATGCCCGAGGGCGGGGCAACAGGCCGGACAAGCGAAAGGCCGCGCCCCCGGCGGGGCACGGCCTTTCATGTCACCTGGGCTCGTCCGTCGGCACGGCCCCTCCGGGGGAGGGGCGGCGACGCGAGCCGCTCAGCCCTGGCGGGCCTTGAAGCGCGGATTCTTCTTGTTGATCACGTAGACGCGACCCTTGCGGCGCACGACACGGCAGCCTTTTTCCCGCAGTTTCGCGGTCTTGAGAGAGTTAACGACCTTCATTTCTCTGTCCTCGTTGGCTGGCCCCGTCGGCCGGCCTGATCAACCGCGCCGAGCCTCTGCCGGCGCGCGGAAAGCCGGGAACATAGGCATCGCCGTCGGGGCTGTCAACCTCGTCAAAGCCCCGGATTCCTGCCGCCGGGGCGGGTCGCCGCCGGCGCCCCGCTACCAGTCGGAGAGCATCTTCTCCGCCTCTTTCTTCAGAGCATGAAATCGGCAGATCCGGAGGGCGCCGGCGTCGATCGCCTTGGTTCGCCGGGTCCACAGCTCCACGGCGTCGGTGATCGCCTCGGAGGTCTTCTTGTCGACGGTCTTGCCCTTCAGGCTGGAGAGGAAGCGCGCCCAGCTGCCGGTGATAATGCCGTAGACCTCTTCGGTGATGTCTTCCTTGATGCGGATATCCAGGCGCGCCTCGGTCAGCGCCGCCTCGTAGTCACGCATGGTCCAGGGATTCGGCTTCTTCGGCTCGCCTTCGGCCCAGGCGAAGACCGCCCGCTCGTCGGCCTTTTCCGCCAGCACGTAATCGGTGAAGAGCAGCTGCCCGCGCGGCCGGATCATGTGGATGATCTCCTTCAGCAGCCGGTCCTTGTCCTCCACCGTGAAGAGAGATTCCTTCGAGATCACGCAGTCGGTCGAGTTTTCGCGGAACTCGTAGCGATCCATGTCGAAGTAGTGGATCGGCGCGCGCTTGGCGAGGCCGGCCATGGTCGAGAGCTCCATGCCGGCGTCCGCCACCTCGCGGTCGGATTCGAGCCCGGTGATCCAGATATCGAACTTCTCGGAGATCAGGCGGGTGGCGCCGCCGAGGCCGGCGCCGACATCGATGATTGTGTGGGCGGGGTTGAGGCCCAGCGGCTTGACCAGCCGCAGGATATACTCCTCGTCGCCGGGACCCGACATGCCGCGGCCCCAGATCTGCTGCATGACCTCGAGGCGCTGAGACTTCGGCTCCGGCCCTTCGTAGCGCACAGCATCCTGCGTCAGATCCCCCATTTCCAGGGGGATCTTCTGCTTCTGCCGGATCGCGAGGTCGTAGCCTTCCCACCACGCCTTGAGGCGCACCCAGAAGGGAATCTTCCGTTTTCCGGCCGACTTGGCTGTCCTTGCCAGTGCCATCGGCACCCTTCGTAGTCGTTCGATGTCGTTGGCCAGCCGCCCGCGGCGACAAAGACAGGCTGGGTCAATGGTTATCGTTAATGCCAAATGGCAAACATTCGCTTAATAGCGAATACCGGAACCGACCCGGAATCGAGGCAATCCGCCGACGCCGGACAGGATCCCACCGTCAGCCGCCGGCCGCCCGCTGGGCGCGCCGATAGGCCGTGGGACTGACGGCGTAGTGCCGGCGGAAGGTCCGCGAGAAGGCGGAATGGGACCCGAAACCGCTGCGCACGGCGATGACCTGCATCGACAGCCGGGTGTCCAGCAGCAGGCGCCGCGCTGCCTGCAGCCTGAGGCGCAGGTAGTAGGTCCCCGGTCCCATGCCGAGGGCCTGCTTGAACAGCAGTTCCAGGCTGCGCGCCGAGAGGTCGAGACGGCGGGCGATGGCGGCGGTGGTCAGCGGGCTGTCGAGGTGGCCTTCCATCAGCCGGATGGCGGCGGCCACCCGAGGCTCGTAGCCGGCCAGGCGGCCGAGGGAGACCAGCGGCTGGGCGTCGTTGGGCGTGTGAGCCTCGTCGTAGATGAAGACGCTCGCCACCTCGAGGGCCAGCGGATAGCCGAAGCGGCGGCGGATCAGGTGCAGCATCAGGTCGAAGGTCGGCGAGGCGCCGCCGCTGGTGAAACAGCGGCCGTCGATGACGAAGCGATCGGGCAGCACCTCGACCCCCGGAAAGCGGGCGGCGAAGTCCTCCAGGTCTTCCCAGTGGGTGGTCGCCGAGCGGCCGTCGAGCAGGCCGGCGCGGGCGAGCAGCCAGCTGCCGGCTTCGACGCCGGCGAAGGCGCGAAAGCGTCCGGTCGCGCCCCGCAGCAGGGCCAGCAACTGCTGGCTCGCATGGCGCTCGTGGCGAAAGCCGGCGACGACGATGAGGACATCACCCTCGGCGTCGCGCCCGAAGCGGCCGTCGGCGGCGACGGCGACGCCACAGGTGAGGGCCGCCGGGTCGCCCTCCGGCGTGACGATCCGCCAGGAAAACAGGGGGCGCCGTGCCAGCCGGTTGGCCGCGCGCATGGGGTCGAGCGTCGAGGCCAGCGACATCATCGAGGACTCGGGCAGCAGCAGCACCGTCACCCGGAGCGGCTCGTCCGAGGGGGCGAAGATCGGGCTTTCGCTATTCATCAAGAACATTTCGTAATCTGTCGAGCGGAAAACTGCAATCCCGGCATGATCCTGGCCGGGACCAAGGCCAGGACAACGGGAGCATCACCATGGGGCTGCAGCCGAACCGCGACGTCTTCATCACCTGCGCCGTGACCGGCGCCGGCGACACCACCGGCCGCTCCGACAAGGTGCCGGTGACGCCGCGCCAGATCGCCGATTCCTGCATCGAGGCCGCGGCGGCGGGCGCCGCCATCGTCCATATCCATGTGCGCGACCCCGAAACCGGCCGGCCCGCCCGCGATCCCGCCCTCTACGCCGAGGTGGTGGACCACATCCGCGCATCCGGAACCGACGTCGTGCTGAACCTGACCGCCGGCATGGGCGGCGACCTCACCCTCGGCAGCGTCGAGGCCCCCCTGCCCCCGGCCGCGGCCGGCACCGACATGGCCGGGGCGACCGAGCGCCTCGCCCATGTCGCCCGGATCCTGCCGGAGATCTGCACCATCGACTGCGGCACCATGAACTTCGGCGAGGGCGACTACGTCATGACCAACACGCCCGCCATGCTGAAGGAGATGGCGCGGCAGGTGCAGGCCCTCGGCGTGCGCCCGGAAATCGAGGCCTTCGACACCGGTCACCTGCTGCTCGCCAAGTGGCTGAAGGACCAGGGCCTGATCGACGACCCGGCGATGATTCAGCTCTGCATGGGTATCCCCTGGGGGGCGCCCGACGACATGGCGACCCTCATGGCGATGACCGCCAACCTGCCGCCGGACTGGGTCTTCTCCGCCTTCTCCATCGGCCGTAACCAGCTGCCCTACGCCGCCATGGCGGTGCTCGCCGGCGGCAACATCCGCGTCGGCCTGGAGGACAACATCTGGCTGGACAAAGGCGTGCTGGCCACCAACGGCCAACTGGTCGAGCGCGCCGCCACCATCGCCCGCGCCATGGGCAGCCGGGTCATGGGTCCCGGCGAGGTGCGCGAGAAACTGAAGCTGCAGAAACGCTGGTAACGCCATGAGCATCATCAAGAAAACGGCAGCCGTCGGCGGCGGCGTGATCGGCGCCGGCTGGGTCGCCCGCCTGCTGGAGAACGGCATCGACGTCGCGGTGTACGACCCGGCGCCTGAAGCCGAGCGGCGCATGCAGGCGGTGCTCGACAATGCCGAGCGCGCCTACGCCAAGCTGACCCTGGCGCCGCGCCCGAAGAAGGGCGCGCTGACGTTCCATGCCGATCTCGCCGAGGCCGTCGGCAGTGCGGAACTCGTTATCGAGTCGGTGCCCGAGCGCCTCGACATCAAGCAGGCGGTCTACGCCGAGGTGGAGGCCGCGGCGGACCCGCAGGCGATCATCGCCTCCTCGACCTCCGGCATCCTGCCCAGCGACCTGCAGGCCGGGATGAAGCACCCCGAGCGCCTGGTCGTCGCCCACCCTTTCAATCCGGTCTACCTGCTGCCCCTGGTCGAACTGGTCGGCGGCGCCAAGACCGCACCGGCGACCATCGAACGCGCCAAGGCGATCTACACCGCCCTCGGCATGCACCCGCTGCACATCAAGAAGGAGATCGAGGCCTTCGTCGCCGACCGCCTGCTGGAGGCGGTGTGGCGCGAGAGTCTCTGGCTGGTGACCGACGGCATCGCCACCACGGCGGAAATCGACGACGCCATCCGCTACGGCTTCGGCCTGCGCTGGGCGCAGATGGGCATCTTCGAGACCTACCGCATCGCCGGCGGCGAGGCCGGCATGCGCCACTTCATGGCGCAGTTCGGACCCTGCCTGAAGTGGCCCTGGACCAAGCTGACCGACGTGCCGGACTTTACCGACGAACTGGTCGACCTGGTGGCCGGCCAGTCCGACGCGCAGTCGGGACAGTATTCGATCCGCGAGCTGGAGCGTATCCGCGACGACAACCTGATCGCCATCCTACAGGCGTTGAAGGTGAACGACTGGGGCGCCGGCAGGACCCTCGCCGACTACGAACGCCGGCAGTTCGACGCCGGGGCCGCGACGGCGGCGGAGCCCGATTTCTCGCAGCCCGTCGTCACCCTGGAGCGCCGCGTTCCGGCCGACTGGACCGACTACAACAACCACATGAACGAGAGCCGCTACCTGCAGTGCTTCGCCGACGCCAGCGACGCCCTGCTGCGCCTCATCGGCGTCGACGCCGACTACGTCGCCTCGGGCGGCTCCTACTTCACCGTCGAGACCCACATCCGGCACCTCGACGAGGTGGCGGCCCTGGAGCCGATCCGCGCCACCACCCAGGTGCTGGAAGCCGCCGGCAAGAAGCTGCGGCTGTTCCACCGGCTCCTTCACGCCGATGGCCGACTGCTGGCGACGGGAGAGCACATGCTGATCCATGTGGACCTGAAGACGCGCAGCGCCGCCGACCCGGCGCCGGCCATCGCCGCAATGGCCGGCGAGGTCGCCCTGGCCCATGCCGCCCTGCCCTGGCCGGAAGAAGCCGGCCGCGCCGTCGGCCAGGCACGGTAGGGGCCGCGAAAATGCCCTTGGCAACGTCCGTGCCGATCGCCTCGTCCTTCGAGCCACGCTGCTGCGCAGCGTTCCTCAGGATGAGGCAATACTCAGACCTCATCCTGAGGAGGACCGAAGGCCCGTCTCGAAGGATGGGCGGCGCGCAGGAAAGAATGGGAGACATCCGATGAACTTCGGCCTCGGCGACGAACAGCAGATGATCGTCGATACCCTGCGCAGCTTCGTCGAGAAGGAGCTCTATCCGCACGAAGCGCTGGTCGAACGCGAGGGGCAGGTGCCGCGGGAAATCGGCGAAGAGATCAAGCGCAAGTGCCTGGAGCTCGGCTTTTTCGCCGCCAACATGCCCGAAGAGGTCGGCGGTGGGGGCCTGGGCCACCTCGACTTCACCCTGCTGGAGCGCGAGCTCGGCCGCGCCTCGATGGCGCTCACGGTCTTCTTCGGGCGTCCCTCCGGCATTCTCCTGGCCTGCGAGGGCGAACAGCGTGAGCGTTACCTGCTGCCGGCCGTGAGTGGCGAGAAGTACGACGCCCTGGCGATGTCCGAGCCCGATGCCGGCTCCGACGTGCGTGGCATGAAGTGCACGGCGCGGCCCGACGGCGACGACTGGATCCTCAACGGCAGCAAGCATTTCATCAGCCATGCCGATATCGCCGACTTCGTCATCGTCTTCGTCGCCAGCGGCGAGGAAGAAACCGCCGCCGGCACCAAGAAGAAGATCACCTGCTTCCTGGTCGACCGCGGCACGCCCGGCTTCGAGATCCTGAAGGGTTACAACTCGGTCTCGCACCGCGGCTATCACAACTGCATCCTCTCCTTCGACAACTGCCGGCTGCCGAAGGCGCAGATCCTGGGGGAGGTCCACCGCGGTTTCGAACTCGCCAATGACTGGCTCTACGCCACCCGCCTCACCGTCGCCGCCATGGCGGTCGGGCGGGCGCGCCGCGCCTTCGACTACGCGCTCGGCTATGCCGCCGAGCGCAAACAGTTCGGCCAGAAGATCGGCCGCTTCCAGGGCGTCTCCTTCAAGCTCGCCGACATGGTGACGGAGATCGACGCGGCGGACTGGCTGACGCTCGCCGCCGCCTGGCGCCTCGACCAGGGCCTGCCGGCCAACCGCGAGATCGCCTCGGCCAAGCTCTACGCCACCGAGATGCTGGCCCGGGTCACCGACGAGGCGATCCAGGTACACGGCGGCATGGGCCTGATGGACGACCTGCCGCTGGAGCGCTTCTGGCGCGACGCCCGGGTCGAGCGCATCTGGGACGGCACTTCGGAGATCCAGCGCCACATCATCTCGCGCGAACTGTTGCGGCCGCTCGGATGCTGACTCCGCCGCGACCGCTGGAGCGCTTGCTGCGCCCCCGCACCCTCGCCGTCATCGGCGGCGACCCGGCGGCGGAGGTCGTCCGCCAATGCGACCGCATGGGCTACGGCGGCGAGATCTGGCCGGTGCATCCGACCAGGGAAGAGGTCGCCGGCCGCCGCGCGTTCAGGAGCATTGCCGAACTGCCCGGGGCGCCGGATGCCGCTTTCATCGCGGTCAACCGCCACCTAACCATCGACGCCGTGCGCGATCTGGCAGCGTTGGGGGCAGGCGGCGCGGTCTGCTATGCCTCGGGCTTCCGCGAGGCCGGGAACGAAGACGCCGAAGGCGAGGCCCTGCAGGCACGCCTGATCGAGGCCGCCGGGGCCATGCCGATCATCGGCCCCAACTGCTACGGCCTCATCAACTACGGCGACGGCGCCCTGCTGTGGCCCGACCAGCACGGCGGCCGGCGGCTCGCGGCCGGCGAGCGCGGCGTCGCCATCGTCACCCAGTCCTCGAACATCGCCATCAACATGACGATGCAGCGGCGCGGCCTGCCGCTAGCCTACGTGCTGACCGCCGGCAACCAGGCGCAGACGGGACTCTCCGACCTCGCCCTCGGCCTGCTCGACGACCCGCGGGTGACGGCCCTCGGCCTGCATATCGAAGGCTTCGACTCCCTTGCCGGCATGGAAGCCGTGGCGGCGAAGGCCCGCGCATTGCGCAAGCCCGTGGTCGCCATGAAGCTGGGCCGCTCGGCCCAGGCGCGTGCCGCCACCCTTTCCCATACCGCCTCGCTGGCCGGCTCCGATGCCGCCGCCGACGCATTCCTGAAGCGGCTCGGTATCGCCCGCCTCGCCAGCATTCCCGCCTTCCTGGAAACGCTGAAGCTGCTGCATGTCGTCGGCCCCCTGCCGGGGTCGGCGATCTCCTCGATGAGCTGCTCCGGCGGCGAGGCCTCGGTGATGGCCGATGCGGCGGAGGGCCGCGGAGTCGCGTTCCGCGCGCTCGGCGCCGCAGAGGCCAAGGCGGTGAAGGCCACCCTGGGACCGCTGGTCGCGGTGTCCAATCCGCTCGACTATCACACCTTCATCTGGGCCGACGAACAGGCGATGACAGCGACCTTCACCGCCATGGTGGGCGCCGGCTTCGACCTCAACCTGCTGGTGCTCGACTTCCCGCGCGCCGACCGCTGCGACGACGCCGACTGGTGGCCGACACTGCGCGCCTTCGAGGCCGCTCTGCGGACCCACGATGCGAGAGGCGCGGTGGTGGCCAGCCTGCCGGAGAACTTCACCGAGGACCAGGCGGCCGTGCTTATCGGCCGCGGCATCGCCCCCCTGGCCGGCATCGACGATGCCCTGGCGGCGGCCGAAGCGGCGGCCGCCATCGGCGCGGCCTGGCGGCACGACCCGGCGGCGCCCGTCGCCGCCTCTGCCCGGAGCGAAGCCGGCGGGTTGGAGACCCTGGACGAAGCCGACGCCAAGGCGCTGCTGAAGGCGCGGGGTGTCGCCGTGCCCGAAGGCCGCCGCGCGACCGACCCGGACGACGCCGTCGCCGCCGCGGCCGAACTCGGCTACCCCGTTGCCCTGAAAGCCCTCGGCCTCGCCCACAAGACCGAGGCCGGCGCGGTACGGCTGAACCTCGCCTCGCCGGAGGCCCTGCGCGCCGCCGCCCGCGAACTCGCGACCCTCGGCGAGGGACTCTATGTCGAACGCATGGTCGCCGATCCCCTGGCCGAGGTCATCGTCGGCATCACCCTCGAGCCGCCCTTCGGCCCGGTGCTGACCCTCGGCAGCGGCGGCGAACTGGTCGAACTGCTGCGCGACACCGCGACCTTGCTGCTGCCCGCGAGCCGTGACGACATCGCCGCCGCGTTTGCCGGGCTGCGCTCGGCACCGCTGCTGGCCGGATACCGCGGCCGCCCCCGGGGCGATCTCGCCGCCGCCGTCGCGGTGGTCGAGGCGGTGCAGCGACTTGCGCTGGCGCAAGCGGCGTCTATCGTGGAACTCGAAATCAATCCCTTGATCGTCTCAGCCGAAGGCCGCGGCGCCGTCGCCGCGGACGCGCTTATCGTCAGGAGGAAAGTGGCCGATGACTGACCCGAAAACGGCACCCAAGTCTCCCTCGAAGAACCACGTCATCCGCTGCCGTCGCGAAGGTGGTGTGCTCGAGGTGATCCTCGATCGCCCAAAGGCCAATGCCATCGACCTGGCGACCAGCCGCGTCATGGGCCAGACCTTCAAGGCCTTCCGCGACAACCCCGAGCTGCGGGTCGCGATCGTTACCGGCGGCGGCGACCGGTTCTTCTCCGCCGGCTGGGATCTGAAGGCGGCGGCCGGCGGCGATGCGGTCGACGGCGACTACGGCGTCGGCGGCTTCGGCGGTCTGCAGGAACTGCGCGACCTCAACAAGCCGGTGATCGCGGCGGTGAACGGCATGGCGGTGGGCGGCGGCTTCGAGCTGGCGCTTTCGGCCGACCTCATCCTGGCGGCCGAGGATGCCACCTTCGCGCTGCCGGAGATTCGCGCCGGCACCCTGGCCGATGCCGCCACGGTGAAGCTGCCCAAGCGCATGCCCTACCACATCGCCATGGACCTGCTGCTGACCGGCCGCTGGATGGATGCCGAAGAGGCCCACCGCTGGGGGCTGGTGAACGAGGTTGTGCCGCGGGACAAGCTGATGACGCGCGCCTGGGAGATCGCCGAGCTTCTGGCGTCCGGCCCGCCGCTGGTCTTCGCCGCCATCAAGGAGGTCGCGCGCGAGGCCGAGGCCCTGTCCTTCCGCGATGCCATGAACCGCATCACCAAGCGGCAGTTCCGCAGCGTCGACGTCCTCTACGACAGCGAGGACCAGCAGGAGGGCTTCCGCGCCTTCGCCGAGAAACGCGACCCGGTGTGGAAGGGCCGCTGAGGCCGCCCGGCATGTCCCCGCCCCGCCCGCAGGAACCCGAGATCCTGGCCTTCGTCGCCGAGGTCGAGAGCTTCTACCCGCCGGATGCCGTCGACCTGACGGTCGACGCGCAGCGCCGCTGCTACGACGACCTCTGCCGCCATTTCGATGCGCATCTGCCGCCGGACCTCACCGTCGGCGACGCGGCAGCGGCACACCCCGACGCGCCGGTGCCGCTGCGCCGCTACAGGCCCGCCGGGATCCGGCAGCAGACCGTCATCGTCTATTTCCACGGCGGTGGCTTCGTGGTCGGCGGCCTCGACAGCCACCATGCCGTCTGCGCCGAGATCGCCACCGCCACCGGCAGCGAACTCTGCGCCGTCGACTATCGCCTGGCCCCCGAACACCGCTTTCCCCTGGCCCTGACCGACTGCCTCGCCGCGCTGCTGGCCCAGGCAGGCCGGCCGATCGTGGTGGCGGGCGACAGCGCCGGCGGCAACCTCGCCGCCGGGGTCGCCATGACCCTGCGCGACGCCGCCCGCGGCACGGCCGCCGCAATGGACCTGCTGCGGGCGTCCGGCTGGCAACCCGGCGCGCCGCTGCCCCGCGTGACCGGCCAGGCGCTGATCTATCCCGTGCTGGGCGGACGCCTCGACAGCGGCTCCTTCGTGGAGATGGCCGAGGCGCCGGGACTGACCACGGCCGACGTGCGCTACTACCGCGATATCCTCGGCGCGCCGGAAGGCGATCCCTATGGTCATCCCCTGGCCGCCGCCGACTGGTCCGGCCTGCCGCCGGCCTACATCACCGCCGCCCATTTCGACCCGCTGCGCGACGACGGCCGCCACTACGCCGCACGCCTCGCGGAAGCGGGTGTCGCCGTGACCTACCGCGAGGAACCACAGATGGTGCATGCCTGGCTGCGCGCGCGTCACCACAGTCCCGGCGCCCGGGCCGCCTTCGCCGCCCTCTGCCGGGGAGTGGACGAACTGCTCACAGCGGTGTAGCGGCGGCAGCCGCCTTACATCAGGTCGCGGGCGATCCGGCGCTGCCAGGTCTTCGCATGAACCCGGCGATCGCCTTCGAAGGCTTCGACCGATGCGGTGATCTGGAAGGCGTCCGCACTGCATTGCAGGCTGGCGACGCTTTCCGTGCGCACGGCCCAGTCGCCGCGCCGAAGTTCGCTGGTCCAGCGGCACTCGCCCGACGCCCGGTCGGGCTCGTCCAGAGGCAGGGCCCAGACCTCGTCGCGCTGCTGCCGCGTGATGAGGCCGGTCTGCGGATGCTCGTATGCACCGGTGTCCTCGTGGATCGTGTAGCGGGTCACGCCGGCGGTCAGGTCGCGCACGGCTTCACGCCGGCTTGCCGGGGGCGCATGCTCGATGTAGCGCGGCAACGGATCGGGGTTCGCCGGCGCCGGCACCTGGATTTCCGCGTGCGGGCCGAGCAGCGGCAAGGTCAACTCGGCTCCGGCCGCAAGATCCACCATCACGGCGGCAGCACCCGGCGTCGGCAGCACCAGCGGCCAGCAGGCGTTGGACAGAGAGAGCCGCAGGCGGTGGCCGGGCGGCAGGCGGTAGCCGCAGGCGTCCAGCCGCAGCTTGACCGCCACGGTCCGGCCCGCGGGCATGGGCTGCGGATCGGCACTGCCGTCCCGGTGCGCGAGGTTCAGAACGCCGTAGCCGATGCGCATCGCCGTGCCGTCGGGATGGACGTCGACCAGGCGCGCCGCCAGCAGCGCGGTCGCCGCGGCACAGCCGGTCGAAAGCGTCAGCAGCGGGCGGCCCAGTATCTCCAGGGCCTCGGTCAGCGGCGCGGTTTCGAAGACGACACTGCCGCCGTCGTCGACGCGCTGGTCGGCGGGCAACTCGGCATCGGGCTTCTGGGTGAAGTACTCGCCGCCCATGATCCCGGTGTCGGGGGGCGAGTCGATGACGACGGTCGTTTCCCCGCCGCCATCGCGGCGCGCGTCCGTGGCCGGCACCAGCCGACGTTCGGCGGTCAGGTGGAAGCGCGCCGCCGGCGCCTCGCCGGACCACGAGTCCACGGCAACCCAGCGGCCAGGGTCGTGCTCGCGCCGTGGCGCCGGCCGCAGCGCGTCGAGAATGTAGGCGCGCAGCTGCGGGTCGTGCTCGGCACCGTTTTCGACGCCCTTCAGCCAGCGGTCCCAAAAGCGCCGCGCCACGCCGTGGAAGTCCATGCGTGGCTTTGGCCAGGCGAAGTGCGGGTACTTGTGAATCCAGGGGCCGAGGATCGCCTGGGCGGAGGAGCCTAGACCCTCGACCGCCTCCAGCGGCGTGTTGCGATAGCCGTCGGCCCAGCCGGCGATGAGCAGCGCAGGCACCTCGAAACCGTCGAAGTCCTCGCAGATCGACCCGTGCCGCCAGTAGGCGTCGCGGCGCTGGTGCGCCAGCCAGGCCTCCAGCATGAAGGGTTCGCCCTCCAGGCGTTCCAGCCACATCGCCCGCCAGCGGTCGCCGACCAGGACGGGGTCGGGCGGGCGCGACTGATAAGCCAGCATTGTGGCCGCCCAGGACAGGTGGGCCGACAGCAGGGCGCCGCCCTTGTAGTGGATGTCGTCGGCGAAGCGGTCGACGGTGGAGGCAATGGAGATCACCGCCTGCAACCCCGGCGGACGCAGCGCCGCCACCTGCATCGCATTGAAGCCGCCCCAGGAGATGCCCATCATGCCGACCGCGCCGGAACACCAGTCCTGCGCGGCGATCCAGGCGATCACCTCGCAGGCGTCGGAAAGCTCCCGCGGCGAGTATTCGTCGTCGATCACGCCCTCGGATTCTCCCGAGCCGCGGATGTCGACGCGCACACCGGCATAGCCCGCGGCGGCGAAAACGGGATAGGTGCTCTCGTCGCGGGGTGCCGTGCCGTCGCGCTTGCGGTAGGGCAGGAACTCGAGGATCGCCGGCACCGGTGCCGTTCCGGCGTCCAGTGGCAGCCAGATGCGGGCAGCGAGGCGCGCGCCGTCGGCAAGGACGATCCACTCGTTCTCGATGACCTTGCAGGCCGGGTCGCTCAAGTCAGTGGCCTGCGCTTGCCATGCGCCGCGTGGTCAGCACCTCTTCCAGCCAGTCGAGGCGCATTTCCGGCACCGACTTCAGGAGGAGGTCGGTGTAGTCGTCGAAGGGTGGCGAGAGGACTTTCGATTTCGGCCCGAAGCGGACTACCCGTCCCTGGTACATCACGGCGATGGAGTCGGCGATGGCGCGCACCGTGGCGATGTCGTGGGTGATGAAGAGATACGACAAATGGGTTTCCGCCTGCAGGCGCATCAGCAGCTTCAGGATGCCGGCGGCGACCAGCGGGTCCAGCGCCGAGGTCGGCTCGTCGCAGAGGATCACCTCGGGCTTGGCCGCCAGGGCGCGGGCGATGCAGACGCGCTGCTTCTGGCCGCCGGAGAGTTCGGCCGGATAGCGGTCGATGTAGCCCTTGCCCATCTCGATCTGCTCTAGCAGCTCGGCGACCCGCTTTGTCTTCTCCTCGCCACGCATGCCGAAATAGAAGGTCAGCGGCCTGCCGACGATGTCGCGCACGGTCTGGCGGGGGTTCATGGCGGTATCGGCCATCTGATAGAGCATCTGGATCTGTCGCAGCTGCTCCTTGCTGCGGTCGGCGAACTTCGGCGGCAGCGGCTGGCCCTTGAAGTCAACCTCGCCCTTGGACGCCGGCAGCAGGCCGGTGATGACACGCGCGAGGGTCGACTTGCCGGAGCCCGACTCGCCGACCACGGCCAGGGTCTGCCCCCGCGGCACGTGTACCGAGACGTCGTGCAGCACCTTGAAGCCGCCGGAATAGGCGGCATCGACGCCTTCGATCCTGATCGTCGTGTCGGACTGCTCGGCCGCTTCCTGTTTCTGGATCTGGCGCACTGACACCAGCTCGCGGGTGTAGTCCTCGCGCGGCGCCTCGATGATCTGCTGTACCGGCCCGTACTCCACCATCCTGCCGTGGCGCAGCACCATGATGTCGTCGGACACCTGGGCGACCACGGCCAAGTCGTGGGTGATATAGAGCGCCGCCGTGTGGGTCTCGTCGATGGCGCGCTTGATGGCGGCGAGCACGTCGATCTGCGTGGTCACGTCGAGCGCGGTGGTCGGCTCGTCGAAGACGATGAGTTCGGGTCCGGGGCAGAGCGCCATGGCGGTCATGGCACGCTGCAGCTGGCCGCCGGACACCTGGTGCGGGTAGCGTCGGCCGAAGGTGTCCGGATCCGGCAGTCCCAGCACCCCGAAGAGGTAGCGCGCCCTTTTCCAGGCCTCCTTCGGAGACATTTTGCCGTGGCGCAGGGTCGCCTCGATCACCTGGTCGCCGAGACGATGCGCCGGATTGAAGGCCGCCGCCGCCGATTGCGCAACGTAGCACACGCGGTTGCCGCGGACCGCGCGGATGCCGTTGCTGCCAAGGTCGAGGATGTTCTCGCCGTCGAGGCGCACCTCGCCGCCGGTGATGCGCACGCCGCCCCGCCCGTAGGCCAGGGCGGCGAGGCCGATGGTCGACTTTCCGGCCCCCGACTCGCCGATGAGGCCGAGCACGCGCCCCTTCTGCAGCGTGAACGACACCCCGTGGACGATGGTGATGTCCTGCGGCGGCTCGCCCGGCGGATAGGCCGTGGCGCCAATCTTAAGGTCGCGGACGTCGAGAAGATCAACCATCGCCGCGCCCTCCCTTCAGGCTGGAGGTTCGGTTCAGCAGCCAGTCGACCACCAGGTTGACGCAGATGGCGAGGCCGGCAATGGCGGCGCCGGGGATCAGCGCCGCCGGGATGCCGAAGATGATGCCGTCCTTGTTGTCCTTGACGATGCCGCCCCAGTCCGCTTCCGGCGGCTGGATACCGAGGCCGAGAAAGGAGAGGGTCGAGAGGAACAGTACCGAGAAGGCGAAACGCAGGCCGAACTCGGCCAGTAGAGGCGACAGGGTGTTGGGCAGGATCTCCCGGAAGATGATCCACAGCCGCCCCTCGCCGCGCAGCCGCGCCGCCTCGACGAACTCCATCACCGCCACGTCGAGAGCCACGGCGCGGCCGATGCGGAACACGCGGGTCGATTCCAGCACGGCGATGACGGCGATGAGGATCCACAGCTCCTGCGGCAGCACCGCCAGCACGATCAGCGCGAAGATCAGGGTCGGGATCGACATCATGAGGTCATTGACGCGCGACAGGCCCTGGTCGGTCCAGCCGCCGACCACCGCCGCGGTGAAGGAGAGGAAAACCCCCATGCAGAACGCGAGCACCGTCGCCAGGAAAGCCACGGAGATGGTGGTCTGGGCGCCATAGATAAGGCGGGACAGCAGGTCGCGGCCGAGGTTGTCGGTGCCGAGCAGGAAGTCCCCGCCCATCGGCAGCCAGATGTCGCCGACGACCTCACGCTCGCCGTAGGGCGCGATCAAGGGCGCGAAGATCGCGCAGAAGATCGCGAGCGCCATGCCGGACATGCCGACCCAGGCACTGATCGGGATTGCACGCCACCTCATCGCGGGTGCCTCAGACGCGGGTTGGCGACGATGCCCAGGATATCCGCGGTCATGTTCAGCATGATGTAAACCGTCGCGAAAATCAGGCCGCAGGCCTGTACCACCGGCAGGTCACGCACGGTCACCGCGTCCACCATGTACTGTCCCATGCCCGGATAGACGAAAACCACCTCGACCACCACCACGCCGACAACGAGATAGGCGAGGTTGAGGGCCACGACGTTGATGATCGGCGCGACGGCGTTGGGGGCGGCATGGCGCGCGATGATGCGCAGGGTACCGAGCCCCTTCAACTCGGCCGTCTCCACGTAGGGCGAGGACATCACGTTGAGGATCGCCGCCCGTGTCATCCGCATCATGTGCGCCAGCACCACCAGCACCAGGGTGGCGCAGGGCAGAACGATGGCCTCCATGCGCTGTTCGAAGGGCATGCCGGCGTAGACGGTCGAGGGAAAGGTCAGCCAGCCGCCCTGTACGGCGATGAAGAGAATGAGGATGTAACCGACGAAGAACTCAGGCAGGGAAATCGCCGCCAGGGAGAGCACGTTGATCATGCGGTCGGGAAAGCGGTTGCGGTAGTGCACGGCCAGCATGCCGAGGCCGATGGCCAGCGGCACCGAGACAATGGCAGCCCAGAAGGCGAGGAAGAGGGTGTTGCCGAGCCTGAGGCCGATCTGCCGGGACACCGAGTTGCCGCTGGCCCAGGAATTGCCGAAATCGCCCTGGACGGCGCCGCCGAGCCACTGCAGGTAGCGGGTGACCGCCGGCTGGTCGAGACCGAGTTCCTGGCGGATGTTGGCCACCGCCTGGGGGGTCGCCGACTGGCCCAGATAGGTCTGCGCGAAATCGCCCGGCAGCGCCTCGATGCCGAGAAAGATCACCACCGAGACGGCGAACAGCAATCCCGCGCTGAGGCCGAGGCGCTGCAGAATCAGCGCGGTCAACGGCATGGCGTGGCGAAAGCGGTTCCATGCTGCTACCTGCCCGGCGGCCGCGGCCGGACCGGGGGGCGCCGCGGCGACGCCCCCCATGTCCGGCGCCGCCGGCGGGCCGGCGCGGCCGGGGTCGGATCCCCCGCTGCCTGCACTCATGTTACGACGTCAGCCAGACGCGGGTCGCGGCATAGCCGTTCGACATGTCGTTGCCGATGTCGTGGACATAGCCCTGCACGTTCTTCGTGATGGCGTTGATGAAGTCGTTGAACATCGGCAGGATCAGGCCGCCCTCGTCGCGCACCATGTGCGCCATGGTGCGGTACATCTCCTCACGCTTGGCCTGGTCGAGCTCGGCGCGCGCCTCGAGCAGCAGCTTGTCGAAGTCTTCCCGGTAGAACTTGGTGTCGTTCCAGTCCGCCTTCGAATAGTAGGCCGTCGAGTACATCTGGTCCTGTGTCGGACGGCCGCCCCAATAGGAGGTGCAGAAGGGCTGCGCGTTCCACACGTTGGACCAGTAGCCGTCGCCCGGCTCGCGCCGGATCTCGATCTCGATGCCGGCTTTCCTCGCCGTCTCCTGGTAGAGCACTGCCGCATCGACGGCACCGGGGAAGGCCACGGTCGAGGTGCGCAGCAGCACCGAGCCGCTATGGCCGGACTTCTTGAAGTGGAAGGTCGCCTTGTCGGGATCGTAGCTGCGCTGCTCGATGCCCTCGGGGAAGAGCGCATAGGTTTCGTTGATCGGGAAGTCGTTACCCACCTTGCCGAAGCCGCGCAGGATCGTCTCGACCATGGCCTCGCGGTCCATAGCGTACTTGAGCGCCAGGCGCAGGTCGTTGTTGACGAACGGCTCCTTGTCGCAGTGCATGATGAAGACGTAGTGACCGCGGCCGGAGGTGTTCTCGATCGAGAGATTGGGCGACCGCTTCAAAAGATCGACGGTCTTGGGGTCGACGCGGTTGATGAAGTGCAACTGATTCGACGAAATGGCCGCGGTACGGGCCGTGGCGTCGTTGATCACCAGGATCTCAACCGAGTCGACGTAGCCGCGGTCGTCGCGCCAGTCGTTGGGATTGCGCTCCAGGTTGACGCGGACGCCGGGCTCGAAGCTGACGACCTTGTAGGGGCCGGTGCCGATGCCGGCGTTGGGGTCGTCGACGCCGCCGCCCGGCTGAATGATGAGGTGGTAATCCGAGAGCAGCAGCGGCAGGTCCGCGTTGCCCTCCTGCAGGCTCACCACCAGGTCGCCGCCGTCGTTCCGGATGTCGGTGATCGAGTTCATGATGCCGAGGGCACCCGACTGCGAGGACTCGTCGCTGTGGCGCTTCAGGGTGGCGACCACGTCGTCGATCGTCAGCTCCTTGCCGTTGTGGAACTGGATGCCCTTGCGGATCTTGAAGGTCCAGACTTTGGCGTCGGGCGAGGCCTCCCAGGACTCGGCTAGTCCCGGCAGCGGCTGACCGGAGGTCGGATGGCTCTCGATCAGCGTATCGCCCCAGCAGCGGCCGGTCATGAAGCAGACCTGCGAGGTGTACTTCGCCGGATCCAGCACGTCGGTGCTGGCGCCGCCCTCGAGGCCGGCCTTGAAGTGCCCGCCGCGCCGCGGCTCGGCCGCCAGCAGGCTGGAACTCAGCAGCGTGGTGGCCGCCGGAAGCGTCAGTCCGAAGGCCGCTGCCCGGCCCATGAATTCGCGCCGGCCGATGCGCCCGAGGGCGGCCTGGCGGCTGAGATATTTGAGATAGTTGTCCATGATTGCCTCTCTGCTTTTATTGGTTGTGTTTTCTTGATTGATACGATGCTCGGTTGCTTTACCCGATATCCAGCCTCGTCGGTGTCTTCGTCCGGAACCCGTCAGGCGTTCCGAACTGTGTATGGATCGGCCGACGGCCCGCAGGCCGCAGCGCAGAACGGCGCGGCACGCTCTGACCGAAATGCCCTAGCAAGGCCGCGGCGCTGTCCGCGACGGCGGGCGCCTTTGCGACTTCAACGCGCGGCACTAAGGCGCGTAAGGCATAACAACGGGCAATGCTGTCGTCAAATTGCGGCCGGCGGTACCTTCTAGGTGATCCCTCGGACCGGCACGTTACCGCTTTCCCCGAACCTCGCTTCTTATCTTTTGCCGAAGTATGGCACGCGATTTTGGCAGGGTAGCACCCAGATAACGCCCTCAATTTGCGAATTCCCGACAACGGCGCGCCTTCAGCCATGGGCGGCTCCTTCCGGAGGCCCGGCCAGCCACGCGGCGACCATGTCCGCCTCCGATGCCGCCGCGCCGCGGCCGCGCAGCAGCCAGTAGCCGCGCTCGCTGCCCAGCGTGACGTCGCAGGCCGGCACCACGGCGCCGGCTTCCAGAAGACCGTCGACCAGGCCGTGCCAGCCGAGGCCGACGCCCTGTTCGGCCTGCACGGCCTGCATGACGAGGGTGTAGGTATTGAAACCGAGCGAACTGGCGGTCGGGTGGTTCGAGACCCCGGCCTGGTCGAACCAGCTCTCCCAGTTAAACCAGCGGCCACTGCTGTCCCCCTCCAAGTGGATCAGCGGCACGTCGAGAAGCTGTTCGACCCGCTCGAAAGGGCCGAAGCGCCGCAGGAATCCTGGCGCGCAGACTGCTGTTGCGCGCTCCGGGATGAGCAGGCGCGCGCCGTCCTCGAACCGGCCCTCGAAGTCGCTGCGGTCGCCGAAGAGGACGGCGAGGTCGACATCGTCCTCGATGCCGGGCGTGAGCGACTGGGTCGCGACGATGTGGATATCGATCCCTGAATGCGCGCTCCGGAAATCGGCGACGCGCGGCATCAGGCGGAAGGCGGCGAAGGCGAAGTCGGTGGCCAGACGCACGGTCGGCGTGCGGGCGCGGCGGCAGATCGACTGCACCGCCTCGTCGAGACGCTCGATCCCCTGGCGCACCGCCACCTGCAAGGTCTCGCCCGCGATGGTCAGCTCGAGCCCCCGGTGGCGGCGGCGGAACAGCTGGACACCGAGAAGCTCCTCCATCTGCTTGATGCGGTAGGACAGTGCCGGTTGCGTCATGCCCAGCGCCGTGGCCGCCCGCGACAGGTTGCGGTGGCGGGCGACCACATCGAAGGATCGCAGGCAGCCGATATCGAGTGGATTCGATCCCATAAACACTGTTTATATCATTCATCAGCCGGACGCAGCTTCACAGTAGCGCAGTGTTGCACGTAGAGTCTCTCTGAAATTGCCCTGGGGATTCAGGGCCGAATGTCGTCTTCACGCTCCTGCCATAAATGGGACGAGGGGCTGATTGGATTTGTGTGCCTCGCGGGGGACGTGCCTGCGATGCCGGACCGGCGGCCCCAGGGAGAACATCGCGATGACGGTCCGGCCGCCCAATATCCTGATCCTGATGGTCGACCAGATGGCGGGCACGCTCTGCCCGGACGGGCCGGCGGCATTTCTGCACACCCCTCATCTGAATGCCCTGGCCGAACGGGCGCTGCGCTTCGCCAACTGCTACACGCCGAGCCCGCTCTGCCTGCCTTCGCGCGCCTCCTTCATGAGCGGACTGCTGCCGTCACGAAGCGGCGTCTACGACAACGCCGCGGAAGTCACCGCATCGCTGCCCACCTTCGCGCACTACCTGCGCCGGGCCGGCTACCGCACCGTGCTGAGCGGCAAGATGCATTTCGCCGGACCGGATCAGCTGCACGGATTCGAGGAGCGCCTGACCACCGACATCTATCCGGCGGACTTCGGCTGGACGCCCGATTACCGCAAGCCGGGCGAACGCATCGACTGGTGGTATCACAACCTGTCTTCGGTGACCGGTGCCGGCGTCGCCGAGACCTCCAATCAGCTGGAGTACGACGACGAGGTCGCCTTCCACGGCGAGGCCGAACTCTACCGGTTGGCGCGGCGGCGCGACGCGCAGCCCTGGTGCCTGACGGTCAGCTTCACCCATCCGCACGACCCCTACGTCGCCCGCCGGCGGTTCTGGGACCTTTACGAGGACTGTCCGGCCCTGCTGCCGGAGGTCGCGGCGATCCCCTACGAGGCACAGGATCCGCACAGCAGGCGCCTGCTGGAGGCCGTCGACTTCCGCAGCTTCGACATCGCCGAGGACGACATCCGGCGCGCACGCCGGGCCTATTTCGCCAACATCTCCTATCTCGACGAGAAGATCGGCCGGCTGCTCGAAACCCTGCAGCGCTGCCGCATGGCGGAGGACACCGTCGTGCTCTTCCTCGCCGACCACGGCGACATGCTGGGCGAGCGCGGCCTGTGGTTCAAGATGAGCTTCTTCGAGGGGTCGGCGCGAATCCCGCTGCTGCTGGCTGGTCCCGGCCTCGGCGACGGCCGTATCGACACGCCGGTCTCGGCCCTCGACGTGCTGCCGACCCTCTGCGAGCTGGCCGGCATCGCGCCGGATGCCGCCTGCGGCGAACTGGATGGCGAGTCGCTGCTGCCGCTGGCCGCCGGCGGCACGCGGCAGCGTCCGGTGATGATGGAATACGCCGCCGAAGGGTCTTACGCGCCGATGGTTTCGCTGCGCGACGCGCGTTTCAAGTTCAACCACTGCGAACTCGACCCGCCGCAGCTCTTCGACCTCCAAGACGACCCGCAGGAACTGAACAACCTGGCCGCAGATCCTGCCCAGGCGGACCGGGTCGGCGGCTTCATCGACCGGCTGCGCCAGCGCTGGGACATGGCCCGCTTCGACGCCGAGGTGCGCGCAAGCCAGGCGCGCCGCTGGGTGGTCTACGAGGCGCTGCGTCAGGGCCGCTTCCGGCCCTGGGACCACCAGCCGGACCCGCGCGACGCCGAGCGCTTCATGCGCAACCACAAGGACCTCAACGTCGTCGAAGCGGAAGCGCGCTTTCCCTAAAGGGCACGGCTGGTAGAGAGTACGGCTGGCGGGGCGCGACACCCGCGCTATATGGCTCAGTGAGACCTTGTCAGCGCCCTCGACCGGTCGAGGGGCGATCGCCGCTACGGAACCATGCCTGTCCGCCACGTCACCGTCTTCGGAGGCACCGGCTTTCTCGGCCGCCGGATCGTCGAGCGCTTGCTGGATGCCGGCTGCCGCGTTCGCATCGCCGCGCGCCGTCCACAGCGCTGGGCCGACACCGGAGGCCGGTCTGCACGGGTCGAAGGCTTCGCGGCCAACCTTCGCGACGCCGGCGCGGTGGCCGCCGCCATGGCCGGAACCGACGCCGTGGTGAACGCCGTCAGCCTTTACTGGGAGCATGGCGGCGCGACCTTCAGGTCCATCCACGTCGACGGGGCGAGGCGCCTCGCCGAGGCGGCGCGGGCGAATGACGTTCGCTGCCTGATCCACCTCTCGGGGATCGGCGCCGACAGCGGCTCCGCTTCGCCCTATGTCCGCAGCCGCGGCGAAGGCGATGAGGCGGTGCGGGCCGCCTTCGGGCGCGCCGTGATCTTCCGTCCCAGCGTCATGTTCGGTGCCGACGACGCTTTCTTGAACGGCCTGCTGCCGCTGATCCGGCGAGCCCCGCTGCTGCCTCTCTTCGGACGCGGGCGCTGCCGGCTGCAGCCGGTTTACGTCGGCGATGTCGCCACCGCGGCCCTGCGCGTGATCTCCGCCCCAAACCTTCCGGCGCGGCTCTTCGAGCTGGGCGGGCCGGAGACCTTCACCTACCGAGAACTGGTCGAACTGCTCGCCGCGAGGACCGGGCGCAGGCTTCTGCTTCTGCCGCTTCCCTATGCGGTCTGGAGCGCCCTCGCCGCCCTGTCGGCAGCGTTGCCGGTGCCGCCCTTGACGGAAGGTCAGGTGGCGCTGATGAAGCGCGATAATCTTGCCGCGCCGGATCTGCCCGGCCTGGCGGCGCTCGGCATCGTGCCCACCGGCATCGGAACGGTGCTACAACGCGACTTCGGCCTCTAGGCAAAACCTGCGATCCGGGAACAGACGACGGCTCCCAACGTTTTCTCTAGTGCTGGAACAGCGCCGGTCGCCGCCGGCGCGACGGCCGAGAGGAGGTACCTGCATGACGCCTGGGCGGTCAGCCGCGACGAGCCCCGCCGCTGGCCTGGACTGGCGGCATGGGAGCCTGCGCCAGGTGATCGCCGGGCTGGCCCGTTTCGGCGACATTCCGGCAATCCTGACCCTCGGCGAGTCGGAGCCGCGCCAGGTCACCTTTCGCCAACTGTCGGAGCGGGTTGGGCGCCTCGCCCGCAGCCTGACCCGCCGGGGTCTCGGGGAGAACAGACGGGTAGGCATCCTGGCCGCCAACGATCCCGACTGGATCGCTGCTGCCCTCGCCGTGATCGACGCCGGCGGCGTGGCGGTACCACTCGACGCCAGGCTGGACGAGGAGTCGCTGCGGCACATCCTGGCCGACTGTGCCGCCCGGCTGCTCATCGTCGGGGAACAGGAACAGAGCCGCATCGCGCGACTCTGCCCGGCAGGCGTCGAGCTGATCCCGCTGGAGGGCCTATGGGAGGCCCTCGATACGGAGGAGTCGGAACCCGCCGCCGCGGCGCAGACCCGGCCGGAACCGGACGGCGACGACCCGGCGGTCATCTTCTACACCTCCGGCACTACGGGGCTGCCGAAAGGCGTCCCCCTCACCCACCGCAACCTCCTGTTCGAACTGGACAGCCTGCTGTCGGTCGGCCTCATGTCCGAGGGCGAGCGGCTGCTGCTGCCGCTGCCGCTCCACCATGTCTATCCCTTCGTCGTCGGCATGCTGGCGCCGCTGGTCTACGGCGTCGGCATCGTGCTGCCGCAGTCGATGACGGGACCGCACATCCTGGAGGCGACCCGCGGCTTCGACGTCTCGACGGTGATCGGCGTGCCGCGGCTCTACGAGGCCCTGGTCTCGGCGGTCGAAAGCCGCGTCGCGGCGCGCGGCGCGGTGGCGCACCTGCTCTATCGGACGGTCCTGAAGGTCAGCCTTCTCGGCCGCCGGTACCTCTCGCTGCATCTCGGCAGGCTGCTGCTGCGCCCGCTGCACCGCCAGTTCGGCACCCGGCTGCGCCTGATGGCATCCGGCGGCGCCGCGCTCGACGCCGGCCTCGCCTGGAAGATGGAGGCCCTCGGGTGGACCGTGGCCACCGGCTACGGCCTGACCGAGACAGCGCCGCTGGCAGCCCTCGTCCGGCCCGGCGATTCGCACTTTGAGAGCGCCGGCAAACCCTTGCCGGGCGTCGAGTTGCGCATCGCACCCCTGGCCCGGAAAACGGACAACGACGGGACAGCGGAGGAAGCGACGCCGGAGGGACGGATCGAGGACGGGGAGATCGGCGAAATCCAGCTGCGCGGTCCCAATGTCTTCGACGGTTACCTAGGTCTTCCCGAAAAGTCGGCCGAAGCCTTCACCGGCGACGGCTGGTTCAGAACCGAGGATCGCGGCTACCTCGACCGGGAGGGCTATCTGCACGTCCTCGGCCGCAGCTCCACCTTCGTGGTCACCGCCGCCGGTAAGAACATTTCGCTCGAAGAACTCGAGCGCCGTTACCAGGGACACCTGGCGATCAGGGAGATCGGCATCTTCATGCGCGACGGGCGGCTGGCCGGACTCGTGGTGCCGGAGCCGGCGGCCTTGCGCAATGCTGACGGCGGCGCGCCCGACGAAGTCGTCCGCGAAGCCGTCCGGGCGGTGGCGCGGCAGCTGCCGCGCTATGAACGCATCGACGACATTGCCGTGGTTCGCGATGCCCTTTCGCGCACGCGACTCGGCAAGATCCGCCGCGACAAGCTGCACCGTCGCTTCGACGCCGCGTGCAGCGAGGGCGAGGCAGAGCCGAGCGGGCCGATGCCGGTGGAGGAGATGCCCGGCGAGGATCAGGCCCTGCTGGAGCGGGCCCCGGCCCGCGCCGTCTGGGAATTTCTCTGCGTGCGCTACCCGGCGCTGCGGCTGACCCCCGACAGCGATGTCGCCCGCGACCTCGGCGTCGATTCCCTGGGCTGGATCGACCTTACCCTGGAGATCCGCGAGCGCTGCGGCGTGGCGCTCAGCGAAGCGGCGACGGCGCGCATCGAAAGCCTGCGCGACCTGCTGCAGGAAGCGGTCGCCGCCGCCGGCCGCAGCGGCGTGCAGGCCGCCGCCCTGGAAGACGACCCGGAGAGCTATCTGACGGAGCGCCAGAAGCGCTGGCTGAAGCCGCTGAGCGCCGTCGAGAGCGCCCTCGCCTGGCCGATCTACCACCTCAACCGCGCGCTGGTGCGTGCCTTCTTCCAGGTCAGGGTATCCGGTCTGGAGCATCTTCGCGAAGCCGGCCAGATGATCCTGACGCCGAACCATGCCAGCGTGCTCGATCCCTTCGTGATCGCCGCCGTGGTGCCCTACGACATCCTGAGGCGCAGCGCCTTTGCCGGCTGGACGGGAATGGCCTTCGCCAATCCTCTCTACCGCTTCGTCGTGCGCCTCGGCCGCACCCTGCCGGTGGAGCACGACCGGGCCGCATTCTCGAGTCTTGCCGCCGCGCTCGTCGCCCTGCGCGACGGCATGAGCCTGATCTGGTTCCCGGAGGGACAGCGCTCCGGCGACGGCCGCCTGCAACGCTTCATGCCCGGGATCGGTGCCTTGCTGTCCAGGTCGCCGGCGACCGTGGTGCCAGCATTCATCGCCGGCACTTTCGAGGCCATGCCGCGGGGCCGGCGCCTGCCGCGCCCGGGGCGCATTGAGGTGGTCTTCGCGCCGCCCTGCAATCGCGAGGCGCTCGATCGGAGCGGGAAAGGCGACCGCGCGGAAACCCGCATCGCCGAGGCGCTGCACCGGCGGCTCGAGGAGTTGCAGGCAATGTCGGAGCGGAAGGGCGGGCCGGCCGACCCGAAGGAAAATGGTGGGCGTACCTGGGATTGAACCAGGGACCTCCTCGATGTCAACGAGGCGCTCTCCCGCTGAGCTATACGCCCTCACCCCGGGACATGGTCCCGGGAGGTGTCTGCCCCCATCCCCTGACGGGGCTAAAAATTGACGGCCCTGCGGCGGGCGTCCGGGGGTTTAACGTCCGGCACTGCCGCCGGAGAGCAGGCGAAGTAGCACTATCCCCCGGCTTTTTCAAGCCTTCCCGAAGCCCGGAAAGCCAGGGTTTCGCGGCCTCAGGCGGATAGGATCGAATCCACTTCTTCCACCAGGTGGCGCAGGTGGAAAGGCTTGGAGAGGATGCGCGCGCCCTGGGGCGTGTGGTCCCGGTTCTTGAGGGCCACGGCGGCAAAACCAGTGATGAACATGACCTTCAGCCCCGGCTGCAGCTTGGCCGCCCGGCGCGCCAGTTCGATGCCGTCGAGGCCCGGCATTACCACGTCGGCCAGCAGCAGGTCGGCGCGGAAACCGTCCAGAGATTGCATGGCATCGAGCCCATCGCCCACTGCCACCACATGGTGGCCGGCGTTGCGCAGCGCCTTGGCCAGGAACTCCCGCATCGAGGTGTCGTCTTCTGCAAGAAGGATTTGCGCCATGACCCCTGTGTTCGGTCCCTCGTTCTACAGTTGCCGGCTCAGTCTCTCACCGGCCGGCGCCTCCGGCAATGGAGGTGAGGCGGCGCAGGGGCCGTTAAGCATGTTGGCGGCGGTTCGCGCCAGGGGCGCCTCGCAGGGGCTGCGATTCCCCCGCCGCCGGGACAGTATAGACTAGCGGCAAGGCCCCAAGTAGACCTTAATGGACCGGCGATGACCCGATGAGGAGGGAGTGCGTGGAGACGCCCTGACCGTCCCCTTGAATGGGGCATGACAGGCCTCCCGCTTTGGCCTAGAACGAAAGCTTCAAACAATCCCGCAGAGATATGGACGCGATCGCGCCGAGCGCCCAGGCCCAGAAGCCTCACGAGATCATCCTGCCGGACCGGCAGACCCTGCCGCTGGTCTTCGCCTCGCCCCATAGCGGCAGCGACTATCCGGCCGACTTCCTGGCTTCCTCCCGCCTCGATCCGATCAGCCTCAGGCGGTCCGAGGACAGCTTTGTGCATGAGATCTTCGGCTGCGCCCCGGAGATGGGGGCGCCGCTGCTGCACGCCCTGTTCCCGCGGGCTTTCGTCGACCCCAACCGCGAGCCCTACGAGCTCGACCCCGCGGTGTTCCGCGACCGCCTGCCGCCCTACGCCAACACCTCCTCGCCGCGGGTCGCCGCCGGGCTCGGCACCATCGCGCGCGTGGTCGCCAACGGCGCCAACATCTACCGTCGGAAGCTGACCCTGGAGGAAGGGCTGGAGAGAATCCGCAGCTACTACTGGCCGTACCACGAGGCGCTGAGGACCCTGATCGAGCGCACCAAGGAGCGCTTCGGCTACTGCATCCTGATTGACTGCCACTCGATGCCCTCCAGCGGCCGGCCGGGTCGCGGCGTCGCCAATACCGCCTTCGTGCTCGGCGACTGCCACGGCACCACCTGCTCTCCGGCGGTGACCCGGACCGTCGAGCAGGTGCTGAGCGCCAAGGGCTACCAGGTCGTGCGCAACACCCCCTATGCCGGCGGCTTCGTCACCCGCCACTACGGCAAGCCGCAGGCCTGTGTCCACGGCCTGCAGATCGAAATCAATCGCCATATCTATATGGACGAGTCGCGCATCGAGCGGCGGCCGGCCCTTAAGGCTTTGGCGCAGGACATGCGCGACCTGGTGAGCGCCCTGGGTAGCCTGGATCCGGCGCAGCTGAACGGGACCCGGCAGTGAGCGAGACCTTGTCCCGGGGGGAAACGCAGGCGGCCGGCCTGACCCTGCGCCCGGCGACGGCCGAGGATGTCCCGGCGATCCAGGCAATCTATGCCCACCACGTACTGCACGGCATCGCCTCCTTCGAGGAGGAACCGCCTGACCAGGCCGAGATGCAGCGCCGCCTGGGCGATATCCTGGCCCGCGGCCTGCCGTACCTGGTGGCCGAGGACCGGCCTGGCAGCGGCGCCATCCTGGGCTATGCCTACGCCAGCACCTACAGGGCGCGCCCGGCCTACCGCTTCACCCTGGAGGACTCGGTCTACGTGCTGCCCGGCAAAGGCGGCAAGGGGATCGGATCGGCCCTGCTGGGCGAGCTGATCGCCCGCTGCGAAAGCCTCGGTTACCGGCAGATGATCGCGGTGATCGGCGACAGCGCCAACGCCGGCTCGATCCGGCTGCATGCCCGCCATGGTTTCCGCGAAGTCGGCACGCTGGCTTCGGTCGGCTTCAAGCATGGCCGCTGGATCGATTCCGTCTACATGCAGCGCGCGCTGGGGGCCGGCGACAGCACCCTTCCGGCTTGACTCGCAGCTGCCGCGGCGCCGCGCGCGAATCCTGCCCCGGCTCCTGATTCCGAAAAAAAAAGGGCCGCGACAAGCGCGGCCCAAGTTTAGGGAGGAAATGCCCTATGGAACTGCGGCAGGCCCCGGCAAAGCCGTCTCCATACCGCAGTGCACAATATGCGCCCGCCCGCCGGGGAGTTCAATGGAAAAGTTATCAATTCATTGATCCACTTATTATTTTCTAGAAAGATTGAACACGGAACGAACACTATCCCGGATGGAATATTGCAATGCGGCAGAGAAATTCGGGTCCCCTCGTCCCGACTGCCGCCCTCTGGCACACGGATTGCTGCCCATAGCGGTAGAAGTCGTCCGGAAACCGAGGTGCCGTCTTGCCCCGCCTGCTCTTGAGAATTGCCGTCCTTGCCCTGGGCCTTACCGCGCCCGCTTCGCTGTCGGCAGAAGAAGCCCTTGATTCTCCTTGGACTCTCTGCCGTGAGGCGGCGGGGTGGGCGGAACAGGCCCGCGACCTCCCGCCGCACCTGCTGACGGCGATCGCCCTCACCGAGTCCGGGCGCTGGCACGGCGATCGATCGGAAACTCTTGCCTGGCCCTGGACCGTCATGGCCGAGGGCGAAGGGCGATTCCTGCCCAGCAAGGCCGCCGCCATCGAAACCGTCCGCGCCCTGCAGGCGCGCGGCATCCGCAACATCGACGTCGGCTGCATGCAGGTGAACCTGCACTACCATCCCGAGGCCTTCGAGTCGCTGGAGACCGCCTTCGACCCGGCCGCCAACGTCGCCTACGCCGCCGGCTTCCTGGTCGAGTTGCGCCAGGAGGCGCGTTCCTGGACCCGCGCGGTGGGTCAGTACCACTCGCGACAGACGATCCGCGGCAACGGCTATCGCGCCAAAGTGTTCAAGGCCTGGCGCGAGGAGCGCCACCGCGCCAACCGCGCGCGCCAGGCGGCGTTGCGGGCCGAACGCGAAGCCCGCGACGGCAATTCTTAGAGCTTAGGCGTGCCGTAGAAGTCGACCGGCACCATCAGTTTGTTGGATTGCGAAACCAGGGCGCCGAGTTCGGCCGAGCGCCTCTGGTAGTCCTGCCAGTCCGGATCGGCGATCATCGCCGCGCGCTTCGTCTCGCGGTCGGCGGCATTGTCGTACACCCAGATGTGGACGTATTCGTTGGGATCGCCGGTTTCCGTGCGCAGATAGGCCAGCGGTTCTCCCAGGTGCCGGGTCTGCGCCGGCTTGCCGTACTTCGCGTAAATCTCGAAATGGGCCTTCAGCAGGCCCGGCTTCACTCGATAGGTGCGAACGTCCAGGAGCATCGATTCCTTACCTTTGTTTCACTGTCATACGATAGACTTGGTCATATCACGAAGGTGCGTGCCCGACCCGATTGCGATTTGCCGGAACCCTCACCGTAAGGAGGACGTTGCGGCAAGCCTGCTGCGGCGCCAACATGGTCCCGATGAACGAAAAGCTGGAAGACATCCAAGCGACCGAGATCGAGTCCGACAGCGAACTCGCACGCTATCCCGACCTCGCCTTCGCGCGCGACTATTGGGCCCGCAAGCGCGGCCATCGCTTCGCACCGGCGCGCGCCGACATCGATCCGTTGGAAATCACCGCCATTCTGCCCCGCATCATGCTGGCCGACGTCGAGTGCGACAGCGAAGGACCGACCGGCTTCCGCTATCGCCTGAGCGGAACCGGGATCGGCGAAATCCATGGCCTCGAACTGACCGGCCGACGGCCGGGCGACCTGAGGCCTGCGCCCTACGGCCGCTTGGTCGAAGCCCACTACCGCGAAGCAGTCGGGCGGCGAAGCCCGCTGGCCCATATCATCGCATTGCAGACCAACACGAAGTCCCGTTCCTATGCGCGGATCATTCTGCCGCTTTCGGCTGACGGCGAGACGGTCGACATGCTTATGATCGTCGACAGCGACACCGACAATACGCTGCAAGAATTCCTCGAAACCATCGAGGCGCTCGCCTGCCACCCCTAGTCCCATGCGACCTCGCCCTGCATGGCGAGAAAGCCGTCGGGATCGACCACCCAGAGGTCGGCGCGCTGCGCCTGCTCGTCCGGCGCGCCGCAAACCGTGAAAGATCTGGTGTCGAAAATCGGCCGCTTGGCGCGGAAGCTGAAGCGTGTAGCGCGCGCCCGCGGCAGGTGGCGGCGCAGTTGGCCGACCATCAGCGTCGCCAGCAGAGGCCCATGCACGATGAGTCCGGGATAACCCTCCTCCATCGTCGTGTAAGGCTGGTCGTAGTGGATGCGGTGGCCATTGAAGGTGAGCGCGGAGTAGCGGAACAGCAGCACCGGTGAGGGCACAATCTCCTGCCGCCAGGCGCCGTCGGCAGGCGGTGCCTCGCCCGGCGGCAGGAAGGGCCCCTTCTCGCCCGCCTCGCGGTAGACGATGTCGTGCTCCTCGACGATGCACGGCCCCGACCCGTCGGAGACCACGTGCTCGACGGTGACAAAGGCCAGGCGCCCGCTGCGCCCGGACTTCTCCGAAACGGATTTGATGGTGGAGCGGCGCGTCGCCTCGCTGCCGACCTCGAGAGGTCGCGGAAACTCGACGCGGCTGCCCGCCCACATGCGTCGCGGCAGTTCGATGGGCGGCAGGAAGCCGCCGCGCGCCGCGTGGCCGTCGCGGCCGAGCTCCGCGGTCGGCGCCAGCGACCAGAAGTAGGCCCAGTGCCACAGCGGCGGCAGGGCATCGCCCGGATGCAGCGGCGGCGCGGCGTCGTCCAATGTCGCCTGCAGGGCCTGCGCGCGCGCCGCTCCGATCGTGTCGCCCAGTTGCTCCTGGCGCCCGACCCACCGGGTCCAGCCATCGGCCGTCGTCCCGCTCATGCCGCAAACTCCTTCCGCAGGGCCGCCCCATGCTGGTCCACCGCCGGCACCGCGCCAAGCGCGATGTCGCCGCCGCGGAACTCCACCGGCGGCGCCACCAGTTCGACCGGGCCTGTCGGCGTCGCGACAGTGACGCGGCGTAGTTGCGGATGGGCGGAGAGATCCGCCGGGGTATTCACCGCCCCATAGGCGATGGCGGCCTCGAAGAACCGCCGGGTCAGCGTCTCGCGGTCGAGCGCGCCAAAGACTTCGTCGATGATGGCATCGAGCGCCGGGCGGTTGTCGACCCGTGCGGTGTTGTCGGCAAACCGCGGGTCGGCGAGCATCTCCGGCCGCCTCAGCACCTCTTCCACGAGGCGCTTCCACTCGCGCTCGTTCTGTATCGAGAACACCACCTCTTCACCGCCCCTGCAGGCGTAGACGCCATAGGGCGCGATGGAGGGATGGTTGAGGCCGACGCGCGGCGGTGCGCCGGGGCCGTAGTCCTGGTGCAGCAGGGGTACGGTCATCCAGTCGGCCATGCCACTGAAGAGGGAAGTGGCGAGCGCCGAGCCCTCGCCCGTGCGTTCGCGCAGCAGCAGGGCCTCGAGGATCGCCTGGTAGGCATACATGCCGCAGGCGATGTCGCAGACCGAGACGCCGACGCGGCCCGGCCCCTCCGGCCGCCCGGTGATCGAGGCGAGGCCGCTTTCCGCCTGCACCAGCAGGTCGTAGGCCTTCATCTTCGCGTAGGGACCGGTTTCTCCGTAGCCGGAGATGTCGCAGGTTATGAGCCGGGGGTACGCGGCGCGCAGGCCTTCGTGGCCGAGCCCGAGGCGCCCGGCCGCGCCCGGCGCGAGATTCTGGATGAAGACGTCGGCCGCGGCGACCATGCGCTTCGCCAGCGCCAGGTCGCCGGCCTGCTTGAGGTCGACGGCGATGGATTCCTTGCCGCGGTTGAGCCACACGAAGTAGGCACTTTCGCCGTGAACCACGCGGTCGTAGCCGCGCGCGAAATCGCCTTCCGGGCGCTCCAGCTTGATGACCCGCGCGCCGGCGTCGGCCAGCCGGGAGGTGCAGTAGGGCGAGGCGACCGCCTGCTCCAGGCTGACGACCAGCAGGCCATCCAATGGCTTCGCTTGTGGTTTGGTCATTCCGCCTCAAGACCGCAGGCGATTTGCACCGACTCCCGCTCCGCCACGCGCCGCCACCAGTCGGACAGGACGGGCTGCGCGGAAAGCAGATCCCGCCCCTCCCCGGCCTTCACGAAGTAGTCGACCATCGGCGCCGCCTGGATGTCGGCCCGGCTGAAGTCGGTGCCGGCCAAGAAGGGGCCGTCGTCGAGGATCTCCGCCAGGGCGGCGAGGCAACGCTCGGCCTTGGGCAGCGCCGCGGCGACGATGCTTTCATCGGTCTCGCCGGTCTTGCCGCGCGACACCCGCTCGACATAGATGCCCCAGACCATGGGCCGGTAGCCCTGGCCGTCGAGCACCGAGATCGCCTGCTCCATGCGGGCGCGCGCCTTCGGGTCATCGGGCTGCAGCGGCGGCCCGGCGAAAGCCTCGTCGACGTAGCGGGTAATGGCGCGCGTCTCGTAGAGGCGGAAGCCGTCGTGCTCGAAGGCCGGCGCCTGGCCGAAGGGCTGGCGCTGCAGCCAGTCCGCCGGCCAGTCGGCGCGGTTGAAGAGGTCGAACTCGACCTGCTCGAAATCGACGCCCTTCTCGATCAGCGCGATCTTGGCGATGCGGACATAGACCGAATAGGAGGGACCGAAGAGTTGTGGTTTCACCGGATTCGCCTCAGTAGCTGCGCGGCATGCCGAGCACGTGCTCGGCCAGGAAAGCGAGGATGAGATTGGTGGAGATCGGCGCCACCTGGTAGAGCCGCGCCTCGCGGTACTTGCGCTCGACATCGTATTCCTCGGCGAAGCCGAAACCGCCGTGGGTCTGCAGGCAGGCCTCGGCCGCCGCCCAGGAGGCCTCCGAGGCCAGCATCTTGGCCATATTGGCCTCCTTGCCGCAGCGCTGGCCCGCATCGAAGAGCGTGGCGGCGCGGTCGACCATCAGCGCCGCAGCCTCGCTCTGAGCGTAAGCGCGGGCGATGGGGAATTGGATGCCCTGGTTCTGACCTATCGGCCGGCCGAAGACCTTGCGCTCGGTGGCATAGGAGCTGGCCTTGTCGATGAACCAGCGCGCGTCGCCGATGCACTCGGCGGCGATGAGGATGCGCTCGGCGTTCATGCCGTCGAGGATGTAGCGGAAGCCCTTGCCTTCCTCGCCGATGAGATTCTCCGCCGGCACCTCGAGGTTGTCGAAGAAAACCTCCGTCGACGAGTGGTTCATCATGGCGCGGATCGGCTTGATGGTGACGCCCTTGCCGACCGCCTCGCGCAGGTCGACGATGAAGACCGAAAGGCCGTCTCCCTTCTTCTTCACCTCGTCCTTCGGCGTGGTGCGCGCCAGGAGGAGCATGAGATCGCTGTGCTCGGCACGGCTGGTCCAGACCTTCTGGCCGTTGACGAGGTAGCGGTCGCCCTCGCGGCGGGCTGTGGTGGCGAGGCTCAGGGTGTCGGTGCCGCTGGTCGGCTCGGTGACGCCGAAGGCCTGCAGGCGCAGGCTGCCCTCGGCGATGCCCGGCAGGTAGCGCCGCTTCTGCGCCTCGCTGCCGTGCCGCAGCAGCGTCCCCATGGTGTACATCTGGGCGTGGCAGGCGGCGCCGTTGCAGCCCGACTTCTGGATCTCCTCGAGGATCGCGGCGCCGGCGGCCAGCGGCAGACCGCTGCCGCCGTAGTCCTCCGGGATCAGCGCGGCCAGGTAGCCGGCTGCGGTCAACTCCTTGACGAAGGCCTCGGGATAGGCCCGCCGGGTGTCGAGGTCGCGCCAGTAAGCGCCGGGATAGCCGGCGCAGAGGGCGCGGACCCCCTCGCGGATCTCTGGAAAGCTCTCGGACGGTTCAGCGGTCATGGGCTCAGCGACTTTGAGTGGGGGCGCCAGCCTACCCAATTGTCGACAATTCGCAAGGCGCCCCTCGGGGTAATTCTATTCTGCCCCGAGAGGCAGCTTCCGTTGCAGCGAGCTCCCGCTGCAGAAGGCGTGCGGCCTGCGCCAGTTCGGCCTCGGAAGCGCCGCCGCCGTTCGTGGCGCCGCGGCGCCGTGCGGTGACGTCGCCGGCCGACAGCAGGGGCACCACCTCGACCTGGGCATGAGGCTCACCGCCGGCCGGGAACAGGAACCCGACCCGCTCTGCCTTGAAGACAGCCCTCTGAGCCTCGGCAAGCCGCTGGCCCAGGTGCAACAACTCACTCGCCAGGGACGGCGGCAGGGCATTGAAGTGCGGATAGTGATCACGCGGGACGATCCGCAGGTGGCCCGGGCGGATCGGGTCGGCATCGAGAAAGGCGACGAATCGTACCGTCTCGTGGACGACATGGGCAGGAAACGCGCCGGCGGCGACCGCGCAGGACAGGCAGTCGCCGTGAACAGAGGGATCTTGGGTCATGAGCTTCGGCTCCGGAATGCGGATTGGGAAAAACAGAAACACCCCGGCCGGTCCCGGCGGGGTGTCCGCAACTCCGAAGAGCATCCTGGAAGATGGGCGCAGGCGCCCGTTACCCCGCGTTACCGAAAACGGCCGGGGTGGGGCATTCGCAAGAAGGTGCCAAAGCGCTTGTCCATGGGGCGCAACCATAGCGGCGAATCGGCACTTAGGGAAGCCCGTCAGGATGCTGGCAGCTACCGGTGCCCACCCCCTGGCGAAAGGTCGCCGCCGGGGCCTAGAATGCGCCAGCCATGACCCTTGCCGAGACCGAAGCCCCCCTCCTGAAGCATAGCGACGTGCTGCGCCGCCACCTGCCGCTCGAAGGCGCCAGGATCGCCGACGTCGGCTGCGGCGACGGCGCGCTGGTGCGCGTCATGGCGCGCGGTGGGGCCTGGGTCCTCGGGATCGATCCCGGCGCCGGGCAGCTCGCCCGCGCCCGCGCCGCCGAACCGGCGCGCGACGAAAGCTACCTCTGCGCCCTGGGGGAGGCGCTGCCGCTGCCGGACGGCTGCCTCGATGCCCTGGTCTACTTCAATGCCCTGCACCATGTGCCGATCACCCAGCAGGACGCCGCCCTGGCCGAGGCCGCCCGCGTGCTGCGCCCCGGCGGCCTGCTTTATGTGCAGGAACCCCTGGCCGAAGGCGGCTACTTCGAGATCATGCGGCCGATCGAGGACGAAACCGAGGTGCGTGCCGAGGCCTACAAAGCCTTGAAGACCGCGGCGGCCGGTGGCGCACTGGAGGAGGTCGAAGAATCCTTCTACCGCGCCCCCTTCCGGGTGAAGAGCGCCGAGGCCTTCCTCGACGGCCTGATCGCCGTCGATCCTGCCCGCCGTTCCGCGGTGGAGGCGGCGGAAGCGTCGTTGCGGCGGGGCTTTCTGGCGGCAGCGGAACAGCGCGACGACGGATTCTGGTTCGAGATACCCTCCAGGCTCAACCTGCTGCGGCGAATGTAATGGCGATCCGCTACCTCTCCGAACACGATTCCCCCGACGATCCCGGTGGCCTCATCCGCGAGGTTCTGGAAATGGGCGAGGATTTCCCCGGTCCGGCCGAGGATGTGGTGCTGGCCTGGATCCTGCGCCTTGGCCAGGACCGCGACCCCGGCCAGGCCGCCAAGCGCCTGATCGCCGACTACCGGCTGGAGGAGGGCCCTCAGCCCGGGGGCGCTTGCGGGCGCCTCATCGCCATGATCAAGGAGACCGCTGACTACCCCGCCCAGCGCATGACCCGCCACCTCTGCCAACCACGCCGGCGCGGCGGCTGGCGCCGCAACCGGCCCGGAGATTCGTCGCCGGAATCATGAGTTCACCCCGCGTCATCGACAACCGCTCGGCCCGGCGGCTCTTCCTGCAGCGCCAGGGTCTTTCTTTCCCGCCGCACCGCAAGCTGAGCGACCGGGACCTGCTGGATCTCATCGATCATCTCGGCTTCGTGCAGCTGGACTCGATCCAGACGGTGGAGCGTGCCCACCATATGATCCTCTTCGCGCGCAACCAGACCTATCGCCCCAAGCAGCTGGCCCGCCTGCACGAGAGCGAGGCGGCGCTGTTCGAGAACTGGACCCACGACGCCTCGATCATCCCCAGCCGCTTCTTTCCCTACTGGAAGCAGCGCTTCGCCCGCGAGGAAGCGCGGCTGCGGGCGCGCTGGCGGAATTGGCACGGCGAGGGCTTCGAGGCCGAGATCGAGACCGTCCGCCGGCACATCGCCGAGAACGGCCGCGTACTGGCGCGGGAAATCGGCAACGACGATGCCGACAACCCCAAGACCAACGGCGGCTGGTGGGACTGGCACCCTTCGAAGACGGCGCTGGAATTCCTGTGGCGCTGCGGACACCTGGCCGTGGCCGCGCGCGACGGCTTCCAGAAGGTCTACGACCTCACCGAGCGGACCCTACCGCACGAACACCTCGCGTCCGAGCCCGGCGAGGCCGAGACGGTCGACTGGGCCTGCCGCGCGGCGCTCGAGCGCCTGGGCGTCGCCACCTCCGGCGAGATCGCCGCCTTCTGGGGCCTGGTGACGCCCGAGGAAGCCAAGGCCTGGTGCCGCGCGCGCAAGGGCGACGAACTGGAAGAGGTATGCGTCGAGGGCGCGGAGGGCAGCAAGCCGCGCGCGGCCTTTGTCTTCGCCGACCGCGATCCCTGCCGCGATCTGCCCGAGCCGCCGAAACGCCTGCGCGTGCTCAGCCCCTTCGATCCGCTGATCCGTGACCGCAAGCGCAGCGAGCGTCTCTTCGGCTTCCACTACCGCATCGAGGTCTTCGTGCCGGCGGCGAAGCGCAAGTACGGCTACTACGTCTTCCCGCTGCTGGAGGGCGACCGCCTGATCGGCCGCCTCGACATGAAGCACGCGCGCGATAGCGGCGACCTCCGGGTGAACGGACTCTGGCTGGAGCCCAAGGTAAAGCTGTCGCGCGCGCGGCGAGACCGTCTCGAAGCGGAACTGGAAAGGCAGCGCCGATTCACCGGCGCCGCGCGCGTCGTCTTCCAGAACGGCTGGGTGAAAGCGGGCTGACCCGGCGGCCGGCGGTCATGCCGCCCGCCGCCCGTGCTTCATCATGGTGCGCACCAGGCTGTAGAGAACCACGGCGTTCAGCAGGTGCCAGAGGAAATGGGTGCCGTAGGGCAGCACCGCGCAGAGCGGTTCGTCGGCCGTACGGAACGCCAGGGAAAGGGCGAAAATGCCGGCGGCGACGAGAATGCGCGGTCCGGCCGGATGCCGGCGGCCGAAATGGAGGAAGCCGCCGACGCCCAGCATGATCGTCAGGGCCACCCCGTAGGTGGAGACCGAGAAACCGAAGAGAAGCGGCATCGCCACCGTCAGCAGCAGCACTATCGCTACACCCGCGAGGCAGATCCAGAGCGGCAGCGCGACGAATCGCCTCAGCGCCAGGTAAATGTAGAGCAGGATAAAGAGGGCGATGGGGATGACGTCGGCCAGCGCGGCCCAGACCTGTGCGAAGGTATGGAACAGGCCGCTGCCGATGCCGATGGCGAAGACCAGGGCCACCAGCCCCAGGATCGCCGGGTCGCGCCGCAGCACCGCATCCTCGCGGCGCAACGCGGCGACCAGCAGCAGCCCGGCGACGATGAAGGCGAGGTTGGTGACCGCGTTGACCGGCTCCGCCCAGAACTCCGGCCCCACCCGCTCGCAGTAGATATCGATGTAGTCTGCTTCCATTTCGTCCCGGAAATCACCGCCCGAAGGGAGTGCACTTCGCTCCGCACCCGTCAGTTCGCCGCAGTGAAGGCGTTCTCGATGTGCTGGAGAGCCTGGTAGACCGGAATGGTGAAGATGCCGGCCTGGCCGCGCTCGAAACTCAGCAGCCACAGCGCGTAGCCCTCTGAAATGTCGGGCATCTCGGCCTCTGACTCCAGCAGTTCGACGACGCTGGCCTCGATGGCCTCCCGGCTCAGCGGCATGTGGACCAGATGATCCTGCACACCGCCTTCGATCTTGGGGTTTCTCAGCTGCAGGCCGTCGATGTAGACGTGGTAGATCGCCCGCGAACCGAGACCACGGTCGATCCTGGCAAGATAGAGCCGCGAGGCCTCTTCGCCCGGCCGGGTCTGGTAGCGCCACACCTGGCCCGTCATGAGATCGATCGCCTGAGCCGGCGCGGAAGCCAACTGCAGCAGCATGAGGATGGCCACGATGGCGGTTTTGCTGGACATGATGAAGGCTCCTAACCCCAGAGTTCGGCGGCCGGCGGATAGACGAGGCTGTCTGTGATCCTCAAGGCGGGGTCACGGTCTTCGGCCAGCAGCAGCGGGCCGTCGAGATCGACCACCGCCACGCCCTGGGCCAACAGAACGCCGGGCGCCATGGCCAGCGAGGTCGCCAGCATGCAGCCGACCATGATGCCGTAGCCGGCCGCCTCGGCCGCCTGCTTCAGCTTCAGCGCCTCGGTGAGGCCGCCGGTCTTGTCGAGCTTGATGTTGATCATGTCGTAGCGACCCTCGAGGCCGGCCAGAGTCTTCGTGTCGTGGCAGGACTCGTCGGCGCAGACGGGAACCGGTCGCGCGATGCCCGCGAGCGCCGCGTCGTCGCCCGCCGGCAGCGGCTGTTCGATCATCTCGACGCCGAGGTCGAGCAGCTTGGGCGCCAGATCGACGTACTGCGTCGCCGTCCAGCCCTCGTTGGCGTCGACGATGATCCGGGCGCCGGGAGCATTGTGGCGCACTGCGGCGACCCGGTCGAGATCGTCCGGCCCGGCGAGCTTCAGCTTCAGCAGCGGGCGCTCGGCATTCTCCGCGGCCTTGCGCCCCATGTTCTCGGCCGTGTCCAGGGAAAGCGTATAGGCGGTGGTCACCGGCCCCGGCGCCGGCAGGCCGGCCAGTTCCCAGTGGCGTTTGCCGGCGCGCTTGCACTCCAGGTCCCAGAAGGCGAGATCGACGGCGTTGCGTGCCGCACCGGCGGGCAGCAGTGCCTGCAGCCCCTGACGGTCCAGGCCCTCGGCCAGCGGCCCGTGCAGGCTTTCGATCTGGTCGAGCACGCTCTGCATCGACTCTCCGTAGCGCGCATAGGGCACCGCCTCGCCGCGCCCCACGTCCCCGTTGCGGCTGAGTTCGACCAGCACCACCTCGGCTGTAGTCTTGCTGCCGCGCGAGATGGTGAAGCTGCCCCGGATCGGCCAGGACTCCGAGCGGACCGCAAGGACCGTCATCATGCGACCGGGGCGAGCATGCGGTCGACCAGCGGCGCCACGCCAATGGCGAAGGGGTCGACGGCAGGCAGCCCGAAGCGGTCCTCCAGCTCACCGAGGTAGGCCGTGACCTTGGATCTGTCCATCTGCGAGGTGTTCACGGCGATGCCGACGAACTCCGCCGCGGGGTTGGTAAGCCGCGCGGCGGCCAGGTTGGCCTCCATGCAGGCGTCCAGCGTCGGCAGCTTGTAGTCCGGCAGGCCGCGCATGTGGGCGCGCGTCGGTTCGTGGCAGAGCACCAGGGAATCGGCCTGGGCACCGTGCAGCAGGCCGAGCGAAACCCCGGCGAAAGAGGCGTGGAACAGCGAGCCCTGGCCTTCGATGATGTCCCAGTGGTCGGCATCGTTGGCCGGCGACAGGTACTCCACCGCCCCGGAGATGAAATCGGCGACCACGGCGTCGATGGAAACCCCGGAGCCGGCAATGAGAATCCCGGTCTGCCCGGTGGCCCGGAAATCAGCCTTGAGGCCACGCCCCTTCATCTCCTTTTCGATAGCCAGCGTTGTGTACATCTTGCCGACCGAGCAGTCGGTCCCGACGGCCAGCAGGCGCTTGCCCGGGCGCTTCTTGCCGCTGGCGACGTCGAACTCGCGGGTCGGATGCCGCACGTCGAAGAGGCGACGGCCGTGCTGTTCGGCCGCTGCCGCGAGGACCGGCACGTCGGCAAGGCGATTGTGCAGCCCGGCCGCCAAATCGTAGCCCTTCAACAAGGCCTCTTCGAGCAGCGAAATCCAGGCCTCGGAGAACACGCCGCCCCGGTTGGCGACCCCGATGACCAGGGTCCTGGCTCCGGCTTCGAGCCCCTGATCTAGGGTCATGTCGGCAAGGCCAAGGTCGGCTTTGCAACCGTCGAGGCGCAGCTGGCCGACGCACCAGTCCGGACGCCAGTGGGCAACGCCCTGCGCGGTCTTGGCCGCGAGCTGGTCGGGCGCGTCGCCCAAAAACAGAAGATAAGGATGCTGGATCGCCATACGCCCCTCGAATTCCTGATTTGCCGTTGCTTCGGGCCGCGCGGCGCGCCCCGGACCGGTCGTGCGATTGCCCGCGGGCCGCCCCATTGAGGAGCGTCGCAGGTTGCTTTTCGGAGCGGCATCTTAGTGATCGCGGCGGGCGCCGCCAAGCCATGCAGCCGCGCAGCCGCTGCAGGGCTGCTCCGCCTTGACTCGCCAGGACCGTGCCGGGGGCCTTGCTGGGGCCGCTGCCACGGATCCAATCGGCCGGACTTTGCCGCGGCGGGCGGCGGGCCTATGATCTGCCGCTGCCCTGCCCCGCAATCCCGAGTCCGCCATTTCCGCATGACCGCAAGCATCCCGCCGTCAGGCCCGGGTCCGGAAAGCCCCCCGGATTCCGCCGAGCCCGCCGCGCCGCGGCCGGGGGACCTCGACAGCGAATGGCACCGCCGTGTCTGGGGACTGGCCGGGCCGATCATCCTCGCCAACCTGACCACGCCGCTGCTCGGGGCCGTCGATACCGCCGTGGTCGGCCACCTGCCGGACCCCAGCTACATCGGCGGCGTCGCCGTCGGCAGCGTCATCTTCAGCTTCCTGTTCTGGGGCTTCGGATTCCTGCGCATGGGCACCACGGGCTTCACCGCCCAGGCCTACGGCACCGCCGATGTCCCGGAGCTGCGCGCCTGCCTGCTGCGCCCGCTGGTCCTGGCCGTCGGCTTCGGCTGCCTGTTGATTGTGCTGCAGAGCCCGCTGCGGACGCTGGCTCTTTGGGCCATCGACGCCAGTACCGAGGTCGAGGGTCACACCGCCGTCTATTTCGACATCCGCGTGTGGAGCGCGCCGGCGGTGCTGGTGAACTACGTGGTGCTCGGCTGGCTGCTCGGCGTGCAGCGTCCACGCGCGGCGCTCGTCCTGCAGCTCCTCATGAACGGCATCAATATCGCGCTCGACCTGCTCTTCGTCGTCGGCTTCGGCTGGGACGTCGCCGGCGTCGCCTGGGCGACGCTGATTGCCGAGGTGACGACGGCAATGGCTGGCCTGGCCCTGATCCTGAAGAGCCTGGGTCGCCTGCCGGGCGCGGACGACTGGCTGCGGCTGCGCGATCCGGCGCGCCTGGCCGCGTTGCTGCGGGTCAATTTCGACATCTTCCTGCGCACCCTCTGCCTGGTGCTGGCATTCGGTGTCTTCACTGCCCAGGGCGCCGGTTTCGGCGACACAGTGTTGGCCGGCAACGCCATCCTGCTGCAATTCCAGTCCTTCATCTCCCACGGCCTCGACGGCTTTGCTCATGCCGCCGAGATCCTGGCCGGCGGCGCGCTCGGTGCGCGCAACCGCCGCACTTTCCGCCGCGCGGTAGTGGTCTGCGGTCTCTGGGGGCTTGCCGCCGCACTGCTGACGAGTCTGGTACTGCTTGCTGGGGGACCGCTGCTGATCTCCGTCTTTACGTCGCTGCCGGACGTACGTCTCACTGCCGAGACCTACCTGTGGTGGATGGTCGCCTCGCCGTTGCTGTCCGTCTGGAGCTTTCTGCTGGACGGCGTCTTCATCGGCGCGACCCGCACCGCCGCCATGCGCAACGCCATGGTGCTGTCGCTGGCGGTTTTTCTGCTCGCCAACTGGCTGCTGCTGGAGCGCTTCGGCAACCACGGCCTTTGGTTCAGCCTGATGCTGCTGATGGTGGCGCGTGGCGTCACCATGGCGCTCTACTACCCGGCGCTGGAACGATCCGTGGGAGAGTCGGGCAGCGGCCGGGATCCGGCGCGGATCAGGCCGGCACCGCCCGGGGCTGGTTGACGATACTGAGGAGCGGTCGGCAGGGCCGATCCATCAGTGCATCGCGGGTGGCATCGCTCTCGTCGATCGCGGCGGCATCGCAGTGCATCATGGCGACCCGCACGGCAGGCAGCGGAACCGTCGTCGCGCGCAAGGCCTGTTCCAGCCGGGTCGCCACACCGGCGGCCGCGGCCTCGTCGCCGATGCCCGGCGGATGGATAAAGATGACGATCAGGGCCCCGTCGTCGGCCTGCTCGACGATCAGCGAGCGGTCTTCGATGGCACCGAGACGGCTGTCACTTCCAGGGGCCAGGGTGACGCGGCAGAGGGACAGGCGCTGGTGCAGGCCGCGAAGGCGCCGCAGGCTGCTGACGATGCCCGCAGGCAGGCTCACGGCGGCGGAAATCACCGGCAGGGAAACGGAAGGCTGGGCCGCGGAACGCGCCGGCCGGGCTTTCGGGCCACCCGGCCGGCGCAGGGGAAGCTCGGGGGAGTACCCGAAGGGAGGGGCCGTCAGAATGCTTCCCCTTTCCCGGCTCATGCCGATTGGCTCGCTCCCCATGGGGCCAAGGGGACTACGATCGGCGACATGAATGCTCTGCTTGCTCCGCATCGGTAAGAAGGTACCGTGCCGCCGCAACTGATGGGTGCGTCAAAGTTGTGGCGATATAGTCCAGGGATGTAAATGATTTAGCAATAATTCGGGTGGCCGCGGCTCTGATCTTCCCCGAAATTGCCCTACGGAGCGAGGGGGAAGCGCAAGACCATCGCGAGCCCGCCGTCAGGACGGTTTTCCGCGCGAACGCTGCCGCCAATCGCCTGGAGGTTGCGGCGCACGATCCACAGGCCTATGCCCATGTGAGGGCCGCCTTCCGCTTCCCCGTCATCGTCTCCGGGCTGCTGCTTTAGGCGCAGCGAAACATACCGTTCGAAGATGCGGGTCAACTCGCCGTGCGGTACGCCGGGGCCGCGGTCAAGCACCGAGAGTTCCGCGCGACCTTGGAGAGCGCGCAGTTCCACGATGATCTTCGAGCCGTTCGGCGACACCTCGATGGCGTTGTCGAAGATGTTCTCCAGCACCGTCTCCACCAGGTCCTCGCCGGCCAGCACGAAGACATCCGGCTGCAGGCGCGCATCGAGAATCAAGCGCCGGCTGGCGAAGGTATCGGCGTAGGCGGACAGCATCCGTTCCACGATGCGGGTGAGGCAGATGCGCTGGCGAGGCGGGTCGAGCAGTTCGGCAGTCGTCTCCTCCAGCCGGCGCGCGTAGGCCACCAGGTGATCGAGGCGATCGATCGAAACCTCGAGCACGTCAAGGGCGCGCTGGCCGCGGACTTCCTCGGGCGCCACCATGCGCCGCAATGGCTCCAGCGACTGCCGCATGATCGCGATCGGGGTCTTGAAGGCGTGGGCGTTGTCCTCGGCCGCCAGGCGGATGCTCTCCGCCGAGTCCTGCAGCGCCATCGTCATGCGGTCGAATTCCTCCGCCACCGGCGCCAGTTCGGGCACCCGGTTCTGCTGGGCGAAACTGACATGGCTCGCCCCCGCGCGAATGCTGCGTGCCAGGCGGCGGAAGCGCATTAGGCCGCGCCAGATCGAGACGAAGAGGCCGATGGTGAAGATCGCCATGGCGAAGTAGATCGCCGCGGCGATGCGCACCTCGATGGTCTTCCAGTAGGGCTGATCGATGGAGGTGCCGAGAAATTCTGCGGTCGAGTGGGTCGTGATCACAGCCCAGCAGCCGGCCCCGGTATTGATCGGCGTGATCGAGGTCAGGAGCTCCTCGGCGCCGGAGGGCCGGCGGTGGCGCAGTGCCATGGAGAGTTCGCCCCAGCAGCTCTGCGCCAGATTGTCGAAAACCCCTCGTTCGACCAGGCGGTCGCGCTCGGCTTCGAGATCGTTCGGCGCGATGGGCGGCTGCGAGGCCACGAAAAAGAAGCTCTCCGCACCGAATTCTCCGGCCGGCCGGAATAGCACCTTCACCCCCGTCTGCTGGGTGGCGAAGCGCGCCACCTCGTCGTTGAGCAGCGGCAGCGAGGACATCTCCTGCTGCTCCAGCATGGGGCGCAGGCTTTCCGCGACCATGCGCCCCTGCTCGCGCACGCTCTCCATCAGCAGGAAGCGCTTCTCGGCGTCCGCTTCCCGGAACTGGATATAGAGAATGACGGGAACCGCGCAGAAGATGATGAGCAGCAGCACCAGCTTGCTGATCAGCGATCGGAACGGCAGCCCGAAGTAGAAGCTGTTGGGCGTCGTCACCGACGCCGGCCCCTCTACCCGGGCAGCCATGATGCCTAGGCCCCGCCCTTGCCGCTCTGATCGCGCCAGCGGTATCCGAAACCGGGATAGTTCTCGATGCCGTCGAATGCATCGTCGACGTCTCGGAACTTCTTGCGGATCCGCTTGATGAAGGAGCGCACGTTGGCCCGATAGCCGTCGGGCCCATAGCCGGCCACAAAGTCCTTACCGCGCACGATGTCGTAGATCTGGCGGTACGACACGTCGCCGCCTTCTTGCGAAACCAGGAAAAGTACGATGGCGAACTCGGTAAGGGTCAGGTCGACCTGCATGCCGTCCCAGAAGGCGCGGCTGATGTCGGTCTTCAACTCCAGCGGCCCGTTGCGAATCACCGCCGGCGTAGGTCCGCCGCCTTCGGCCGACGGCTTGACGCCCTCGGTGATCAGCTTCAGGCGCTGCAGGATAATTGGAAGGCGGCGCGATTTGTCGATGAAATCGACGGCACCCCATTTCAAGGCCGCTTCCTCGTAGATCTCGTCACTCAGCACGGTGAGGAAAATCACCGGTGTCTGGATGCGGCATTCGCGCATGCGGCGCAGAACCGCAAGGCCGTCGAGGCCCGGCATGCGCCAGTCGAGCAGAACCGCCTCGGCTTCCTCGCCGGACATCATGAACTCAAGCGCACTCTCGCCGTTGGCGAAGTCGACCACCTCATAGCCTTCCTCGGCCAGGTTGAGTCCCAGCGATTCACGGAACAGGTCGTCATCGTCGACGATGAAGACGCGGTTGAAATTGGTCTCTGTCACGACCGGCTGAGCAGCCATCATTGTTTCTTGCGCCATCAGCGCCCCCTTTGGGTTTTCCTGCACCTCGCTCCTCGAGAAGCTTCAACTGCCGCCGGCCGCCCCAGTCGCGGAAGGCGCGGGCGATGCAGTCTCGCCCGGCCGGCCCGCCTCGGCCTGTGCCAGCAGTTCACTCAAACACAAACGGGCGAGGTCCGTCGCCTCGCCAGCCTTGGCAACCACGGTCTCCTGCCCGCTCCTGACTTCATAGGTCAGCACCCGAAAATCGCTTCCGCCCACCCTTGGGTAGAAAAAAATCCGCAGCGTACAACTTGGAGCATTGTATGCCCAGATTTTCGCCGGCGGTTGCTCGATGAGCAACGCCGGCGCGCCCAGCAACACCGTCGTACGGTCGAAATCGAGCCCGATCAATGCATCCGGATCGGCCTGCGGTGGACGCGTGGCGTCGATGGTCGCCTGGGATACCTCCGGCTTGCGGACCGGCGGAGGGGGCAACGGCTTCCGCGCAGCCACCTCTTCCGTCACATCCTCCGGAAACCGGCCTGCGTTGCTCAGCGCCTGCTCGGCGAGCACGGGACTCTCGGCTGCCTCCGCCGGATCGCGCAGATCGGGAAACTGGATGCCCAATTCCGCGCAGGCGGAAAGGCCCAGCAATGCCGTCCCCAGGACCCCGGTTAGGAGTCTCATTATCGTTTTCCTGACCCTCGCACCGTTCCGGCAGCAACCCGGAACCCATCGATCGTGAAGCCCAATTTCTTAACGAATTCCTAAAACTGCTGAGGGGGAGCAATGCCGTGCCCAGTCTGCTGGATCAAGATACGCCGGTAAGTGCCTAATCTGCAACGCACCTGCAGGGGTGTGACAAAGTTCGGCCCCCTCTCACGTCACCGGAATACGAGTTAATTCGCCACCGCGGAGCGACTGGTGCCGCTGCCCGCACTCGCGGGATCGCGGCTGCGCAGTTCCGAACACGTCAGACTAATGCCCCGCAGCAGTCGCCCTCAACCGCGATCTTTGCCCGCCAAAAGCGGCAAAGTTGCGGCAGAGATGCAACCTCGCGGCCACAAGTTCAACACAGGTAACGCACCGGCGCCGCCGGGGTTCCAAGCCGGTCGCAATTATCCCACCCGGCCGACACCGCATCCCGGCCGCTTGCCGGCCTTCCGCGCAGACGACCGCCGCTGTCGGCGGCCTCCCCGGTCGTTGTCATCTGGGATTGACAACCGCTGCCGGGGCGCTTGTTATCAAAGGTAGTATGGCTGAATGGCCGAAACGCGGCGCTTTGCTGGCGCCCGAACGAAGTCACGACAACAGGGAAGCAGGTATGAACAGAACCCAAATCTTTGCCCCGGCCGGCGTCGCGATCGCCTTCGCCCTAGCGCTGGGGCCGGCGGCGGCGCAGACCAAAACCGTCCACGTCTACAACTGGTCCGACTATATCGACGAATCGGTCCTGGCGGAATTCGAAGCGGAGACGGGGATCAGGGTCGTCTACGACGTCTTCGATTCCAACGAAGTGCTGGAAACCAAGCTGCTGGCCGGCGGCTCCGGCTACGACGTGGTGGTGCCCACCGGCACTTTCCTGGCGCGCCAGATTCAGGCCGGCGTCTTCCGCAAGCTCGACAAGGACAAGCTGCCGAATCTCGACAATATGTGGGATGTTGTCGAGAAACGGACTGTAAAGTACGATCCGGGCAACGAATACTCGGTCAACTACATGTGGGGCACCACCGGGATCGGCTACAACGAGGAGAAGATTCTCGAGCGGATGCCCGACGCCCCGGTGAATTCCTGGCGCATGCTGTTCGACCCCGAGGTCGTCTCCAAGTTCGCCGACTGCGGCATCCATGTGCTCGACGCACCGACCGAATTGATTCCCGCGGCCCTCAACTACATCGGCGAGGACCCGGACAGCCAGGATCCGGACGTCATCGCCAAGGCCGAGCCGGTCCTGATGGCGATTCGCCCCTACATCCAGAAGTTCCATTCCTCCGAATACATCAATGCGCTGGCCAACGGCGACATCTGCATGGCGCACGGCTGGTCCGGTGACGTGCTGCAGGCCCGCGACCGCGCGGACGAGGCCGAGAACGGGGTCATCGTCAAGTACGTGGCCCCGGACGAAGGCGCCCTGATGTGGTTCGACCAGATGGCCATCCCCGCCGATGCCCCGCACCCCGAGGAGGCGCACGCCTTCATCAACTTCATGATGAAGCCCGAGGTGATGGCCAAGGCGTCGAACTACGTCTACTTCGCCAACGGCAACCTGGCATCGCAGGAACTGCTGGACGAAGAGGTGATCGACGATCCGGCGATCTACCCGACCGCGGAAGCCATGGAGATGCTCTATACGACCTCTCCCTACGAACCGCGCGTCCAGCGGGTCGTCACCCGCCTGTACACCAAGGTGAAGAGCGGACAGTAAGTCCGCAAACCGCGGCCCCGCCCCGAAAGGAGCGGGGCCGTTCCTTTGTGAATCCCGGCTCCGCGGAGCATTGGCCCCGGCCGGTGAAGTGGTGAGTCGGTCAGCAGGGGGTAGGTACCGATGAGCGAAGCCGGAGGCCCGGGGACCGCTGTACGCAGTGGCAGTTCAGCAGCACGCCAAAGCTGGGCTCCCTGGAACGACCCGAACGAGAAGCCACACGTGCAGATCGTCGGCGTCACCAAGCGATTCGGCGATTTCGTCGCCGTCGACAACGTCTCCCTCGACATCTACAAGCGCGAGTTTTTCTCCCTGCTCGGCCCCTCGGGCTGCGGCAAGACCACGCTGCTGCGCATGCTGGCAGGATTCGAAACGCCCAGCGGAGGCCAGATCCTGCTCGAGGGCGAGGACATGTCCGGAGTGCCGCCCTACGAACGGCCGGTCAACATGATGTTCCAGTCATACGCACTCTTCCCGCACATGAACGTCGAGAAGAACATCGCCTTCGGCCTCAAGCAGGACGGCGTGCCGCGCCCCGAGATCGAGCGCCGCGTCGCCGAGGTTATCGAGATGGTCCAGTTGGGTCCCTTCGCCAAGCGCAAGCCGCACCAGCTCTCGGGCGGCCAGCGCCAACGCGTTGCCCTGGCGCGCAGCCTCGTCAAGAAGCCGAAGATGCTGCTGCTCGACGAACCGCTCGGCGCGCTCGACAAGAACCTGCGCACTCAGACGCAGTTCGAACTGATGAACATCCAGGAGGAAACCGGCATCACCTTCGTGATCGTCACCCACGACCAGGAAGAGGCGATGACCGTGTCCAGCCGCATCGCTGTGATGGACCACGGCAAAATCGCCCAGATATCGACGCCCGGCGAACTCTACGAATACCCGAACTCGCGCTACGTCGCCGAGTTCATCGGCGAGGTGAACATGCTGGAAGGCCGGGTCAGCCAGCGCGAGGGCGATCACTTGGTTGTAGAGAGCCAGGAAGCCGGCTGCACGATCGAGACCGGAGCCAGTGCCGACGAGCCACATGGCCGCCAGGTCTGGATCGCTTTGAGGCCGGAGAAGCTGACGATTTCCAAGGATGAGCCGCCACCGGGAACGCGCAATTGCATGACCGGCCTAGTCTGGGACATCGGCTATCTCGGCAATCTGTCCATCTATCACGTGAAGTTGGACAGCGGAAAGATGGTGACGGCAACTCAGGCCAATATGGCCCGACTGATCGAACGGCCGATCACCTGGGAAGAGCGGGTCTACCTGACCTGGGCGCCGAGCGCCGCCGTCATGCTGCTGAGCTGAGCCGCCGGTATGCCCCCACCGCCCACTGATCAGGATCGCAGTGCCAGAGTCGCCTTCATGAGTGGGCGCAGTGTCCACGCCGGCGCGCTGGCCGGGTTGCACGCCCGACTGCTGCTGGTGCCGCTCTACAAGACCCTCAGCGCCTTGCTGCACCGTCTCGGCTTCTCCGGACGCAACCTGGTCATCGCCGTTCCGTACCTCTGGCTGCTGGCCTTCTTCCTGGCGCCCTTTCTCATCGTCCTGAAGATCAGCCTGGCCGAAATTCAAGTGGCGATGCCGCCCTATACGCCGTTGATTACCTTCGTCGAGGACGGCTGGATCGCCATCCATGCAACTCTCGGCAATTACCTCTTCCTTCTGGAAGACCGGCTCTACATCGATTCCTATATCAGCTCGCTGAGGATCGCACTGATCTCGACGCTGCTGACGCTGCTGGTCGGGTACCCCATCGCCTACGGCATGATGCGGGCGCCACGCCGCTGGCGTTTCGCACTGCTGATGATGGTCATCCTGCCGTTCTGGACCTCTTTCCTGATCCGCGTCTATGCCTGGATCGGCATCCTGAAGAAGGAGGGGCTGCTGAACCTGGCGTTGATGCAGCTCGGACTGATCTCCGAGCCGCTTACCATCCTCAATACCGACATCGCCGTCTACATCGGCATCGTCTACTCCTACCTGCCCTTCATGGTGCTGCCGCTCTACGCCAACCTGGAAAAGATGGACCTCAGCCTTCTGGAGGCCGCCGCAGACCTCGGCTGCCGGCCGATCAAGGCCTTTTGGGTAATCACGGTGCCGCTCTCGCTCCCTGGAATCATTGCCGGCTGCTTTCTGGTGTTCATCCCCGCCGTCGGCGAGTTCGTCATCCCCGATCTGCTCGGCGGCTCGGAGACGCTGATGATTGGCAAGACGCTGTGGAGCGAATTCTTCAACAACCGCGACTGGCCGCTTTCGTCCGCCGTCGCCGTCGTCCTGCTGCTGGTGCTGGTCATCCCGATCGTGCTGTTCCAGCGCATGCAGGAACGCAACGCCCGGGCATGAGGACGAATCTATGAAGCTCGGCCTCACCTGGTTCAACATCGCCTCGCTGATTCTCGGCTTCCTGTTCCTCTACCTGCCGATCGCGCTACTCATAATCTTCAGCTTCAATGAATCCCGGCTGGTCACGGTATGGGCGGGGTTTTCCACCAAGTGGTACGGCGAGATGCTCCGCAATGCAGGGCTCATGAGTGCCGCCTGGGTGACCCTCAAGGTGGCCTTTACGGCCTCCACCTTCGCCACGGTGCTCGGAACCATCGCCGGGTTGATCATGTCGCGCTTCGGTTCCTTCAGAGGGCGCACGCTGTTTTCGGGCATGATCTATGCGCCGCTGGTGATGCCGGAGGTGATCACCGGCCTCTCGCTGCTGCTGATGTTCGTCGCCATCGCGCTCGACCGCGGCTTCGTCACCGTGACCATCGCGCACATCACTTTCTCTATGTGTTACGTGGCCGTGGTCGTACAGTCGCGCCTGGTCAGCTTCGACCGCTCAATCGAGGAAGCGGCCATGGACCTGGGCTGCCGGCCCGCACGAACCTTCTTCCAGATCACCTTGCCGATCATCGCCCCGGCGGTGGTCGCCGGCTGGCTGCTGTCCTTCACGCTGTCGCTCGACGACCTGGTGATCGCCAGTTTCACCACCGGACCGGGGGCCACGACCCTGCCGATGAAGATCTACAGCCAGGTGCGCCTCGGCGTGACGCCGGAGATAAACGCCGTCTGCACCGTCCTCGTCGGGCTGGTCGCCGTCGGCGTCCTGACCGCCTCGATGATCACCCGCCGCCAGGAGATGCGGCGCGAGAGCGAAGAGCGAATGGCGACGGCGACCAGTTGAGCAGTTTCCTTGCAGGCGGCGTTCCTCTACAAGCGGCGCTGTGATGACCCTTCTACGCTCTTTCGCTGACGTTCAAGCCCCTGGGAACCGGGTTGCGTTGATCCTGGCGGCCTTTGCCCTGCTGCTGCCGCCGCTCGGCGTACTGGCCGACAAGGCGGTGGTTCCCTTGGCCATCGCCGCCGCCGGCGCCGGTGCCTTCGCCTCCGGCCCAGCGGCCCGCCCATGGAGCAATCTCGAGCGTGATCTGACACTGGCGCTGGGCGCCTTCGCCACCTGGTGCCTGGTCTCCTCGGCTTGGACCTTCAAGCCTCTGGAAGCTGCTCCATTGGCCCTGCGGGTCGGCCTGCTGTTGTTCCTGCTGCTTTGCCTCGCCACGCTGGCACAGCGCCTGGGCACGGCGCAGCGCGGCCTGGTCGCTCGCGCCCTTTGCCTCGGCTTCGCCGCCAGCTTCCTATTCATCGCCATCGAACTCGCTTTCGGCAGCCCGATCCTCACGCTGCTGAAGGGACCGGCCGAGAGTGACTATGCTACCCTGTCGCGCCTCAATCGCGGCGTCTCGGCCGGCGTCATCCTGGTCTGGCCGCTGGCGGCCCTGGCTTGGCTGCGGGGGTATCGCTGGATCGCCCTTGCCTTGCCGGCGGCCACCTTGGGCATGACGTTGTTCTCACAGTCATCGGCCTCCATGCTGGCCCTCGGGGCCGGCGTCGCCGCCGCCTTGCTGGCGGCGCTGGGGAGGTCTGCGGCGCGTGCGGTAATGGCCGCCGCGATAGTGATGACGCTGTTCGGAAGCCCCTTCGTCGCTGGCGTTGCCCAGCAGGCCGGACTGGCCAATGGAGATGCACTGCAGGCCACTGGGAACTATCGCCTGCATGTCTGGAACGTGGTCAGCACCCGCATCGCCGAACGACCCCTCTTCGGCTGGGGGTTCGACGCCTCGCCGGACCTTCCGACCGCCGATTTCCAGCCGTTCCGCCCTGGCGAGAAGGTGATCCCCTCTCACCCGCACAACGGCGCCCTGCAGATTATGGTCGAAACCGGACTGGTAGGCAGTTTGCTGGTGCTGATCCTGCTGATCGTCGTCGCACGGCGGATCGATCGCCTGGAGCCGGTTCCGCGCGCCTGCGCGGTGGCCATGCTGGTCACCATCCTCGGCGTCGCCGCGACAGCCTACGGCATCTGGCAAAACCACTGGCTGACCATGATCGGCGCCTCGGCAGCGGTCTTCGTCACCGTCCTGCCCGCGGCGGAGAGAACCGGTTAGCCGGCGCTCTCTCCGCGCGTCAGGGTAAAGGCTTGCTCGATGTAGCGGACGATGGTCTCAACGGACTCGGCGATGCTCAGCCGTGCCGTATCGACGACGAGGTCAGGGGCTTCTGGCGGCTCGTAGGGAGCGGAGACGCCGGTGAACTGTGCGATCTCGCCGGCCCTGGCCTTCTTGTAGAGGCCCTTGGGGTCGCGCCGCTCGCAGGTCTCCACGTCGGCCTGGACGTAGATCTCGTGGAAGCGGCCGGGGGCCGAGGCGCGCGCGCGGTCGCGGTCGACCCGGTAGGGCGAGATGAAGGCGGTGATGCAGATGACGCCGGAGTCGGCGAAGAGCGCCGCCGCCTCGCCGACACGGCGGATGTTCTCGGTGCGGTCCTCCGGCGAGAAGCCGAGGTTGGCATTCAGACCGCGGCGCACGTTGTCGCCGTCCAGCACATAGACCTGATAGCCCTTGGCGAAGAGCCGCTGCTCGACCTCCATGGCCAGAGTCGACTTGCCGGCGCCGGAGAGGCCGGTGAACCACAGCACGCCGCCATGATGGCCGTTGCGCGCCGCCCGGCTGTCGACCGTGAGGCGGTGCTCCACCGAGATGACGTTGGTGGACTTGACCTCCACCGCCCGGCGCTGGTCCGGCAGACCCTCCATGGAGATCACGCCGCCGCCGACGGTATCGTAGTCCTCGATCAGCACGAAGCGCCCGGTTTTGGGCAGGTCGCCGTAGTCGTCGAGCGCCAGCACCTGGCGGCTGCGCAGCGTGACCTCGGCCACGGCATTGCGCTCCACCTGGTCGCCGGCGGCATGCTCCAGGGTCTGGGTATCGACGATGCGCTCGATCGACTGCACCGTGACCTCGGCTTCCTGGGTCAGCAGTTTCAGCTTGTAGCGGGAGCCGACGGCGAGCGGCTTGTGGCCGAGCCAGAACAGTCGGGCGTGGAACAGGTTGCTGAGCTTCGGCGGCCCCTCGACATGGCTGGCGACCTCGCCGCGCTCGACGAAAAGCTGCTCATCGAGGGTGATGCCGACCGCTTCTCCGGCGCCCGCGCTGTCGGTCCTGGCATCCTCCGGCCAGGCCTCCAGGCCGCGTACCCGCGCCGTCTTGTTCGACGGCGAGAACAGCAGGGTGTCGCCGACCGCCAGGCTGCCGCTTTCGATGCGCCCGGCCAGGATGCGCCTTGCGTCGAACTTGTAGACGTCCTGAATCGGCAGGCGCAGCGGTTGGGCCCCAAGGCCGGGATGACCGTGGAAGCCGTCGAGGGCGGAGAGCACGGTCGGGCCGTCGTACCAGGGCGTGCGGTGCGAGCGCTTGGCGATATTGTCGCCGTCGCGCGCCGAAATCGGCACGATGACCATGGGCGTGGCGCCGATCGAGGCGAGATAATCGGTGATCTCTTCCGAGACCTCCTCGAAGCGCCCCTGATCGTAGCCGACCAGATCCATCTTGTTCACCACCACTGCGACCTGGCGGATGCCCAGCAGATGCAGCAGGTAGGCGTGGCGGCGCGACTGTTCGCGCACGCCCTCGGCGGCATCGACGACCACCACCGCGGCATCGGCGCTGGCGGCGCCGCTGACCATGTTCTTGAGGAACTCCCGGTGGCCCGGCGCGTCGATGATCACGTAGTCGCGCAGCGCGGTCTTGAACCAGATCTGCGTGGTGTCTATGGTCACCGCCTGGTCGCGCTCGGCCTGGAAGGCGTCGAGCACGAAGGACCATTCGATGGCCATGCCGCGGCGCGCGGAGACCCTCTCCAGTTCTTCCACCTTGCCCGGCGGCAGGGAATCGGTGTCGTAGAGCATCCGCCCGATCAGCGTCGACTTGCCGTGGTCGACATGACCGACGATGACGATGCGGTGCAGCGCGCGAGCGCCCTGGGTTTCAGCGTCTGGCAAGGCCTCGCCTTTCAGCTGGTCCGGCGTCAGAATTGTGGTGCCGTCGTCTTTCATCATCGCACCGCCTTTCCTTACATGTAACCCGTGGCGCGCAGGCGCTCGAAGGCGTCCTCGCGCTCGTGGTCCATCGCGCGCCCGGCGCGCTCGGAGGTATTGGTGGAGCGCAGTTCGTCGATGATCTCGTCGATCGAGCCGGCCCGGGACTCCACCGGCGAGGTGATGTCCTCGTCGCCCAGCGAGCGGTAGCGCTTGCCGTCCTTCGACAGGTACAGCGGCACGATGGGGATGCCCTCGCGCCGGGTGTAGAGCCAGATATCCAACTCCGTCCAGTGCAGCAGCGGATGGATGCGGATGTGGGTGCCCGGCGGGAAGTCGGTCTTGTACTGGTCCCAGAATTCCGGCGGCTGGTCGCGGAAGTCCCAGGCACCGGTCTCGCCGCGCGGGCTGAACACCCGCTCCTTGGCCCTGGTCGCCTGCTCGTCGCGGCGGATGCCGGCGATGACGGCCTTAAGCTGGTGCTTGGCGATGGCCTGGCGCAGCCCCTCGGTCTTGCGCGCCGCCGAGCGGGCGGCGGGCGGCAGGGAAGCGTCGATCTCCTCGATCGGCGGGCAGGTCTCGCGCAGGAAATCCAGCTTCCACTCCGCCGCGTAGCGGTCGCGGAACTCGTACATCTCCTTGAATTTCTTGCCCGTATCCACGTGCATCACCGGGAAAGGCACATGCCCGAAAAAGGCCTTGCGCGCCAGCCAGATCATCACGTTGGAATCCTTGCCCAATGACCACAGCATGGCCAGCGGCTCGATCCGCGCGTAGGCCTCGCGCAGGATGTAGACGGATTGCGCCTCCAGGGCGTCCAAATGATCCATAAGTAAAGATGGTCCTCAACAAATGAGAATGCTGCAAGTGCGAGGGGAACTAAGGCCATTCCTCTGGCTTATCAAGGAACATACATGTGTCAGGTCAAGCCTCCTCAGCGGCCAGTGCGGCCCATCCCGAGATGGCAAGCGCGGCCATAAAACATTTCACCCCACAAAAATGCAAATTCTTTTCCATACACACTTGAATAATGTGAATTGACTTCCAACCCTCGGGCAAGCCTGGCTCTTGGGCAACAGAACGCAAGACTCCTCTTCCGAGGCTATTGGCGCCTTTTGCGATGGCAGCCAGAGGCCCCGGCTAGACCCTATGATAGCGGCGGTACCACTCCACAAAGCGCGGAATTCCCTCGTCGATGGAAACCTGCGGCTCGAAGCCGAGGTCACGGCGCGCCGCTTCGATGTCGGCATAGGTTTCCTTCACGTCTCCGGCCTGCATCTCGGCAAACTCCCGGATCGCCGGCCTGCCGCAGGCCTGCTCGATGACCTCGACAAAGCGCAGCAGTGGTTCGGAGCGATGGTTGCCCAGGTTGTAGATCTTGTTCGGCGGCTGATCGCCGTCGCGCGCCGGCGGGCGTCCGATCGCCGCCAGCACACCGGCGACGATGTCGTCGACGTAGGTGAAGTCGCGGCGCATGTCGCCATGATTGAAGATGCGGATCGGACGCCCCTCGAAGATCGCCTTGGTGAAGATGTAGGCCGACATGTCCGGCCGGCCCCAGGGGCCGTAGACCGTGAAGAACCGGAGCCCCGTGCAGGGCAGGTCGTAGAGGTGAGCGTAGCTGTAGGTCATCAGCTCGTCGGCGCGCTTGGTGGCGGCATAGAGCGACACCGGACTGTCGACCCGCTGTTCGACCGAGAAGGGCAGTTCCCGGTTGCCGCCGTAGACAGAGGAGGAGGAGGCATAGACGAAGTGGCGCAGCCTGGGCAGCCGCCGCGCCAGTTCCATCATGCAAAGGTGCCCCATCACGTTGCTCTCGACGTAGGCGAAGGGGTTCTCCAACGAGTAACGCACACCGGCCTGGGCGGCCAGATGGACGATCTCCGTGACCTCCGGGAACTCTGCCGCCAGCGCCAGGATGCTGTCGCGGTCCTGCACGGCGAGACGGCGGAAAGTGAAGCCGTTGCCGCCGGAAATCCTGTCGAGACGGGCCTGCTTCAGCGCCGGATCGTAATAGTCGTTCAAGTTGTCGATGCCGATCACCGCCTGGCCGCGATCGATCAGTTGGGCAGCGACTTCGGAGCCGATGAACCCGGCGGCGCCGGTGACGAGCACGCTCATGCCGGCACGCCCGCCACCCGAAGGTCCCTCGCGAAATTGCGGTCGCTCACTCGCCACGCCTCCACTTGCATCGCCTAGATCGAATGACGTCGCAGGGACGCCGGCAGCTCGGTCGTCGCCCAGATGTCGCGCAGATCGAAGAGTATCCCGCCAGCCCGCAGCATACGGCTGAAGTCGCGGGCGCCCAGTCGGCGGTATTCGTCGTGGGCGACGGCGCCGACGACACAGTCGAAGCCCGCCGCCGCCTGCAGATCGCCCACGAGGTCGAACCCGCAGAGGTCCCGGGCCTCGCCCGGGTCGGCCAGGGGATCGTGTACCTCGACGCTGCAACCGCCGCGCCGCAGGGAGGCGATCATGTCGACCACCTTGCTGTTACGCAGGTCGGGGACGTTCTCCTTGAAGGTCAGCCCGAGGACCAGGATGCGGCTGCCGCCAGCCAGCGCCGGCGCCGCCCCGTTCAGGGCGGATAAGACCCGCTCGGCGAAATACTGGCCCATGGAATCGTTGGTGCGACGCCCGGCCAGGATGACCTGCGGGTCGAGCCCCAGGGTTTCGCTGCAATGGGCCAGGTAGTAGGGATCGACGCCGATGCAGTGGCCACCGACGAGCCCCGGCCGGAAATCCAGGAAGTTCCACTTGGTGCGCGCCGCCGCCAGCACGTCGTAAACCGAGATGTCCATCCGGTTGAAGATCTTGGTCACCTCGTTGACGAAGGCGATGTTGATGTCGCGCTGGGCGTTTTCGATCACCTTGGCCGCTTCGGCGGTCCGGATGCTGGCAGCGCGGAACACCCCCGCCTCCGTCACCCTGCCGTAGATCTCCGCAAGCCAGGCAGTCACCTCGGGGGTCTGCCCTGCGACGACCTTGACAATCTTGTCGAGGGCATGGACGCGGTCGCCGGGATTGATGCGCTCGGGCGAGTAGCCGAGGAAGAAGTCCCGGCCGCAGGCGAGGCCGGACACCTCCTCCAGGATCGGGCCGCAGACCTCTTCGGTCACGCCGGGGTAGACCGTCGATTCGAAGACCACCACCGCGCCAGGCGTGAGCGCCGCGCCGACCGTGCGGCTGGCCGCGACGACCGCGGCGAGGTCCGGGCGGTTGTCGGCGGTGACCGGGGTGGGCACCGTGACGATGAAGAGGCGGCACGCGGCCAGGACCTGCGGATCGGCAGCGAGGGTGAGCTTCGCCGCCTTCAGAGTCGCGCTCTCGACCTCCCGCGTGCGATCCTCGCCCGCCGCCAGCTCGGCGATGCGCCGGGCGTCGACATCGAAGCCGACCACCTCGAAGTGGTGACTGAGTGCCACGGCAAGCGGCAGCCCCACATAACCGAGGCCGATCACGGCGGTTTTCGGACTTTCGGACAGCGTCACAGCAGGCAGGTCCTCTCGTGGCCGCGGCGGCCCCTGGCGCCGCCCCCAATACCTTTCCCCCAGGGGCGCGGCAAGGCGGGGCGTGACGGCGGCGCGGCGCAGCGCGCCGACGCGGGCCCAGCGGAACCCCGGGATTACGCCACGAGAAACCAAATAAATCAATGAAACGACTTAACAAATCATAAAATTGTTCATGCCATGAACGCTTGACAAGGCGGTGCTGCGGTTCTAGATAGCGACGTCCCCCGCAGGCATCGTCCGGATCCCCGGTCCGGCCGCACCGGGCTAGCGGCGGCAGCCACGCGGGGACCGCGGCACAGGATCGGGCGACCGGCGGCTCCGCCCGGCCGCGCCTCGAGGAAGGTAGTCTTGCGCAACGGCGTCATTCTCTATCTGGTCGACGCGATGTTCGGAAACCGCTTCTGGTTTCCGCTCTTCGAGACGCTGTACCGGAGTGAGAACTACCGCTTCGACGCGGTCTGCTTCCACCGGCATCAGCGCGAGGCCTTCCGGGACATACCGGCCTGCCGCGAGGTCTTTCCGGAGCCGGAGCTGGTGCAGGGCTACGCCGCCCTGCCGGGCCACTACGACGCCGAGCTGGCGGCCTGGGCCTCGGCGCTGGAGCAAGAGCTGGACTGCCTGATCGTCGACCTGATCCAGGCCGACCGGCACCTCGGCATCGGCTTTCAGCCGGCCGGGCTCAACAATCCGATGACGGAGAACCGCCGCCGGGCCTCCTACTGGCGGACCCTGCGCTACCTGCGTCTGCTCGACGCCCGGGTCGACGCCATCCTCGACAAATCGCAGCCGAGCGTCATCGTCACCTCGGTGGTCGCCGACCTCTACAGCAAGCTGATCTGCGCCAAGGGCCGCCGCCGCGGCATCCCCGTGCGCATGTTCAACTCGCTGCAGGTAGGCAGCACCTACGGCTGGTACCATGACGAGTTCTGGAACCATCCACCGCTGAAGGCGCTGCTGAGGCGGAAGATCGAAGCCGCGCCGCAGACCCAGGCGGACGGCGTATCGGGCGCCGACACGCGGCCCGTCGCCGCCGCGCAGCGCGAGCCGATCTACGCGACCCACTATCTGTCGTCACTGACGAAGGGGCTGCGGCGGCGCGAGGTTCTGCGCAGCCTGCTGCGCGAGGCGAAGGTCGCCCTCGGCCGCCTGAAGACGCCGCGGCCGGACCGCCCAGGCTTTCTCGAGTCAGCGCGCCTGCAGCTGCGCATCCGGCGCCAGTACGACGAGTTGAGCCGCCGCGTCCGCCGGCAGGGTGACAGGCTGCCCGAGCGCTTCGTGCTGTTCGCCCTGCACAAAGAGCCGGAAGCCTCGACCATGGTGAAGGCGCCGGAGTTCAACCACCAGCTGGCGATCATCGACCTCGTGGCCCGCTCGCTCCCGGCCGGCTTCCTGCTGCTGGTGAAGGAAAGCATGGTGTCCCTCGGCTACCGCTCCGAGGGCTTCTACGAGACGCTGGCGGCCTACCCGAACGTGCGGCTGGCGATGCCGGACCTGCGCGCCAGCGACCTGCTGGATCAGGCCGCCGGCGCGGTCGTCATCACAGGGACTGTCGGCCTGGAGGCCGCGCGCCTGGGCCTGCCGGTGTTCTCCTTCGGCACCCGCAACAACTACGACGTGCTCGACCACGTCCACGTCGTCGGCGACCTCCGCGACCTGCGCAAGCTGCTGCACCGGGAACTGCTGGAGGTCACGCCCGGCGAGCGGGCGCGCCGCGCCGCTCTGGGCTCCCTCTATGACGAGTCGGCCGGCGAGATCGGCCTCGACATCGGCGAGTTCTTCGAGGCGAACCGCCGCAGCAAGGCGCCGGTGCCGCAACCGGTCATCGAGGCCTGCCTCGCGGCGCTGCGGCGCAGCCTGGCGGAGGCCGACGCGCCCTTGCGGAGGGCGGTGTCATAGCGCGCGACCACAACCTGGAGATCTGGCAGGCCGGCAGCCTGACGGGCGACTACGCCGGACGCGCGGCGCTGTATCCCGGCGAGGAGCGGTTTCTCGCCGACTACGCCGAAGAGCTGAAAGCGGCGCGCCTGCTGGACATCGGCGTCGGCGGCGGGCGCACGACGCCGCGCTTCGCCGCCGCGGTGCGCGACTACATCGGCGTCGACTACGCGCAGTCCATGGTCGACGCGGTGCGCCGGCGCTTCGCCGGCCAACTGCCCAACGCTACCTTCCAGTGGGCCGACGCGCGCGACCTCGGCGGCTTCGCGGACGGCACCTTGGATGCGGTGGTTTTCAGCTTCAACGGCCTCGACACCCTGGGCCCGGAAGAGCGCCAGGTCTTCCTCACCGAAGCCCGCCGCATCCTCAGGCCCGGCGGCCTGCTGGCTTTCTCGTCGCACAACCTAGCCGCCCTCGACCTGGTGTTCCGCTTCAAGCGCGCGCGCAGCCTGGCCGGCCTGATCGAAAACGCCAAACGCAAGCTGATCCAGCTGACCCGCAACCCGCCGCTGGCGCAGCTGCTGGCGCGCGACTGGGCGACGGTCTACGACGGCACCCACGGCAAGCTGCTGAAGCACTACTACGTGAAGCCGCCCGCCCAGGTCGCCGCGCTGCGCGAACTGGGCTTCGAGGCGATCCGGGTGATCGACACCAGGACCGGCGCCGAGATCGACGCCGGCTCGCCGGCAGCGACGCGGGTGCGCTGGCCGTACTTCTTCTGCCGCGCCCCGGCGGGGCGCTGAGGCGCGGAGGGCGTCATGGCGGGACTCTGGTCGAAGATCCGCAGACGGCTGCTGCCCGGCGCGGGCGCGCCCGACCGGCGCCTCTGGCAGCAGGTCGCCGAGTTGCACCGGGCCGCGGAGGTGCTGGACCTGGCGCACCGGCGTAGCGTCTTCCGGCCGGCGCCGCGCGAGGCGCCGGCCCGGCAGCGCATTCTGGTGATCGCCCCGCATCCCGACGACGAGGCGATCGGCCCCGGCGGCACCCTCGCCCTGGCACGCCAGCGCGGCTGCGCGATCAGCGTGCTTTTCGTCACCTCCGAGGGCTTCGCCGGCGCCGCCGAGCGGGTGGCCGAAGCGCAGGCGGCCTGCGCGGCGCAGGGCTTCGACGCCCGCTTCCTGCCGCTGGTGCCGGGCCGCATCCCGCTGGACGCCGCCGCCGCGGCCGCGCTCGCCGGCGCGATCGACGACGCGCGGCCGGAGATCGTCTTCCTGCCGTTCTTCCTGGACGACCACGACGACCACCGCCGCGCGCTTGAGCTGCTGCTGGCCGCCGCGCGCCACGCGGCAGCGCCCTGGGCCTTCACGGTCTGGGCCTACCAGATCTACAGCGCGGCACCACTGCCGGCGGTGGTCGACATCACCACCGCCGCCGCGGCCAAGCGCCAGGCCATCGCCGCCTACCGCTCGGAGATGGCCAAGCGCGACTGGGTGCACTACGCGCTGGGCCAGAATGCCGCCGCCTCGCGCTTCCTTCCCGGGGGGCCGGCGCCGCGCTTCGCCGAGCTTTTCTACGTCGGCGACTTCGCCGGCTACGCCGAGCTGCTGACGCGCTACTTCGCCGGCGGCAGGGCCTATCCCGGCGGCTACGTGGGCGCCCGGGAGGCCGAGTGAGCGCCGGCGAGCCCCTCATCGCGCGCAACGACGAGATCGCGGGGCTGCTGCAGCGCCTGGGCGGCGGCCTGCCGGCAGTCCACCCGCTGGCCGAGCCGCGCTGGCTCGACATCCTGGGCCGGGCCTACGGCGCCGAGCGGGTGCTGTTCGCCGCGCGGGACGCGGAGGGCCGCTCCCTCGGCCAGCTGCCCACCTATTACAGCCGCCGCGGCGGCAGCCTGTTCGGCCTGCGCTACGGCCTCGCCGCCGGCGACGCCGCCGCCGCCGGGGACCTGCTGGCCGCAGCGCGGCGCTTCGCCGCCGGCGCCGGCCTCAGCCGCCTAGACATCGGCCTCGCGCGCGCCGGCCGCCCGCCCGGCGCCGGCGCCCTCACCGCGGCCGCCGGCTTCCACTTCGACCTCGCCGGCTGTGCCGCGGCGGAAGCGGTCTCGTCGCTGCTATCGCGCCACGGCCGCCGCGCCCTGAGAACCGCCGAGGCCGCCGGGCAAGAGATCCGAGGCGGCCCCGACCAGCTGTCGGCCGCCTATGCGATCTATGCCGGGGCCATGCGGGAGAAGGGCGTGCGCGTGCACAGCCGGGCCTTCGTCGAGGCCGTCGCCGCGGCCTTCGGTGCCGACTTCGTCCCCCTGGTCGCCTTCGATGGCGGCCAGCCCGTGGCCGCCACCTTCCTGCTGCTCGGCCGCGACGTCGGACTCTACCTCTACGGCGGCGGCACGCCGCGCGGCCTGCAGCTGCAGTCGGGCAGCCTGCTCTACGCCGAAATGATGCGGCACTGCATAGCCCGCGGGCGCACCACCTTCGATGCCGGCGAGTCGAGCCCCGGTGGCGGCACCTTCGAGTTCAAGCGGCGCCTCGGCGCCCGCCAGGTGGCGATCGCCTACCTGCGCGAGGCGGTGGCCCCGCCGCCCGGGCTGGCGGGGCGCCTGGCGCGGGCGGCGCGGCGCGCCGGGG
>JBHJOA010000017.1:0-9270 GCA_050330205.1 Kiloniellaceae bacterium
TCGCGCAGGTCGCCGAGGCGGTCGAAGATCGCCTCCCAGTTCTTGTTGCGGGCGAAGTTGTCGTCGGTGATGAAGAAGCGGCAGATGCCCTGGGCGATGTTGGCGCGCACCAGGCGCTCGACGTCGTCGGCGGTGCGGAAGCGCGACTTGCGCCCCTGCACGTTGATGATGGTGCAGAAGCTGCACTGGAAGGGGCAGCCGCGCCCGGCGTCGAAGCAGGCCACCGCGCCGCCGTAGCGCCGGACCATGGCCTGCGGCAGGTAGGGCGTCGGCTGGTCGTCGAGCCCCGGCAGGTCGTTCATGTAGTTGTAGACCGGCTTCAGGGTACCGTTGAGGGCGTCGCAGTAGAAGTCTTGGAGGCGTCCCTCGCCCTCTCCGGCGTAGAGGGTGATGCCGAGGTCGAGTGCTTCCTGCAGGTCCGGCGGCAACTCGGGCAGCATGGCGAGGCAGCCGCTGGGGTGGAAGCCGCCGATGGCGACCTGCAGCCCCTCGGCCCGGAACTGCCGGGCGATGTCCATGGCGCGCGGGAACTGGTTCGACTGCACGCCGACCAGGCAGACGATACCCGCGTTGCCGGGCGCCTTCAGGCGGCGCACGATGTCGCGGACCGGGATGACGGTATTGGTCTCGTCGTAACCGTTCAGCACCACCTCGACGTCCTCGCCGAGCAGGCCGCGCGCGATCACGTCCAGGGTGATGCCGTAGAGGCTGGACAGCGTGTTCGACGGCACCCAGGCCTTGGCCCACTGGATGACGTAGCCGTCGTCGTCGTAATGCGACGGCTTGATCAGCTCGATAACGAAACGCCTCTTCTGCCCGTTGGCCGTCATTGACGTCCCCCCGGAAAGGGCATAATCGCCAAGACTAAGGGGTTTTGGCGCGGGAATACAGGGGAAATGCGGAGGCGGCTGCCCATGGTTCGAGACGGCGCTTCGCGCCTCCTCACCATGAGGTCCAAGATTGCCTCACCCTGAGGAGCGCTGCGCAGCAGCGCGTCTCGAAGGGCGAGGCAATGCGCTGGAACGTCCGTCGACCGCCGCTACACCGCGGTCAGCGGGCCGTAGGCCTCCGGCCGGCGGTCGCGGAAGAACTGCCAGAGGTTCCGCACCTCGCGCACCTTCTCCATGTCCATGTCGGCGGTGACCAGTTCGTCCTTGTCCTCGCTGGCCTCGACCAGGAAGTTGCCGCGCGGGTCGACCACGTAGCTGGAGCCGTAGAATTTGCCGATGTTCCACGGCGCCTCGGTGCCGACGCGGTTGACGGCGCCGATGTAGCAGCCGTTGGCCACCGCCGAGGCCGGCTGCTCCAGCTTCCACAGGTACTGGCTGAGGCCCGCCACGGTGGCCGAGGGATTGACGATGTACTCGGCGCCGGCCAGCGCCAGCGCGCGCCAGCCCTCCGGGAAGTGGCGGTCGTAGCAGATATAGACCCCGAGCTTGCAGTAGGCGGTCTGGAACATCGGCCAGCCGGAGTTGCCGGGCTTGAAGAAGAACTTCTCGTAGAAGCCGGCGACCTGGGGGATATGGGTCTTGCGGTACTTGCCGAGGTAGCTGCCGTCGGCGTCGATCACCGCGCAGGTGTTGTAGTAGACGCCGGTGATATCCTCCTCGTAGATCGGCACGACGATCACCATGGAGTGCTTCTTCGCAAACTCCTTCATCAGGCTGACCGTGGGGCCGTCGGGAATCTTCTCGGCGGCGGCGTACCACTTGGCGTCCTGGCTGGGGCAGAAGTAGGGCTGGTTGAAGACCTCCTGCAGGCAAAGCACCTGGACGCCCTTGCGGCCGGCCTCCTCGATCAGCGGGATGTGCGCCTCGTTCATCCGATCGCGGATCGCCTGCGGGCTGTCGCCGGTATCCGCCTTCAAGGCCATCTGGATGAGCCCCGCCTTCACCGTCGCCATGTCGTCGTCTCCCTGAATCCGTAGTTTCGCGGCTTTCGGGGATTTGACCATTTGGTCAGGTTCTCTGACAAGGGGGTTGTCGCCAGCGGATCGTTCGTCGGCGTGCAAGCCAGAGCGGAAAAGGGATTGCGGCCGCAAAAGCGGACTCGCGTCGGCCCCCGACTTCGTGCAAAATTGACCAAATGGACAAGTTTCTGCCGGCGCCGGTCGCCGGCGATTCTGTCCACAGGGAAAGCAAGAGGCGCCGTTTCCATCAGGCGCTCACGTGGCAAGTTACTGGGATCAGGAGGGACATCCATCATGGCGATCCTCATCAGGGGCGGCACCGTCGTCACCGCGGACCATTCGTTTCGGGCCGACGTGCTGACGCAGGACGACAAGATCGTCGCCATCGGCGAATCGCTGGAGGCGCCGGGCGATGCCGAGACGATCGACGCCGGCGGCGCCTACCTGCTGCCCGGCGGCATCGACCCGCACACCCACATGGAACTGCCCTTCATGGGCACCGTCGCCTCGGAGGACTTCTACTCCGGCACCACCGCCGGCATGGTCGGCGGCACCACCATGATCATCGACTTCGTGATCCCCAGTCCCAAGCAGGACGTCATGGAGGCCTACCGCACCTGGCGCGGCTGGGCCGAGAAGGCCGCCGGCGACTATTCCTTCCACGTCGCCATCACCTGGTGGGACGAGACCGTCAGCGCCGCCATGGAGACCCTGACCCGCGAGTGCGGCGTCAACTCCTTCAAGCACTTCATGGCCTACAAGGGCGCCATCATGGCCGACGACGAGGTGCTGGTGAACTCCTTCACCAGGGCGCGCGAGCTGGGCGCCATCTGCACCGTCCACGCCGAGAACGGCGAGCTGGTGTTCCACCTGCAGAACGAGATCCTGAAGCGCGGCATCACCGGGCCGGAGGGCCATCCCCTCTCGCGCCCGCCGGAGGTCGAGGGCGAGGCCGCCAACCGCGCCATCCGCGTCGCCCAGGTGCTCGACGTGCCGCTCTACATCGTCCACAACTCCTGCATGGAATCGCTGCAGGCGATCACCCGGGCGCGCAACGAGGGCCAGCGGGTCTTCGGCGAGGTGCTGGCCGGCCATCTGCTGGTCAACGACGAGGTCTACCGCCACCCGGACTGGGACTACGCCGCCGCCCACGTGATGAGCCCGCCGTTCCGCCCCAGGGAGCACCAGGAGGCGCTGTGGCGCGGCCTGCAGGCGGGCATGCTGCAGACCACGGCGACCGACCACTGCTGCTTCTGTGCGCCGCAGAAGCGCATGGGCCACAACAATTTCACCCAGATCCCCAACGGCACCGGCGGCGTCGAGGACCGCATGCACGTGCTGTGGCACCACGGCGTCAACTCCGGGCGCCTGACCATGAACGAGTTCGTCGCCATCACCTCCACCAACGCGGCCAAGATCTTCAACATCTACCCGCGCAAGGGCTCCATCTCCATCGGCGCCGACGCCGACATCGCGATCTGGGACCCGGAGAAGGAGCGCACGATCTCCAAGGACACGCACCATCAGAACGTGGACTTCAACATCTTCGAGGGAATGACCGTCAAGGGCATCAACACGATCACCATCAGCCAGGGCAAGGTGGTCTACCGGGACGGCGACGTCCGCACCGTGAAGGGCGCCGGTCGCTACGTCGACCGTCCGACCTTCCCGTCCTACTACCAGGCCCTGAACCGTCAGCACGAGGCCAAGGCCCCGGTGGCGGTCGATCGCATGTAAAAGCAACCCAACAAGACAGGGAGTACGGGGGCATGACTTCTCGAAACGAGAGGAACGGGTACGCGTCGCGCGGCAAGGGCTTCGGCCGGCGCACGGCGCTGAGGCTCTGCGGCATCGCCATGGCGGCGGTCGCCGTCTTCGCCCTGACCGGCGAAGCGGCGCAGGCGCAGGAGAAACTGAAGGTCGCCGGCGTCTACACGGTGCCGATCCAGCAGAAGTGGGTGGGCACCCTGCACCGCGCCCTCACCGCCGCCAAGGAGCGCGGCGAGATCGACTACAGCTTCTCGGAAAAGGTGGCGAACACCGACTACGTCCGCGTGATGCGCGAGTACGCCGAGGGCGGCGCCGGCCTGATTGTCGGCGAAGCCTTCGGCATCAGCCGCGAAGCGCGCAGGGTCGCCGACGACTATCCCAACGTGGCGTTCCTGATGGGCGATCCCGGCGGGCCGCACGGCGAGAACTTCTCGGTCTTCGACAACTGGATCCACGAGCCCTGCTATTTGATGGGCGTGGTCGCCGGCACTCTGACCAAGACCAACCGTATCGGCATGGTCGGCGGCCACGCCATCGGCGAGGTCAACCGCCTGTTCCACGCCTTCATGGAGGGCGCGCGCTCGGTCAACCCCGACGTCCAGTTCAAGGTTGCCTTCATCGGCTCCTGGTACGACCCGCCGAAGGCCAAGGAGTTCGCCTTCGCCCAGATCGAGGCGGGGGTCGACGTGATCTATGCCGAGCGCGCCGGCGTCGTGGACGCCGCCCGCGAGAAGGGCATCGTCGCCTTCGGCAACGTCAACGACATGAACAAGCAGGAGAACGGCACCGACGTGGTGGTGGCCTCCGCCCTCTGGCACATGGAACCGGCCATCGACTACGCCATCGCCCAGGTCAAGGCCGGCACCTTCAAGGCCGAGGACTACAAGGAATGGACGATGATGCAGGCCGGCGGCGCATCGCTGTCGCCCTACTACGAGTTCGAGGACAGGATCCCGGCGGAGACCAGGGCCCAGGTCGAGGCCCTGACGCAGCAGATTCTGTCGGGCCAGCTCGTGGTATCGATCAACGACGACGAACCGAAGTCGACGTACTGAGCGGGCGACACGGCGATCCTACCTGACCCCTCGTCACCCTAGGGCTTGACCCTAGGGTCCAGGGCAGGCGACGAAGCGGTTGCCCTGGACCCTCGGCTTGGGGCCCGAGGGTGACAGTTGAGGGGTGGCGCCGTCGGTGCGATGATCCGGCCGTCTTTGCCTGCAGGGGAACAACCGCGATGCCAGAGGTAGAGGAAGCGGTGCCGGCCGGCGCCGGCGCCCAGCCGGTGCTGCGCCTCGCCGACGTTACCAAGCGGTTCGGCGCCCTGACCGCCAACGACGCCATCTCGCTGGAGCTCATGCCGGGCGAGATCCTGGCCCTCTTGGGCGAGAACGGCGCCGGCAAGACGACCTTGATGTCGATCCTCTTCGGCCACTACGTCGCCGACGAGGGGTCGATCGAGGTGTTCGGCCGGCCGCTGGCGACGGGCTCGCCAAAGGCCGCCATCGCCGCCGGCATCGGCATGGTCCACCAGCACTTCACCCTGGCCGCCAACCTCTCGGTGCTCGACAACATCGTGCTCGGCACCGAGCCGCTCTGGGCGCCGCGCCAACAGCGCGCCCGGGCGCGGCAGAAGGTGGTGCAACTGGCCGAGCACTTCGGCCTCGCCGTCGATCCGCGCCGCCTGATCCGCGATCTTTCGGTGGGCGAACGCCAGCGGGTCGAGATCCTGAAGGCGCTCTACCGCGGCGCCCGCATCCTCATCCTCGACGAGCCGACCGCCGTGCTGACGCCGCAGGAGGTGGAGTCGCTCTTCGCAATCCTCAAGACCATGGTCGCCGAGGGGCTCTCCATCATCTTCATCTCCCACAAGCTGAAGGAGGTGATGGCGGTGGCCGACCGGGTGGCGGTGCTGCGCCAGGGCAAGCTGGCCGCCGAGCTGCCGATCGCCGAGGCGAGCCGCGAGGGCCTCGCCCTGGCCATGGTCGGGCGCGCCATCGCCCTGCCCGAGCGCGAGCCCCTGGCGCCCGGCGTGGTGGTCATGCAGATGGCCGGTGTCGGGCTCGCCGGCGCGCGCGGAGAAGCGCTGCTGAACGACCTCCACCTGCTGCTCTACGGGCGCGAGATCCTCGGCATCGCCGGGGTGTCCGGCAACGGCCAGGGCGCGCTGGCCGCCCTGCTCTGCGGCCTGCGGCTGCCCGACAGCGGCAGCTTCGAGCTGTTCGGCGAGGAGGTCGAGGAGACCTCCCCGGCCCTGATGCAGCGCCGCGGCGTCGGCCGCATCCCCGAGGACCGCCACGCCGTCGGCGTGGTCGGCGACTTCAGCGTCGAGGAGAACCTGATCCTCGAGGCCTGCGGCGACCGCCGCTTCTGCGACCTCGGCGTGCTGAAGGGCGGCACCGTGCGGCGCCATGCCCGCGACCTCATCGAGCGCTTCGACATCCGCGGCGCCGGACCGCAGACCGTTACCCGCGCCCTCTCCGGCGGCAACATGCAGAAGGTGATCCTGGCCCGTGTGCTCAGCGAGAAGCCGAAGATCATCCTCGCCAACCAGCCGACCCGGGGCCTCGACGTCGGTGCCGCCGCCGCCGTGCAGCGCCTGCTGTTCGAGGCGCGCGCCGAGGGCGCCGGCATCATCCTCATGTCCGAGGACCTGGAAGAGCTGCTGCAGGTCTCGGACCGCATCGCCGTGCTCTACCGCGGGCGGCTGTCGTCGCCGATCCCGGTCGAGGAGGCCGACCTCACGACCCTCGGACTGCTGATGTCCGGCCACGGCGAGTTCGAAGCCAACCGGCGGGGGGCCGGCCATGCGGCTTGAACCCCGCGCCCATGTCCCCCTCTGGCTGAACCTGGCGGCGCCGGTGGCCGCCATCGCGCTCGCCTTCGCCCTCTGCGCGCTGCTGATCGTCTGGGCCGGCGCGCCGGTGCTCGACGCCTACACGGCGCTGCTGCGAGGCGCCTTCGGCTCGGTCTTCGCCCTCACCGAGACGCTGACCCGGGCGGCGCCGCTGATCTTCACCGGCCTCGCCGCCGCCGTCGCCTTCCGCGCCAAGCTGTGGAACATCGGCGGCGAGGGCCAGCTCTACGCCGGCGCGCTGGCCGCCACCTACTTCGGCACCGGCCTCATCGTGCTCCCGCCGCTGCTGATGGTGCCTTTCCTGTTCCTGGTCGGCGCCCTGGCCGGCGGCCTGCTGCTGCTGCTGCCGGTGATCCTGAAGCTGAAGCTCAGGGTCGACGAGGTGGTCACCACGCTGCTGCTGAACTTCGTCGTCATCCTCTTCGCCAACTACCTGCTGTTCGGCCCCTGGAAGGATCCCCTGTCGATGGGCTGGCCGCAGGCGGCGCCGATCATCGACGAGGGCGTCCTCGAGCCGCTGATCCCGCGCATGCGCCTGCACTCGGGCCTGATCTGGGCGGTCGCCTTCGCGGTCTTCGCCTGGGCCTTCATCCGCTTTTCCAAGTGGGGCTTCCAGATCCGCGCCGTCGGCCACAACCCGGAGGCCGCATCCTTCGCCGGCATTCCCATCGGCGCCACGGTGCTGCGCACCGCCCTGCTGTCCGGCGGGCTCGCCGGCATGGCCGGGGTCTGCGAGCTGGCCGGCCTCAAGGGCTACCTCACCCTCGATCTCTCGCCCGGCTTCGGCTACACCGGCATCGCCGTCGCCATGCTGGCCGGCCTGCATCCGCTGGGCGTCGTCGCCGCGGCGATCTTCGTCGCCGCCATCTACAACGGCGCCGACGCCATGAGCCGGGCGATGTCGATCTCCAACTACCTGGCCGACGTGCTGACTGCCACGGCCCTGCTGCTGGTGCTGGCGAGCGTGCTCTTCGTGCGCTTCCGGCCGCGGTTGAGATAGAGGACCGTCGATGGAGATCCTCGACATCTTCCTCACCCTCGGCTTCTGGGCCGCCCTGGTGCGCATGGCGACGCCGCTGATCTTCGGCACCCTGGGCGAGCTGATCTGCGAGCGCGCCGGGGTGCTGAACCTCGGCATCGAGGGCATCATGACCATGGGGGCGATGGTCGCCTGGTACTGGGTCTACCAGGGCGGCGACCTCTGGACCGCGGTGCTGGTGGCCGCCGCCTTCGGCGCCCTCTTCGGCCTGCTGCACGCGGTGTTCAGCGTCTACCTCGGCCTCTCCCAGCACGTCACCGGCATCGGCATCACCCTGCTGGCGGCCTCGCTCAGCTACTTCGCCTTCCGCATGCTGCTGCCCAACGTGACCACGCCGCCGAAGATCGATCCCTTCAAGCCCTACCCCGTTCCCGGCCTGTCGGAGATTCCCTACCTGGGCCAGGTGCTGTTCACCCAGAGCCCGCTGACCTACCTCGCCTTCGCGCTGGTGCCGGTCGTCGCCTACGGCCTCTACCGCACGCCGCTCGGCCTCGCCCTGCGCATGGTCGGCGAGAACCCCATGGCGGTGGAGGCGCAGGGTATCGACGTGCACCGCCTGCGCTGCGGCGCGGTGATGCTGGGCAGCGCCTTCATGGCCGTCGGCGGCGCCTTCCTCACCATCTCGGTGTTCGACGCCTTCTACATCGGCATGATCAACGGGCGCGGCTGGATCTGCATCGCCCTGGTGATCTTCGCCTCCTGGCGTCCGGGCAAGGCGCTGCTCGGCGCGCTGCTCTTCGCGGCTTTCGAGGCGCTGCAGATCCGCGTGCAGCAGGCCTCCTCCGCCTTCATTCCCTACCAGTTCTTCCTGATGATGCCCTATGTGCTCTCGATCCTGGCGATGATCGTGATGTCGCGCCGCGCCGCCTACCCGCAGGCCCTGCTGGTGCCGTTCAGGAAAGGCGAGCGATGATGCGGTTGCGCATCCTTCGAGACGCCGCTGACGCGGCTCCTCAGGATGAGGGTGGAGTATTACCTCGCCCTGAAGAGAATGAGATGAAAGAGAGCCTCACCCTGAGGAGGTCGCGAAGCGGCCGTCTCGAAGGGCGAGGCTCCGGCTGGAACTGAACCGATGCTCGACCTCATCGTCCGCAACGCCACCCTGCCCTCCGGCGCGACCGGCCAGGACATCGCCATCCAGGACGGCCGCATCGCCGAGGTCCGACCGAACATCGAGGCCGAGGCGGCGCAGACCCTCGACGCCGGCGGCCACCTGGTGACGCCGCCCTTCGTCGACAGCCACTTCCACATGGACGCGACCTTGAGCCTCGGCCTGCCGCGGCTCAACGAAAGCGGCACGCTGCTGGAAGGCATCGCCCTCTGGGGCGAGTTGAAGCCGCAGCTGACGGTCGCGACGATCAAGGAACGCGCGCTCGCCCTCTGCCGCTGGTCGGTGGCGCGCGGCACCCTGGCGATCCGCAGCCATGTCGACATCTGCGACGACCGCCTGCTGGCCGTCGATGCGCTCCTGGAAGTGCGCGAGGAGGTGAAGGACTGGATCGACCTGCAGCTGGTCGCCTTCCCGCAGGACGGCTACCTGCGTTACGCGAAATCGCCGGAGAACCTGAAGCGCGCCCTCGACAAGGGGGTCGACGTGGTCGGCGGCATCCCGCACTTCGAGCGCAGCATGGCCGACGGCGCCGAGTCCGTCCGCCAGCTCTGCGAGATCGCCGCCGCGCGCGGCCTTCTGGTCGACAT
>JBHJOA010000018.1:0-29481 GCA_050330205.1 Kiloniellaceae bacterium
GAAGGCACGGAGATGGTGATGCCGGGCGACAACGTGACGATGACGGTGGAGCTGATCGCGCCGATCGCGATGGACGAGGGCCTGCGCTTCGCCATCCGCGAGGGCGGCCGCACCGTCGGTGCCGGCGTCGTCGCCAGCATTCAGAAGTAGGGATTTGCAGAAAGCACCGGCCCAATTCCGGGCCGGTGCCGCTTTTTGGATAGCGCCGAAATGGACAGCCAAGACATTCGCATTCGCCTCAAGGCCTTCGATCACCGGGTGCTCGACCAGTCGACCTCGGAGATCGTCGGTACGGCGAAACGCACCGGGGCACAGGTGCGCGGGCCGATCCCGCTGCCGACCCGGATCGAGAAATTCACGGTGCTGCGCTCGCCGCACATCGACAAGAAGAGCCGCGAGCAGTTCGAGATCCGGACGCACAAGCGCCTCCTCGACATCGTCGATCCGACCCCGCAGACGGTCGACGCGCTGATGAAGCTCGACCTTGCCGCCGGCGTCGACGTCGAGATCAAGCTGAAGGGCTAGGAACGATGCGGACTGGTCTGATAGCGCAGAAGATGGGTATGACCCGGGTGTTCACGCCTGAGGGCGAGAACGTGCCGGTCACCGTTCTGCAGATGAAGGATTGCCAGGTGGTGGCGGTGCGCACCTCCGAGAAGGACGGCTACGACGCGGTCCAGCTCGGTGCGTTCAAGGCCAAGCCGAGCCGGGTTTCCAAGCCGCTGCGCGGCCACTTCGCCAAGGCGAAGGTGGAGCCGAAGCGCCGCGTCGTCGAATTCCGCGTCTCCAACGACGCGCTGCTCGAGGTGGGGCAGGAGCTGTCCGCCGCCCACTTCGTGGCGGGCCAGTTCGTCGACGTGACCGGGACCTCGATCGGCAAGGGCTTCGCCGGTGCCATGAAGCGGCACAACTTTGCCGGCCTGCGCGCCAGCCACGGCGTGTCGATCTCGCACCGCTCGCACGGCTCGACCGGTAACAACCAGGACCCGGGCCGGGTGTTCAAGGGCAAGAAGATGGCCGGCCACATGGGCGACCGTCGCGTCACCACCCAGAACCTGCAGGTCGTCTCGATCGACGAGGACCGCGGCCTGATCCTGGTGAAGGGTGCGGTGCCGGGCGCCGAGGGCAGCTGGGTGATGGTGCGCGACGCGGTCAAGCGCGGCGCCGCCGACGGCATTCCCTTTCCGGCCGGACTGAAGTCGAAGCCCGAGGCGGCCGCCGCGGAGGCGCCGGAGTCGGCTCCCGAGGCGACCCCCGAGGCGGCCCCCGAGGCCACTGCGGACAAGAAGGATCAGTAGCCATGAAGTGTCCGGTTACGACACTCGACAACAAGAAGGCCGGCGAGATCGATCTCGACGATTCCGTCTTCGGGCTGCCGGCGCGCAAGGACATCCTGGCGCGCATGGTGAACTGGCAGCTGGCCAAGCGCCGCGCCGGAACCCACAAGGTGAAGACCCGCGGCGAGGTCTCCGGCTCGACCCGCAAGCTGTTCCGCCAGAAGGGCACCGGCAACGCGCGCATGGGCTCGGCCCGCACCACGCAGCGGCGCGGCGGCGGCACGGTGTTCGGCCCGGTGGTGCGCGACCACGGCTTCGACCTCACCAAGAAGCTGCGCAAGCTCGGCCTGAAGACGGCGCTTTCGGTCAAGGCGGCCGAAGGCAAGCTGATCGTGGTCGACGAAGCTTCGGTGAAGGACCCCAAGACCTCTGACCTGGCGAAGAAGTTCGCCGCCCTCGGCTGGTCTTCGGTGCTGATCATCGACGGCGCCCAGGTCGACGGCGGCTTCGCCCGCGCGGCGCGCAACCTGCCGCTGGTGGACGTGCTGCCGCAGCAGGGCGCCAATGTGTACGACATCCTGCGCCGCGACACCCTGGTCCTGACCAAGGGCGCGGTGGAAGCCTTGGAGGCACGACTGAAATGAGCCGGGCAAGGGCAGCAAAGGGCGCGGTGAAGGTGTCGTCGGAGCGCATGTACGAGGTCATCCGTCGCCCGGTGGTGACGGAAAAGTCGACCCTCGGCTCCGAGCACAACCAGGTCACCTTCGAGGTGCCGCTGAACGCCACCAAGCCGGAGATCAAGGCGGCGGTGGAGCAGGTTTTCAAGGTCAAGGTGAAGGCCGTCAACACCCTGCGCCACAAGGGCAAGACGAAGCGTTTCCGCGGCCAGGTCGGCAAGCGCTCCGACCGCAAGAAGGCTTTTGTGACTCTCGACGAAGGTCACAGCATCGACGTGACCACGGGGATCTAGGCGATGGCGCTCAAGAATTACAATCCGACGACTCCGGGCCGCCGCGGGCTGGTCCTGGTCAACCGCGCCGACCTCTGGAAGGGCGACCCGGTCAAGAAGCTGACCGAGGGCCTGACCAAGAAGGGCGGCCGCAACAACCTCGGCCGGCTGACCGCGCGGCGCCGTGGCGGCGGCCACAAGCGGCTGTACCGCCTGGTCGACTTCAAGCGTCTCAAGTTCGACGTGCCGGCCAAGGTCGAGCGACTGGAGTACGACCCGAACCGCAGTGCCTTCATCGCGCTGCTGCAGTACGAGGACGGCGAGCAGGCCTACATCCTGGCGCCGCAGCGCCTGGCGGTCGGCGACACCGTGGTCTCCGGCCGGCGCGCGGACATCAAGCCGGGCAACGCCATGCCGCTGTCGGCCATTCCGGTCGGCACCATCGTCCACAACGTGGAGATGAAGCCGGGCAAGGGCGGCCAGATCGCGCGCGCCGCGGGCACCTACGTCCAGCTGGTCGGCCGCGACTCCGGCTACGCGCTGCTGCGTCTGGGCTCCGGCGAGGTGCGCATGGTGCGGGCCGAGTGCATGGCCTCGATCGGCGCGGTGTCGAACCCGGACCAGGCCAACCAGAAGCTCGGCAAGGCCGGCCGCAACCGCTGGCTCGGCAAGCGCCCGGCCGTGCGCGGCGTGGCCATGAACCCGGTCGATCACCCGCACGGCGGCGGCGAAGGCCGCACCTCGGGCGGCCGTCATCCGGTCACGCCCTGGGGCAAGCCGACGAAGGGTGCCAAGACGCGCCGCAACAAGAAGACGAACGCGCTGATCGTGCGTCGTCGTCACAACAAGCGATAAGGGAGCGAACGCGGTGTCACGCTCTGTTTGGAAGGGTCCGTTCGTCGACAGCTACCTGCTGAAGAAGGCAGAGGCCTCGCGCGGTTCGGGTCGCAACGAGATCATCAAGACCTGGTCTCGCCGCTCGACCATCATGCCGCAGTTCGTCGGCCTGACGTTCGGTGTGTACAACGGCAAGAAGTTCCTGCCGGTCCTGGTGACCGAGAACATGGTGGGCCACAAGTTCGGCGAGTTCGCGCCGACGCGCACCTTCTTCGGCCATGCGGCGGACAAGAAGGCCAAGAGGGGCTAAGTCATGGGTAAGCCGAAGAATCCAGCCCGCCTGTCGGAAGTGGAAGCGCGCTCGGTGCTGCGCAATCTGCGCACCAGCCCGCAGAAGCTGAACCTGGTGGCCCAGACGATCCGCGGCAAGTCCGCCGAGGCGGCGCTGGCGGAGCTGACCTTCTCCAAGCGGCGCATCGCCAACGACGTGAAGAAGGCGCTGCAGTCGGCGATCGCCAATGCGGAGAACAACCATCAGCTCGACGTCGACCGCCTCTACGTCTCCGAGGCCTCGGTCGGCAAGAGCTTCGTGATGAAGCGCTTCCGCGCACGTGCGCGCGGCCGCGCCGGCAAGATTGTGAAGCCTTGGAGCCGCCTGACGGTGGTGGTGCGTGAGCGCGAGGAAACTGCGTAATGGGTCAGAAAGTCAATCCGATCGGCCTGCGGCTGGGAATCAACCGGACCTGGGATTCCCGCTGGTTCGCTGACGACAACTACGCGAACCTGCTGCACGAGGACCTCAGCATCCGCAAGTACCTGCGCAAGCGCCTGCAGCAGGCCGGCGTGTCGCGCATCGTCATCGAGCGGCCGGCCAAGAAGGCGCGCATCACCATCCACACCGCACGTCCCGGCGTGGTGATCGGCAAGAAGGGCGCCGACATCGAGAAGCTGCGCTCGGCGCTGCAGTCGCTGACCGGCAGCGAGGTGCACCTGAACATCGTCGAGATCCGCAAGCCGGAGATCGACGCCACCCTGGTCGCCGAGAACATCGCCAACCAGTTGGAGCGCCGCGTCGCGTTCCGCCGCGCGATGAAGCGGGCGGTGCAGTCCGCCATGCGCCTCGGCGCCAGCGGCATCCGCATCAACTGCGGCGGCCGCCTGGGCGGCGCCGAGATCGCCCGCACCGAGTGGTACCGCGAGGGCCGCGTGCCGCTGCACACCCTGCGTGCCGACGTCGACTACGGCGAGGCCACGGCGAAGACCACCTACGGCACCTGCGGCGTCAAGGTCTGGGTCTTCAAGGGCGAGATCATGGGGCACGACCCGATGGCGCAGGACAAGCGGGCCCAGGACGCCCAGACCGCACGGTAAGACGTGTCGGCGCGCCGAGGCACGCCGGCAGGTATTGAGGAACGACAGTTATGTTGCAGCCGAAGCGAACGAAATACCGGAAGGCCCACAAGGGGCGCATCCACGGCAATGCCAAGGGCGGCACGCAGCTCAACTTTGGCGCCTATGGCCTCAAGGCGATGACGCCGGGGCGCCTCTCGGCGCGCCAGATCGAGGCCGCCCGCCGCGCCATCACGCGCCATATGAAGCGCGTCGGCAAGCTGTGGATCCGCATCTTCCCGGACGTGCCGGTGTCGTCCAAGCCGGCGGAAGTGCGCCAGGGCAAGGGTAAGGGCTCGCCGGAGTGGTGGGCGGCGCGGGTCAAGCCGGGCCGGGTGCTGTTCGAGCTCGAAGGCGTGCCCCAGGACGTGGCCCGCGAGGCGTTCACCCTGGCGGCGGCCAAGCTGCCGGTGCAAACCAAGTTCATCGCCCGTCTCGGCGGTGAGGAGCATTAAGTCATGAAGGCGGAAGACCTGCGGACCAAGTCCGCTGACGAGTTGAAGGAATCCCTGGTGGGCCTGCGCAAGGAGCAGTTCAACCTGCGCTTCCAACAGGCGAGCGGTCAGCTCGAGAATACGGCGCGCGTGCGGCAGGTTCGCCGCGATATCGCGCGAATTAAAACGATCCTGCGCGATAAGCAGCAGGCGGCATCTTAGGAGTTTATGGCAATGCCGCGTCGGATCTTGCAAGGTGTGGTGGTGAGCGACAAGGGCGACAAGACGATTACCGTCTTGGTCGAGCGTCGCGTCATGCACCCGGTCTACAAGAAGTTCATCAAGCTGTCGAAGAAGTACCGCGCGCACGACGAGGCCAACAGCTGCCACGTCGGCGACAAGGTGCGGATTCGCGAGTGCCGCCCCATTTCCAAGACCAAGACTTGGGAAGTGGTCGGCGACGAGCAGGCGGCATAGGGCCAGGAAAGGGCTAGACCGATGATCCAGATGCAGACGCAGCTCGACGTCGCCGACAACTCGGGTGCCCGCCGCGTGCAGTGCATCAAGGTGCTGGGCGGCTCGAAGCGCAAGACGGCCGGCGTCGGCGACGTCATCGTCGTTTCGGTGAAGGACGCCATTCCGCGCGGTCGCGTGAAGAAGGGCGACGTCCACCAGGCGGTGATCGTCCGCACGGCGAAGGAGATTCACCGCAACGACGGCACCACCATCCGCTTCGACAGCAACGCGGCGGTGCTGATCAACAAGCAGGGCGAGCCGATCGGCACCCGTATCTTCGGCCCGGTCACGCGCGAGCTGCGGGCGAAGAACTTCATGAAGATCATCTCCCTGGCGCCCGAGGTGCTGTGATGGCTACGAAATTCAAGATCAAGAAGGGCGACAAGGTGGTGGTCATCACCGGCCGCGACAAGGGCAAGCAGGGCGAAGTCCTGCGCGTGCTGCGCGCCGAGGAGCGCGTGCTGGTCCAGGGCGTCAATATGGTGAAGCGCCACACCGCCCCGTCGCAGGCGTCGACCGGCGGTATCGTGGAGAAGGAAGCGCCCCTTCACATTTCCAACGTGGCGCACATCGACCCGAAGTCGCAGAAGGCGACCAGGGTCGGCTACAAGATCGACAAGGACGGCCGCAAGATCCGGATCGCCAGGCGCTCCGGTGAAGCGATCGACTTTTAAGCGAAGGTCAGAAATATGAAACCGCGCTTGCAAGAGCACTATGACAGCCAGCTGAAGGCCTCCATGATGGAGGAATTCGGCTACAAGAATGCGATGGAAGTCCCGCGCCTCGAGAAGATCGTGGTGAACATGGGCGTCGGCGAAGCCGTGGCGGATACCAAGAAAATCAAGTCCGCGGTCAGCGAAATGGCTCTGATCACCGGCCAGCAGCCGGTGGTCACCAAGGCCAAGAAGTCGGTGGCCACCTTCAAGCTGCGCGAGGGCATGCCGGTCGGCTGCAAGGTAACCCTGCGCCGCGAGCGGATGTACGAGTTCCTCGACCGCCTGGTGACGATCGCCCTGCCGCGCGTCCGCGATTTCCGCGGCCTCTCCGGCAAGAGCTTCGACGGCCGCGGCAACTATGCCATGGGCCTGAAGGAACAGATCGTGTTCCCGGAGATCGACTACGACTCGGTCGATGCCATTCGCGGCATGGACATCATCATCTGCACGACTGCGAAGACCGACCAGGAAGCCCGCGCCCTGCTCAAGGGCTTCGACATGCCGTTTCGGGCCTAGTGGGGACGGAAGGAAAAGAGTAATGGCGAAGACGAGTGCCGTTGAAAAGAACAAGGCCCGCAAGAAGCTGGTGGACCGCTTTGCAGCCAAGCGGGCGGCCCTGAAGGCCGTGGCGTCGGATCGGACGCTGCCGCCGGAAGAACGCTTCCAGGCCCATCTGAAGCTTGCCGAACTGCCACGCAATTCGGCCAAGGTGCGTATACGCAACCGTTGCCAGGTGACCGGGCGCCCGCGTGGCGTCTACCGCAAGTTCAAGCTCTGCCGCATCACCATGCGCGAGCTGGCCTCTGTGGGTCAGATCCCCGGCATGGTCAAGTCGAGCTGGTAGGAGGAGGTCGAGCGATGGCAATGAGCGATCCCCTCGGAGATATGCTGACGCGTATCCGCAACGGGCAGCGGACCGGCAAGTCGAAGGTCCGCGCGCCGGCTTCCAAGCTGCGCGCTAACGTGCTCGATGTGCTGAAGCGCGAGGGCTATATCCGGGATTACCGCACGGAAGCGAGCGACCGCGGCCTGGACGAAGTCGAGATCGAGCTGAAGTACAACGAAGGTGCCCCGGTGATTCAGGAGATCGCCAGGGTGTCGCGTCCGGGCCGGCGGGTCTATTCGAAGATCAAGGAGCTGCCGCGGGTCTACAACGGCCTCGGCATCACCATCCTGTCGACGCCGCGCGGGGTCATGTCCGACCAGGAAGCGCGTGCGGCCAACGTGGGTGGCGAAGTGCTCTGCCGCGTCTTCTGAGGACGCAAGAGGTATCGAGGAACAGACAGATGTCGCGTGTAGGAAAAAACCCCGTCGAGGTGCCGTCCGGCGTCGAGATCGCCATCCAGGGCGGTCTGGTGTCGGCCAAGGGCAAGTTGGGCAGCCTGGATTTCCAGGCGACCGACGACGTGGTGATCACCCAGGAGGACGGCAAGGTCTGGGTGAAGCCGGTCAACAACAGCAAGAAGGCGCGTGCCATGTGGGGCACCGCGCGCTCGCGCATCCAGAACATGGTGACCGGTGTCTCCGAGGGCTTCAAGAAGGAGCTGGAGATCAACGGCGTCGGCTACCGCGCGGCGGTGCAGGGCAATGCCCTGAACCTGCAGCTCGGCTTCAGCCATGATGTCGCCTATCCGATCCCGGAGGGCATCACCATCAAGTGCGAGAAGCCGACGTCGATCACCGTCAGCGGCGCCGACCTCCAGAAGGTGGGCCAGGTGGCGGCGGAGATCCGCGGCTACCGTCCGCCGGAGCCCTACAAGGGCAAGGGCGTGAAGTACGCCGACGAAGTCATCCTGCGCAAGGAAGGCAAGAAGAAGTAACAGCCATGCAGACATCAAAGCAGCTACACGACCGGCGCAAGCAGCGCGTGCGGACCTCGATCCGGCGCTCCGCGAGCGGCCGTCCCCGCCTGTCGGTGTTCCGCTCCGGCAAGCACATCTACGCGCAGGTCATCGACGACGCCCAGGGCCGGACCCTGGTGGCGGCTTCCAGCGTCGACGGCTCGCTCAAGGGCAAGCTGAAGAGCGGCGCCGACAAGTCCGCCGCTGCCGAGGTCGGCAAGCTGGTGGCCGAGCGCGCCGTGGCGGCCGGCATCAAGGAGGTCGTTTTCGACCGCGGTGGTTACCTCTTTCACGGGCGCGTCAAGGCCTTGGCCGACGCCGCGCGTGAAGGCGGCCTGACGTTTTAAGGGAAGATAGATTCATGGCACGAGCACCCCGTGAAGGACGCTCCCGCGACGACCGCCGGCAGCGCGACGATCGCCGCCAGCGCGAAAGCGACGAGCCGGAACTGATCGAGAAGCTGGTCGGCATCAACCGCGTCGCCAAGGTCGTCAAGGGCGGCCGGCGCTTCGGCTTCGCCGCCCTGGTGGTGGTCGGCGACGGCCGCGGCCGGGTCGGCCACGGCCACGGCAAGGCGCGCGAGGTGCCGGAGGCGATCCGCAAGGCGACCGAGCAGGCCAAGAAGCAGATGGTCCGCGTGCCGCTGCGTGAGGGCCGCACCCTGCACCACGACATCAAGGGCCGCTTCGGCGCCGGCCGCGTGCTGATGCGCGCCGCCGAGGCCGGTACCGGCATCATCGCCGGCGGCCCGATGCGCGCGGTCTTCGAGGCGCTCGGCGTGCAGGACGTGGTGGCCAAGTCGGTGGGCTCCTCCAATCCCCACAACATGATCCGCGCGACCTTCGAGGCCCTGGAGCGCAGCGTCAGCCCGCGCATGGTGGCGCAGCGCCGCGGCAAGAAGGTGTCGGACGTCCTCGGCAAGCGCGATACGGCGGCCGCCGAGGCGCGGGAGGAAGCATCCATGTCTGCAGCCAAGAAGACCCTGAAGGTCACCCAGATCGGCAGCCCGATCGGCCGCCGCAAGGACCAGCGGGCGACGCTCGTCGGCCTCGGCCTGAACAAGCTTCACCGCTCGCGCGAGCTGGAGGACACCCCTTCGGTGCGCGGCATGATCGACAAGGTGAAGCACCTGGTGCGCGTCGAGGGCGAGGCCTGAGGCGCCGGATATTCGAAGCAAGTGCCGGCCGCCGGGCGGCCGGGCAGGGGCGCCGGGAGGTGCCTCCGGTAAAGGGTAAAGTGCTATGAAACTCAATGAGTTGAGCGACAATCCGGGCGCCACCAAGGCGCGCAAGCGGATCGGCCGCGGCATCGGTTCCGGCAAGGGCAAGACCGCCGGCCAGGGCCACAAGGGCCAGAAGGCGCGCTCCGGCGTGGCCATCAAGGGCTTCGAAGGCGGCCAGATGCCGCTGCACCGGCGCCTGCCCAAGCGCGGCTTCAACAACATCTTCGCCTTGAACTACAAGGTGGTGAACCTCGGCCGCCTGCAGGGCGCCATCGACGCCGGCCGGCTCGACGCCGGCAAGCCGGTGGACGCCGCCGCGCTGAAGGCCGCCGGCATCGTCAAGTCGGCGCCGGACGGCATCCGCCTTCTTGCAAAGGGCGAGCTGAAATCCAAGATAAACATCACCGTCGCCGGCGCGTCCAAGGCCGCGGTCGAGGCGGTCGAGAATGCGGGCGGTTCGGTGACCCTGGTCGCCAAGGCGCCGTCCGGCGAAGGCGCGTCCGCCTCCGAGTAGCCGGAAGCCTCCCGCCGACCTGCAGCGCCAGCCTCAGCCGAAAGACAGGAAGCCATGGCATCCGCCGCCGAGCAACTTGCCGCCAACATCAACTTCAGCGCCTTCGGCAAGGCGCCGGAGCTGAAGAAGCGTCTGTGGTTCACGCTCGGCGCCCTGGTCATCTACCGCCTCGGGACCTTCATCCCGATCCCCGGCGTCGACCCGCAGATTCTGGCCGAGATTTTCGCTCAGCAGTCGGGCGGCATCCTCGGCATCTTCGACATGTTCGCCGGCGGCGCGCTCGGCCGCATGACCATCTTCGCCCTCAACATCATGCCGTACATCTCGGCGGCCATCATCATGCAGTTGATGACGGCGGTGTCGCCGACCCTCGAGGCGCTGAAGAAGGAAGGCGAGGCCGGCCGCAAGAAGATCAACCAGTACACCCGTTACGGCACCGTGGCGCTGGCGGCGCTGCAGTCCTACGGCATCGCCGTCGGCCTGGAGAGCACCACCGGCAGCGGCGGCTCGGCGGTCATCGACCCCGGCCTGTTCTTCCGTCTCACCACGGTGATCACGCTCACCGGCGGCACCATCTTCCTGATGTGGCTGGGCGAGCAGATCACCCAGCGCGGCGTCGGCAACGGCATCTCGCTGATCATCTTCGCCGGCATCGTGGCGAACCTGCCGCTGGCCCTGGTGCAGGTGCTGGAACTGGGGCGCACGGGGGTGTTCTCGGCGATCTTCATCGTCGCGCTGCTGCTCGGCGCCATCGCCGTGGTCGCCTTCATCGTCTTCATCGAGCGCGCCCAGCGGCGCATCGTGGTGCAGTACCCCAAGCGCCAGGTCGGCAACAAGATGTTCGGCGGCGAGGCCTCGCACCTGCCGCTGAAGCTCAATCCCTCGGGCGTCATCCCGGTGATCTTCGCCTCCTCGCTGCTGCTGATGCCGGCGACGATCTCCGGCTTCTCGGGGACCGGCGGGCCGGCGTGGCTGGGCTGGGTCGAGGCCTATCTCGGCCAGGGCCAGCCGCTGTTCCTGGCGCTCTACGCCGGCATGATCATTTTCTTCGCCTTCTTCTACAGCAGCATCGTGTTCAATCCCGACGACACGGCCGAGAACCTGAAGAAGAACGGCGGCTTCATTCCCGGCATCCGGCCGGGCAAGAACACCGGCGACTACCTGCGCCACATCATGGTCCGGCTCGGCACCGTGGGCGCCATCTACCTGGCCCTGGTGGCCATGATGCCGGAAGTCCTGCGCACCCAGTACGCGGTGCCGTTCTACTTCGGCGGCACCTCGCTGCTGATCGTAGTCACCGTGACCATGGACACCGTCGGCCAGATCCACGCCCACCTGCTGGCGCACCAGTACGAAGGCCTCATCAAGAAGTCGAAGCTGAAGGGCCGGCGGGGATGAACGTCATTCTGTTGGGGCCCCCGGGCGCGGGCAAGGGTACCCAGGCCAAGCGCCTGGAAAAGCGGCATAATCTGGTCCAGCTGTCGACCGGCGACATGCTGCGTGCCGCCGTCGCCTCGGGCAGCGAGCTCGGCCGCAAGGCGAAGTCCATCATGGACGCCGGCCACCTGGTGCCGGACGACCTGATGATCGCCATGATCTCCGAGCGCATCGACCAGCCCGACTGCGCCGACGGCTTCATCCTCGACGGCTTTCCGCGCACCACCCCGCAGGCCGAGGCGCTGGACCAGATGCTGGCCGAGAAGGGCCTGAAGCTGCACTCGGTGATCGAGATGAAGGTCGACGACGAGATTCTGGTCGACCGCATCACCGGGCGCTACACCTGCGCCACCTGCGGCGCCGGCTACCACGACCGCTTCCAGCAGCCCAAGGTGGCCGGGGTCTGCGACAACTGCGGCGGCACCGAATTCAACCGCCGCGCCGACGACAACGAGGAAACCGTGCGTACCCGCCTGGCGGCCTACTACGCCCAGACGGCGCCGATCCTGCCCTATTACCGGGATCGGGGGGTGCTGCGGGCGGTCGACGGCATGGCCGGGATCGACCAGGTGACCGGCCAGATCGAAACGGTTCTGGGGGCGGCATGACGGTTGACTCGGGGCTTTCCCTACATATAATCCAGCGGTTCCGGCGCCTCCGGCGACCGGACGCTTTTGCTTGTCCAGATATGGTTTTCGGGCCGCTGCCGGCCCGGGTCCGCGGCGTTTGAGGAGTTCGCGAAGTGGCACGTATTGCTGGCGTCAACATTCCGACGCAGAAACGGGTCGAGATTGCCCTGACCTACATCCACGGCATCGGCCGGACCAAGGCGTCCGCCATCTGCCATCAGGTCGGCGTCCCGCGTGAGCGGCGGGTCAACGAACTGACCGACGACGAGGTGGCCCGGATCCGCGAGACCATCGACCGCGATTTCCTGGTCGAGGGCGACCTGCGCCGCGAAGTGGCGATGAACGTGAAGCGCCTCATGGACCTCGGCTGCTACCGCGGCCTGCGCCACCGCAAGGGCCTGCCGGTGCGCGGCCAGCGCACCAGCACCAACGCGCGCACCCGCAAGGGTCCGGCGCGGCCGATCGCGGGCAAGAAGAAAGCCACCAAGTAACGACGTCAGCATCAGGACACGGGTAACCAGGCCATGGCCAAACCTCAGGCGCGTCTGCGCCGCCGCGAGAAGAAGAATATCTCCTCCGGCATCGCGCACGTCAGCGCGACCTTCAACAACACCATGATCACCATCACCGACGTGCAGGGGAACACCATCTCCTGGTCGTCTGCCGGCGGTCAGGGCTTCAAGGGCTCGCGCAAGTCGACCCCCTACGCGGCGCAGATCGCCGCCGAGGATGCCGGTCGCAAGGCGCAGGAGCATGGCGTGCGGACCCTCGAGGTCAACGTGAAGGGCCCGGGTTCGGGCCGCGAGTCGGCGCTGCGCGCCCTGCAGGCGGTGGGCTTCACCATCACCGCGATTCGCGACGTGACGCCGATCCCGCACAACGGCTGCCGGCCGCCGAAGCGGCGCCGCGTCTAGCGGGGCCGCAACTCCTGGCACCCGGGAAGGCCGCGGGGTCCGGAGACGACACCAAGGGGGCGAGCGCCCCCGCACCGGCGGCGACGCCGGCGATCGAGAAGCGATGGCGGGAGGCTGCCCGCCGTTCAGCTTCACCGGCCGACGGAAGATGCATTGCCGTTGGAGCCGACATCGAACCAGCCAATAAGCCGTGAGGGCACAAGCGTGCTGCAAAAGAACTGGACCGAACTGATCAAGCCGAACAAGCTGGACATCCAGCCGGGACCCGATGCGCACCGCACCGCCAAGGTCGTGGCCGAGCCGCTGGAGCGGGGCTTCGGCCTCACGCTGGGCAATGCGCTGCGCCGCGTGCTGCTGTCGTCGCTGCAGGGTGCGGCGGTGACCGCCATGCAGGTCGACGGCGTCCTGCACGAATTCTCCTCGATCCCCGGCGTGCGCGAGGACGTCACCGACGTCGTCCTCAACGTCAAGGCGATCGCCCTGCGCATGGGCGGCGAAGGCCCGAAGCGCATGCGCCTCCGGGCCGAGGGTCCGGGCGAGGTGACCGCCGGCCAGATCGAGACCGGTCATGACATCGAGATCATGAACCCGAACCTCGTGCTCTGCACCCTGGACGACGGCGCGCGCATCGACATGGAGCTGACGGTCAACACCGGCAAGGGCTATGTCCCGGCGACCCAGAACCGTCCCGAGGACGCGCCGATCGGCCTGGTGCCGGTCGACTCGATCTTCTCGCCGGTGCGCAAGGTCTCCTACAAGGTCGAGAACACCCGTGTCGGCCAGACCACCGACTACGACAAGCTCACCATGGAGCTGGAGACCAACGGCGCGGTGACGCCGGAGGACGCCGTGGCGCTCGCCGCGCGCATCCTGCAGGACCAGCTGCAGCTCTTCATCAACTTCGAGGAGCCGCAGGCGCGCCACGAGGAAGAGGCCGCCGCCGAGCCGCCGTTCAACCGCAACCTGTTGCGCAAGGTCGACGAGCTGGAGCTCTCGGTGCGCTCGGCCAACTGCCTGAAGAACGACAACATCGTCTACATCGGCGATCTGGTGCAGAAGACCGAGGGCGAGATGCTGCGGACTCCGAACTTCGGCCGCAAGTCCCTGAACGAGATCAAGGAAGTGCTCTCGACCATGGGCCTGCACCTGGGCATGGAGATCCCCAACTGGCCGCCCGAGAACATCGAGGAACTGGCCAAGCGCCTGGAGGAACCCTACTGAGTTCCGCCAAGGCGGCGAGGTAGCTTTATCGGAGCGGTCGGCTCCCCCCGTCCGTGCAGGGACGCGCCGCAGAAGCGGCGGGCCTGGCGGGCGGCAGCACAATCGGCTTCGCGCGCGAGGCCAGGGACGAAGGGACTAGACAGATGCGTCACGGTTTTCAGGGCCGCCGGTTCAACCGCTCGGCCAGCCACCGCAAGGCGATGTTCGCCAACATGGCGGCTTCCTTGATCAAGCACGAGCAGATCAAGACCACCCTGCCGAAGGCCAAGGACCTGCGGCGCGTCGTCGACCGTCTCGTCACCCTGGGCAAGCGCGGCGATCTCCACGCCCGCCGCCAGGCCCTGTCGGTGCTGCGCGATACGGAGATCACCGCCAAGCTGTTCGGCGAGATCGCCGAGCGCTACAAGGAGCGCAAAGGCGGCTACAGCCGCGTGCTGAAGGCGGGCTTCCGCTACGGCGACATGGCGCCGATGGCGGTCATCGAACTGGTCGACCGCGACCCCGACGCCAAGGGCCAGGACTCCGGTCCGACCCAGGAAGCCGGCGACGAAGGCGACGAGGACTGAGGTCCGGGTTCGGCAAGCCTCCGAGTGGCAGAAACGACAGCGAAAGGCAGCCCGCAAGGCTGCCTTTCCTGTTTGACGGGCCGGGCCGGCGGGCCAGAATGGCAAGGCTGGGCAGCGCCGCTTACTCCGCTCGTCACCCTCGGGCTTGACCCGAGGGTCCAGGGCGACCGCTCCGTCGCTTGCCCCTGGATCCCGGCTCGCGCTCGCTGGCGCTCGCTTGGCCGGGATGACAACCTGGGAGCTGAGACAATTCTGTCATGGCACGAAGAATGATCGTCATGTCTCGAAGCACGCACAACGGCCGTCCGGCCCCGGCGGCTCTTGCCCTCGCCATGCTCTGCCTGCTCGCCATGGCCTTCGCCGTCCCGGCCGCCGCCCAGGACATTGCCCAGGACACCACCCGCGCGGTGCCCGACAGCCGCGGCGAGGTGATGCTGTCGTTTGCGCCGGTGGTGAAGAAGGCGGCGCCGGCGGTGGTCAACATCTTCGCCAAGCGCAAGGTGACGCAGCAGCGGCCGATGTCTTCGCTGCTCGACGATCCCTTCTTCCGCCGTTTCTTCGGCGACGGCTTCGGCGACCGCGAGCGCCGCGAGCGCGAGGAGTCCTCGCTCGGCTCCGGCGTCATCGTCGGCGCCGACGGCCTCATCGTCACCAACGAGCACGTCATCGAGGGGGCCACCGAGATCCGGGTGGTGCTGGCCGACCGCCGCGAGTTCGACGCCGAACTGGTGCTGACCGACGCCCGCACCGACCTCGCCGTGCTGCGCGTCGATCCCCACGGCGCCAGCCTGCCGAGCCTGGAGATGCGCGATTCCGACGACGTCGAGGTCGGCGACTTGGTGCTGGCGCTGGGCAATCCCTTCGGCGTCGGCCAGACGGTGACCAGCGGTATCGTCTCGGCGCTGGCCCGCACCCAGGTCGGCATCACCGACTTCAGCTTTTTCATCCAGACCGACGCGGCGATCAATCCCGGCAACTCGGGCGGCGCCCTGGTCACCATGGACGGCCGCCTCATCGGCATCAACACGGCGATCTACTCGCGCTCCGGCGGCTCGGTCGGCATCGGCTTTGCGATCCCCGCCAACATGGTGCGCACCGTGGTCGACAGCGCCCGCAGCGGCGCCGCCCTGGTGCGCGCCTGGGCCGGCCTCACCGGCCAGGACCTGACCTCCGAGCTGGCCGAGGGCCTGCGCCTCGACCGCCCCGGCGGCGTGGTGGTCAGCGACATCTACCCGGACGGCCCGGCCGAGCGCGCCGGCGTCAACGTCGGCGACGTCATCGTCGCGGTCAACGACCAGCCGGTGAACGACATGCAGTCGCTGCGCTTCCGCGTCGCCACCGGCGCGCTCGGCGAGACTCTGAGGGTCGGGCTGCTGCGCGGCGGCAAGCCGCTGGAAGCCGCGCTGCCCCTGGAGCCGCCGCCGGAGAGCCCGTCGCGCAACGAGGTCCGGCTGCTCGGCCACCATCCCCTGGGCGGGGCCGTGGTGGCGAGCCTGTCGCCGGCGCTGGCCGAGGAGCTCGACATGCCCGACAACTGGTCGGGCGTGGCGATCGTGCGGGTCCAGCGTGGCACGCCCGCCGCCCGCGTCGGCTTTCGCGCGCGTGACATCATCCTCTCGGTGAACGGCCGCAGCTTCCAGCGTTCCGGCGACCTGGCCGACGCCCTGGACCAGAGCAGCGAGCGCTGGCAGATCGTCTTCAAGCGCGACGGCCAGGTCCGCCGGGTCGAATTCTCTTCCTGAGGTGCGACGGGCATGACCGGCCTTTTCGAAAGTCAGGCGCCGCGGCCCTTGGCCGACCGGCTGCGGCCGCGGGCGCTCGACGAGGTGGTCGGGCAGGACCACTTGCTGGGGCCGGAGGGGCCGGTCGGGCGCATGGTGCGCTCCGGGCGGCTGGCCTCGCTGATCCTCTGGGGCCCGCCGGGCTGCGGCAAGACCACCATCGCCCGCCTGCTGGCGGCGGAGACCGACCTCGAGTTCGAGCCGCTCTCGGCGGTGTTCTCCGGTGTCGCCGACCTGCGCAAGGTCTTCGAGCGCGCCCGCCAGCGCCGCCTCGCCGGCCGCGGCACGCTGCTCTTCGTCGACGAGATTCACCGCTTCAACCGCGCCCAGCAGGATGGTTTCCTGCCCTACGTCGAGGACGGCACGGTGATCCTGGTCGGGGCGACCACCGAGAACCCTTCCTTCGAGCTCAATCCCGCCCTGCTGTCGCGCTGCCAGGTGATGGTGCTGCGGCGCCTGGAGGCGGCGCCGCTGCGCGAGCTGCTGGCCCGCGCCGAGGCGGCCGAGGGCCGCGACCTGCCGCTGACGCCGGAGGCGCGCGCCGCCCTCATGGCCATGGCCGACGGCGACGGCCGCTACCTGCTGAACCTGGCCGAGGAGATCTTCGCGCTCGGGGAGGGGCCGGGCGGCGACGGCAAGCGGAAGGCCGGCGACAAGCTCGACACCGCGGCGCTGGCCGAGGTGGTGCAGAAGCGCGCGCCGCTCTACGACAAGGGCCAGGAGAGCCACTACAATCTCATCTCCGCCCTGCACAAGTCGCTGCGCGGCTCCGACTGCGACGCCGCGCTCTACTGGTTCGCGCGCATGCTGGAGGGCGGCGAGGACCCGCACTACATCGCCCGGCGCCTGGTCCGCTTCGCCGTCGAGGACGTCGGCCTCGCCGACCCGGCGGCGCTGACCCAGACCGTCGCCGCCTGGCAGGCCTTCGAGCGCATCGGCAGCCCGGAGGGCGAGCTGGCTCTGGCCCAGGCGGTGATCTACCTGGCCACGGCGCCCAAGTCGAACGCCGCCTACAAGGCCTTCGGCGCCGCCCGGCGCGCCGCCCGCGACAGCGGCTCCCTGGCGCCGCCGGCCCATATCCTCAATGCCCCGACCCGGCTGATGAAGGATCTCGGCTACGGCAAGGGCTATGCCTACGACCACGACACGCCGGAAGGCTTCTCCGGGCAAGACTATTTTCCCGACGATCTGCCGCGCCAGACCTTCTACCGGCCGGTCGAGCGGGGATTCGAGCGTGATATCCGCAAGCGTCTGGAATACTGGGAGAAATTGCGCTCTCAGGCGAAGGACCGCGGCGCCGGTGGGGGCGGGGGCAACGGCGAGGGCGGGGACACCTAGCCCTGCATCTGACGCGAATCTGCCATACGACCTTGCCGGTTGTGCGAAATTCCGTCGGCCTCTATTTGTCACCCAGACAATAATCGCCGGTCGCGGGAATGCACCGGCAGGCAGGTACAACGAGGGGTAGAAATGACGAACTACTGCGTGCCAGAAAAAGGCAAGGCAGCCCTTCTCTGCATCTCCGCTCAGCGCGACTTCGTGGCCCCCGGCTCGCCGGTGCGGGCCTGCGGCTGGAAGTCGGCGCTGCCCAACATCGCCCGGCTGGTCGACAGCTTCCGCGCCCACGGCGCGCCCGTCTTCCATTCCGTGCGCCTCTACAAGCCCGACGGCTCCAACGTCGACGCCTGCCGCCGCCAGGCGGTGGAGGAGGGGCTGCGCATCCTCATGCCGGGCACCCTGGGCGCCGAGCTGATCGACGACCTGAAGCCGAACAAGGACGTGCGCCTCGACCCGGAGGTCCTCTTCGCCGGCGACTTCCAGGAGATCGGCCGCAACGAGTTCGTGTACTACCGCCCACGCTGGGGCGCCTTCCACAACACCGCCCTCGAGGAGCGGCTGCGCAGCCAGAAGATCACCACCCTGGTGATCTGCGGCTTCAGCTTCTCCACCGGCGGCCGCGCCTCGATCTACGAGGCCAGCGCCCGCGACTTCCGCATCGTCCTGGTGCCCGACGCCCTCTGCAACGCCACCGAGGACGCCGTGCAGGAACTCGGCCGCATGGGTGTCTACCTGATGGACACCGACAACTGCGTCGCCTGGATGGCCGATTCCGGCCCCGGCTCCGCCGCCGCCGCCTGACCCGACCTCACAAGCCCCGTTTGCGCCCCGGCTCCGGCTTTGATAGCTAGTGCCGGGCGCGCGGCAGAGCGCGCCAGTCGACCGGCCGGGAAGGGACCGCGCGGGCATGCCAATCCTGATCGTTGCTTTCTCCTGCTTGCCGGGACGCCCGCACCCATGAGCCCCCACCCATGAGCCCCCACCCATGAGCGGCGTGCGCCAGGTTCCCGTGGCGGCGGACGACGGCGGCATGCGCCTCGACCGCTGGTTCCGCCAGCACTTCCCGCAGCTCACCCACGGGCGGCTGGAGAAGCTGCTGCGCAAGGGCGAGATCCGGGTGGACGGGCGCCGGGCCAAGGCCTCGGCGCGGCTGGAGGCGGGCCAGGTGGTGCGCGTGCCGCCGCTGCCGGAGGCGCCGCCGCCGGCGCCCTCCCGGGCCGCTGCCGTGCCGGCCTCGGCCCGCGAGGCGGCGGCCCTGCAGGCGGCTGTGCTCTACCGCGACGACCACATCATCGCCCTCGACAAGCCGGCCGGTCTCGCCGTCCAGGGCGGCAGCGGCCAGCGCCGCCATCTCGACGGCATGCTGGACTCCCTGCGCTTCGGCGCCGCGGAGCGCCCGCGCCTGGTGCATCGTCTCGACCGCGACACCGCCGGGGTGCTGCTGCTGGCCCGAGACGCGCCGACCGCCCGTGCCCTGACTGCCGCCTTTCGCGGCAAGGACACCCAGAAGGTCTACTGGGCCCTGGTCGCCGGCGTGCCGGCGGAGCGCCGCGGCCTCATCGACCTGCCGCTGGCCAAGCAGTCCCTGGGATCGCACGCTGGCGGGCAGGGCGAGGCCATGGGCGGCGACGCCGAGGCCGGCAAGCCGGCGCGCACCCTGTTCCAGGTGGTGGAGAGCTACCGCAAGGCGGCGACCTGGCTGGTCCTGCTGCCGCTGACCGGGCGCACCCACCAGCTGCGCGTCCACTGCGCGGCCATGGGCACGCCGATCGTCGGCGACGGCAAGTACGGCGGCCGGCAGGCCTTCCCCGAGGCCCTGGCGAAGGCAGGCGCCCCCCCCAAGATCCTGCACCTGCTGGCGCGTGAGCTGGCCCTGCCGGATCCGGAGGTCGGCACCACCCTGCGCATCGCCGCGCCGCTGCCGCCGCACATGGCGGCGACCTGGGCGGCGCTGGGATTCGAGGAGGAGCGCGGCGAGGCGGCGCTGCAGGCGCTGCTGGCTTACGCCGAAGGGCTCAGCCACTCACCCGGCAAGGGCCGCGCGCCGCTGTAACGGCGGGCCCGCCGCGGCGAGGATCGCCGCGGCGCGCTCGCAAGCGGGAAGATCAGAACGCGAAGCGCAGGGAAGAGGTGGCGGGACGGTCGGCCAGCTGGTTGGACCGGCGCGCGGCCGGCTCGGTGCTCGGCTTCGGCAGGTGGCGCAGCATATGCGAGGTGCGCTGGCGCCACTCCATGTCGGCGACCACGGTGTCCAGGGTGAAGCCCCACTGCGGGTTGTCGCCCTTGGGCACGTAGCGATTCTGCTCGGCGGCGTCGTAGTGCCGGTCCATCGAGTGCCGCCAGTCTTTGGCATCGGCCGGCGTCGCGGCGGCAACGAGAACGAAGGTCGCGGCGACGGCCGCCGTGGAAGCGATCTTGGTGAGTTTGGAAAACATACCTACCCCTTTTTTGACGTTTGCCGATGCCTGAAGGTATAGGGGGCAGTTTTTGCTATTTCTCCTTTTAAATGCTTAAGGACACTAATTGACACGCTTCATAACCTAATAATGCCACAGGAAATCAAAGTAATAGAATTTTAACTCTTGGCTAATACTTTGTTAATTTCTAGGCAAATGTGGCGTGAGTATGGCAAGGTGGAATTCCACGCTCCGCATTTCAAAGGCTTCGACTGCGCGAACGCCGCCGTTGCTTGCAACCGCTCCCAATTTCCGCCGAATTTGCGCGTCAACCCCGCCCTTCGCGCCCAATCACCGGGGCGGGGCTTCGCCGCGGCCCCGCGGCGGAGCGGCCCCGGGTTCCGCCCCCGCCGGCGGCACGACCGGTGGCACGACCGGTGGCACGAATCGTCTTAAGCAAGCGGCTGCGACGTGATAGAGACAACGCCCAATGACGGCGCTGCCCTTCACCCATCGTTTCATCGTCTTCGACGTCGACGGCACCCTGATCGACAGCCAGCACACGGTCGTGCACTGCATGAGCGCGGCCTTCGTGGCTGAGGGCCTGCCGGCGCCGGCGGCCGCGGCGATCCGCGCCACCATCGGCCTCAAGCTCGACGTCGCCATCGCCAGCCTGATGCCGCCGGCCGAGCGGGGCAGGGCCATGGACCTCGTCGAAGGCTACCGCACTGCCTTCTTCGCCCTGCAGGACAGCCCCGGCTACGACGAGCCGCTGTTCCCCGGCACCCTGGAGATGCTCGACGGGCTGACCCATCCGGAGGTCTTCCTCGGCATCGCCACCGGCAAGAACCGGCGCGGCCTCGACCGGGTGCTGCAGCGCCACGGCCTGGCGCCACGCTTCCACAACTTCAAGACCGCCGACGACGGGCCCGGCAAGCCCCACCCGCACCTGTTGCTGGCCGCCATGGCCGAGGTCTGCGCCGAACCGGCGCAGACCGTCATGGTGGGCGACACCACCTACGACATCGAGATGGCCCGCGCGGCCGGCTGCCTGGCCGTCGGCGTCAACTGGGGCAACCACGAGGCCGAGCGGCTGACGGCCGCCGGCGCCCACTGCGTGATAGGCCACTTTTCCGAGCTGGACGAGACACTTGTCCGGCTGAGCGGAGAGTACGCATGAAGCTGAAGCGGGTCCTCACCGTCACCGCCGCCGTCACCGCCGCGGTCCTCGTCGCCGGCTATGCCATGATCGCCTCGCTGGACGTCCAGAAGGTCGCCGACTTCGCCCGCGAGGAGGTGAAGGCGGCCACCGGGCGCGACCTCGTGATCGCCGGGCCGGTCGGCCTGCAGGTCTCGCTGACGCCCTCCATCGACCTCGAGGACGTGCGCTTCGCGAACGCGCCCTGGGGCAGTCGCCCGGAGATGGTCACCCTGCGCCGCCTGGAGATCGAGGTGGCGCTGCTGCCGCTGCTGACCGGCGACGTGGTGGTGCGGCGGCTGGTGGCCGTCGAGCCGGACATCCTGCTGGAGACCGACGCCGGCGGGCGCGGCAACTGGGAGTTCGATAGCGCCGCAGAAGCGGCGCCACCGGCCGCAGGCGCGGGCTCCGGCCCGGTGAGCCTGCCCGACGTGCAGGACTTCCGCATCGAGGGCGGGCGGCTGCGGCTGGTCGAGGCCGACGGCGACGGCCTGGACCTCGAGGTCACCGAAGCGGTCGGCGCGCTGCCCGCCGGCGGCGGCGCGCGCAGCCTGCGCCTGGTGGCGGCCTACAACGGCAACCCCTTTACCGTCGAGGGCAGCTACTCCGGCCTGCCGGCGCTGCTGTCCGGTCCCGCCGGGCCTGTCGACCTGGTCCTCGAGGCCGGCGGCGCCCGGCTCACCGCCAAGGGCACCGCCGGCGACCTCACCGGAGGCATGACCGTCGACCTCGCGGTGACCGCCGCCGGCGACAGCCTCGCCGGCCTGTCGCCCTGGCTCGGCGCGGAGCTTCCGGCGCTGGGTCCCTACAGCCTCTCGACGAATCTTAAGTCCGTCAGGCAAGCCATTGAACTGGCGGGTATTGTCGTCAATCTCGGCGGCAGCGACCTGACCGGCAACGCCACCTTCTCGCCGGCCGGCGCGCGGCCCGCGGTGACGGCGACCCTGCTGTCGCGGCGGCTCGATCTTGCCGACTTTGCGGCGGAGTCCGAAAGCGGCGGCGGCAGCGCCGGCAGGTCGGACCGGGTGTTCCCCGACACGCCGCTACCGCTGGAGGCGCTGCGCGCGGTCGACGCCGAGGTGAAGCTGGATGCCGAGCACCTGATCTTCGGCGGCATGAGCCTGGAGGCGGTGCGGACGACCCTGGCGCTCAAGGGCGGCGACCTCGCGGTGGCGCCCTTCGCCGCCCGCCTCGCCGACGGCAGTCTCGCCGGGCGCCTCGACCTGAAGGCGTCCCGGGCGGAGCCGGAACTGGCGCTCAAGCTCGACGGCCAGGACATCGACTTCGGCGAACTGCTGCGTCAGGCCGCGGTGACCGAGGACATCGGCGGCCCGCTCGAACTGGCGGTCGACTTCAAGGGCCGCGGCGCCTCGCCGCACGCCATCGCCGCCTCCCTCGACGGCCACCTGCAGGCGGTGTCCCTCGACGGCACGGTGGACAACCGGCTGCTGCGGGTGCTGAGCGTCGGCCTCGGCGACGTGCTGGGCCCGCTGTTCGGCGGCAGCCAGAGCACGCGCCTGGAGTGCTTCGTCGCCCGCTTCGACTTCGCCGGCGGGCAGGGGCGCAGCCGCGCCCTGGTGCTCGACACCGGCGCCTTCGCGCTGGCCGGGCGCGGCGGCCTCGACCTCGACGCCGAGCGGGTGAACCTCGCCTTCGACACCCGGACCCCGCAGCCGAGCCTGGCCAGCCTCGCCGTGCCGTTCAAGGTCACCGGCCCCCTGAGCGACCCCTCGGTGACGCCGGACCCGATCGGCGCCGCCGTCGGCGCGGTCGGCACGGTGGGCGACGTCGCCCGCACCGGCGGCAACATCGTCGGCGGCGCCGTGGACAGCGTCGGCGGCCTCATCGGCACCGGCCCGATCATCGGCGAGATCGGCGGCAGCCGCAGCCTCTGCGGCGAGGCGCTGGCCGCCATCGGGCACGGCGGCAGCGCCGGCGAGACGCCCTCCGGCGGCGCGCCGGCCTCCTCGGGGAGCGTGCTCGACGACGTCGGCGGCGCGCTGAAGGACGCCGGTGACGGCATCCAGCGCGGCCTGCGCAGCCTGTTCGGCGACTGACCCGGCGATGCAGCAGAAGATCAAGCGCTTCTACAGGGAAGCCGCCGGCGTCCCGGCCGGCCAAGGCAGCCATGCCGTGCAGCTCGACGGCCGCCCGGTGAAGACGCCGGCGAAGGCGCCGCTGGTGGTGCCGTCGGCGGCCCTGGCCGAGGCCATCGCCGCGGAGTGGCAGGCGCAGGGCGAGCAGGTCGATCCCCGCGCCATGCCGCTCAACGCGCTGGCCTGCACCGCCATCGACATCGTCGCCCCACAGCGCCGGCGCATCGTCGAGGACCTGCTGGGCTTCGGCGGCCATGACCTGCTGTGCTACTGGACCGACGAGACCGGCGAGCTGCTGCGCCGCCAGCAGCGGCAGTGGCAGCCGCTGCTCGACTGGGCGGCGGCGGAGCTGGGCGCGCCGCTGCGCAAGACCTGCGGCATCGCCTCGCAGCCGCAGCCGCCGGAGAGCCTGGCCGCCCTCGAGCGCGCGGTCGAGGCGCACGACGATCTCGCCCTCACGGCCCTGGCGGCGGCGGTGAAGGCAGCCTCTTCCCTGGTACTCGGACTGGCGCTGGCGCGCGGGCGCATCGACGCCGCCGAGGCCTTCGCGCTGTCGCAGCTCGACGAGCTCTACCAGGCCGAACGCTGGGGCGAGGACGCCGAGGCGGCGGCACGGCGCGCGGCGCTCAGGCAGGAGATCGAAGCCGCCGCGCGGTTTCTTGATCTGGTGCGTTAGCACTGCTTCACAATCATTTGATTTTATTGTCACCCTCGGGCTTGTCCCGAGGGTCCAGGGCCATATGGCGGAGCGGTAGCCCTGGATGCTCGGGACAAGCCCGAGCATGACGACCGGGCCCGCTTCGGCGCCTCTGCGCGCTCTCAGCCTCGCTCCGTCCCCGTCCGCTGGCAAGGCGCTCTCCCGCGTGCTATCAGCTTTGCCAAAATCGAGGCAGGGGAATCAGCCACATGCAGGACATCCTTCAGCGACTTGAGGAGATGCGCGCCCAGGCCGCCATCGGCGGCGGCCAGAAGCGCATCGAGGCGCAGCACGCCAAGGGCAAGCTGACCGCCCGCGAGCGCCTGCAGATCCTGCTCGACGAGGGCTCCTTCGAGGAGTGGGACATGTACGTCGAGCACCGCTGCCTCGACTTCGGCATGGACCAGCAGAAGATCTCCGGCGACGGCGTGGTGACCGGCCACGGCACCGTCAACGGGCGCCTGGTCTTCGTGTTCAGCCAGGACTTCACGGTGTTCGGCGGCTCGCTGTCGGAGGCCCATGCCGAGAAGATCTGCAAGATCATGGACAAGGCGGTGCAGGTCGGCGCCCCCGTCATCGGCCTCAACGATTCCGGCGGTGCGCGCATCCAGGAGGGCGTGGCCTCGCTGGCCGGCTATGCCGAGGTGTTCCAGCGCAACGTGCTGGCCTCCGGCGTGGTGCCGCAGATCTCGATGATCATGGGCCCCTGCGCCGGCGGCGCGGTCTATTCCCCGGCCATGACCGACTTCATCTTCATGGTGAAGGACAGCTCCTACATGTTCGTCACCGGCCCCGACGTGGTGAAGACGGTGACCCACGAGACGGTGACCGCCGAGGCGCTGGGCGGCGCCATCACCCACACGACGAAGTCGGGTGTCGCCGACCTCGCCTTCGAGAACGACGTCGAGGCGCTCTTGGAACTGCGCCGCTTCGTCGACTTCCTGCCGGCCTCCAACCGCGAGGCGCCGCCCTGGCGCCCGACCGACGACCCCGGCGACCGCGAGGAGACCTCGCTCGACACCCTGGTGCCGCCCGACGCCACCAAGCCCTACGACATGAAGGAGCTGATCGCCAAGGTGGTCGACGAGGGCGACTTCTTCGAACTGCAGCCCGCCTACGCCGGCAACATCGTCACCGGCTTCGGGCGCATGGAAGGGCACACGGTGGGCTTCGTCGCCAACCAGCCGATGGTGCTGGCCGGCTGCCTCGACATCGCCTCCTCCATCAAGGCGGCGCGCTTCGTGCGCTTCTGCGACTGCTTCAACATCCCCATCGTCACCTTCGTCGACGTGCCGGGCTTCCTGCCGGGCACCTCGCAGGAGTTCAACGGCATCATCAAGCACGGCGCCAAGCTGCTGTTCGCCTATGCCGAGGCCACGGTGCCGAAGGTGACGGTGATAACCCGCAAGGCCTACGGCGGGGCCTACGACGTCATGTCGTCGAAGCACCTGCGCGGCGACGTGAACTACGCCTGGCCGACGGCGGAGATCGCCGTCATGGGCCCCAAGGGCGCGGTCGAGATCATCTTCCGCGGCGACCTCGGCGACGGGGCGAAGATCGCCGCCCGCACCGAGGAATACCGCCGCAAGTTCGCCAACCCCTTCGTCGCGGCTTCGCGCGGCTTCATCGACGACGTCATCAAGCCGCACGGCACCCGCCGGCGCCTCTGCCGGGCCCTCAACATGCTGCGCGACAAGCAGCTCGAGAACCCCTGGAAGAAGCACGACAACCTGCCGCTTTGAGGAAGATGAGCGCGATGGGAGAGGGTGATTTGGCAACCTTCACCACACCACAGCTGTCATTGCCGGGCTTGTCCCGGCAATCCATGGCGATGGACGCACCTGAGCTTTCCGGCAAGCCTTGGTGCCTCGGCGGAATGGATCCTCGTGACAAGCACGAGGATGACAGTTGGGTCGGTGGTGGCGTCGGAGGTGCGTGCCCAAGCAACACAGTCGCGAGTCTCGCGGGTGCCAAGACGAGTGGTCAGAGGGCTGTGCGGGTGACGCCATGCTGAAACTCTACGACGATCCTGACTCAGGGAACGGCTACAAGGTGCAGTTATTGCTGCATCTTCTGGACATCCCGTACGACCTGGTGAAAGTGAATGCGATCCAGGGCGAGACCCGTGAGGCGGCCTTCCTGGCGAAGAACCCCAACGGGCGCATCCCGCTGCTGGAACTGGAGGACGGCACCCTGCTGCCGGAGTCCAACGCCATCCTCTTCTACCTCGCCGAGGGCACGCGCTGGCTGCCGGACGACCGCCTGGGGCGGGCGCGGGCGCTGCAGTGGATGTTCTTCGAGCAGTACAGCCACGAGCCCTACATCGCCGTGCTGCGCTTCTGGAAGCGCCACACCGGCAAGACCGCGGACAACGAGCCTCAGTGGGCGGCCAAGGAGAAGGGCGGTTACGCCGCGCTGGGGGTCATGGAGAAGGTTCTCGAGAAAGGCGACTGGCTGCTCGGCAGCGAGCCTTCCATCGCCGACGTCTCGCTCTACGCCTACACCCACGTGGCCGACCAGGCGGGCTTCGACCTCGACGCCTTTCCGGGCGTGCGGGCGTGGATCGGGCGTTTCCCGCGGCTTGCCGGCTATGTACCTTTCCCAGGGCGCCTGAAGGAGCGCGACGACCGCAGGGCGTGAAACCGAAGTCTCAACAGATCGGCGGCCGGGGGTCGGCGCGCCGAGAAATAACAAGGCGTTAGGGGCGGATGTTCAAGAAAATTCTGATAGCCAACCGCGGCGAGATCGCCTGCCGCATCATCGCCACCTGCAAGCGCCTGGGCATCGCCACCGTGGCGGTGCATTCGGAGGCCGACGCCACCGCGCTGCACGTGCGCCTGGCCGACGAGGCGGTGGCCATCGGCCCGGCCCCGGCCGCCGAGAGCTACCTGGTGATGGAGAAGATCATCGCCGCGGCGAAGCAGACCGGGGCCGAGGCGGTGCATCCCGGTTTCGGCTTCCTGTCGGAGAACGCGAAGTTCGTCGAGGCGCTGGAGGCCGCCGGCCTGGTCTTCATCGGCCCGCCGGTGAAAGCCATCGCCGCCATGGGCGACAAGATCACCTCCAAGAAGCTGGCCGCCGAGGCGGGGGTCAGCACGGTGCCCGGCCACCCCGATGCCGTCGACGACGAGGCGACCGCCGTGAAGGTCGCCGAGGAAATCGGCTACCCGGTGATGATCAAGGCCTCGGCCGGCGGCGGCGGCAAGGGCATGCGCATCGCCCGCAGCGAGGCCGAGGTGAAGGACGGCCTGCGCTCGGCGCGCAACGAGGCGCGCGCCAGCTTCGGCGACGAGCGGGTGTTCATCGAGAAGTACATCGAGCAGCCGCGCCACATCGAGATCCAGGTGCTGGCCGACGCCCACGGCAACACCCTGCACCTGGGCGAGCGCGAATGCTCGATCCAGCGCCGCCACCAGAAGGTGGTGGAGGAGGCGCCGTCGCCCTTCCTCGACGCCAAGACCCGCGCCGCCATGGGCGCCCAGGCGGTCGCCCTGGCGGCCGCCGTCGACTACCGCTCGGCGGGAACGGTGGAGTTCATCGTCGACAAGAACAAGAACTTCTATTTCCTTGAAATGAATACGCGAATCCAGGTTGAGCATCCGGTGACGGAGATGATTACCGGCCTCGACCTGGTGGAGTGGATGATCCGCGTCGCCGCCGGCGAGAAGCTGGGCTTCCGCCAGAAGGACGTGAAGCTGGACGGCTGGGCGGTGGAGACCCGCGTCTACGCCGAGGACCCCTTGCGCGACTTCATGCCGTCGATCGGCCGCCTGGTGCGCTACCTCCCGCCGGGGAACCCGGAGGACGGTTCCGCCAAGGTGCGCGTCGACACGGGCGTCGAGGAGGGCTCGGAGATCTCCATGTTCTACGACCCGATGATCGCCAAGCTGGTGACCCACGCGCCGGGGCGCCTGCAGGCCATCGACGCCATGCAGGCGGCCTTGGACGCCTACGGCATACGCGGCATCAACCACAACATCGCCTTCCTCGCCGCGGTGATGACCAACCAGCGCTTCCGCGCCGGCGATCTCACCACCAACTTCATCGCCGAGGAGTTCCCCGACGGCTTCCAGGGCGCCGAGACCTCCGCCGAGACGCGCGAGATCCTGATCGCCGTGGCGGCGATCCTGGAGCAGCGCCGGGCGGGGCGGGAGGCGGCGATCTCCGGGCGCATGGACGGCGCCCCGGACTTCGACCCGGCCCGGCCGGCCGACTGGGTGGTGATGCTGGGCCAGGAGGCACATGCGCGCCGCGTGGTCCCGGCCCCGGTTGCCCAGGCCGAGGGCGCCTGGCGCGTCGGCGGCGGCAAGGCCGAGCTGCTGATCGAGACCGAGGGGCGGCCCTACGACCTGGTGCTGCCCTGCTTCGTCGACGGGCGGGCGATCACGGTGCAGGTCGACCGCCGCGGGCCGGCCTGGCGCCTCGGCTACGCCGGCGGCGGGATCGAGGCGCTGGTGCTGACGCCGCTGGCGGCGAAGCTGGCCCAGCGCATGCCGGTCAAGGCGCCGCCGGACCTCTCGCGCTACCTGCTGTCGCCGATGCCGGGCCTGCTGATGTCGCTGAAGGTCGAAGAGGGCCAGCAGATCAAGGCCGGCGAGGAGCTGGCGGTGGTCGAGGCCATGAAGATGGAGAACGTGCTGCGCGCCGAGCGCGACGGCAAGGTGGCGAAGGTCCACGCCCGCCCCGGCGAGAGCCTGACCGTCGACCAGGCGATCCTGGAGTTCGAGTAGGCCGGCGGGTGAGCGGCGCCGTTACGCACGATGTCACCCTCGCACTTGTTGCGAGGGTCCAGGGGCGGTCTTCTGAGCGCTTGCCCTGGATGCTCGGAACAAGTCCGAGCATGACAATGGGGAGGTGACGTGATCTCGGTTCTGCTTCAAGAGTAGACATGGAACACCTCGAGCGACCGAGCGACGAGACCTGGGACGAGCGGCGCCTGTGGTTCGAGGAGCAGGAGGCGCTGCACGCCCGCGCCGGCGCCGCCGCGCCCAGCGAGCAGGCCTGCGCGCTGATGATCGACCTGCAGTCGGTGTTCTGCGCCGGCGCCTGGGCGGCGGCGGTGATCGTCGCCTGCGCGGTGACCGAGGCCCAAGGAGGTTCGAAGCGCGAGAGCCTGCCGGGCGTGCCCGACCGCGACTACCGCTGGCTGCGCGCCCTGCGCAATCGCCTCAGCCACGAGAACCGCGCCAACCCAGAACTCACCATCGAGGACCAGTGGCTGCGCCGCGACCTCTGGGAGGAGCGCGCCCGCCGCGCCGTGGCCATCGCTTTCGCCGCGCTCTACCCTGATGGCCGGGAAACATCGCGGGAGCAGGGATGACCACGACGCTGAGAGTCGTCGTCTCCGGGCGGGTGCAGGGCGTGTGGTTCCGCGCCTGGACCGAGCGCGAGGCCAAGGCGCTGGGCCTCGACGGCTGGGTGCGCAACCGCCGCGACGGCAGCGTCGAGGCGGTGCTCGCCGGCCCCGACGACGCGGTGGCGGCGATGGTCGCGGCGCTGTGGGAAGGCCCGGA
>JBHJOA010000019.1:0-7626 GCA_050330205.1 Kiloniellaceae bacterium
GACGGCATTCCGCTGCGCATGGACGGCGAGGGCCCGGAAGGCAGCTTCACCATGGAACTCAGCGACCTGCAGCGCGGCCCGCAGCCGGCCGACCTCTTCGAGGTCCCGGCCGGCATCCAGCTGATGACGATGCCCGGCCAGTAGGGGAGGGTACCGGACGTCCAGCGCGCCCTGGAATGTCGCGCCGCCGGAAACTTTCTGGCAGGTTGGATGTTCGTGGTTACCCGGGGGACTCCCATGCGTCTGTTCAGCGTTGTGCTTTGCCTTGCAGTGACTTTGTCCACGGCTGCTGTCGCCTCCGATTGGCTCAACCCCGACGTGGCGTATTCCGGGACTCGCACTCTGCGGATCGGCGACCAGGAGGTCACGGGCCAGATCCACTACGATCACGGCAACGAAAGATTTGAGTGGACACTGCTAGGCGCCCGCCAGATCTCCCTGCGACGTGTCGACAAAGGGCTCTTTTATATGATCGATCCGCAGATGGGTATGGGAATGGAAATGGAGCTGACCCGCAGAAACGCCATGCCCGGTGCCGAGCACTATGCGGATTTGCGATCGGAAGGACTTGGGCAAGAGTCGCTCTATGGTGAGAACGTCACCAAGTACCGCTTGATCGACGACAGTGGTCGCGAAACCAATACTGTGCTGGCGTGGGTGACGGAGGACGGCATCGCACTGCGGTTGCAGGTGATCGGACCGAAAGGTCATTTTGAGACGACCCTGACCAACCTTGAGCGCGGCCCGCAACCGGCCGAGCTGTTCGAACTCCCGGAAGGTATTCAGGTCGTCCCGGCCCCAAAGCGATGACGGCATGACCGAAACCGCAGACATTCTCGTCATCGGCGGCGGCATGGCCGGGATCGGCGCCGCCGCGCGCGTCGCGCCCTCGGCCAAGGTCATCGTCCTCGAGGCGGAGGAACATCCCGGTCACCATTCGACCGGCCGCTCGGCGGCGATCTTCATCGGCAACTACGGCAACGCGGCGATCCGGGCGGCCAACGCGGCCAGCCAGCCGGAACTGGCGGCGCCGCCGGACGACCTTGCCGAGTCCTCGCTGCTCACTCCGCGCGGCGAGCTGCTGATCGCCACGGCGGAGGAGGTGGAGCGCTTCGAGCAGCACATGGCCGGCGCCAGCGAGACCGAGGAGATCGCGCCCGACGAGGCGGTGCGGCTGTTCCCCATCCTGCGCCGCGAGGCCATCGTGCGCGCCTGCTACGACAGCACCGCCGAGGACATCGACGTCGACCGCCTGCTGCAGGGCTACCTGCGCATCCTGCGCCGCCACGGCGGGACGTTGGTGACCGGCGCGCGCGTCAAGGCACTGTCGCGGACCGATGGCGTCTGGCGCGCGGCCACGGCGGCCGGCGACTTCGAGGCCCCGGTGGTGGTGAACGCCGCCGGTGCCTGGGCCGATACGCTGGCGGAGCTCGCCGGCATTGGGCGCCTCGGCCTCAGGCCGCTGCGCCGCTCGGCCGCTATCCTGCCGGCGCCGGAAGGCCGCGACGTTTCCACATGGCCGGCGGTCTGCTCGATGTCGGAGACCTGGTACGCCAAGCCGGAGGCCGGCAAGCTGATGGTCTCCCCGGCCGACGAGGACCCGGTCGAGCCGCACGACGCCTGGCCCGACGACATGGTGCTGGCCGAGGGCCTCGATCGCTACGAGCGCGCGGTGACGGTGCCGGTGACCCGCGTCGAGCGGACCTGGGCGGGCCTGCGCACCTTCGCGCCGGACCGCACGCCGGTGGTCGGCTTCGACCCGGCGGCGGAGGGATTCTTCTGGCTGGCCGGGCAGGGCGGCTACGGCATCCAGACCGCCCCGGCGCTGTCGCGGCTGGCCGGCGCGCTGCTGCGCGGCGACAGCGGCGCCACGGTGCTGCCCGCCGAGGTGGTGACGGCGCTCGCACCGGACCGGCTGCGCTGAGGTGGTGCCGATCAGCTTCCGCAGCCGATTGCCTCGCCCTTCGAGACGCCTTGCTGCGCAAGGCTCCTCAGGGTGAGGCAATACTGGAACCTCAGGGTGAGGCAATACCAGAACCTCAGGGTGAGGCAATACCAGAACCTCAGGGTGAGGCAATACCAGGACCTCATGGTGAGGAGGTGCGCCAGGTAAGCTTTTCGGGGGCACCGTCTCGAACCATGCGGAGCGAGATGACTTACAGCCTGCCCGCTTCCTGCAGCACCTTGCGGGCGACACGGAAGCATTCCAGGGCCTGCGGCACGCCGCAGTAGATGCCGACGACGTGGATGGCGGCGCGGATCTCCGCGACGCTGCAGCCGTTGGCGAGAGCGCCGCGGCAGTGGGTTTCCCACTCGTGCATCTTGCCGAGCGCGCCGATCATGGCGAGGTTCATCAGGCTGCGGGTCTTGGGATCGATCGCCGGATCGCCCCAGCCGAAGCCCCAGCACCACTCGGTCATCGCCTCCTGGAACGGCCGGCTGAAGTCGTCGGCCTGGTCCAGGGCCCTGCTGACGTAGTCGTCGCCGAGGGTGGCCTTGCGCTGCCTGAGGCCGAGTTCGAAGCGCTCCTTGTCCACGGATATCCTCCCTTGCTGTGGCGCGCCGGTGCTGGCGGCCGGTTCTGGCGGCCGGTTCTGGCGGGACGGCGATTGTAGGGGGCCGCGCCGGGGGGTCGAGGGCGAATTGCCCGCCGTGGTGCCGCGAAAGGTACCCAAGCCGGACGTTTCGGCCTAGAATTTCCTCGGGACAGGGAGCACCGCGGCCCGCGAGGCCGCGGAAAAGGGGGAAGACCCATGCAGCCGGAGCGGATCGAGCCTTTGATCGAGGCCGTCTACGACGCGGCGGTCGACCCGGACGGCTGGGCCGGGGTCATGGAGCTGCTGAACCGGAACTTCGCGGCCTCGGCGGCCACCCTCTATTCCCTGGACTATGGCCGGCGCCGCATGCGGCCGGTGGAGATCTCGGGGATTTCCGAGCGCTTCATGCAGAGCTTCGAGACGAGCTTCTTCACCGACGACAATCCGAGCGCGCGGTCGCCGGCGCTGCACCGCCCCGGTGTGATCCGCACCGACCAGTTGCTGGACGAGTACTTCCGCGTCGCCGGCGTCCTGCGGCGCTCGCGCTACTACAGCGAATGGCTGCGCCCCCAGGACCTCGCGCACACCATGGGCATGACGCCGCTGGCGGGCGACGGCATGGTGTTCAACCTGTCGCTGCTGCGCTCGCCCGCCGCCGGGCCCTTCCGCCCCGAGGAAACCGCGCGCTTCGAGGCGCTCCACCCGCATTTCTGCCGCTCGCTGCGCATGGCGGCGCGCCTGGAGAGCCTGGCGGCCAGCCGCGGCGCCGGCGCCGAGGCGCTGGACCGCCTGGCGCAGGGCGTCGTCTTCGTGAATGCCCGAGGCCGGGTTCTCCACTGCAATGCCGCCGCCGAGGCCCTGGTCCGGCGGGGCGGCGGCCTCACCATCCGCGCCAACCGCCTGGTGGCGGCCGATCCCGGGGTGCAGCAGCAGCTGGCGGCCCTGCTGTGGCGGGCGCAGGACCCCGCCGCCCGAATCGCCGGCGCCGAGCCGCGCAGCCTGCCGGTGCCGCGCCCGGACGGGCAGCGGCCGCTGATCCTCAGCGCCGTCCCGCTGTCGCCGCGGCGCAGCCGCTTCGTCGCGCCGCTGCCCACGGTGATGCTGCTGATCGTCGATCCCGAGGCGCCGCGCCGCATCGCCGCGGACCTGCTGCCGGGTCTCTACGGCCTGACGCCGGCGGAGACGCGCCTCGCCCGCGCGCTGCTGGCCGGCGGCGGCCTGCGCCGGGCCGCGGCGAGCGCCGGCATGACCTACGAGACGGCCCGCTGGTACCTGAAGGTGCTGTTCCAGAAGACCGGGACCGGCCGCCAGTCGGAACTGGTGGCGCGCCTGCTCGCCGACCTGGGCGGCACGCCGTTCGGCTGAGGCGCGGGTCCCGCCCCACCTCCCGTTTGGGAGGTTCGCTGAAACTTTCACGTTCCTATGCTCCGGCACGCGAGGACGCGCCGCGGCCCGGGCCTCCCCGCGCGAGATCAACCGGAGAGGACCCTGGCAGCGATGAGCCGTCGAACCCTGAAGTTTCTGTTGCCCCTGGTCTTGCTCGCCCCGGCGACGGCGCAGGCGGAAATCATGCTGCCGGACTGTGCCCGGATGGCGGACTGGGCGGGGCGCATCGACCTGCGCGAGCGCCAGGCGCTCAATCCCTCGACGACGCTGGGCTATCCGGTGGCTTTCCTCGATGCGGAGATGGCGGCGCTCTACGGCAAGACGGGCCCCGAGTTCACCGTCGAGGACGCCGCCGCGGCCCGCCAGGCGGCGAAGGACTGCACCAGGCAGGTCGGCAAGGCCGAAAGCCGGGTCCTGGCGGGCCTGGAGAAGGAGTTCGCGCGCGGGCTCGGCCCGACCCTCGAGAAGATGGCCAAGGCGGGCGCCGACCTGGAGGCGGGCCTGGATGCCTTCGCCGCGGCGCCGCCGGGCGCCGAAAAGCTGCACGGCATCGCCGCTCTGCGGGCCCTGGGGGACTGGGACCGTGACGCCCAACGCGCCTACAACGCCGCCGTCCGCCCGATCGGCCGCGATTTCCGCCGCGTCATTGACTCCATTACCCGCGCCCTGGCTAGCCTGCCCCAGACCGCCGTGGCGGAGCGCGTGCTGCCCCGCGTCGACCCGCAGTTCGACGAGTCGCTCGCGATGGTTCTCGCCGACACCCGCCAGCAACTGGACGGCCTGGAGGCGAGCGAGCAGGGCCTGCGGCGGTTCGACAGAGACGCGGCGAAGATCGTCGATCCGCTTGCCATTGTGCTGCCGGACGAGGCGCGCGCGGCCCTGGACGAGGACGTTGCCGCCCGCAAGTCGGCCATCGAGCAGGAACTGATCGCCGCGGTGCTGAGGAACGTCGACGGCCTGCCGGCGAGTGCCCTCGGCCTGCGGCAGGTCGAACAGGCGGCCAGCGGCGGCCTGGTCAAGGTCGTCTCGGCGGAGGCCGGCGACGGCTTCCTCGCGGCGCTGCGGGCGCGGCGTCAGGCGATCGCCTTGGCGCTGATCGAATCCCTGCCGGCGGAGGTGCAGGGATTGCTCGCCCTGCCGGACCTGCGCGGCGGCCTGGGCAACTCGCCGGCGGGACTCGTCGGCGACGCCGAGCTTGCCGGCATCGACGCGGCCATCGCCGCGAAACAGGCGGCGGTGGGCGAGGCCGTCGCCCGCGACCTGCACGAGAGGATCGCCGCGACGCCGGTGGAATCGCGTGCCTTCGCGGAGCTCGACCGCTATGCGGACCGCAGGATCCTGGCGCTGCTGGCCGCCGAAGACGCCGAGGCGCTGCGCCAGGCGGCCGAGCGGCGGCGCGACGAGGTTGGGTCCGAACTCTTTGCCATGCTGGCCGGCGATCTCTCGGAAATGCCGGACACCGAGCAGTCGCTGGCGGTGATCGACACCGCGCTGCTGCCGGAAATCCAGAACTGGCCGGCTTCGGCGGAGGCGCAGCGGTCACGCTTTCTCGAGGTCGTGGTGGCGCGCCGCAACGCCATTCTCGCCAGCATCACCGAGGCGGAGCGGGGGCCGCTGCGCGGGCGCACCTACGCCGAGCGCGGCGGCATGACCAAGCTGGAGTTCGCCGACGGCGGCCGGGCCTATGTGACCGAAGCGGGCAGTCCGACCATCGCGGCGCCCTACGAGGAAGAGGGCGACACCCGCGTGCTGGTCACCCTGCCGCAGGGCACCGTCGTGTTCACCCGCGAGGGCCGCTGGCTGGTCGGCGGTCCGCTGCAACTGGAGCGCATCGACACGGCGAACTGATTCTTTTGCAGCCTACTGGCCGGAACAGGGAAGGGATTGAACGATGCAGCGGACAAGGCGGAGCGAAACGTTCCTTTCGGCGGCGGCGATCGTCGCCGGTCTCATGCTGTTTGCCGGAGCGGCGGGCGCGCAGGCCTCGGCGGTGGACGATATCGTCGGGCTGCGGGCGGGCATGAGCTACGACGAGGTGGTGAAGCTGCTCGAGGCGCGCGACGACGTCGCCCTGGTCGAGACCGCCGAGCAGTGGATCCGCCAGAGCAACGGCATCCCGACGCGCCAGCTCCTGCGGGCCTCCGACGGGGTGCCCTGCGCCGAGGGCGAAGCGGCCCAGCGCTCCGGCGGGCATGTCGTCTGCGACAACTTCCGCGGACACTTCGGCGCGCGCAAGGAGATCACCAACGAGTTCGTCGTCGCCTTCACCGGCATGCCGGAGGCCGAGCGCGCCGGCATCGTCTGGCGGCGCGTGGTGTTTCCGGAGGGCAAGTCGCCGACCGTCGCCAGTCTCGCCGAGGCCCTGACGGCGAAGTACGGCCAGCCGCATATTCGCGCCACTGAGTCGGGCTACTACAGCATGAGCCACCGGAACGGCGCGACGGAGCTGAGCTGGGTCTACCGGCCCGACGGCAATCCCATCGGCGCGGACGACAGCCTCAAGCACAGGTGCGTCAACGGCCCCAAGGCGTGGTTCGCCGCCGATCATTCCTGGAACGGCGGCTGCGGCCTGACCGTCCGTGCCGAGATCCTGCCGGTGCCCGGCAACAACCTGCTGGCACAGGAGCTGCACGTCTCGGTGGTCGATCAGAAGACCCTGCTCGAGCACCTGAACCGCTTCCAGGCCGAGCTCAAGGCCGCCGTCGAGCTGCGCGCCCAGGGCGAGGCCGCCAACCCGGACCTCTGACGCGAGCCTCCGCCGGGCCGCGTTTGCGCCCCGGCGGCGCTGCCCTACAGGATTCTCAGACCTCTCGCAGGAGTGGTTCGCCCTGGCCAAACCAAGGCTGTCGTCCCGCGACTTGATCGCGGGACCCATTGGCCTCGCCGCCGCGCTTTCGGGCGTCCAGACTGTACAAGGTGGTCGGCGTGCGGCAGCGGCATTGGGCCCCGGGGTCAAGCCCCGGGGCGACAGCAGCGTAGTTAGGTGGACCCAGCGAAACCGTCGGCTGATCTGAGTGTCCCGTAGGGCGCTCCCTCTCGGTCCCGACCCGGCCGCCCCTATGGCGAAGGGCGGCCGGACGCGCTATACCCTTGGTCGGGAACCGATAAGGCGCCAGGAAGGCCTGCGGGCCGCGGCGCCGAAGGGGAAAACAGGAGGCAAATCCATGAGAAATCTGACCAAGGGCGGGGCCTTCGCCCTGGCCCTGGGCCTGGCGGGTAGCGTCGCCCTGGGCGTCGGACCGGCCGGCACCCCGGCGGCCGCCGAGGGGCTGAAGATCGGCATGATCACCACGCTGTCGGGCGGCGGCTCCGGCCTCGGCATCGACGTGCGCGACGGCTTCATGCTGGCGCTGAAGCAGTCGGGCGAGAGCGGCATCGAGGTGCTGGTGGAGGACGACGCCCAGAAGCCGGACATCGCCAAGCAGATCGCCGACAAGTTCATCCAGCGCGACAAGGTCGACATCCTGACCGGCATCATCTGGTCGAACCTGGCCATGGCGGTGGTGCCGGCGGCGCTGCGCGACGGCGTGTTCTACATCAGCCCCAACGCCGGCCCCTCGGCCCTGGCGGGCAAGGGCTGCCATCCGCACTACTTCAATGTCGCCTGGCAGAACGACAACCTGCATGAGGCCATGGGCGGCTATGTGCAGGAGAACGGCTACAAGAAGCCCTTCATCCTGGCGCCGAACTACCCGGCGGGTAA
>JBHJOA010000020.1:0-28897 GCA_050330205.1 Kiloniellaceae bacterium
CGCTCCTTCGCGCCGTCCATATGCTCCAGCACCGTCATCCGGCTGGCGCCGTAGCCGCGCCCGCAGAGCAGCGCCGCCACGGCAGATGGCGTCGCCGCATCGTCGCTGAGGATCAGCAGCTTCGCCTGCGGTTGGATGAAAGGATGCAGGAGGGACAGCGGTCGACCGTGCAAGGTAAGGCAGTCGACTTCCGCCAGCGGCCAGCCGATCCGGGCGGCCGCCAGAGTGAAGGCCGACCGCCCGGGCAGGATGGCTATCTCGCTGCGCCGGATTCGCTTTAGCAACGAGACACCGACGCCGTACCACAGTGGATCGCCAGTTGCCAGCACGCATACGCGCGTGCCGCGTCGCGACTCGATTTCGTCGAGCAGTGCCGAGAGCGGAGACGGCCAGGAAAGACGCTCGCGATCGTCGTCGGGCAGCATCGCCAGGTGACGCTCGCCGCCGACCAGCACCTCGGCGTCGTCGACCAGCGCGCGCGCCGGCGCGGTGAGTCCGGCAAGACCGTCCTCGCCGATGCCGACGATCGAAAGCCAGGGCGTCGCGCGGTCCAACATGACGTTCACAGTCCGGCGCGGGCCAGCGCGTTCACGGCGGCAGCCGCCATGGCGCTGCCGCCGCGCCGCCCGCGCAGAGTGAGATAGGGAACGTCCAATCCGGCGGCGATCAGCGCGTCCTTGGACTCCGCCGCGCCGACGAAACCGACGGGAAAGGCAAGGATCGCCGCCGGTCGCGGCGCGCCCTCGCGCAGCCGTTCGATGAGGCGATAGAGCGCCGTCGGTGCATTGCCGATGGCGACCACGGCACCGGCCAGCTCGTCGTCCCAGAGTTCGACGGCGGCGGCGGAGCGCGTGGTGCCGAGGCGCTGCGCCAGCGGCGGCGTGCGCGGATCGTTCAGGGTGCAGACGACGCGGTTGTCCGCCGGCAGGCGCGCCCGCGTCACGCCGCCGGCGACCATCTCGCAATCGGCCAGGATGGTGGCGCCCGCCTGCAGGGCGGCGCGGCCGGCCGCCGCGACCTCGCCGCCGCAGGCGAGGTCCGGCGCGATCTCCGGCATGCCGCAGGCATGCACCACGCGCAGGGCGACCTCGCCGACCTCCGCCGGCAACCCGGAAAGGTCGGTCTCCGCGCGCAGGATCTCGAAGGAGCGCCTGGTGATCTCCTGAGGGTCGCGGATGTAGTCGTCGAGGGTAGCGGTCATGCGGAGACGCTCCCGCAGGGCACCGCCCTCTCTGCTTCTTCTCCCGTCACCCTCGGGCTTGACCCGAGGGCCCATGCTGCCGCCGGCCTGGTGCCTCTCGCGACCATGGATGCCCGAGTCAAGCCCGGGCATGACAGTTTTAAAGCGGCATCCAGCATCACGCCGACTTCTTCTTCATGCTGACGGGGCCCAGGGGGTGGTCGGCGTGGGGATAGGGATGATGGTGGTGGCCATGATCCTGCCCATGCGAATGGTCGTGCCCGTGCGAATGGTCGTGACTGTGACCATGACCGTGATCATGGCTATGACCGTGATCATGCCCGTGATGACGATGATGGTGATGCCCGTCTCCGGTGCCGATGCCCTCGACGTGGTGGTGGTGGCTCTCCTGCGCCAGGCCGACCTCCGCCTCGAAGCCCAGCACCTGCGCGCGGTACTTGCAGAGCTTGCAGTTCATCAGGTTCTCGCCGTCGAGAATCTCCTGCACGCGCTCGGCGAAGGCGTCGAGCACGGCGGGATGGTCGTTCAGGTAGCCTGCCTTGACGAACTCAATCTCCGGATGGCGCGCGGCGACGAGGTCGGTGTGGTCGTAGATGCGCTGCACCAGGATGCCGGTGAAGAGAAAATAGGGGAACACGACGATCCGCCTGTAGCCGAGCCGGGCGGCGTGCTCGAGGCCCGGCTCCACCAGCGGGAAGGTGACCCCGGAATAGCAGGTCTCGCCCCAGCCGAAGCCGAAACCCTCCCACAGCAGGCGCATGACCTTGGCGACGTTGGAGTTGGCGTCGGGGTCCGAGGCGCCGCGCCCGACGACGACCAGCATGGTTTCGTGGCGCGGCACGTCTTCGCCTGCCGACTGCAGGGCCGCCTCGATGCGATCTGCGGCGGCCTGCAGCAGCTTGGGGTCGATCGCCAGCTCGCGCCCGTACTCGATGGTCATCTCCGGGTGCTGCGCCTGGTAGGTGTTCAGCACCGAGGGGATGTCGTTCTTGGCATGGCCGGCGGCGAAGAGCATGCCCGGCACCGCGAGGCAGCGGGTCACGCCGCGCGCGCGCAGCTTGTCGAGTCCCTCGCGGATGATCGGCGTGGCGAACTCCAGGAAGCCGCTCTCGACGTCGTACTGCGGCAGGCGCGCGCGGATGCCGCGCGCCACGGCCTCGAACTCGCTGACCGCGCCGTCGTCGCGGCTGCCGTGGCCGCAGACCATCACGCCGATCTTCTCCATAACCCTACTCCTTGCAACGCCTGCTTGTTGTTCTCGTGCAGCCGCCCTTCCGGCGGCCCGACTCTAGGGGGCCCTTTGGGGGCGGGGCAAAGGGAAATGCGCGACGCCGCGTGCCCCAGCAATCGCCAGCACCCGGTCGAGATCGAGATGGCTCTCCAGGTGCGCCGCCAGCCGGTCGAGTGTCGCCTCCACCAGGGCCTCGTAGGCGAGGCCCGATCCCGCTCGTTCCTTCAGCGTGCCGAGAAACGCGCCCCGGAACCCGTCGTCGGCGAAGAGGCCGTGCAGATAGCAGCCCGCGACCTGCCCGTCGTCGGAAACCGCCCCCTCGGGACGGCCGTCCAGGTCGAGAAACGGCCGCGCCAGCCCGGGTCCCCCGGTGACGCCGACGTGCATCTCGTAACCGCGCACCGCCGCGCCGCTCTCCAGGTGACGCCCACGCACCTCCTGCAGGGCCTTCTCGCCGGTCAGCACCGTTTCCACCTCGAGCAGGCCGAGGCCTTCCGCCGCCGCGCCGGCCGGCCCCTCGATACCCTGCGGGTCCGCCACCCGGCGTCCCAGCATCTGGTAGCCGCCGCAGATGCCCAGCAGGCGCCCGCCGCGACGCAGGTGGGCGGCGAGATCGATGTCCCAGCCCTGCGCGCGCAGGAAGGCGAGATCGGCCAGGGTCGCCTTGGAGCCCGGCAGGATGACGAGGTCGGCATCGCCCGGCAGCGCCCGGCCCGGCGCCACGAAGTCGACGGCGACGTCGGGTTCGGCGATCAGGGGGTCGAGGTCGTCGAAATTGGCGATGCGGGCGAACTGCGGCACCGCCACCTTGATGGCGCGGTCCCCGGCGACCGCCGCCCGCGACAAGGCGACGGCATCTTCGGCCGGCAGCTTCGCCGCGTCCGGAAAGAAGGGCACCACGCCGAGCGACGGCCAGCCGCTGCGTGCGGTGATGATGGCCAGCCCCTCGTCGAACAGGCTGACGTCGCCGCGGAACTTGTTGACGACGTAGCCGGCGACGCGGCGCGCCTCGGCCTCGCTCAGCACCGCATGGCTGCCGACCAGAGAGGCGATGACGCCGCCGCGATCGATGTCGGCCACCAGGATCACCGGCAGATCGGCCGCCTCGGCGAATCCCATGTTGGCGATGTCGCCCTGGCGCAGGTTCACTTCCGCCGGGCTGCCGGCGCCCTCGACGATCAGCAGGTCGGCCTGTTCGCCGAGACGACGGAAACTCTCCAGCACCTTGGGCAGCAGTTCGCCCTTCAGCGCCTGGTATTCGCGCGCCTTGGCATTGCCCCAGACGCGGCCCTGCACCACCACCTGGGCGCCGGTCTCGCTCTGCGGCTTCAGCAGCACGGGGTTCATGTCGGTGGTCGGCGGCACGCCGCAGGCGCGCGCCTGCAGCGCCTGGGCACGACCGATCTCGCCGCCGTCCGCCGTCACCGCCGCGTTGTTCGACATGTTCTGCGGCTTGAAAGGGCGCACCGCCAGGCCGCGCCTGGTGAAGGCGCGGCAGAGCCCGGCCGCCAGCAGCGACTTGCCGACGTCGGAGCCGGTGCCCTGCAGCATGATGGCGGGCGTCAGGCTCAAAACTCGATGCCTTTCTGGGCCTTCACGTTCTGCTCGCGGAAAGGATGCTTCACCTGGGTCATCTCCGTCACCAGGTCGGCCGCCTCGATGAGCTCCGGCTTGGCGTTGCGCCCGGTGACGATGACGTGCAGCATCTCCGGCCGCCCGGCGAGGAAGTCCACCACCTCCGCCAGCGGCAGGTAGTCGTAGCGCAGCACGATGTTCAACTCGTCCAGCAGGATCATGTCGTAAGGTCTATCGGGACCGCGGCAGGCGTCGATCATCTCCCTCGCCATGTCCCAGGCGGCCTTGGCGGCGGCGATGTCGCGCGCGCGGTCCTGGGTATCCCAGGTGAAACCCTCGCCCATCGCCCTGATGGTCACTCGCTCGGCAAACTTCTCCAGCACGGTGCGCTCGCCGGTCTCCCACTTGCCCTTCACGAACTGCACGATGCCGACCTTCATGCCGTTGCCCAGCGCCCGGAACACCAGGCCGAAGGCGGCCGTCGACTTGCCCTTGCCCTTGCCGGTGTGGACGATGAGCAGGCCCTTTTCCCTGGTCTTGTCGGCCAGCATCTTGTTGCGCGCGGCCTTGCGCTTGCGGGCCTTCTCGTTGGCGCGGGCGTTGATCTCGTCTTCGCTTTGTTCTGCCATGGTCAGGCGACCTCCTGGTGCCGTAGAGCCTGCAGTTCGGCGGCGGCGGAGTTGGAGCGCGGGCGCCAGAGGCCGCGCTTCTGCGCCTCGGCGAGGCGCTCGGCCATCTCCACCAGCGCTGCCGGATTGTTGGCCTCGAGGAAGGATCGCACGTCGGGGTCTTCCAGGTAAGCCGCATAGACGGCATCGAAATGATGATCCGCGACGGCGCGCGTGGTCGCGGCGAAGGCGAAGAGATAGTCCACCGTCGCCGCCATTTCGAAGGCGCCCTTGTAGCCGTGCCGCATGACTCCGGCGATCCACTTGGGATTGACCACGCGGGCGCGCACCACGCGGGCGATCTCCTCCTCCAGGGTGCGGATCCTGGGGCTCTCGGGGCGCGAATGATCGTTGTGGTAGACGACGGGCCGGGCGCCGGAGAGGTGCTCCACCGCGGCGCTGAGGCCGCCTTCGAACTGGTAGTAGTCGTCTGAGTCCAGCAGGTCGTGCTCGCGGTTGTCCTGGTTGTGCACAACCGCCTCGACCTTCCTCAGGCGGTCCTCGAAAAGGCCCTGCGCCGCCTGGCCGCCGGCCCCGGCGCCGTAGGCGTAGCCGCCCCAGGCGAGGTAGGCCCTGGCGAGGTCCGCCGCCTCCTGCCAGCCGCGCTCGTCGATGAGGGCCTGCAGACCGGCCCCGTAGGCGCCGGGCTTGGAGCCGAAGACGCGGTAGCCGGCACGCCGGGCGGCGTCCTCCTCCGAGGCGCCCTCGGCGACGAGGCGCGCCCGATCCTCGGCGACCTGCGCCGCCAGGGGGTTCTGCTCGGCGGGCTCGTCGAGTGCCGCCACCGCCCGCGCCGCCGAGTCGACGAGGTCGATCTGCGCCGGAAAGGCGTCGCGGAAGAAGCCGGAGACCCGCAGGGTCACGTCGACGCGCGGACGGTCGAGAACGGAAAGCGGCAAAATCTCGAAGCCGGTGACGCGGCGCGAGGCAGTCTCCCAGGTCGGCTTCACGCCCATCAGCGCCAGCGCCTGGGCGATGTCGTCGCCGCCGGTGCGCATATTGGCAGTGCCCCAGGCCGAGAGCGCGAGGCGGCGCGGCCAGGCGCCCTCCTCCTGCCGGTGGCGCAGCAGCAGGCGCTCGGCGGAGGCCCAGCCGAGCTGCCAGGCCGCCGGCGTCGGCACCGTGCGGGTGTCGACCGAGTAGAAGTTGCGGCCGGTCGGCAGCACGTCGAGGCGGCCGCGTGTAGGAGCCCCCGAGGACCCCGGCTCGACGAAGCAGCCGGCGAGGCCGGTCAGCAGGCCGGCGATCTCGGCCGCGCCGCAGGCGGCGACGGCCGGCCGCACCGCCGTCTCGATCTTCGCCAGCACCGCTGCCGTCAGCGTCCAGGCGGGGTCGGCCTGCCGCGCGCCCGACACCAGCGCCTGCGCCAGCATCTCCAGGCGCTCGACGGTGTCGCCCTTGGTGCGCCAATCCCCCATGCGTTCGCAGCGGGCCTCGCCAAGCGCCAGCGGCCGCGGCCCGGCCCAGGCCTCGCCCAGCACGCAGTCCAGCGGATCGAAACCGTCCAGGCCCAGGTCCCGCGCCAGGGCACGGATCAGCGAGGCGTCGCCGCCTTCGGCGCGGCCGCGCGGCAATCGGGTGAGCGCCACCAGCAGGTCGGTCAGCTGCTGCCCCGAGGGCGCTTCCCCGAAGATATGCAGGCCGTCGCGGATCTGCATCTCCTTCAGCTCGCAGAGATGGTTGTCGAGCTTGCCGAGGGCGGTCTCCGGGTCGTCCGCCGCGCCGATGCCGCAGTCTTTGTCGAGGCCGCTGGCCGCCGAGAGCTCCAGGATATCCCCGCGCAGCACCTTCAGACGGCGCGGATCGAGGCCGGCGGCGTCGTAGTACTCGTCTACCAGACGCTCCAGCTCGGCCAACGGCCCGTAGGTCTCGGCACGGGTCAGCGGCGGCGTCAGGTGATCGACGATCACCGCCTGGGCGCGGCGCTTGGCCTGGGTGCCCTCGCCGGGGTCGTTGACGATGAAGGGATAGAGGTGCGGCAGCGGGCCCAAGGCCGCCTCCGGAAAGCAGTCCTGGCTGAGAGCCAGGGCCTTGCCCGGCAGCCATTCCAGGTTGCCGTGCTTGCCCATGTGGATCACGGCCTGCACGCCGACCGCCTCGCGCAGCCAGCCGTAGAAGGCGAGGTAGCCGTGCGGCGGCACCAGGGCGGGATCGTGGTAGCTCGCCACCGGGTCGATGTTGTAGCCGCGCGCCGGCTGCAGGCCGACCACCACCTTGCCGAGGCGGAAGGCCGCCAGCCGGAAGGCGTCGCCCTCGACGAAGGGGTCGGCTTCCGGCGCACCCCAGCGCTCAACCACCGACGCGCGGACGCTTTCCGGCAGCGTGGCGAAGAACCGCTTGTAGGCCGTCAGGGAGAACAGCTCGCCGCCCGGACGTGCGGCACGGTCTTTCAGGTCGTTGGTCGGTCCCGCCGCCAGGCGCTCGATGAGGTCCTGGCCGGTCTCCGGCAGATCGCCGGTGTCGTAGCCCTCGGTCTTCAGCGCCCGCAGCACGTTCAGCGTGCCGGCCGGCGTGTCGAGGCCGACGCCGTTGCCGAGGCGGCCGTCGCGGTTGGGGTAGTTGGCCAGCACGATGGCCAGCGAGCGCCCGGCCGCCGGCGTGCGCCGGAGCCGCAGCCAGTTGGCCGCCAGTTCCGCCACGAAGTCGATACGGTCGGCGCGCGGCTCGTAGGCGACGACGGAGGTCTGAGTCGCCGGATCGTAGCGGGCCTCGCCCTTGAAGGAGACGGCGCGGCTCAGCACGCGGCCGTCGACCTCCGGCAGCGCCACGTTCATGGCGATGTCGCGCGCCGACAGGCCGGTGGTGCCGCTTTCCCAGGCCTGGGCGTTGCCGCCCGAGAACACCACCTGCAGCACCGGGCCGTCGCAGGCGTCGAAAGGCGTCTCGGCCCGCGCCGCGCCGGGCGCCGAAAGCGCGAAGCCGGTGGCGTTGAGAACGATCTCGGTCGCGGATTCCGTCAGCAGGTCGCGCACCACCTCCGCCGACTGCGCATCCTTCAGGGAATTGCAGTAGAGCGGCAGCGGATTGACGCCGCGTGCCGCCAGCGCGGCGACGAGGGCATCGACCGCCGCCAGGTTGCCGGCCTGCAGCAGCGCCCGGTAGAACACGACGGCGGCCACCGGCGCCGACGGCTGCCACGCGGCCCGCAGGTCGTCGAGCGCCGGCTGCGGGATGCCCGGCCAGTAGAGCCCGGCGCGCAGCAGCGGCCGCGGCTCCTGCCAGTCCGTGTCGCGGCCGATGAGGCTGGCGGCGTAGGCGAGGAAGTTGCGCGCGTTGTCCGGCCCGCCCTCGACGCAGTAGCGCCACAATCGGAAAGCGGCCTCTTCCTCCAGGGTCGCATAGGCGGAAAGCCCGGGGTCGGGCTGCTCGTCGCCCGGCAGCATCGCCAGCTTGATGCCCTTTTCGCGGCAGGCGGCATGGATCTGCTCGACACCGTAGGGCCAGTAGCTCTCGCCGCCCAGCAGGCGCACCACCACCAGCCGGGCCCCGGCGATCACCCGCTCGACATAGAGGTCGACCGACAGGTTGTGGCCGAGCTGCATGAGGTTGGCGAGGCGCAGGCTGGGCGCCCCCTCCCCCAGGGCAGCCTGCGCCGCCGAGAGCGCCGCCAGTTCGGTGTCGGCGGCGGAGAGGAAGACGATGTCGCCGGCGTCCTGGCCGAGATCGACGGCTTCGGAGCCGTCGCTGACCGTGCCGGGGGTGGCCTGGAGAAGGTGCATGGCCGCGGCCGCCTAGACGGCGACGGCCGCGCGGATCGCCGCTTCGTCCAGGCCGGTCTCGCCGATGAAGACGAGGCGCGTGGCGCGGGTCTCGCCGGGGCGCCAGTCGCGGTCGTAGTAGTGCTGCAGGCGGTCGCCGACGCCCTGCACGACGAGGCGCATGGCCTTGCCGGTCACCGCCGCGAAGCCCTTCACCCGCAGCACGCCGTGGTCGGCGATCACCGGGCGCAGCCGTGCCACCAGGGCATCGGGGGTTTCCGTCTCGCCGAGTTCCACCGAGAAGGAGGTGAAATCGTCGTGGTCGTGCTCGCCGGCCGCGTCGTGGTGCGACCAGCGGCTGTCGAGGTCGTCCTCCGCCGCCGAGGCCAGCCCCAGCAGCACGGCGATGTCGAGGGCGCCGTGGCTGGCGCGCAGAGTCTTCACCGCCGGGCGCAGATGACGCGCCACGATGGCCTCGACCTCCGCGAGCCGTGCTTCGTCCAGCAGGTCCGCCTTGTTGATCACCACCATGTCGGCGCAGGCGAGCTGCTCCTCGAAGAGTTCTTCGAGCGGGGTATCGTGGTCGAGGGTCTCGTCGGCCGCGCGCTGCGCGGCCACCGCCTGCGGATCTCCGGCAAAGAGACCGGCGGCCACCGCCGGACCGTCGATCACCGTGATGACGCCGTCGACGGTGGTGCGGGTGCGCACCTCCGGCCAGGCGAAGGCCTTCACCAGGGGCTTCGGCAGCGCCAGGCCCGAGGTCTCGATGACGATGTGGTCGGGCGGCTCCGGGCGGTCCAGCAAGGCCTGGATGGTCGGCAGGAAGTCGTCGGCCACGGTGCAGCAGATGCAGCCGTTGGCCAGCTCGACCACGTCGTCCTCGCGGCAGTCCTCGATGCCGCAGCCCTTGAGGATCTCGCCGTCGACGCCGAGGTCGCCGAACTCGTTGATCACCAGGGCGATGCGCCGACCCCCGGCGTTCTGCAGCAGGTGGCGAATGGCCGAGGTCTTGCCGGCCCCGAGGAAGCCGGTGATGACAGTGGCGGGGATCTTTCCCGCAGGAACCTTGGGGATTTCTGGCATGGCCTACCTGATTTTCTGCTTCGCCCGGAGGGTGAACCGGAAGCCGCCCCGGATCAAGCCCGGAGCCGCTTCGGCAGGTAGAATTTGGAGCCAGACGCCACCGCCGGGCTGTCCCGGCAGCGACCGATTCCGGCTTGCCGGCGAGACCTAGCCCGGACTTCTCAAACTATCGTGGATCGTCATCGCGCCAGGAAGCCGGCTCGTCAGGAGAAGGCCGAAAAGCGTAGCCGGGACTACGGTTGAGGGCTTCGACGCCGCGAGCCGGCTTCCTGGCGCGACCCGGAGGGCGGGGCGAATTTGCCGACAGGCGGCGTCGAGCCACTCGACCGTATTCCCGATACGCTCTTCGCGGCTCTCCTGGCCTGTCGGCAAATTCGCCTCCGTGACGACCGCGATAGTTTGAGAAGTCCGGGCTAGTCCTGATCCAGGGCTTTGACGATGTCCTCGCACATCTTCTTGGCGTCGCCGAACAGCATCATCGTGTTGTCGCGGAAGAACAGCTCGTTCTGCACGCCGGCATAGCCGCTGGCCATGGAGCGCTTGACGAACAGCACCTGGCCCGACTTGTCGACGTCGAGGATCGGCATGCCGTAGATCGGCGAGGTCGGATCGGTCTTCGCGGCGGGGTTGGTGATGTCGTTGGCGCCGATGACGAAGGCGACGTCCGTGCCGTTGAAGTCACGGTTGATCTCGTCCATCTCGAAGACTTCGTCGTAGGGCACGTTGGCTTCGGCCAGCAGCACGTTCATATGGCCCGGCATGCGCCCGGCGACCGGGTGGATGGCATAGCGCACGTCGACCCCCGCCCCCTTCAGCAGGTCGGCCATCTCGCGCAGCGCATGCTGGGCCTGGGCCACCGCCATGCCGTAACCGGGGACGATGATCACCTTGCTGGAGTTCTTCATCAGGAAGGCCGCGTCGTCGGCGGAGCCGGACTTCACCTGCCGGTCGTCGTCGCCATCGCCGGCCGCCGCGCCGGCGGTCTCGCCGCCGAAGCCGCCGAGAATGACGTTGAAGATCGAGCGGTTCATCCCCTTGCACATGATGTAGCTGAGGATGGCGCCCGACGAGCCGACCAGCGCGCCGGTGATGATCAGCAGGTTGTTCTGCAGCGTGAAGCCGATGCCGCAGGCCGCCCAGCCGGAGTAGGAGTTCAGCATCGACACCACGACCGGCATGTCGGCGCCGCCGATCGGCAGAATCAGCAGGAAGCCGAGGGCAAGCGCGAGGATGACGATGAGCCAGAACATCATCGGCGACTGGCCGACGCAGAGCGCGACGATGGCCAGCACCATCAGGACGCCGAGCAGGGCGTTCAAAGGATGCTGCAGCGGGAAGACCAGCGGCCTGCCGGTCACCAGGCCCTGCAGCTTGGCAAAGGCGACCACCGAGCCGGTGAAGGTGATGGCGCCGATGGCCACGCCGAGCGACATCTCGATCAGGCTGGCGATCTTGATGTCGCCGGCCACGCCGATGCCGTAGGCCTCCGGCCGGTAGAAGGCCGCCGCCGCCACGAAAACCGCGGCGAGGCCGACCAGGGAGTGGAAGGCCGCCACCAGCTGCGGCAGCGCCGTCATCTTGATGCGCAGGGCGATCACCGTGCCGATGGCGCCGCCGATCAGCATGCCGACGATGATCAGCGCATAGCTCACCACACCGGGCGTCGCCAGCGTGGTGACGATGGCAATGCCCATGCCGACCATGCCGTAGATGTTGCCGGCGCGGCTGGTCGTTGGATGCGACAGGCCGCGCAGCGCCAGGACGAAGCAGACGGAGGCGACGAGGTAGAGCAGCGCTGCGAGATCAGCGTTCATGATTGTCCAGCCCCCTTATTTCTTCTTCTTGAACATGGACAGCATGCGCTGGGTGACGATGAAGCCGCCGAAGATGTTCACCGAGGCGAGGATCACCGCCAGCAGGCCCATGACCTCGGAGAAGCCGACACGCGCCGGCCCGGCGGCGATCAGGGCGCCGACGATGATCACCGAGGAGATCGCGTTGGTGACGGCCATCAGCGGCGAGTGCAGCGCCGGCGTGACCCGCCAGACCACGTGGTAGCCGACGAAGACCGCCAGCACGAAGACCGTGAGCCCCACGACCAGCGGCGAGGCACCGCCCTGGCCGGCGCTCTCGGCGGTGAGCCGGCTGGCCTCGACCGCCAGCGAGGCGACCTCGTTGGCCAGGTCGCGCGCCTGGTTGGCAACCTCTGCAGCGCGTTCAGAGAAGGTTTCGTTGGCCATGGACGTCAGCCTCCCTGTCCGTCGCTCGGTTCATCGGTCTTGCCTTCGGCCGGCGTGGCAGCCGCCGGCGCCGCCGGGGCGGCTTCCTTCGGCGCCAGGCCCGGGTGCACCACCTTGCCGTCGCGGATGATGCAGGTCTCGGCGATGATCTTGTCTTCCCAGTTCACGGCCAGCTGCTTGGTCTCCTTGTCGACCAGCAGCTCGATGAAGTTGTAGATGTTGCGGGCGTAGAGCGCCGAGGCATCGGCGGCGAGGCGGCTCGGCACGTTCTGGTAGCCGACGATCTTCACGCCGTTCTTCTCGACCACCCGGCCCGGCTCCGACAGTTCGCAGTTGCCGCCGGTTTCCACCGCGAGGTCGACGACCACTGAGCCCGGCTTCATGGAGGCGACCATGTCCTTGGTGACCAGCTTGGGTGCCGGGCGGCCGGGAATCAGGGCCGTGGTGATCACGATGTCCATCTTCTCGATGGTCTCGGCGATCAGCGCCGCCTGCTTCTTCTGGTACTCGGGGCTCATCTCCTTGGCATAGCCACCGGCGGTTTCGGCCTGTTTGAACTCCTCGTCCTCGACGGCGACGAACTTGCCGCCCAGGCTTTCCACCTGCTCCTTGGCGGCCGGGCGGACGTCGGTGGCGGACACCACGGCGCCCAGGCGCTTGGCGGTAGCGATTGCCTGCAGCCCGGCGACGCCGGCGCCCATCACCAGCACCTTGGCCGGCGACACCGTGCCGGCCGCCGTCATCATCATCGGGAAGGCGCGGCCGTAGACCGCCGCGGCGTCCAGCACCGCCTTGTAGCCGGCCAGGTTGGCCTGCGAGGACAGCACGTCCATCGACTGGGCGCGCGTGATGCGCGGGATCAGGTCCATGGCGAAGACCGTGGCGCCGCTCTGCGCCAGCGGCGTCAGTTCGTCGCCGGCGCGAAAGGGATCGGCGATGCAGATCATCAGGGCCCCGGGTTTCAGGCCCTTGGTCTCTCCGGGCTGCGGGCGGCGCACCTTGGCGATCACGTCGGCGCGGCCGAAGGCCACGGTGGCATCGGCGGCGATCTCCGCGCCTGCCTTCTTGTAGGCCTCGTCGGGCATGGCCGCGCCCTTGCCGGCACCCGACTCGACGGCGACCTCGAAGCCGAGAGCGATCAGCTTCTTCACCGTCTCAGGCGAGGCGGCGACGCGCGCTTCGTCCGGGCGCCGTTCCTTGGGAATAGCGATCTTCATGCCTTGGATGTCCCCTTCGTGTGCCCCGAGAGTTCCCCCGACAGAAATCAGAACGATTCCAGAATCTGCCTCAGATGACATGAAAAGGCGAAGTTTCGGCTTTCCAGCGGGCAGATAGACCGTCTGCGTCAGACTGCAAGTTAATGACTGCCGCGCCCGCCGGTTTCAACCATATTCTGCGCATGGGCGAGGCTTCAGACCACTTTGGCGGGCTTCCCAGGCCCTCGCGGACCGCTTGCCATACCGCTGGAAGGCGGCGGGCGGTGGACAGCCGGCGGCGCGGCCGATAAGAGGGACGGCGAAGAGACCACTGCCAAGGCGGGAAGGATCAGGTGAAGCCGCTGTCGGGCACCGAAAAGCTGCTGGCGGAACTGCGGGCGATGCTTGCCGCCGAGGGCCATTTCATCGTCACCGGGGTGACCAAGTCGGGCACCACCTGGCTGCAGCGCATGCTGGACAGCCACCCGCAGATCGCCTGTGGCGGCGAGAGCAAGTTGAACGTCTTCCTGACCCAGCTCGGCCCGGCGCTGCGCGAGTACAACGGTGCCCTCGCCAAGACCAACGACAAGATCTACCGCGAGCAGGCGGTCTACCGCCCGCTCGGCCGCGCCCAGGCGCTCGCCATCATGCAGTTCCTCTTCCTCGACCGGCTGGAGGCCGTGCGCGGCCGCGCCGCGGCGGCCGGCAAGGCCCCGGCCCTGCGCTGGACCGGCGACAAGGACCCGGACTACAAGCGCGAGCTGACGACCTGGCGCGAGGCGCTGCCGGACATGCGGGTGGTCTCCACCAGCCGCGACGGGCGCGACTGCTTCGTCTCGCTGTGGTTCCACCTCTATCCGGGGCGCGACCCCCTGGCGGCGGAGAACCGCGCCGACTTCGTCGGCCGCATCCCGGGCCACGCGGCGACTTGGCGCGATACCCTGGCGAAGTTCCGCGCGGACGCCGCCGACTATCCGGGGCGCCACTTCGCCATCCGCTACGAGAGCCTGCTGGACGACGCGCCGGGCGAGATGACCCGCCTCTTCGAGTGGTTCGGCTGCGACGCCACCGAAGCCACCGTCGCCGAGGTAGTTGCGCGGAACGCCTTCACCGTCGCCTCCGGCGGCCGGCGGCCCGGCGAGGCCGACCCGCAGAGCTTCCTGCGCAAGGGCATCGCCGGCGACTGGAAGAACCACTTCGACGACGAGTGTAACCGGCTCTACTGCGAGGTGGCGGGCGAAGCGCTGGCCGCGGCCGGCTACGAGGTGCGATGAAGCCGGTCCCCAACCCCGTCTACGTGGTCACCGACATCGAGGTGAACGGGCCGACGCCCGGCGAACACTCGATGCTGGCCTTCGCCTCGGTGGCGCTCGATCGCTCCGGAAAGGAGTTCGATACCTTCGAGGCGGTGCTGGCGCCGCTGCCGGAGGCCGGCGAGGACCGCGTGACGATCGAGTGGTTCAAAGGATTTCCCGAAGCCTGGGCGGCGGCCACCACCAATCCCGAGCCGCCGGCCGTGGTGATGCGGCGCTACGTCGCCTGGGTGCGCAGCCTACCGGGCCAGCCGATCTTCGCCGCGCATCCGCTCGCCTTCGACGGCGCCTGGATCGACTACTACCTGCGCCGCTTCCCCGGCATCCGCCTGCTGAAGGGACCGTGGGAGGGCGAACGCCTGTTCTACACCGCCGGGCTCTGCATCCAGGCCTTCGCCGCCGGCCGCACCGGCTGGGACTTCGCCGCCTGCTTCACCGAAGGTTATCCGCCAGAATGGATGGGCCATGTGCCGCACGACCACATCTCCATCGACGACGCGCGCGGCTACGCCAACCTGCTGCGCAGCCTCCTGCAGATGAGGGCGCCCGCCGAGGCTGAGTGAGCCGCCGCTTCCTCGCTGTTTTGTTTCAGCCGACTGTTTCAATTGAAACCTTGCTCCAGGCGACGTCCGGCGCCAGATTGCGCCGCCGCGTCCCCCGCGCACGGAGGCTGACGTCATGAAGCACCGCAAGCACGATATCGCCCTCCAGCGTCTGCTGCTCCGCACACTCGCCGAGGAACCCGCCCTGCGTGGCGCGGTGCTGCGCGTCGAAGCGCCGGACGTTGCCTGGGCCGGCGCAGTCGGACTCTGCGAACCCCGCGAGGGCATCGCCATGCGCGCGATCGACGCCTTCCAGATCGCCAGCATTACCAAGACCTTCACGGCAACGCTCTGCCTGCTGCTCGCCGAGGAAGGCCTGGTCGACCTCGACGGCGGCATCGGCGCCTACCTGCCTGAGGCGGTCACTCAAGGACTGCACGAGATCGATGGCCGCGACTGCGGCGCCGCCCTCACCCTGCGCCGGCTGCTGAGCCACACCAGCGGCGTCGCCGACTTCTTCGGCGACGGCACGCCCGGCGCCGACGGCACCCTGCCCTTCGTCGCCGAGATGGCGGCCGATCCCGACCGCCTCTGGGATCCGCTGGAGGTGGTCGCCTGGACCAAGGCCAATCTCCCGGCCCGCTTCGCGCCGGGTGCCGGCTGGCACTATGCCGACACCGGCTTCCTGCTGGCCGGGCTGGTCGCCGAGGCGGTGACCGGCGAGGCACTCCACGACGCCCTGCGCCGGCGGCTCTTCGCGCCGCTGGGGATGGACCACACTTTCATGCTGCACCGCGAGCCGGCACGCCCGGTGGCGGCAGGGCGCCCGGTCTCGCGCGCCTTCGCCGGCGACACCGACTACGGCAGCCTCAGGAGCACCTCGGCCGACTGGGGCAGCGGCGGCCTCGTCAGCACCGCCGGCGACCTGGCGCGCTTCCTGCGCGCGCTGGTCGAAGACTGGATCTTCGGCAATCCGCAAAGTCGCATCCAGATGACGACCTGGGTGGCGACCGGCGAGACCGGCGTGTCCTACGGGCTCGGCCTGCGCCGCTTCGATCTCGATGCGCTCGGGCTCGACGGCTACGGCGAACTCTGGGGTCACACCGGATTTCTGAAGTCGTTCATGCTATACTGGCCGGTGGGTGACGCCATTTTCTGCGGCACCCTGAACCAGTCGCGTGCCCGTGGCGCGTTCTCCGAGTTGCGGCCGGTCGCCGCCCTCGTCCGCGACGCGCTGCCGCTGCTGCGGCCCCTCTGATCGAAGGGAAGGTTCAAATGACACGGCGATACGAGAGCATCCTGGAGACCGTCGGCAACACGCCCGCGGTGCGCCTCAACCACCTGGCCCCCGAGGGCGTGAACCTCTACGCCAAGCTCGAGGCATTCAATCCCCTTGGCTCGGTGAAGGACCGCCTGGCGCTGGGCATCATCGAGGACGCCGAGCGCCGCGGCCTCTTGAAGCCGGGCCAGACGGTGATCGAAGCGACCAGCGGCAACACCGGTATCGGCCTCGCCATGGTCTGCGCGCAGAAGGGCTACCCGCTGGTGATCGTCATGGCGGAGGCTTTCAGCATCGAGCGGCGCAAACTGATGCGATTCCTCGGCGCCAAGGTGGTGCTGACGCCGGCCGCGGAACGCGGCATGGGCATGCTGAAGAAGGTGAACGAACTGGCCGAAAGGCACGGCTGGTTTGTCTGTAACCAGTTCGACAACGAGGCCAATGCCGAGTATCACTCGCGCACCACGGCGCGCGAGATCCTGGCCGACTTCGCCGACATCGGTCTCGACTACTGGGTGACCGGGGCCGGCACCGGCGGCACGCTGAAAGGTGTCGCCCGCGTCCTGAAGGCCGAGAGCCCAAAGACCCAGGTCATCCTCTGTGAGCCGGACAACGCCCAGGTGCTGGGCAGCGGCATCGGCCAGCTGCGCGGCGCGGACGGCAAGCCGTCGGAGAGCCATCCCTCCGCACGGCCGCACCCGATGCAGGGCTGGAGCCCGGATTTCATCCCCAAGCTGACCGAGGACGCCCTGAAGGCGCATCACGCCGACCGCGTCGTTCCGGTGAACGGCAGCGAGGCCCTGCGCCTCTCGCGCGCCCTCGCGGCCCAGGAGGGCATCTTCACCGGCATCACCGCCGGCGCGACCCTGGCCGGCGCCCTCGAGGTCGCCCGCACGGCGCCCAAGGGCAGCAACATCCTCTTCATGGCGCCGGATACCGGCGAGCGCTACCTCTCCACCGTGCTCTTCGAGCATGTCGGCGTCGACATGAACGAGGAGGAGATGGAGATCTCGAAGTCCACGGCGAGCTGCCGCTTCGATCTGCCGCCTCCGGCGCCTATGCCGGCCGCGGCCGTAGCCGCGCCGACCGCAGACCCGGATCCGGAAGCCGAAGCCTACCTGGCCGGGGCCCTCGCCGACCCGGAGCACCCGGTGGTGATGTTCGCCCTGGAGTGGTGCGAGTTCTGCTGGTCCCTGCGCAAGCTCTTCGCCAAGCTCGGCATCAAGTACCGTTCGGTCGATATCGACTCGGTGGCGCTGCAGGCCGGCAATCTTGGCCCACGCGTGCGCACCGTTCTCTCGGCGCAGACCGGCTGCCGCACCATCCCGCAGGTCTTCGTCGGCGGCAGGTTCATCGGCGGCTGCACCGAGACCTTCGACGCCTACAACAGCGGCGAACTGGGGAAGCTGCTGCGCTATAACGGCGTCGCCTACGATGCCGAGGCACGGGTCGATCCTTACAGCTTCTTCCCCGCCTGGCTGCAGTCCCGCAAGGTCGCCGAGCCGGCGAAAGCCAGCGACGAGGCGGCGGAGTAGCGCGCTCAGCTCGCCATCGGGAGGTCGTGCCTCTTCAGCACCTTGGTCTGGCGCTTCGCCAGAGCATCGACGTCGAAGTCGCGGATCAGGTCGTGGAACATCTGGTGCCAGTTGATCTCGGCGTCCAGGTGCATGAAGACCGAGCCGAGGCCGATGGCGGCGCGGTCCATCAGCACGAACTCGCGCGGCGGGCGCACACCGCCGAGGCGGCGCAGTTCCTTGTGCACTTCGCCTGCGACCTTGGCTCCGTAAAGGCTTCCCTGCTCGCCCATGATCTTCTGCGGCTTGTCGTCCAGGAGCGGCGCGTAGAGGAAGGCGGCCCAGAGGTTGAGGGCCGCCAGCAGGTCCTTGCTGAGGTCGGTGAAGCCCCAGGTGCGATAGGCCTCGACGGCGAGTTCCGGGTCGTCGCGCTCGAGCGCGAAGTAAAGGTCGATGACACCCTTTACGAACTTCGGCTTGAACACACGGATACAGCCGAAGTCCAACAGGTTCACCGTGCCGTCCTGGCGGATGGTGTAGTTGCCCAGATGCGGGTCGCCGTGAATGATTCCGTAGAAATAGAAGGGCACGTACCAGCAGCGGAACATGTTCATCGCCACGGCATTGCGCAGCTCCACGTCGTCGCATGACTTCGCGAAGTCGAGCAGCGGCTTTCCTTCCAGCCAGGTCATGGTGAGCAGTCGCGCGGTGGAGAGGTCCGGCAGCAGGTCGGCGACATGCACGCCCGGCTCGTCCTTCAGCATCTGCTGATAGAGCTGCATGTGACGGCCCTCGCGGGCGTAGTCGAGCTCTTCACGCAGGCGGTCGGCCAGCTCATGGTAGATGTTGGAAGGATCGATAGCGCGGTCGTAGCGCCGATAAATGCCGAAGAGAACCTTCAGCTGCTGCAGGTCCGCCTCGACGGCAGAGAGCATATCCGGGTACTGCAGCTTGCAGGCGAGGTCGCGGCCATCGAGGCTGACGGCCCGGTGCACCTGGCCGAGCGAGGCGGCGGCCGCGGCCTCGCGCTCGAAGGCCTTAAACTTCTGCTCCCAGCCGGCGCCCAGTTCGCTGCGCATGCGCCGCTTCACGAAGGCCCAGCCCATCGCCGGCGCATTGGACTGCAGCTGGCGCAGTTCCTCGGCATACTCGCGCGGCAGGGCGTCGGGGATGGTGGCGAGGATCTGCGCCGCCTTCATCAGCGGGCCCTTGAGGCCGCCGAGCGCCGCCTTCAGTTCGGAGGAGTGCTTGCCGCGGTCGAGCCCGATCCCGAGGTAGCGGGCGCCGACCACCTGGGCGGCGAGGCCGCCGACCGAGGAGCCGACCCTGGCATAGCGGCGGGCGCGCCCAGACAGGCTGGATGCGCCCTCGTCGCCGAAATCCTCTTCCCCGCGGTCGCCGCGATCGCTTTCGTGCTGAGACATCTCATGAAGGTGGGCTGCGGCACCCCAGAAGTCCAGTGATAGGCGTCACGCGGCCTCAAGAGGGAGCAAGGATCAGCCATTTGCCCGCATTGCAGCCCCCTGCCCTCCCCCCTAGACTCGTTCCTCGCCTGCCGAGGGGCCGGTACAAAGGGGAGGAAACACCATGCAGATCCGCCGCCATCGCCTGCACTTCGACAACGGGGAAGCCGTCCGCTACGCCGAGAGCCCCAATCGCGGCGGGGAGTTCTCGCCGCGCTTCCTGATCATGCACTACACCGCCGGCAGTTCCTTCGACAGCTCCCTGAACCACATGACCCGGCGCGATGCCGGGGCCTCCGCCCATCTGCTGATCGGCCGGGACGGCGCCATCGCCCAACTGGTGCCCTTCAACCGCGTCGCCTGGCACGCCGGCATCAGCCGCTGGCAGGGTCTCAGCGGGCTCAACAGCCATTCCATCGGCATCGAGCTGGACAACGCCGGTCCGCTCGACCGCCAAGGCGAGCGCTGGTGCGCCTGGTTCGGCCGCGCCTATCCGGACGACGAGGTAACGGTGGCCCGCCACAAGAACGGCGGCGCGCGGCGTGGCTGGCAGGCCTACAGCGAAGCCCAGATCGCCGCCGCCCTGGAGGCCGCGAGCGCGATCTGCCGCCACTACCGCCTGACCGACGTCCTCGGCCACGACGACATCGCGCCGGACCGCAAATCGGATCCCGGCCCGGCCTTTCCCCTGTCAAGCTTCCGCTCGGCGGTACTGGGCCGGAGCGCGGACGAGCCGCAGACTTTCGAGACCGTCACGCGTCTCAACATCCGCGAGAGCCCGAGCACCGGCGGCGCCTTGTTGCCGGAGGCGCCGCTCGCCCTCGGTACCCGGCTTCGGCTGCTGTCGCAGCAGGGCAAGTGGGGCTTCGTCGAAGTGCTGGGCGGCGAGGGTCCGCCGACCGCCACCGGGTGGGTCCACACCGACTACATCGCCGCCACCGCGGCTTAGCCCGCCTTCAGGCCTGGTGCACGAAGAGGCCGGGCGCGTCTTCGAGGGGCATGTAGCCGGCCTTGGGGTTGCCGAGCGGCGGCGGCGCGGCAGGCGCACCGGATTGCCGGGCCAGCCAGTCCTGCCAGGCCGGCCACCAGGAGCCCTTGTGCACCGGCGCGCTGGCGCGCCAGCGGTCGGGATCAACATAAGTCTCGTGGTCGCCCAGCCGGCCGATCTGGTAGATGCGGCGCGGGTGGCCCGGCGGCGTCACAACGCCCGCGTTGTGACCACCGCTGGTCAACAGGAAGGTCACCTCGGCATCGGTCAGCAACGCGAGCTTGTAGACCGAGCGCCAGGGCGCCACGTGGTCCTTGGCGGTGCCGACGGCGAAGATCGGCACCCGGATGTCGGTCAGCGCCACCGGCCGTCCATCGACTTCATAGCGGCCCTGAGCCAGGTCGTTGTTCAGGAACAGTCGGCGCAGATACTCGGAATGCATGCGATAGGGCATGCGCGTGGCGTCGGCGTTCCATGCCATGAGGTCGGTCTGGTCACCACGCCGGCCGAGGTAATAGTCGTGCACCAGCCGCGACCAGATGAGGTCGTTGGAGCGCAGCAGCTGGAAGGCGCCGGCCATCTGGCTGGTGTCGAGGTAGCCTTGCGACCACATCACGTCCTCCAGATAGGCGAGCTGCGCTTCGTCGATGAAGAGCATGAGCTCGCCGGCCTCGGTGAAATCCGTCTGTGCCGCCAGCAGGGTCATCGACTTCAGGCGGTCGTCGCCGTCGCGCGCCATGGCCGCGGCGGCGATGGCCAGCAGGGTTCCGCCCAGGCAGTAGCCCACCGCCTGCACCTTGCGCGCCGGAACGACGGCATTGACCGCATCGAGCGCCGCCATCACGCCCAGGCGGCGGTAGTCGTCCATGCCGAGGTCGCGGTCCTCCGCGTCGGGGTTCTTCCAGGACACGCAGAACACCGTGTGTCCCTGGCCGACCAGATAGCGGATCAGCGAGTTTTCCGGTGAAAGGTCGAGGATGTAGTACTTCATGATCCAGGCCGGCACGATCAGCACCGGCTCGGGGTGCACCTGCTCCGTCGTCGGGCTGTACTGGATCAGTTCGATCAACCGGTTGCGGTAGACTACCTTGCCGGGAGTGACCGCGAGGTTCACGCCCGGGCGGAAGGCTTCGGTGCCCGCCGGCCCGCGCCCGGCGATGCGGCGCTCCACGTCCTCCAGCGCGTTCAGCCAGCCGCGGTAGAGATTCGCGCCACCCTGCTGCAGGGTTTCCTGAAGCAGTTGCGGGTTGGTGGCGACGAAGTTGGCAGGCGAAAAGATGTCCAGAAGCTGGCGCGTGGCGAATGCGACCACCTCCTGATGGTGCCTGGAGACACCGCGCACGTCGGTGGCGGCCTCCCGCCACCATTGCTGGGTGAGCAGAAAGCCCTGCACGAAGAGGTCGTAGGGCGGCTGGCGCCAGGCTTGGTCCTGGAAGCGCTTGTCGCCGCGCTCCGGCGCGATGCAGGGCTCGCTCGCGCCGCCGGCGGCGCGCCGTGCCGCCGCCAGCCCCAGCCTGGCGGCGTTCGACCAGGCCGACTGGGCAAGCTGCGCCTGCTTGCCGGGGGCCGATGCCAGGTGCACCCACCAGTCGGTGAAGGCGAGCCCCACGGCGGCCGGAGAAATCCCCGCGGTGAAGCGCGCCATTCCGGCGCGCAGCAGGCGGTCCGCCGCATCTCCCCCGAACAGCCCGGGCAACGGTGGCGGTGCGGGCGCCACCTCGCCGCCGACGCTGTAACCGGGCACGTCGGGCAGGCGGGCGAGGTCGGGTGCCTCGGTCCGGTTCGAGGTATCCTCCTCGACAGGCGTCAAAGGCTCGCGCAGGGCCTTGCCGCCGCTGGCGACCAGGCGGGGCTGCTTGCGTTTCGCCGTCACGTCGGCCTCCGCGATCAGGGACAGTTCAGGTTCGGAGCGCAGCAAACCGCAAAGGCGCAGCAGGTGCCTTGAGCCATGTCAGTCCGGCCGGGGCTCGCCTAGTCCATTGCTTCCAGTTGGACGATGAAGCTCTCGACCACGCCGAGGCCGCGCTGCCAGAAGGCCGGATCCGAGGCGTCCAGGCCGAAAGGCGCCAGCAGCTCCTTGTGGCGCTTACTGCCGCCGGCACGCAGCATGTCCAGGTACTTCTCCGCGAAGCCCGCCGAGGCGCCTTCGTAGACAGCATAGAGCGAGTTCACCAGGCAGTCGCCGAAGGCATAGGCGTAGACATAGAAGGGCACGTGGACAAAGTGCGGGATGTAGGCCCAGAAGCTGCGGTAGTCGTCGTCGAACACGATGGCGGGGCCCAGGCTCTCGCGCTGGGTCTCGAGCCAGATCTCGCCGAGCCGTTCCGGCAGCAGTTCACCCTCGCGCCGCTCCGCATGGACCTTCGTCTCGAAGGCGTGCATGGCGATCTGCCGCACCACGGTGTTCAGCATGTCCTCCACCTTGGAGGCGAGCATGACCTTGCGCCGCCGGGCGTCCGTCTCCGCCCGCAGCATGGCCTGGAAGGTCAGCATCTCGCCGAACACCGAGGCGGTTTCCGCCAGGGTCAGCGGCGTGTCCGCCATCAGGTGACCCTGCGGCCCCGCCAGCACCTGGTGCACACCGTGGCCGAGCTCATGGGCCAGGGTCATGACGTCGCGGGTGCGGCCCTGGTAGTTCAGCAGAAGGTAGGGATGCGCCGAAGGCACCGTGGGATGGGCAAATGCGCCCGGCGCCTTGCCCGGCCGCACCGGCGCGTCGATCCAGGAGAGATCGAAGAACTGCTTGCCGATGGCCGCCAGCGCCGGCGAGAACTCGGCATAGGCGTCGAGCACCAGGCGGCGGGCGTCCTTCCAGGGAATCACCCGGTCGTCGTCGTCGGGCAGCGGCGCGTTACGGTCCCAGTAAGGCAGCGTCTCGCCGCCGAACCACCGCGCCTTCAGGGCGTAGTAGCGGTGCGCCAGGCGCGGATAGGCCGCCTGCACCGAGGACACCAGGGCATCCACCACCTCGTCCTCGACGAAGTTGGCGAGGTTGCGCGAGGACACCGGGCGCGCGAAACCGCGCCACTTGTCGTCGATTTCCTTGTCCTTGGCCAGGGTGTTGGTGATCAGCGCGAAAACCCGCGCGTTCTCGCCCAGCACCTTGCCCAGCGACTTCGCCGCCTCCCGCCGTGCCGCCGGATCGCGTTCGGTCAGGCGGTTGAGAATCTCGGCCGAGGTCAGTGCCTTGCCCTGGAAAGGAAAGCGCAGGCCGGCCATGGTCTCGTCGAAGAGCCGTGTCCAGGCGGCACGTCCGGCGACGTACTTCTCGTGCAGCAGGCGCTCGATATCGTCGGCAAGCTGGTAAGGGCGCATGGCGCGCAGATCACGCAGCCAAGGGGCATAGCGCGCCAGCTCCGGCGCCCTCATCTTCTCTTCCAGCGCGGTGTCGTCGACCCTGTTCAGTTCCAGCGCAAAGAACACCAGGTCGGTGGAGATCGTCGTGCAGCGCTCCTGCATCGATTGGAAGAAGCGGGCGACCTTGGGGTCGCTCATGTCGCCGGAATAGACCAACTGGGCGAAACTCATGACACGGCCGAGAGTTTCCTGGATCGCCTCGTACTCGGCGATGGCCGTGCCCAGCCCGGCGCCCTCGAGGTCTGCGAGGCGCCCCGCATAACGCTCGCGGAACGCCTTCGCCTTGCCGGCGCTGGCGTCGAGGTCGGCGGCCAAGGCGGGCGCGTCGGGGCCTGAATAGAGGTCGGAGAGGTTCCAGGTGGGCAGCTGGCCCAGGCCCTCGTCGGCGGCGGATTTGGCGGTCAAAAGGGTTACCTGCTCATGCTCTCGGTCGGGCGGCGGGTCAGTCTACGTCTTGACCCCTAGCGATATAGGCCGCAAATACTGCCTCGCCAAGTGCAAAGCCGTAACCGGAAGGCCGTAGACCGCAGCCGGGCGGCGGCATCGGGCGGCCAGGCGGCCGGCCACTGGGAGGATGCATGGATTTCGATGCCTGCCGCTCGTTGACCGCGGCCTTCTTCGACCAGGCCGCGCGGCTGCGGGACGCCCCCTTCGTCTGGCACAAGGAGGACGGCCGCTACCGGCCGCAGAGCTGGACCGAGATCGCCGAGCAGGTGAAGGTGCTGTCCCGCGCCCTGCGCGGCCTCGGCCTGCAACCCGGCGACCGCGTGGTCCTGGTGGCGGAGAACCGTCCGGAATGGCTGGTCGCCGACCTGGCGATCATCGCCGCCGGCGCCATCACCGTGCCGGCCTATACGACGGCGCTGACCAGCGACCACCGCCACGTGCTGACCGACAGCGGCGCAGTCGGTGCAATCGTCTCGACCCAGGCTCTGGCCGACCGCCTGCTGCCGGCGGTGCTCGACGCGCCGGCCTGCAAGTGGGTCGCCGCGATGGAGGACCTGAGGCGGACCCAGGCGGGAGCGACGCCGATCCACCGCTGGGACGATCTGCTGAAGCAGGGTCGCGACCTGCCGGACGACGTCGAGGAGGTAGCCGCCCGGGCCGAGCGCGGCGACACCGCCTGCATCATCTACACCTCCGGCACCGGCGGCGTGCCGCGCGGCGTGATGCTCAGCCACGGCGCCATCCTGTGCAACTGCATGGGGGCCTACAAGGTGCTGGAGCGCCTCGGCCTGGGCCACGAGGTCTTCCTGTCCTTCCTGCCGCTTTCACACGCCTACGAACATACCGCCGGGCAGTTCTTTCCGATCACAATCGGCGCCGAGATATACTATGCCGAGGGTGTCGATCACCTGCTGCGGAACCTCGGCGAGGCGCGTCCGACGATCATGACCGCGGTGCCGCGGCTCTACGAGTCGATGCATCTGCGCATCCGCCGCGGCGTTGAGAAGCAGGGCGGTTGGAAGGCAAGGCTGTTCGAGAAGGCCGTCGAGCTGGGCCGCAAGCGCTACCTGGACCCGAAGAGCCTGACCCTCTGGGAGCGTGTCCAGGACTTCGTCGTCGATCGTCTGGTGCGCGGCAAGATCCGCAAGCGTTTCGGCGGCCGGATCAAGGCCATCGTCTCGGGCGGCGCGGCGCTCAACTACGACATCGGCCTCTTCTTCACCGCCCTCGGCCTGCCGATCCTGCAGGGCTACGGCCAGACCGAGACGGCGCCGGTGGTTTCCGTCAATCCGCCCTGGAAGGTGAAGCTGGAGACCGTCGGTCCGCCCTTCGAGGGCGTCGAGGTGAAGATCGCCGGGGACGGCGAGATCCTGGTGCGCGGCGAACTGGTGATGACCGGCTACTGGAACGACGAGGAGGCAACGCGCCAGGCCCTGCAGAACGGCTGGCTGCACACCGGCGACATCGGCGAACTGGACGACGACGGTTATCTGAAGATCACCGACCGCAAGAAGGACATCATCGTGTTCTCCGGCGGCGACAACGTCTCGCCGGCACGCGTCGAGGGCTTCCTCACGTTGCAGCGCGAGATTCAGCAGGCCATGGTCTTCGGCGATAAGCGCCCGCACCTGGTCGCCCTGCTGGTGCCGGACGAGGAGTTCGTCGCTGACTGGTGCCGAGGCAACGGCAAGCCGCGCGACCTTGCCGGACTGCGCGAGGACGCCGACTTCCGCGCCGCGCTCTCCCAGGTGGTCGACCGGGTGAACGCCAACCTCTCGACCCTGGAGAAGGTGCGCCGCTTCGCCGTGGCGCCCGAAGCCTTCTCGGTCGACAACGGCATGATGACGCCGACCATGAAGATCCGCCGCCACAAGATCAAGGCGGCCTACGGCGACCTCCTGGAAAACCTCTACTAAAAACGGCCGGGCCGCCGTGCCGCACCCGGTTCAGCCTTTGCCTTGCCCTGGCGCGGGATTTCGGCGAGAATCACCACCCTGCGGCCGCCAGACGGCCGAATCTGGTTCGGGGGAATCGTAACAATGAAACGCTTGGCGCTGTTGGCCGCGCTGGTATGCGCGCTGTCCTTTACGACCGGCGAGCGTGCGGCAGCCCAGGTCGCGCTCAATGACACGCCGGCCGTGATCAGCGGCGGCGTCGGCTGGTACGATTTCAACCTGCAGGACGACGAGGCGGTCGACTTCCGCCTGGAATACCGTCACGGCGACGATTTCCTCTGGCTGATGCCCTGGGGCGGCCTCGAGGTCACCTCCGACGGCAGCGTCTGGGGCGGCGTCGGCGTGCTGGTCGATATCACCTTCTTCGACAGCGTCGTCCTGACCGGCAGCTTCGCGCCGGGCCTGTGGTCCCGCGGCAGCGGCAAGGATCTCGGCCACGTGGTGGAGTTCCGCAGCCAGGTGGAACTCGGCTACCAGTTCGAGAACCGCTCGCGCCTCTCAGTCGCCTTCAGCCACCTCTCCAACGCCCACCTCGGCAGCGACAACCCGGGCACCGAGGTGCTGAACCTCTACTACCACCTGCCGCTTGACCTGCTGTTCTGAACCGGCCTCACACGGTCGGCAACGACGAGCGCATCAGGTTCCGGTGCCGAGGCAAGACCATCGGCCAGTCGGTCGGGTAGTGGCCGGTCGGGTAGCGAAGGTCAAGATGCCAGCCCCACACGCCGGCGGTTTTCTTCGGTCTTCAGCGAGAAGTCGGTACCGGCGAATTCGGCCGCTTCCTCGGTACACAGCCAGGCGACAGCCCGCGCCGGCCAAGCGGGAGCGATGTGCACCGAGGGGTCCAGCTGGCTCACCGGGTTGATGCCCGAGGCCTTGATGACGACCTGCATGTCGGTGGCGACCGTTCCGGGGCTGAGGCCGACGACGCGGATGCCTTTGCCGCCGTATTCCTTGTCGGCGCAGCGGGTCAGCATCAGCACGGCCGCCTTGGTCGCGCAGTAATGGCTCCAGCCTTCCAGTGCGCTGGTGGCGGCGCCGGAGCTGATGTTCACGACGACGCCGCCGCCCTCGGCCTGCATGACCGGGAGCGCCGCGCGCAGCCCGTGGTAGACGCCCTTCACGTTGATATCGACCGCGAGATCCCAGGCCGCCGGATCGGAGTCCGCCAGCCGGGCGATGGGCTCGATGACTCCGGCGTTGTTGACCAGGATGTCGAGGCGCCCGTAAGCGGTCCGGCAATGTTCCACGGCGGCGGCGACGTCCGCGTAGCGGCTGACGTCGCAGGCGATCGCGCTGGCCTTGCCACCGGCGTCCACAATTCTTGCCGCCAGCGCCTCGATCTCATCGCGGCTGCGCGCGGCCAGCACCACCGACACGCCCTGGCGGGCCAGCTCCTCGGCAGTCGCCGCGCCGATGCCCCTGCTGGCCCCGGTGACGACGGCGGCTTTTCCTGCAAGCTCCTGCATTGCGCTTTCTCCCTGGTATGAAGGCTGCGAAACATCCTCCGGCGACGGCCGCGGCGGCGCCGCCGGCGCCTCGTTGTCTCGGCTGATATGAGTTGACGGTCGGCCGGAAAGGAACCCCGGCCGCCCGGCTTGCCCGGGCGGGGCAACGGCCCTCGGGAACCGCTGCTGTTTCGTATATGCCCTCGAACGTCCCCGGGAGCAAGGCCGCGCGGCCGCCTACGCCGCTCCCGCCTCCGCTTCCTTCGGCGGGAAGGTGGGCGGCAGGGAGCCGAGGCGCCGAGCCTCGTCCATGATCGGCACCAGGTCGCTGGACACCAGGTCGTAGAGCTGCCTGGCGCTGTCGATGACGTAATAGACGGTCTGGAAGATGTCGATGCGGTAGGGCGTGCGGAACACGGTCATCGCGTCGAAGGGCCGGCGCTCCGGCCTGGCGCTCTCCACGGCGTAGGGCGTCTCGCCGGCCGAAGAGGCGATGCCGGCGCCGTAGATGCGGGTGCCCTCCTCCGTCTCGATGAGGCCGAACTCGACGGTGAACCAGAACAGCCGCTGCATCATCCAGAGGTACGACTTGTCCAGCCGCAGGGCCGTCTCGCCGTACTTCTGCAGGAAGTCGGCGTAGGTCGGCAGGGTCAGCATCGGGCAGTGGCCGAAGATCTCGTGGAAGACGTCGGGCTCCTGCAGGTAGTCGAAGTCCTCGCGCCGGCGAATGAAGGTGGCGGCGGGAAACCTGCGCTCCGCCAGCAGGGTGAAGAAGCGCTTGGGCGAGATCAGCGCCGGCACCGGCGCGACGCCGAAGCCGCTGATCTCCTGAAGCCGCGCATTGACTTCCTTCAGCTGCGGCACGCGGTCCGGCGGCAGCTCCAGTAGATCGATACCTTTCAGGAAGGCGTTGCAGACGCGGCCGGGCAGCAGCTTTGCCTGGCGCGCGCGCAGGTCGCGCCACACGGCATTCTCTTCGTCCGTGTAGGAGATGATCCCCCGGGCATCGGGGACCTTCGATTCGTACGCGGTGGTCTTGCTGCTGGTTTCCGGGCCCATGATCTCTCTCCCTCCCTTCGCAGGGGAAGCAACGATCACCTGAATCGGCACCGACCTCGGGGCCGAGCTTGGCACCCCGGCCCTTACCGAACCCTTAAATCCCCTCCCCGTCGAACTAGGAAGATCAGCCTTCGGCCTTCAGCACGCCACGGCGGATCTGGTCTTCTTCGATGGAGTCGAAGAGCGCCTGGAAGTTGCCTTCGCCGAAGCCCTCGTCGCCCTTCCTCTGGATCAGCTCGAAGAACACCGGGCCGATCACGTTCTTGGTGAAGATCTGCAGCAGGCGCCCGCCGTCTTCCGTCGGCGCGCCGTCGATGAGGATCCTGTTGGCGGCGAGGCGCTTCAGGTCCTCGCCGTGGCCCGGCAGCCGGCGGTCGACCTGCTCGTAGTAGGTTTCCGGCACGCCTTCCTGGAAGACGACACCCTTCTGCTTCAGGCTCTCCACCGAGGCGTAGATGTCGTCGCTGCCCAGGGCGATGTGCTGGATGCCCTCGCCCTTGTACTGCTCCAGGTACTCGGCAATCTGCGACTTGTCGTCGGCGCTCTCGTTGATCGGGATGCGGATCTTGCCGCAGGGGCTGGTCATCGCCTTGGACTTCAGGCCGGTCAGCTTGCCCTCGATGTCGAAGTAGCGGATCTC